>JAFGNN010000024.1 GCA_016926955.1 Spirochaetales bacterium | reverse complement strand
GCGCGCTTCGACCCGTCTCGCTTCGCTCGCGGGTCAAGCCAGCGGTTCGGTAAACGGGAACGCCGGCTCTGCGGGCGGCTTTCCCGTTTACCGGGGCGGCGTGGCTGCCTTTGCGGCGTTCCTACGCCTTGCTTCGCGGGGGGGGCATAAGCTAGCATGGCCCGTCGCGCGCGGGCCCGGACCGGCGCGCGATGCGGAGGTCGCCATGAGCGGAAGCGCTCCCGAAGCTGAAGCCCTGGTCGCCGAGGCGGCCGGGATACTAGCCCGCGTACGCGAAGCGGTGTCCGCGCGCCTCGTCGGCAAGACCGAGCTCGTGGACGGCATCCTCGCCGCGGCGGTCGCGGAGGGGCATCTCCTCATCGAAGGGGTGCCGGGCCTGGCCAAGACCCTGGCCGTGCGCGCCTTCGCGGACGCGGCCGGCCTCCAGTTCCGCCGTGTCCAGTTCACACCCGACCTCCTCCCGGGCGACATCACGGGCACGCTCTACTACGACGCGCCCACCGCGCGCTTCGTGCCGCGGAAGGGGCCGGTCTTCGCCAACGTGGTGCTGGCCGACGAGATCAACCGCGCCCCCGCCAAGGTGCAGTCCGCCCTGCTCGAGGCCATGGAGGAGCGCCAGGTTACCATCGGCGACTCGAGCCTCGAGCTGCCGTTCCCCTTCATGGTGCTGGCCACGCAGAACCCGATCGAGCACGAGGGCACCTTCCGCCTGCCCGAGGCCCAGCTCGACCGCTTCATGCTCAAGGTCAAGGCGGACTACCCGAGCGCGGTCGAGGAGGAGCGGATCGTCCGGCTCGCCGCCGCCTCGAGGGACGGAGCGTCCCGCCGCGCGCCGGCGGCCGCGACGGTCCTTTCGGCGGACGACCTGGGTGTTCTAAGGGCGGCCCTGGCGGCGGTGCGCGTCGACGACGCGGTGCTCGCCTACGGCGTGCGCCTGGTGCGCGCCACGCGCCCCGACCCGGCCGCCTCCGACCCGGCCCTGCGCGAGCTTTCGCGTCTCGTGGAGTACGGCGCGTCGCCTCGAGCGAGCATCGTGCTTCACCGCGCCGCCCGCGTCGCGGCCCTCTTCGACGGGCGCGCCTGGGCCGGTCCCGACGACGTCAAGGCCTTCGCCCTTCCGGCCTTGCGCCACCGCGTCGCCCCGAGCTACGAGGCCGAGGCTGAGGGCGCCGACTCCGACGAACTGGTGCGGCGCATCCTTTCGATCGTCCCGGTGCCATGAGCTCGACGGGCGATCGGGCGACGAACCGCCTGCTCAGGCGGCTCAAGTTCGCCTCGCCGATGGTCAGCCGCTCGCTGGCTTCGGGCGAATTCCGCTCGGCCTTCAAGGGCCGTGGCGTGGAATTCGACTCGCTCCGCGACTACGACGGAGCGGACGACGCTTCCCTGATCGACTGGAACGCGAGCGCGCGCTTCGGCCGGCCCTTCGTCAAGACCTTCCGCGAATCGCGCGATCTCGCCCTGTTCGTGGTGTTCGACGCTTCGGCTTCCATGGATTTCGGCGCTCCGCGCTCGAAGCGCGAGACCGCGGCCGCGGCCTGCGGCCTGCTCTGCCTGGCCGCGGAGGAAGGCGGCAACCCTTCGGGCGCCCTGGTGTTTGCCGGGTCGCCCATCCGCTTCGACCCGCCCGCGTCCGGGCGGTCCAGGGCGCTGGCCCTGGCGGAGCGCTTCGCCTCGCTCAGGCCGGACGACGACGTGGCGGGTTCCGCCCTCTGTGAGGCGCTCGAGGCGACGCGGGCGGACCTGAAGCGCCGTTCGATCGTCGTCGTCGCGAGCGACTTCCTGGCTTCCGGATGGGAGCGGCCCTTCGCGGAGCTTTCGAGGCGGCACGACGTCATCGCGCTGAGGCCGGTCGATCCGTCCGACGGCGCCCTCCCGCCCCTGGCGGGGGCCTGCGCCGTGCGGGACGCCGAATCGGGCAGGTCGGTCGTGATAGATCCGAGCTCCGCGGACTGGAACCAGGCGCGCGAGGCCGCGCTGACCGAACGTCGCCTCGCCTGGCTCCGGGCGGTGGCGCGCGCGCGCGCGTCACGCCTGGAAATCGGCGCGACCGAAGATCCCGCCCTGGCCGTGTTGCGCTTCTTCGACAAGCGCTCGAGGCGCCCGGCATGACGCGATCGCGCGTCTCCGGCGCTTCGCGCGCGTTCGCGGCGCTGCTCGCCCTCTCGTGCGCGAGCTTCGCTTCCGCGTCGCCCGTCACGGTGCTGTCCGCGGACCTGTTGCCGGCGCGCCGCTTCCCGGGCGACCTGGTCGAGGCGAGGCTCGCCTTCGATCCGGGCCTGTCCCGGCCCGTGGAGGCGGGCATCGTCTTTCCCGAGCCCCCCCCGGGTTTCAGGGAAGCGACGGAGCTGGTCGAGGCGGTCTTGACCAGGGCGGACGGGCGTTGGACCTGCGTGGTCCGCTTCCGCGTCTGGGAAAGCGGCGCCCTCGAGTTGCCCGCGTTCACGGTCGGCGACTGCTCCTTTCCCTCCCTGGCCGTTTCCGTTGAATCCGCGTTGTCCGCTTTCGGCCGCTCCGATCCGCTTCCCGCCGCCCAGCTCGAGGTAACGGGCACGCGCGCCCTGGTCCTTGGCGCCGCCGGGACCTTGCTGCTCCTCGTTTCGCTCGCCCTGGTCGTGGCGTTCAGGATCCTGCCCTGGCTGCGCGCGCTCATGGCGGAATGGCGCTCCGGAAGAACCCGCCGCGAGCTGCTCTCCGCCATAGCGTGGCTCGAGCGGCGCGGGGACGAACTCGAGGCGGCGGCTGCCTGGGCCCTGCTTTCCTCGCGCGTCCGGGCCTGGCTGACCCACGCGGCTTTTCCCGCCGTCGCGGCCCTGACCGCGCGCGAACTCGCCTCCGCCAGGCCGGAGCCTTTCG
Organism: Spirochaetales bacterium; assembly: GCA_016926955.1. GTDB lineage: Bacteria > Spirochaetota > Spirochaetia > Treponematales > UBA12059 > JAFGNN01. The sequence goes on along the minus strand of JAFGNN010000024.1, from coordinate 20,097 downwards.
CCGCCGAGGCCTGGGATCCTTTGGCCCGCCTGCTCGCGCGCAGCGAGGCGGTGCGTTTCGCCGGCCGCGCGGCCGGGCGCGCGGAGCTGGCCGCGGCGTGCGCCGCCGCCCGCGCGGCCCTCGAGACCTGGGAGGAGACCCGTCATGCCGGGCTTCGCTGAGCCGCTCGCCCTCCTTCTGTTGCCCCTGCCGCTTTTCGCGTCGCTGGCGGCCACCCTTCTGTCGAGGGCGAGGGGCCGCGCGAAGAGCGCGGGCGGTTACCGCCTGCCGCTTCTCGCCTGGGCGTCCGGCGACGCCGCGCCTTCCGCGTCGGGGTTCCGTCGGGCCGCCCGCTTCGTCTCCCGCGTTTCGCTGGTTTTCGCCTACGCCGCCGCGGTGGTCGCCGCCGCCGGGCCGTATACGGTGGAGCACCGTTCGTTCTGGCTTTCGCGCGGCGCCGACGTCGTCTTCGTGCTCGACGTCTCGCCCAGCATGGCAGCCCGCGACATCGAGCCCGACCGGCTCGGCGCCGCCAAGGCGCTCGTCCGCTCCTACCTCGAGGCGGGGAGGCCCGAGGCTATCGGCGTGGTCCTCTTCGGCCGCGAGGCCGCGCTGCTGGCGCCGCCGAGCGCCGACCACGAGGCCGTCGCGGCGCGGCTCGAGGAAGCCCGGCCGGGCGTGCTCGGCGACGGCACCGCCGTGGGGCTCGGCCTCGCGGTGGCCGTCCGCCACGTCCACGCCGCCCGCGGCCTCGTCGACCGCGTGGTGCTGGTCACGGACGGCGAGAACAACGCGGGAGGCGTCGCCCCCGAAGACGCGGCGGACCTGGCGCGCCGTTACGGCGTCGAGCTCGTCGTGGTGGGCGTGGGCGGTCCTGGCGAGGCGGACATCGTCTACAGCGACCCCGAGACGGGACGGACGGTCTCCGGCGCCTACGCGTCCTCGTTCGACGCGTCCTCCCTGCAGGCCCTGGCCTTTCGGGCCGGAGGCGCCTATTTCCCGGCGGCGGACTCCTCCGCGCTGGAGCGGGCTTTCGACTGGGCGGCCGAGCGTTCGGCCGGCTCCGCGGGCAGGCGCTCCGTCGAAAGGCGGCTCGACCGGAGCCGCGCCTGGCTCTTTTTGGTGGCGGCCTTCGCCACCGCGGCCTGGCTGCTGGCGCGCGTCGCCAACGGAGGCGCCGAATGACGGTCGATTCGCCCCGCCTCCTCTGGGCGCTGCTGGCTGTCCCGGTGGTCTTCGCGCTCGGCGCGCGGGCCGCGGCGCGAGCCGCTCGTTTCGCGCGGGCCTGCTCGCCTGCCGCCTCGGGCGATGTTGCCGCGCGCCGGGCCCTTGCCCTGGGCCTCGCCATCGCGGCCGCGGAGTCCGTTGTGGCCGCGTCCGTCATCATAGGCCTGGCGGGACTGTCGATCGGCCGCAGACCTGTACCGGAGGGCGGCGGGAGCCTCGAAGTCGCCATGGTCGTCGACGTCTCCAATTCGATGCTGGCGGCCGATTCCGAGCCGACCCGGCTCGAACGAGCCGTGATGACCGCCCGTTCCCTCCTCGCCTCGAGGCCCCGCCTGACCTGGAGCCTCGTGGCCGCGCGCGGCGGGGCGACGGTGCTGGTTCCGCCGACCGACGACGTCGCGGCCGTGGACGAGGCGCTCGGCTTCGCCTCGACTGACGCCGTCACACTGCCCGGGACCAACCTGGGGGCGGGTGTCCGCGCGGCACTCCGTTCCGGGGGGGCGGGGAGTCGGATCGTCCTGGTATTCAGCGACGGCGACGATCGTTCGACGGACCTCGGGAGGGTGTCGGCCGAAGCCCGGGCTTTCGGAGCCGTGATCGTCGCGGTGGCCTTCGGCGGCGCCTCGCCCGTCGAGGTGGCCGATGCCGAGGGGCGCCCGGTGCTCTCCTCCGACGGGAGCCGGGCCTCGAGCGCCCGGAACGAGGGCACCCTCGCGCGTCTCGCCGCGGGTTCGGGCGGCGCCCTTTTCGACGGCGACGACCCGGCCAGTCTCGCGGGCATCCTCGAGATCGTCGACGCGGCGACTTCCGGAGCGGCCGGCGCCGGCGCGCGCACCGCGCCCGCGGACCGCTCGGGGGCGTTCGCCTTCGTCGCCGCCCTCGCCCTCTTCGCGCGGGCCCTGCTCTCCCGCCTGCGTTCGCGCGGAGACTTCGCGTGAGCGGCGCGCGAAGCCGGTTCCCCGCCCGGCGCGCGGCCTTCGCGGCGCCTTGCCTCGCCGCGCTGGCGCTGGGCGCCTCGTGCTCAGGGGCCGCAGGAAAGCTTGCCGTGCTCGACGGCAACGCCGCCTTCGCGCGCGGCGAGCGGCAGGAGGCCCTCTCCCGCTATCTCGCGGCCGGTCCCGGAGAGGTCCAGTCCTTCGACATCGGCAACGTCTACGCGGCCATGGGCGAGGCGGACGCCGCGAGGGTCCTGCTGTCCCCCCTCCGCGGGGCCGCCGATCTCCGCGTCGCCTTCGGCGCCGCCTACAACCTGGGCCTGCTCGAGCTCGAGCTCGGCCGCCACGAAGAGGCGATCGATTCGCTGCGCGCCGCCCTGCGCCTGCGCCCCGGCGACCTCGAGGCAAAGCGCGCCCTCGAGCTTGCGGTGGAAGCCGCCAGGAAGTCGCGGAGCGCCTCCTCCGCCTCGCGGTCCCCGAGCTCCGAGGGCGACGACCCGGGCGGGAACGAGCTGTTTGGCATTTTGCGCGAACTTGAAACCGGGCGCTTCAGGGCGCCGAAGCCCGCGGCGGGAAACCCCGCTCCGGACGACCATTAGGCGCGGGGGAGAAAGCCATGACGCGATCTTCGCGGAGCCGTGCCGCTCCGATCGTCCTCGCGCTGATGCTCGTCGCGCCGCTTCGGCTCGGGGCAGAGCCCAGGGTCAGCTGGTCATCCTCCGCGCCGCTCCCGGGCGACGAGTTCACCGTCACCGTCGAGCTGCCCGGCATCGAGCCGGACGAGCTCGACGTCGAGGCGGGGACGGGCGCCGCGGGAATGGAATTCCTCTCGTCGACCACTCGCCCGGTCCGGGGCGACGCGCCCGCGGCGCGGATCGAGCTCCGCTATCGCGTGCTCGCCGAAGGAAACCTTTCGACCGGTCCGGTCACGCTCCGGGCCGGAAGCCAGGTGTGGAGGCTGCCGGCCGTCCTCGTGCAGTCGGCCTCGGCCGCGAGCTCACCGCCCCGGGCGCGCGCGACCTGGATCGTGCCCGCCCGGGTGAGCCGCTACGGCGTTTTCGACGTGGCGGTCGCGCTTCCGGACGGCGGCGAGGTCGAGCCGGAGCCTTTCGCCGCGCCGGGACTCTCCACCTTCAGGGCTGCGGACGGCGACCTTGTCGCGCTGGCCCTCGATCCGGGCCGCATTGAATTGCCCCTCGTCCTGCCGGACTTGCCGGGCATCGGCTTCGAGGCCGCGGCGATCGAGGTGATCGAGGTTCCCGAAGCCGTCCGCGCCTCGCGCGCGGTTGGCCGCTTCTCGCTGCGGCTCGAGCCGGTCCTCTCGAAGACCGTGGCGGGCGACGCGTTCTCCTTCACCCTCGTCCTCGAAGGATCGGGTTCGCTGCCCGTCGTCGTCATGCCAGCCCTCTCGGTCGAGGGACCTTCCGGTCCCGTCCCCGACGCGGACCTGGCCGTGACGCGCCGCGACGGACTCGCGGCCACGGCGGGCGGCTTCGAAGGACGGGTCTACCTGGACTGCAGGGTTATCGCCCGCGAGGCCGGGGCCTATCGGGCGCGCTTCGAGCCCCTGGACTACCTCGACCCCGAGGGTGTCGCGCGGCGCCTGGCCGTCCGGCCTCTTTCGCTCGAGGCTGCGCCCCGCGTCGACCCTGCGGCGCTCTCAGACGCGTACGCGCGCCTCGAGTCTCGCCTGGCGGGTCTCGAGGAGGGGAGCGAGTCGGCTGTCCTGGCGCGTCGGGCCTTCGCCGACCGCGAGCTCGCTGATGACGCCGCTTTCGCGTTCGGCCTTCACAGGGCGGAACGTTCGCTCTCGATGTTCGAGCCAGGCTTGGGCGAGGCCCTCGCGGCCGCCCTCGACGCGCGCGAGGCCGCCCTGCGCCTTCCCGCGCGACCCCGGGACCGCCTGCCGCGCCCCCGCGAGCTCCTCGTCGTCGCGCTCGGCCTGCTGGTCGCGGGCTTCGCGCTCCTCGCGGCCGAACGGCGCCGCGCCCGTCTCCGGCTGCGCTTCGGCCCGGTCCTACGCTTCCGTGTCTCCCGCCCGACTTTCATCCTTCTATTCCTCGGTCTCCTCCTTGCCCTCGCGGGCGGCGCCTCGCTGGCCGAGCGCTCGCGCGATTTCGCCGTCGTCTGGGCTGGTCCGGTCCGCGCGGTGCCCTCCGAGTCGGGCGGTGTCGCCTTCTCCGTCGACGAACCCGTCGCTTCACGCGTCCTCGCGCGGGAAGGCGGCTGGGCGCGCGTTTCCTTCTCCGACGGGCGCTCTGGCTGGGTTCCCGACCGATCGGCTCGCAACTACGGAGGTTTTTGATGCCCGGCTTCGGCGAGATTTTCGAGGAATGGGAGCGCCTCAATTCCGATGCGGAAAAGGCGGCCCGGAAGCGCGCGCAGCAGCCGGGTCCCGGCAAGCTCGCCAACCCGAGGCGCGTTACCGAGGCGGAGGCGGAGACCGCGCGCGAAGCCGCCGAAAGGGCCGCTGAAAAAGCCGCGCGGAAAGGCGGCTCCGGTGCCTCCGGATCCGGTTCCGCCGGAAAGGCCGCCGTTCCCGCGGCGCGCGACCCGAACGCCGTCATGGCCGCATGGCTCCGACGCCACGGCGCTCCCCGCGCGCTTGAGCGCGAGTCGCTCGATGAGACCCCGTCCGAGGCAAGCGGCCCGATCGGCCGCCCCGGCCGCGCGAAGATCGCAGGCCGCGGCGAAGGCGCTGACGGACGCGATGCCCACGTGCTGCTTTCCGAATGGCTCGACCGCTACGGCGCGCCGGCCGCCCACGAAGCGCGCGAGCGCGACGCCTCTTCCTCAAGCGGCCGCGCGGGCAGCCCGAGCCTCCGCGAGCTCGATGCCCTGCCTGTGGACGCCAGCGTCGACCTCCACGGGCTCCGCGCCACGGAGGCCGAGGAGCGCCTCGAGGCCTTCCTTCGCGACTCGGCGGCCACAGGCGCGCGCAAGGTACTCGTCGTCCACGGCAAGGGCAACCATTCCCCCGACGAGCCCGTCCTCAAGGCCGTTGTCCGCCGCGTCCTCGAGCGCTCGCCCTGCGCGGGCCGCTCCGGCCCCGCCCCCAAGTCCCAGGGCGGCTCTGGCGCCACCTGGGTCCTCCTCCGCCCCCGACAAAAAGCCTGATCGACGACACCCGGGTCAAGAAATCTACCGCAGAGGCGCAGAGACGCAGAGTGAAGATGGAGAGGAATTGGAGACCAGGGATTGAAAAATCCCCTACGCGAGAGTATCTCTTTCTCTTTCTCCGCGTCTCCGCGTCTGCGGCGCTACGCTCCGCTTTCGGAGGGGAAGCAATTATCGTGCGCGCTCATCGCGCGCGACCTCATCCGTGGTCTTCCTGTTTATGGAGGTAAAACCCAAAGGCCGCCCTGGGGGCGGCCTCGGTATCGGGGGCGGTGAGCTGTGCGGGGTAACGGTCTACCGCTCGCGGTAGATGATGCGGCCGCGGTTCAGGTCGTAGGGCGAGAGCGCCACCTTGACGGTGTCGCCCGGCACGATGCGGATGTAGTGCTTGCGCATCTTGCCGGAAAGGTGGGCCAGGATGACATGCCCGTTGGACAGCTCTACCCTGAACATGGTGTTCGGGAGGGCTTCCTTGACCTTGCCCTCTACCTCGATCGCTTCTTCTTTCGCCACGGCCTCTCCTAAAATTCGGTCGGTATTCGACCTTGTCTTGAAAAGGCCGCTCCGAGAGTTACAATAGTATGGGCCTGCGCGGACCGTGTCAACCGGGTTGACTTTTACCCGGCGCTGCGACATGGTAGCCGCGCTTTTTCACTATGACCCAAGGGGGCCCTTCGTGGACAAGGTAAACACCGACAGCATGCGTGAACTGCTCGTGCAGCAGAAGAAGGAGATCCTCGACAACCTCGCGGCGACCAACGCGGACTTCCGGGCCATCGTCGAGGAGATGGACCCCAAGGACTTCGCCGACGTCGCCGCGGACGATATCGACCGCCGCATGATCGAGGCGCTCGGCTCGCAGGAAATCAAGCGCATGCGGGCCATCGACGCCGCCCTCGCGCGCATCCAGCAAGGCCGCTACGGGCTCTGCATGAAGTGCTCGAAGCGGATTCCGACGGAGCGCCTCACGGCCATTCCCTACGCGGTGCTCTGCATCGATTGCCAGAAATCCGAGGAACGCCGAAACCGCTGAGCGTTCCCGCGCCTCCAGTCCCGAGCGTCCGCCCGGAGCCCCGCCTCCGGGCGGTTCTCTTTTGTCCGTTCCCGGGCATTCGCGCGGGGACAGGGGGGGGCCGGGACCACGCGGTTCCGATCCCGCGAGGCGCGCCGCGCTTGCCGGGGAGCGGCGCGGCCTGCCAGCTCGCCGCGTGGCCGGCCCCGGAATCAGGACAGGCCGACGTTCGCCCACTTCCCTTTCGTGAATATCCTGAGCTCGCGGTAGCCGGCATCGCGGGCCAGCGCCAGTCCGGCGCGCCGCCATTCGTCGGCCAGGTGCGAAGGGGCGTGCGCGTCCGCGTTCACCTGGACCGGGACGCCGCGGGCGCGGAATTCCTTCAGCCAGCGGAGGGCGGGGTAGGGCGAGTCGGACTTGCCGCGCGCCATGCCGCCCGTGTTGATCTCCACCACCGCGCCGGAGGCCGCCACGGCTTCCACGGCCTCCATGGCCGCGTCGACGTAGGGCTTCGAGTCCTCGTCGATGAAGCGGGCGGACCCGCGGTTGTTTTTCCGGATCAGGTCGAAATGGCCGAGCACCTCGAAGCCGCCGGCTTTTGCCAGGTCGGCCACGGCCTTGAAGTAAGCGCGGGCGAGCGCCACGCCGTCGCCCGTCCAGCGCAGGGCGAATTCCCTCGCGAACTCGTGCGCGGGGCTGTCCACGGCGGTGTAGCGGTATTCCGGCGGCCCGCTCCGCGCTCCCGGCGCCGGGACCACGTGGACCGAGCCGATGCGGTAGTCGAATTTCCCCGGGTCGAGGCGGCCGTCGCCGGGGGCGCACGCGCCCGCCACCCAGTCGGCTTCGATTCCCAGCGCAATCTCGATCCGGCCCTCCAGCTTCGAGGCCAGGGCGCGGACCGCGTCGCGGTACTCGCCGAGGCGCTCCATCGGCAACACGCCTGGGTAGGGGAAGGGCAGGGGGTTGTGGCTCGAGAAGCCGAGGATGTCGTAGCCTTCCGCGATCGCGGCTTCGGCCATCGCTTCGATGCCGGCCCTGCCGTCGCAGAAGTCCGAGTGGGTGTGGTAGCTGGCTTTCATGTGGTGTCCAGTATACCGAGGCGCGCGGCCGTCGTCGCCTGCCCCCGACCGCGGCGGTGACGGGCTCCTAGGCCGGCCCGAAGGTTTCGAGCCAGAGCCCGACGGCCTCCACGAATTCCTTCCACGCCTCCCTCAGGGCTCCGAGCGCTCCGGCCGCTCCGTCCAGGTCTCCGTCCTTGGCCGGCTTCTCGACGGCCGCGGCCGCGTCGCCGAGGCGCTTGCCGGTCAGGTTCCATGCCGCGCCCTTGATCGAGTGCGCGACATCGCGCAGCTCCTTGAGCTCTCCGGCGGCGGCGGCGGCGTCCAGGGCGTCCAGCTGGGCGGGCGTCTTCTCGAGGAAACGCCTGAGCAGGTTGGCCACCGTGTCCGCCTTGCCGAGGAAGGTTTCCACCAGCGAGGCCGGGTCGAAGGCGGCGGGTCCCGGAACCGCGCTGCGGGCGGGCGGGCCGGCGTTCTCGCGCTCCTTGCCCCGCTCGCGGGCGAACCAGAAGCCGAGCATGGTCTCGAGGTCGGCCCGGCGGAAGGGCTTGGTGAGCACGTCGTTCATGCCGGCCGCGAGGCACTTGTCCCGCTCGTCCTGCATGGCGCTCGCCGTCACCGCCACGATCGGGCCGCGGAAGCCGGCGGCGCGGAGCTCCCGGGACGCGTCGTAGCCGTTCATGCGCGGCATGAAGATGTCCATCAGCACCAGGTCCGGCATCCGGCCGCGCGCGGCCTCGACCGCCTCGACGCCGTCGGCGGCCATCATGGCCTCGCACCCGAGCTGTTCGAGCAAGGCCGCGAAGAGCTCCTGGTTGACCGCGTGGTCCTCGGCCACCAGCACCGTCTTGCCGAAGCGGGGCGGCGCGGGCGGGGCGGCGTTGGCGTCCTCCTCGAGTGGTTCGAGCGTTTCCTCCATCGAGAGCGCGCGTTCGGTCGCCTCGAACAGCTCCGTCGGACGGATCGGCTTGACCACGTAAGCCTGGAACCAGCGCAGGAGGCGCATCTTCGCCTCGGGTCCGTTGAGGCCGGCCGGCGTGGCCAGCACCAGGCGGGTGGAGGCCAGATCCGCGTCGCCGGTCACCTCGTTTGCGAGCCGCCAGCCGTCCATGTCCGGCATGTCCTGGTCCACAACGGCGAGCGCGTAGGGTTCGCCCTCTTCGACAGCGGCGCGCAGGGCCGCCAGGGCTTCCGCGCCCGAGCTCGCGCCGTCCGCCTTGTGGCCGAAGCCGGCAAGCCGGCGTTCCGTCTGCCGCCGGGCCAGGGCGTGGTCGTCCACCACCAGCACCTTCGCCTGGGTTCCCGACCTCAGGGTCGGCACCGGAACGGCGAAGAGGGCCTCGACCAGCGGCACCTCGAACCAGAACACTGAGCCTCCGGACTCGCGGGGGCGGTACCCGATCTCGCCGCCCATCAGCTCCACCAGGTGCCGGCTGATGGCCAGGCCGAGCCCGGTGCCGCCGTTGTTGGCGGCGGCGACCGCCTGCGTGAAGGGCGTGAACAGGTCGCCCCGCAGCGACTCGGGCACCCCGTCGCCGGAATCCTCCACGGAGATGCGCGCCCGGCTGCCGCCCGCGCGGTCGACCCGCTCGAGCAGGACCAGGACCTCGCCGGAGCGCGTGAACTTGACCGCGTTCTTGATCAGGTTGACGATCACCTGCCTGAGCCGCGAAGGATCGCCGCGCACGATGCCCGGCATGGCCTCGTCGAGCTCGACCACCAGCTCGAGGCCCTTCTTGTGGGCGTCGAGCGAGAGCAGGTTGACTGCCTGGCGTATGGTCGAGCGGAGGTCGAAGTCCAGCGTTTCCATGTCGAGCCGGCCGGCTTCGATCTTCGAGAAGTCGAGCACGTCGTTGATCAGGCCGAGCAGGATGTCCGCCGCGAAGCCGACGGTGCGGACGTAGTCCGCCTGTTCCTTGTCCAGGCCCGTCGACTTGAGGAGCTCGGCCATGCCGAGTATCGTCTGGATCGGCGTGCGGATCTCGTGGCTCATGTTGGCCAGGAACAGGCTCTTGGTCCGCGTGGCTTTCTCGGCTTCCGCCTTTTCCGTCTCGAGCCGCTTCTCGCGGAGTTTCTGCTCCGTCACGTCCTCGGCCACGGCGAAGACCCAGCGGTCCCCGCGGCGCTCGGGTTCGCCGGAGGCGTTGACGCGCGAGAGCCGGAGCCGTATCCAGCGCCGCTCGCCGGCGGCCCCCGCGACGGGGGCTTCAACCGTGGCGGCCGCCTGCCTGCCGGCCACGATGGCGGAGACGTAATAGGCGAACTGGAAGCCGTCGCGTTCCTGCAGCCAGTCGAAGAGGGGGCCGCGCAGGCGCTCGGGCGGAAAGCCGGCTATCGAGCGGAAGAGTTCGTCGAAGGCGTCGTTCCAGAGCGCCGCCATGCCGTGGGCGTCGAGCAGTATCGACGGCAGGCGGGCCTGTTCGAAGGCCTCGCGGTAGAGCCGGTCAGGAAGCAACACTGGCATTCCCCTAGAAGTTGGCCTTGAGGATCTCGAGGGTCTTCCGGATCATCTCGTCGGGACCCATGGGCTTTACCAGGTAGCTCCTGACGCCGGCCTGGAAGGCCTTGACCACGGCTTCGCGCTGCGAGACCGCGGACAGCACGATGACCGGCAGGTCGAGGTCGCGTGCATGGAGCTCCGCGAGCACGTCGAAGCCGTTTTTCTCCGGCATCAGCAAGTCGAGGAACACGAGGTCGAATTCGGCCGAGCCGACAGCCTCGAGGAAGAGGCGTCCGTTGCCGAAGGCCTCGACTTCGGCGTCCGCGCGCTCGAAGACGGTCCGGACGAGCTCCTGGGTGACGAAGTCGTCGTCCACCACCGCGACCCGGAGGTCCTTCCATGCCTCGCGGAGCGATTCGATGTCTGGAGCCGCCTTCGCGTCGCGCGCCCGTTCGGCGCCGAAGCGCATTTCGAGCGCCTCCTTGCCTTCCGAGCCGCTCTGGGCCCTGAGCACCCGGTCCGCGACCAGGTGGGCCTTCCCCTCTTCGAGTTCCGAGCCCGGATCGATCTCGGCGAGCAGGCCGTCGAGGGCGTACTGCAGGTTCGACACAACCTCGATGTCGCGGAATTCCTGGCGTCCGACGACGAAGTCGCGCACGAACTGCTCGTTCGTGATGACGCGGATGTGCCGGTGCTTCGCCCCACTGGCCTCGACCACGGTCGACAGCAGGGCTTCGAGGTTCGCGCCGTCCACGAAAGAGAGCGAAAGGTCGCTCATGAGCAGGATGACCCGTGGTTTCCGGATGGCGTAGAGCTCGAGCAGCTCGGCGATCTTGAAGCGCAGGAGGTCGATCTTCTCGCGGTTGAGGCCCTGCGCAATCTCGACGAAGACGATGTCGTCGTTGACGTGGGCCTCGAGGATGCAGGGCGTCGGGTCGACCTCGATGGGCGTGCCCAGCAGCTCCGAAAGCGCCGCGTAGAAGGCGTCGATGCGGATGGGCTTGGTGAAGACCTTGCGGATGTTGAAGGGCATGAGCTCGAGCAGGCGCCGCTTGTCGATCTTCTGGGCGGTCAGGAGCACCGGCGCGGCGGCCGTGTTCGGATCCGCCTTCTTGTCAGCCAGGACTTCGCGCACGGGGCGCCGGGTCACGTGGTAATCGAGCACCACCAGGTCGGGCAACAGCTCGCGGATCCGCGCCGAGCCGTCCAGTCCGTTGATGGCGGTCTCCACGCGCAGCCCGAAGCGCTCGAGCTTCGACTTCATGTACTGCCGGAACAGGTCCGATTCGTCGATGATCAGGACGGTCTTCTTCGGCATCGCCTACCTCGCCTTGGCCAGCCGGTGGGGCTGCTGGGTGGCTTCGACGGCGTCGCGCCACAGGCTTCCCTCGGGGTCCACCCTCGCGCGGCGCGCCACGGCAGTGGCGGCGGGGATGTGGACGAATTCGTTGTTCACCATCCCGACTACGAGCCTTGTCTTTCCCGCCATGGCGGCGTGCACCGCGTTGTTGCCCAGCCGTTCGCAGTAGACCGAGTCGGTGGGTATGGCGGGCGCGGAGCGGATCATGTAGCTCGGGTCGATGTACTTGAGGTTTATCTCGACGCCCTTCGCGCGGAAGTGGTCGTGGATGCGGTCGCGCAGGTACGCGCCGATGTCGCCGAGCTTGCGGTTGCCCGAGGCGTCGGTTTCCTCGCTCTTCGCCAGTATGTCCTGTCCCGCGCCCTCGGCGGCGACGACGACGGCGTGGCCCCTCCGCCGGAGCCGTTCCTCCAGCGCCGCGAGCAGTCCGTCCAGCCCCTCGAGTTCGAATGGCGCTTCGGGAATCAGCACGAAGTTCGCCTCGTGCACCGCGAGCACGGTGTGCACCGCGATGAAGCCCGAGTCGCGTCCCATGAGCTTCACGAGGCCGATGCCGTTCATGGAGGAATGGGCTTCCGCGTGGGCCGCGGTGACTGCCGCGGCCGCTTCCGCGACCGCGGTCTCGAAGCCGAAGCTGCGGTCGATGTACAGCAGGTCGTTGTCGATGGTCTTCGGGATGCCGACCACGGCGATCTTGAGGCCCCGGCGCGCCACTTCGTCCGCGATGGCGATGGCGCCCTTCAGGGTGCCGTCGCCGCCGATCGCGAAGAGCATGTTGAGGTTGAGCCGCTCGATGGCGTCCACGATCTCGCCCGTGCGCTCGCCGCCGCCCCTCGAGGTGCCGAGTATCGAGCCGCCGATCTTGTGGATGTCGTCCACCACGTCGGGGTCGAGCGGCCTGACCTCGAGGCCGTTTTCCGGCAGGAAGCCCTGGTAGCCGTAGCGCACGCCGACCACGCGCCGGACGCCGTAGCGGTTCCAGAGGCAACGGGTGACCGCGCGGATGACGTCATTGAGGCCGGGGCAGAGACCGCCGCAGGTCACGATTCCGGCGCTGGCGTGCGCGGGGGCGAAATAGATCTTTTCCCGAGGGCCTGCGCGTTCGAACGAGAGCCCTTCGCCGCAGGGGTCGAAACCGTGGCGGACGAGGTCGGAATCCTCCACATAGTCGGCGAGCGCGTCGCCGGGCCGTTTCGAGAGGCCGATGGGGGAGGGTACCGAGCGGGTACCGAGGCAGGGGACCGAATTTTCGGGAACGATGGACATGGGGACTCCGGAGGGCCGGCGGGCCGCTCAGTATACGAGTATAGACGGGCGCTCCCGCGTTGGCAATGTAGCGGGGGTCTCTGTGACCCGATCCGAGGCTTCCTCCTCGCTTGACTTGACGGCCCGCGTCCGGGGCGCCTAGAATTCGCCGTACGACCGGAGGTCACACATCGACGCCACGTACGAGCACCGCCCGACCAACGCCCTGCGCGTCCTGTGCGCGCTCTCCCCTCGTTCCGGACCGGGCGCGGCCGAGGCCGCCGCGGCCGCTGGCGGCGGTTTCTCCTTCTCTTTCCCGACCGAGCTACGCGACATAGAGGCGGCCATCGGCGAGGGGCGCGCCGACGTCATTGTCGCCGACTTCCGCTTCGCCTCCGGCGCTTTCGCCGACTGGCTCTCGCTCTGGCCGCTGCCGAGCGTCATCCTGCTCGACGGCACCGAGGATCCGGCGCGGGTAGAGAACGCGCTGCGCGACGAGTCGAGCTTCTTCCTCTTCCGGGACGAAGGCGGCGCCTGGACCCGCCTGCTGCCCATCCTGATCCGCAAGGCCGCCACGGTCCGGGAGGCCATCGCGCGCCAGAACGCGCACCTCGCGCTGACCGAGCACCAATACCTCAACCTGATGCGGGCCATCCCGGACGTGGTCTACGTGCTCGACTCCGCCGGCCGTTTCACCTACCTGAATGACGCGGTGCGTCGCCTGGGCTGGGATCCCGCGAGGCTGATCGGCCGCCACTTCTCAACCATCGTGCACCCGGAGGACGCGCCCAAGGTCAGTCGCGAGGACGTGCTTCCCATGCTCTGCGGGCGCGTCACCGGGGTCGAGGGCGCGCCCCGGCTCTTCGACGAGCGCCGCTCCGGCGACCGCATGACGCGGAATCTCGAGCTGCGCCTGCTGGCCGGCAACGAGCGCGTCGAAGGCGCCGCGGAGGGATGGGCCCTCGGCGCGGTCAACGCCTTCGGCGAGGTCAACGCGGTCGGCTTCAGCATGCCGGAGCTGCGCGGGAACCCCGGCGGCACCATCGGCGTCATCCGGGACGTCACCCTGCGCCGGGTCAGCGAGGACGCCCTCAAGCGTGACCTGCGCTCGCGCGAGGTACTGCTCCGGGAGATCCACCATCGCGTCAAGAACAACCTGCAGGTCGTCTCGAGCCTCCTGAACCTCCAGCAGCACGCCGTCGACGACGCGCGGGCCCAGGCGGTATTCCTCGAGTGCCAGACCCAGATCCAGTCCATGGCCATGGTCCACGAGCAGATCTATCAGCGTGCCGAACTCGACGGGGTCAGCGCCGCCGGCTACATCGACAGCCTGGTACGCTACCTGGCCGGCGTATACGAGGCGGAGTGGCACGGCATCGCGGTCGGGGTGGAAGGACGCGGCGAAGTCAAGCTCGACCTCGATTCCGCGATTCCAGCAGCCATCATCGTCAACGAGCTCGTCTCCAACGCCTTCAAGCACGCCTTTCCCGGCGGTCGAAAGGGCACGGTACGCGTCAGGCTCGACGTTTCCGATTCCGGCGAGGCCATCATCGAGGTGGCGGACGACGGCGTGGGCTTCGACGCGTCGAAGGCCGCGCGTGCCCCCGACGCCCCGCGCTCGCTCGGCCTTGACCTGGTGCAGGCCCTGGCCCGGCAGCTCCGGGGCGAGCTGTCCCTGCGCGAGCGGGAAGGGGGCGGCGCGATTGGCCTGCTGCGCTTCAAGCCGCTCCTCCGCGAGGGACCGCTCGAGGCGGTGGACTGAGGAGCCCGGACAGGGATCGCCTCCCGGATCAGTACCCCGCGCGCTCGATGGCCGCGAGATCGTCGAGCAGGGCCTTCTCGCCGGGCAACTCGCGCAGGGCTTCCTCGATCGTCGCGCGCGCCTCGGCCATCCGGCCGGAGTTCCAGCTCGCGACGAAGCGATTGTGGTATTCCGCCACCGCGTTCCCTCGGAAGGCGCGTTCTGCGTCCCGGAGCGGGCCGTGGGAAGGCCAGCGCGACGCCGCCGGCCGGAGGACCTTCCAGGCTGCCAGCCAGCCCGCTGTCCTGCCGACCCGGTTCGCCTCCTGCACGTAGAGGTAGGCGATGGCCTCGAGCGAGCGCGACTCGGCAAGCGCGCCCGAGGCGAGCACCGCCTCGACCTGGGCCAGGGCCGCCTCGAAACCCGGCGTCCTGACCGCGCGCGCGAGCCGCGCCTCGGCGATCATCGCGCGGAAAGCGGCCAGGTCCCTGGCGGCCAGGTCCGGCGCGCGATCCGCCAGCAAGGTCTCGGCCTCGTCGATGCGGTCGCCGCCGAGCAGGACGGCGAGCGAGTTGTTGGTCGCGGTCTTGAGGAAGAGGTCCAGGCGCGCGTCCGCCCGGCCGGACGCCTTGACCGCGAGCGCCCGACTCCAACCCTCGTCCCAGCGGCCCGTTTCACCGAGGCGGGCCAGGCTGTTGAGGACGATGACGAGCTCCAGCTCGTCGAGGCGCGCGTGGCCGCCGGCAAGGGCTCTGGCCTCGGCGATCGCCTCGAGCGCGGCTTCCGCGTCGCCGCGCCCGTCGAGCCAGGACACCAGGTTCGAAACGCGGTCGAGGTAGAAAACGGCGCCCGTTTCACCGCCCACGAGTGCGAGGTACTCCTCGCCGACGGCGACGGATTCGCGCCAGGACCCGCTCCGCTCGAGCAGGGTGGCGCGGTTCGAAAGTATCAGGCCGAGGAATTCGCGGTCGCCCGTGACTCGGCGGCGCGAGTAGGCTGTCGGGGGAACGTAGGCGTAACCGGTCACCCGTCCGAAGCTGTCGGTGAACTCCTTGCGGGAGCCCGGGTCGAAGCCGTAGGGGTTGGTGGTTTCGACGTCGACGCTCCTGCCGTCGATCCGCACCAGGCAGAAGGCGTGGTCGGCGGTGACGACGGCCGCGGCGTCGAGGCCGGCGGCCTTCGCGAACAGCGCGTAGAGCGCCGCCGACGACACGCAGTTGTAGTCGCCCCCGAGCGCCGCGAGGTCGACGCGGGTCTGTTCCTCCACATAGCGGCGGAAAAAGCGCTCGTGCAGGAAGTCCAGGGCCGCGGACGCCCGTTCGGTCCCGTCGCCGATTCCCTCGGCCTCGGCCCGCCACTCATCGAGGGCCGCCACGATCAGGCGCCGGGCTTCGTCGCGCTCGGAGGGCGTGCCCCCCGAAGCCAGCAGGGCTCCCTCGAGGAAGTCATCGACGCCGAGGGGTTCGCGCAGCGCGCCGATGCGCGAAAGACCATCGGGGACCCCCGGTGCGTGCAGGGTCGGAACCGCGACGCGTTCAGGCGCGGCCCGCGCTTCCGAGCTGCCGGTGGCGGCCGCGGCCATGGTGGCGGAGCAGGAGGCGGCGAGGGCGAGCAGCGCGAGGGGTACGAGCTTGCCCGGGGCGCGCCGCCAGCGCTCGCCCCGCTTGCTCCGGGTTCTGTCGTTCGTGCTTGTCCGCGGCATGGTCCCTCCGGTATATTCTGACGACGCCATCAATACAATCTACACAACCAGGACGCGGTCGGCCACGATACGCCCCGCGCCGGAGGATTTTCAATGAACGCTGATTTCGATCTCGCCATCGTCGGCGCCGGCGCGGCCGGCCTTTCCGCGGCGCAGTACGGCGCCCGCGCCGCGCTTCGCACCGTCGTCATCGAGGAGATGGCGCCGGGCGGGCAAGCCCTCGTCATCGACAAGCTGGAGAACTACCCCGGCATCCTCGAGCCAGTGACGGGCTTCGACTTCGCCGACCTCATGCGCGCCCAGGCCGAACGCTTCGGGGCTGAATTCCGCACCACGAGCGCCTCGGCCATCCGCAAGGAAGGCGGGATCTTCGTCATCGAGACCTCCGACGGTCCCGTCACGGCCCTGGCCGTCGTCCTGGCCACGGGAGCGAAGCACCGCCACCTCGGGGCCCCCGGCGAGGAGGAGCTGCAGGGCCGCGGCGTCTCGTATTGCGCCACCTGCGACGGCCCCTTTTTCAAGGGCAAGCCCATGCTCGTGGTCGGCGGCGGAGACGCGGCCTGCGACGAGGCGAAGTTCCTGTCCAAGCTCGCCTCCAGGGTCATCATGGTCCACCGCAAGGACCGCTTCCGGGCCCAGAAGGCGGTCGCCGAGCGCGTGCTCTCCGACCCGAACATCGAGGTCCGTTTCGACACGGTGGTCGAGCGCATCGAGGGAACGAAGCAGGTCGAGGGCGTCACCCTCAAGAACGTCAAGACCGGCGAGACCGTCCGCGTCGACGTGGCCGCCGTCTTCGTCTTCGTCGGATCCATTCCGCAGACCGCCCTGGCGCCCGAATCCGTGGCGAAGGACGAATCCGGCTCCGTCTTCACTGACGAGCGCATGGAGACGAACCTGAAAGGCTTCTTCGCCGCGGGCGACGTCCGGGTCACGCCCTTCCGCCAGGTGGTCACGAGCGCCTCGGACGGAGCGGTGGCCGCGCACTGCGCCTCGCAGTACATCGACGAGCTGCGGGGACAGGCTTACGTCTAGGACGGCGGGCAGACCGAGAGCCGCCGCGCTCGCGGCGGCCTTCGCATTCGCACTCGCGCTCCTCGTGACGGGAGCCTCGGGGCAAGCGCGCGTCGACTTCTGGAGCGTCGAGGGCGAGCCCGGTGAGGCCGCCCGCGTCCTCGCCGCGGCCCTTTCGCCCGAGGAGCTCCTCGGCCAGCTGTTCATGATGACCTACCCGGGCACCGAGCCCTCGCCGCTCCTGTTCGAGTGGATCAGGACCCGGGCGCTCGGCGGCATCAAGGTGTTCGGGTGGAACGCCGAGGACACGGGCCTGCTCGCGCGCGTAGTCGCCCGCGTCCAGGAAGCCGCCGCCGCGTCTCCCCACGGCATCCCTCCGCTCGTCGCCACCGACCAGGAGGGCGGCTGGATCCGGCACGTCAAGGGCGGCACCAGCGAGACGCCCGGCGCCATGGCCATCGGCGCCTCCGGCCGCCCCGTCGACGCCTACCGCGCCGGACTCTACATAGGCCGCGAGCTGTCCGCCCTCGGCGTGACGATGAATTTCGCCCCGACCGTCGACCTGGCCACGCGTCCGCGCTCGCCCATCATCGGCAGCCGCGCCTTCTCCGACGATCCGGCGACAGTCGGTGCGTTGGCCACCGCCTTCTACCGGGGCATGGACGCTGCCGGCGTCGCCTGCACCGCCAAGCATTTTCCCGGGCATGGCGATACCGAACTCGACTCCCACGGCATACTTCCGGTGATCGACATAGACCCCGCGACCCTCTGGGACCGCGAGCTCGTGCCCTACCGCATGCTCGCGGCCGAGGGCATTCCGGCCGTGATGAGCGGCCACCTCGCCTATCCGCGCGTATCGGGCGACTCGACGCCGGCCTCGCTCTCGCCCGCCCTGCTGGAAGGGTACCTGCGGGAACGGATAGGCTTCGACGGAGTCGTCGTCACCGACGACCTTTTCATGTCGGGCGCGGCCATCTCCGGCGGTTTCGCCGAGGCCTGCGTCCGCGCGCTCGAGGCCGGTAACGACATAATCATGATCTCGCGGACCCTCGGGCTCGACGACCGGGCCTGGACCCGCCTGCTCGACAAATATCGCGAAGAGCCGGATTTCGCCGCCCGGGTCAGGCGTTCGGCCGAGCGCGTGCTCGAGCTCAAGCTCCGTTACCTTCGGCCCCGCGGAAAGTCT
This sequence comes from Spirochaetales bacterium, assembly GCA_016926955.1. Taxonomy (GTDB): domain Bacteria; phylum Spirochaetota; class Spirochaetia; order Treponematales; family UBA12059; genus JAFGNN01. Next base: position 2,084 of record JAFGNN010000024.1, on the reverse strand, counting down.
GGCGTCGGACCCGCGCCCGAGAGCGAGCGCGCGCTCCGCAGCGACGAATCGAAGGCTTTCTTCCTGGATCTGGCGGCCCGCAGTGCGACCGCCCTGCCGGGCTGGAAGGGGCCCCTGTTTCCTTCGGAGGCGGGAAGGGTGCTGCTCGTCGGTCAGTACGGCGACTTCTTCGCCGAAGGCAGCCTCGCGTATCCCGCCGCCGCCTGGTTCCGCTATTCCTACTCCCCGGCCGACGCGCCGGTGGCGGCCGAGCTCGAATCGCTGCTCTCGCTCGCCGGCCGCTTCGACTCCATCGTGCTCTCCGTTTCCAACCGGGCGGGCGAAGCCTACCTCGAGGCGCTGGCCGACCAAGGCCGCAAGGTTTGGGTCGTCTCATCGCTCAGCCCGGCGTTTTCCCTCGGCGAGCGCCGGCGCGCTGGCGGCATAGCCGTTTATGGCTATTCGCGCGAATCCTTCGCCGCCGCCTTCGCCGCCCTGTCGGGCGGCATCGAGCCTTCGGGGCGCCTGCCCTTCACGCCATGAGCGTCCTCTGGCGCAAGCTCCGCGTCGAGGACGCCCGGCAGCTTCGCGACTGGCTGGCGGAGCGCGAGGATTTCGCCTGCGCGTTCGCCTGGCGGCTTTTCGGCGAGCCAACGGACGCGCCGCGCTTCGACGCCGGCGCCACGGTGCTGGCGGGCTTCGACGGCGGAACGATCGTCGGAGCGGTGCTGTTCGCCCGCGGAGGCATGGTCTTCCCGGTCTTCGTTTCGCCTCCGGAACGCGAGGCGGCGCGGGTTCTCGGTCGCTTCCTGAGCTTGCGCATCGGGGCTCCCGCCTCCGCCATGGGAAGGGAAGCCGACGTAGCCGCGTTCGCTAGCCTCGCGCGTTTGGAGCCGGCGCTCTCGATACGCTATGTGACCATGCGCCTCGATGCCCGCGCCTGCGCGCTCGCACCGGTTTCGGAGCCGGCGCCGGACGGGGTGCGCGTCCGGCGCGCGGGACCCGCCGACCTCGAAGCCTTGCTGCCGCTCCAGGCCGCCTACGAGCGCGAGGAAGTCCTCACGTCCATGCACGTCTTCGACGCGCGGGTCAGCGAGGCGGGATTGGTCCGCTCGCTCGCCGAGCAGCGGGTATGGCTCGCGGAGCACGAGGGCCGGCCTGTGGCCAAGGCCCAGACCAACGCCCGCGGCCTCAGGATGGAGCAGGCGGGCGGCATCTACGTCGAGCCCGCCTTGCGCGGCCGCGGCGTCGGCAGGGCCCTCGTGGCCGCCCTGCTCGCGGACATCGGCTCGGCGGGAAGGGGCGCCACGCTCTTCGTCAAACGGGGCAACGCGGTCGCCCGCGCCCTCTACCGGGGCCTCGGCATGGAAGAAACGGGACCGTTCCGAATCGACTACTGGAATTCCTGAACCGAAGGAGGGCGCGGGCCGCGTTTGCCGCAACCCCGCCGCCCCGGGTCAGTCCGCCTGCCAAAGCTCGCCCGAGAAGGCGTAGGCGGGGCTGGCGGCCGCGTAGAGCGTGCCGTCGGCGTTCCAGCGAGTCCATACGGCATCCGGACCGAAGCGCACCGCGGCCTCCCGTTCGCAGAGCCCCCTCGCCCGCGCCGCCGCCAGCGCGGCTCCCGCCGCCGCGAGCGCGTCCGGGCCCCGCGCCGCGGCCAGCATCGACGACCTGTCGATCATTCGCACCGCGAGCGGCGTCAGCGCCGCCGAGCCTCGGAGCCACTCCAGTGCCGAGCGGGGCCGTTCCCCCGTCGTCACGACCGCCCAGGAGAGCCCGGCCGCCCTGAGCGGGAGTATCTCCACGCGGCGGCCGCCGGCTTCCACCACGGTCACCTCGCGCGCGCCGTCAGTCTCGACGAAGGGGTCTCCCGAGAGAGAAGCGGGCGGTCCGAGCGTGACGCCGAGGCTCCGCGAGTCGATGGCGTCCACCTTGATCGCTTCCGGGCCGGTGCGCAGTTCCACTCCCTCGCGTGAGGCGAGCCCCTTGTCGAAGGCCAGCCTCGCCGCGCAGAGCGCCGCGTCGGGACTCGGGGTCATGGGTTCGCCGCGGCGGTCCCAGGCGCGGACCCAGAGCGCGCCGAGCGGCCGTTCGAGCACGACCAG
>JAFGNN010000023.1 GCA_016926955.1 Spirochaetales bacterium | reverse complement strand
GGCGGCCTTGGCGACGTCAGCCATGACCTTCGACACCTTCTGCTTCTCGTCCTTCACGAAGCCCTGGTCCATCAGGCAGATGTCCGCCATGAGCTTCTGGACCTTGCCCTTGACGATGCCCTCGACGACGTTGGCCGGCTTGCCCTTCATCTTCTCGTCGCCCTCGATCTGCTTCTCGAAGATCCCCTTCTGCTCCGCGACATACTCGGCGGAAACTTGGGACTGGTCGAGGAAGCTCGGGCGGAAGGCGGCGATGTGGAGAGCGACGTCGTGGACGAAGCCGGTGACGGCCTCGTTTTTCCACGCTTCGGCCTTGTCGGCTTTGGCGGTGACGACGACGCCGATCTTGCCCTCGCCGTGGACATAGGAGTGGAGCCACTCGCCTTCCCTGGCCTTGACGAGCGCGACGCGGCGGAGGGTGATGTTCTCCTTGATGACGGACGCGATGTCCTTCACCATGCCCTCGAGAAGCTCGTTCGAAGCGGCGATGTCGCCGTCAAAGGCGACGTCGGCCACCTTCTGGCCGGCCGCGATGAAGTCGTCGTTGCGGGCCACGAAATCGGTCTCGCAGGCGATCTCGATCATGGCGATCTTGGCGGCGGTCTCCTTGAGGAAGACGCGGCCCTCGTTGGTGGCGCGGCCGGCGCGCTTCTCGACGCCGGCGAGGCCCCACTCCTTGAGGAGCTTCTCGGCGGCGACGGCGTCGCCTGACGCCTCGGTCAGGGCCTTCTTGCAATCCATCATGCCCGCGCCGGTCTTCTCGCGCAGGGTCTTGATGTCGTTGGCGTTGATGCTCACGGATATCTCCTTGAAAAGCCGCGCCCCCGGCCTCGCGCGGACGCGGCATGCATATCGAAGGGAAGTGGACGCCCCGGAGGGCGTCCCGTATCAATCAAGGCCTAGCGGGCCTCGTAGAGCTTGTCCTCGTCGGCGACGACGGCAGGCGCGGGCTCCTCGACGACCGGGGCCTTGGGAGCGGCCTCGGGGTTGTAGTTCTCGATGTCGACCTCGACCTCGTCTTCCTCGACGGGGCGGGCGTCGGTCTTGACGTCCTCGACCGTCTCTTCCTCGTCGCCGAGGCCCTCAATGATCTTGAGCCCGGTCTCGTTGTCGGCCTCGACCACCGCGTTGGCGATGATCTGGGTGAAGAGGCTGATCGAGCGGATGGCGTCGTCGTTGCCGGGAATCGGGTAGGTGATGCCTTCGGGATTGCAGTTGGTGTCGACGATGGCGACGATCGGGATGCCGAGGCGCTGGGCCTCGGTGACGGCGATCGCTTCCTTGCGGGTGTCGATGACGAAAAGGGCGCCCGGGAGCTCCTTCATGTCCTTGATGCCGCCGAGGTTCTTCTCGAGCTTGGTCTTTTCCTTGACGAGGCCGGCGATTTCCTTCTTGGTAAGGTTCTCGAAGGTGCCGTCGATCTCCATCTTTTCGATCTTCTTGAGGCGGAGGATGGATTTCTTGATGGTGGTGAAGTTGGTGAGCATGCCGCCCAACCAGCGGTTGTTGACCCAGAACATGCCGCAGCGCTCGGCTTCCTTCTGGATGGCCTGCTGGGCCTGCTTCTTGGTGCCTACGAAGAGCACGGTCTTGCCGCCGGCGACGATCTTGCGGATCGCGTCGTAGGCTTCCTTGATGGACTGGATGGTCTTCTGGAGATCGATGATGTGGATGCCGTTCCGCTCGGCGAAGATGTACTTCTTCATCCGCGGATCCCAGCGCTTGACCTGGTGTCCGAAGTGCACTCCGGACTCGAGCAGGTTCTTCATGGTAACGACTGCCAAAGCGGTCCTCCTGCGGCCGCGACGCGTTGTCGCGACCCCCTTCACTCGTTCTCGACCGGACGGGCGGCCGCGCATGCGCGGTCACGGGCCGGACGGAAAATGCGCCGTGCCCGGGGGAACGGCGTTCGGCGTCGACCGCGATGCGGTCGCGCCTTCCGGCATCGTTTCAGAAACGGTAGCCGGCGGTCCGGAGCATACCATAGAGGACAGCGAGGGGCAAGCCCACGACCCCGGAGTACGATCCGTCGACACGCGCGGCGAAGAGCGCGGCCCGCTCCTGGATACGGTAAGAGCCCGCCACGCCCTCCCATTCCCCCGAGTCCAGGTACCACTCGATCTCGGTTTCCGAAAGATGTAGGAACTCCACCAGCGTCGCGCTTGCCGCCTCCAGGACATCGCCCGAACGGCGATCGACCAAGGCCAGACCCGAGTGGACCGTGTGCTCGCGGCCTGACAGCAGGGCGAGGTGCGCCGTTGCCTCGGCACGGTCGCGGGGCTTGCCGAGCACGCGGTCCTCGACGGCGACGAGGGTGTCCGCGCCGAGGACCCAGCGCGGATCGCCCTGGCCAGCCGTACCAGCGACCGCGCGGGCCTTGTCCGCCGCGAGGGAGCGTACCCGGCGTGCCACGGGCTCATCGTCTCGCAACGATTCATCCACATCCGCTGGGCGGACAGCGATCGGGAAGCCGAGCGCGCTCAGGGCTTCGCTGCGGCGGGGCGAGGCGGAGGCGAGGAGGATGCGTTCCATGGCCCGAGCCTAACGTTCCCGGCGCGCGGCGCGCAAGTACTTGAAAGTGTCACGAAGCTTTCGGGAATCGCAAGCGGGGAAGCCGTGCGCGACGGTATCACGGCATGCATGAGCTATTCGCGATTCCCTCT
>JAFGNN010000007.1 GCA_016926955.1 Spirochaetales bacterium | reverse complement strand
TCGCCGCCGCCTCGGCCCTCGCGCTGACGGCCTGCGCCGGCTGCGCGCCGCCTTTCGCGTCGGCCGGAAGCGAAGGTGTCACCGTCCTGTCGTGGAACCTCATGAACCTCTTCGACCCTGTCGACTCGGGGACCGAGTACGACGACTGGACCGTCGCCGACGGCGACTGGTCGGAGGCCGATTACCGCGTCCGCCTGGCGCTCGCGGCGAAGGTCATCCTGGCGTCGTCGCCGGGCGGGCCGGACCTGGCGCTCGTCCAGGAGGCGGAGAACCTCCGCGTGCTCGACGACTTGGCCGCCGGTCCGCTCGCGCGCAGGGGCTACGACTGGCGCTTGGTTGCCGGCGATCCCGATGCCCGACCCGCCGCGGTGCGCGTCGGCGTGCTTTCGAGGCTTCCGATCGTGTCCGCGCGCTCCCACTCGGCCGCGCTCGCGGACGGGAGCGTCGCCGACCGGGCCGTGCTCGAAATCGAGCTGGACGCCTCGGGGCTGCCGCTGGTCGTGTTCGTCAACCATTGGAAAAGCCGCTCCGGAGGCGACGCGGAAACGGAGGGCGAGCGGCGGGCGCAGGCCGGCCTGGTCGCCGGGCTGGTGGCGGCGCGGCTCGTGGAGCGGCCCGGGCTCGCCCTTCTCGTCGCGGGCGACCTCAACGAGGACCCTTCCGAATTCGACCGCGTCGCTTGGCCTACAGCCCTGGTTCCCGCCGAGCGCGCGGCCGAACGGCCCGCGCTCGAGGGGCGGCTCCTCTTCTCCGCGTCCGGGGCGGCTTTCCCGGGCCTCGAAGAACCCGTGCTGGTCGAGCCCTGGATGGGCGCCGACGGTTTTACCTACTCCTACCGCGACTCCCGCGACCGGCTCGACCACCTGCTCTGTTCTCCGGGCCTGTTCGACGGCGCGGGGCTCGAGCTCGAGTCGTTCGGCGTGACGGACCTTCCCTTCCTCTACGGCCCCGACGGACTGCCCTTCGGGTGGGATCCCGTCCTCCGCGACGGCTATTCCGACCACCTGCCGGTTCTCGCCACGCTGTCTCGCCGCGGCGACTGAACGGCGGCGCGCCGATTTCCCCTGCGCGACTCCCCGGGTCTGCAGGCGGGATCCGCCGGATCGCCTTTACAAGCTCCGCGGCATGACGCACGATGGACGCGGGGGTGTCCATGCCGTCGGAGACAGTGAAGGCAGGGGAACAGGGCGGGCCGTCGCGCCATGGCGCCGAGGAAGGCGAGCGGGCGCTCGGCGAGCTCGCGGAACGGCTCGAGCTTTCCTGGGCGGGCAATCTCGGCCGCTGGTACTGGGATGTGCGGAGCGGCGAGGTAGACGCCAATCCGCGCAAGCTCCGCGCCCTCGGCTGGGAGCCCGGCGAGCGCGCCTGGAAGGTATACGACTTCACCGAGCTCATCCATCCCGAGGACCACGAGCGGACCATGCGCGCCATGCGCGACCACCTCGCCGGCCTCGCGCCGGCCTACGAGGCCGAATACCGGATTCGCAGGCGCGACGGCGCGTGGAAGTGGTTCTACGACCGTGGCTACGTCGCGGAGCGCGACGGGAACGGCGCCCCGCTCATGGTCGCGGGCATCGTGTTCGACGTCACCGAGCGGAAGGAGAACGAGCTCGCGCTCGAGCGCCTCGTGGCGGAGAAGGACCGCTTCATGTCCATCATCGCACACGACCTCCGCAATCCTTTCACGGTGATCGTCTCGGGCGCGGAGCTCCTCGAACGCTACGTCGACGAGCTTGAGCCCGAGCGGGTGAAGGAACTCGCGGGCCAGGTGGCCTCGCAGGCCCGGCGCACCGCCGGCCTCCTCGAGGACATACTGTCCTGGGCCCGCTCGCAGACGGGCGGCCTCGCGCCGGCGCCGGTCGACTTCGTCATGGCCGAGCTGCTCGAGGAGATCGCCTCGCTCTACGCCCGTCCCGCCGGCGAGCGGCGGATTGCGCTCTCCGTCGAGTGCCCGCCCGCGCTGCGCGCGCAGGCCGACCGTTCCATGGTGGCCACGGTCCTGCGCAACCTCTGCTCGAACGCCGTACGGCACATCGCCGCGGGCGGCTCGGTGCGCCTCTCGGCCCGCGCCTCAGGCGATAGCGTGGTGGCGGAGGTTTCTGATACCGGACCCGGCATGGACGCGGAAACCGTCCGCTCGATCCTGGAGACCGGAGCGGCGCGGCACCGCTCGGCCACGGCCGGCTCGGGCCTCGGGCTCGCCCTGGCCCGCGAATTCGCATCGCGCGCGGGCGGCGGGCTCGTCATCGAAAGCTCGCCCGAGGCGGGCAGCCGCATCTCCTTGATGCTCGCCGCGGCTCCGGCTGACTGAGGTTCCCCCGATCTCGGCGTGCCCGGCGGGCGGTCGCCCCGCTACCCGCTCTTCAGGCGCGCTTCGGGAGCGAACCCGGTTTGCCCTTTCCCACGAAGAATAGTCCGTAGAGTGCCGTCGAGACCGCATAGAGCGCGGCGGTAAGCACGAAGCTGGCTTCGAAGCCGCTCCGCTCGATCAGTATGCCCGAAACCCGGGCGGCTACCATCCACGAACCTGTCCAGTTGAGCATGCGGAGCGCGTTGAGCAGGTGGTGGCGCCGGGGCGGCACGAGGCCGAGCCCGAAGGCGTCCGACACCGGCGTCGACATGTTCATGAGGGTCTGCCGGGCCAGGAAGGCGAGTGCCACGAGCGGCAGGGCCCGCACCCAGGTCAGCACCAATATGAAGGGGACGCTGAGCGCCTGCGACCAGAACACGAGCTCGGGTTTTCCCATACGTCGCGCGATGCCGGGGCCGGCCATCATTCCGATGAAGGTGGCCACCTGGCCCGCCGCCACGATGCCGCCGATGGCCGAATCCGATAGAAAGAAGACATTCTTGAAATAGAGGTTGAGGTAGGGGATGGTCAGGCCGGCGCCCATGCCGGTCAGGAAGCCCGGCAGCAGCAGGCGCACGTAGAGCGAGATCGGCGGCTCAGCCTCGACGCGCGTCGCGCCTGGGCCGTTGCCGGGGGCTGGTGGATGCATTTCGCGCGCAGCGTGAGAGAGCTCTGTCCCTGTTGACTTGCTCGCGCGGGCGAGCTCTGTCCCTGATGGCCGGTCGGAGCCTGCGGCGAGGTCTCCGAGGGTCTCCGGCGCTTTGAGGTCTGTCCCTGATGGCTGGTCGGAGCGTGTGGCGGGGTCTCCGAGGGTTTCCGGCGCGTCGAGGTCTGTCCCTCGGGGAGCTTGGGCGGCCGGCGCCACATCGGGCTTCCGCCCGAGCCTGAACCCCGAAAGACCGCTCGGCGGTCTTGCCGCGCCTTCGTCGATACGGGCGAAGGGCAGGGCTGCCGCCGCCGCGAAGGCGGTACCGGCCAGCAACGCGATGCGATACGCGAGAAGTCCGTCGCCGAGCGCAGGAGCCAGGAGATCCCGCGCGAGCCCTCCGAGGAGGCTTCCGACCACGCCGGTCAGCATCGAGAGCGCTCCGTTCAGGCTGAACAGGAGCAAGCGCTCCTTTTCGCCCGAGTTGCGCATGAAGAAGGGACCGGCGCTCACCTGGAATATTGTTGAGAAGGCGCCCGAGGCGAGGACGCTCGCCGCCACCCCGCCGGACGGAAGCAGTGCCTGGCCCGCGTAGGCAGCCGCGGTAAGGAAGGCGCCGGCGGGCAGCATCCGCTCGGGAGCGATCCGCGCTATGAAGAGGCTCGCGGGCAGGGCCACCAGGGCCGAACCGAGCGCGCGGGTCGAGAGCAGCGCCCCGATGGCGCCTTCTGCGTAGCCGGCTTCCTTCAGGTAAAGGTTGAAGAGGAGCTGCACCAGGTTCGAGGCGATCCAGACCAGGGCGTTGCCGGCGAGGAAGCGTTTCGCGTTGGGCGTGAAGCTCGAGAAGGCATCGCGGTATTCGGAGATGGTTCGGAGGATGGGATTCACCCGAGCAGACTAGGGCCCCTCGGCCGATCGGGTCAAGGAGCTGACCCCGCAGGGCGGCGCGGCCATGAGGGACAGACCTCAGGAAAAGCGGTCGCATCGGGCAAATCCAGGTGCGCGATGTCGGCCGCGGGGGACAGAGCTCGCCTAGAGCTCGCCTTGGCACGACGGACGCGCATGGGCAAGTCGGACCCGGAGTGTCCGGGGACAGAGCTCGCACCGAAAGTTGTGCCCGTGCTCTCGGCTTGTTTCTTCTTGACAGATGCGTTACATTATGAGCCGTACTGTCATCTATCCCCTAAAGTCGGCTTACACTCTTGCGGGTCATCGGATCCGCGCCCTGCCGCCGCGGCGTCCGGCGGGGTTCATGTCGCCGACGCCGCGGAGGTAGAAGCATGAAGACTGTCACCGCGTTCCTCGCGGCGCTCGCCCTGATCCTCGCCCTCGGATCCTGTACCCTGTTCGGGACGGGTGACCCTCTGATCGACACCCCCACCGACGCCCAGCTCGAATCTTTCTCGAAAGTGTTCATGTCGAGCTACTGGGCCGAGCGCGGCGGCGCCCCCTCCGGCGACGTCGCCCGCGCCGTCACGCCCTTCCTGTCGCGCTCCGCGGACCCAGGCGCCGCCAGGGCTACCGTGCCGGTCGACCGGCTGACGGAGTCCGTGCTTTTTTCGGACCTGCAGCCCAGATCCTTTACGAACTACCCCGAGCCGGGGCAGACGACGAGCTTCACGGCGACGCTGGAGAACGACGAACCGACCGTCAAGGTCTACCGTATCGTCGTGACGACGACGTTCCCATCCTCGGATCTCCGCGCGACCTACGTGGAGGAGTACTTCGTCCGTGACGGAGACAGTTCTGGCGTTTTCACAAACCCGGACGGCGATTGGACCGACGATGACCCTATCGTGGATGCCACCTGGGCCCAGGACCAGAAGCACCGCGTGAGGATGGAGCTCACTTTCCGCGACGGCACCAAGCGCGCGGAGACCATCGTGGCGGCCAGCACCGCGGGCGGGCCCAAGTTCGATCCGGCTGCGTTCGACATCGACGGGGCGCTCGACCTTTCGCAGGCGTTCGTACCCGCCTCGAGTACCGATCCGAACGTCATGTACTCGTCCGTAGTCATGTACTACGTGACGCCCGCAACCTACCCCAGCTACTGGTTCTGGGAAGGCACGGTCAGCCAGACCGTGCTCGGCGTGCGCTACTACACCGAGGTGGCTGACGATGCCGCCAATACGTACACCGCGTATACCGCAAGCTTCGAGAAGACCTTCTCGACCATCACGACGGACGGCGGTGATTTCGCCGGTACGGTCTCCGGCGTCTACGTCGGGGCCAGCTGGGACGCGCTCGCCGAGTCGGTTCTGCGTCAGAGGGTCGTCTATGGGCTCGACGACGCGCCCGGGTACTATGTCCCGACCGGGGCGGGTTCCATCACTTCGAAAATGCGCTCGCGCGTCGTCAACGCCGCCGGGCTCCGGGACTTCATCCTGGACCAGATCAACGACGAGGCCCTCGCCATCTCGCTAGCGGATTCTACCTACTTCATTCCCGACGCGAACGCGGAGGAGATCCTTGCCGAGGACACGGGCTCATCGGTGTACCTGCGCGAGGAACAAGTCGATCCGACTGAAGGGATTGTTCCATACGCGATGCTAACCGCCGAGGCGCTAGGTCTTGACGAGCCTTTGACCACGGTTTTCGCCTCGATCACAACTGGCATGGCGACGGTAGCGGAATCAAGCGCACCGGAGTCCAATGTGCTGCCAGGGAGCCAGGTAGTCGCAACTTTCGAAGGCGCTGACACGATGGGAACCGTCGTCATGAATACGAACGTCCCACAATCGGCTACGATGGGCACGTCGGGCACTGTCGAAGCTTGGATTTATATTGACAAATATACCGATACCGCCGGTATCGTCCACAAGGGCACCGCGCTCGACTTCTCCGATGAGTGCTTCTCGCTTCAGGGTTGGGGCAACAAGGGTCAGGTAGGCATCATCCTCGACAAGCCGACCGGCACCAACAGCTACGACAGCGTCCTCTCAAAGACCAATCTGAAGCGATCCACCTGGTACCACCTCGTAGCCACATGGGATACCGTGGCTTCAGTGCCCTTCATCAACCTCTACATTAACGGGAAACTCAACAAGTCCGGCACTCCCAGCGTCGCGGAGTATCGAGAGAATAATTCTGACCTCGTGATCGGATCGCAGTTGCCAGACATATACAGCGCGCAAGCCGGATATTTCGGTTTCGACGGGAAGATCACTGGAGTTAACGTAGATAACATCGCGATTTCCGGTGCTGAAGTACTTGCTCGTTACAATGCGAGCAAGGGTAACACCGGATCCTGGTAAAAGCCATTCAGGGAATAAAGATAAGCCGGCCCCCTCGGGCCGGCTTTTTTGTCCCCCCGAATCTGGCGGAGCTCTGTCCCTGGTGGAGCTCTGTCCCCGTCCCGGCATCTCCGTTAGCAGTGCGAGCTCTGTCCCCGGGGCGCGGCTCAGCGCTTGACCGCCCTGAGGAAGAGCGCGCGGTCTGTGGCCGGCAGGGCCTGCGCGAGGAGCAGCAGGGCGAGAAGGCTCGCGAAGGCGGCCGAAACCAGGTAGCCGAGGCCCGGGGACAGAGCCCGAAAGCTTTCGGCGAGCGGCGGGAAGACGAGCGCATTGAGGACGAGGAACGCGGCGGCAGCCGCGAGCGCCCGTCCCTGCAGTTCGAAGTAATACAGGACGTTGATCGATGCCATAAGCACCAGCTGGAGCGTGGCGCCAGCGAGCGCGACGATGGCCACGGTCGCAGCTTCCCCCGGCGAGCGGAGCAGCCAGGCCGCGGCCGCGGCGGTGAAGAGCAGCTGGAAGAGGACGAGGATCGCGAGCTCCCCGAAGACCTCTCCCCGGAGCCGCGCCCTGGCTTCGGAAATGCCGTCGACTGCGCCGTGCCCGATGATCCGGAGAAAACGCCTGATGGACGAGGCGACGCCGGTCTCGGTCCAGACGGTGAAATAGACGAGGCCCGGCACCAGGACAAGGCCCGCGAGGTATACGGACAGGTCGTAGCGCTCGTACAGGGCGAAGGGAGTGCCTTCGACGGGCGTTCCGCGGGTGATCCAGAAGGCGAATTTGTCCGCCCAGTGGCCGAGGTAGTAGAAGGCGCCGGAAAGCACCAGGGCTCCGCGCTTCCCGAGGTAAGCCCCGATCGTTCTCCATGCCTTCGGGGCGGGAGCGGGAGGGAAGGCCGCAAGGCTGAGGGCCAGGAGGCCGGCGGCCGCCAGCGCGTGGCCGACGGCGTACCCGAGCACTGGTCCCGCCGGGCCCCACGACGAGGGCGCCAGCGCGGCGAGCGCGACCGCCGCCGCCATGCCTACCGCGAAGACCAGGGCCACCTGGAGGTAGCGCCTGAGCAGCGACACGAAGAGCATGACCATCCAGAGCGCGTTGATGGCGGCGAAAAGAAATGCCCATGCGCTTCGGTAAGCCCAGGCTCCCGGCACGCTCACCGGCAATAAGGCCATGGCGACGATGCCGAGACACGCGGAAGCCAGGGTCGCGAACGAGGTGAAGCGGACGAGCCAGCGAGCTCCCTCCCGCTGCTTCCCTTCCCAGATCAGGTCCGCGACGATGCGGGTGAATAGGTGCTGCGGTCCCGCGAAGAGCGCGAGCGACACGGCGTAGGCATAGACCACGGCCGCCTGGAACTGTGGCGCCCAGTGCGATCCGCCGCGGGCGAAGATGGCGCGCGAGGCCGAGATCGCGAGTATGGTGGTGAGCCAGGGTCCGGCCACCACCATGACGCCCGACAAAGCCGCGCCGAGGCTCCGCGAGACGCCCCGCGTCCCGATTACGCGGCGGAGCTCGAAGCCTATGCCCGCCATGGCGCGTCTCCCTCCGCCTGCGTTTTTCGCGCGAACGCGTCCGCCGTGGACGGACCCCGCGGTTTCCCTCGTCGCGAAGGCTCGGTCGCCTCTTTGCCCGGGTACAGACCTTGCGCCGAGCGGGTGTAGAAATCGCGGTAAGCGTCGAGCATGTCCGCGCGGTCGTGCCGCGCGAAGGCTTTCTCGCGGTTTCGTTTGTTGATCTCCGCGAGCTCGGTCGGGTGGCGGTACGCCCAGAGCACGGATTCGGCGAGCTTCTCCGCGTCCTTCGAGGGTGCGAGGAAGCGTTCGTCCTCCTCGAGCATTTCGGGGACGTTCCCCACCCTCGTGGCAGCGGTCGGCACGCCGGCGGCCCAACCTTCCATGATGACGAGCGGCTGGGCTTCCCGGACGCTGGTCAGCAGCATGAGGTCGAGGAACGCGTAGTACTCGAGCACGTTCTTCCGTCCCGTGAACTCGAGCCGGTCGGAGACGCGGAGCCGCTCGGCCAGCGCGACGCATTCCTCGTAATACTCGGGATCCTCGTCGGTGGGACCGATGGCGTAGAAACGCGCCTCCGGCAGCTTGTCGAGGACGATACGGGCGGTGGCCACGAAGGTTTTCACGTCCTTGATCGGGACGATGCGTCCGACCATTCCGATGTGGAAGCCTGGGCGCGGCGCGCGGATCACCGCGGCGAAGCGCGTGAGTTCGATCCCGTTCGCGATGACCCGGCACTTTTCAGGCTCTGCGCCCAGCTCGAGCTGCTTGCGGCGGTTTTCCTCGAAGAGCGAGGTTATTCCGTCGGCCTCGCGGTAGCAGACCGCCGAGATGCGCTTGTAGACCTTTATCCACATGTCGCGCTGGTAGCCGCGGATAAATGAGGATTTCCGGATTTCGATCTCGCGTTCCTTGTGGTAGAGCCCGTGTTCGGTGAGCAGGAAGGGTTTGCCCTTTCGCTGCCCCGCGGCGAGGGCCGCGAGTCCTGCGAAACCCGTCGAAATGGCGTGGTAGAGGTCCGCCTCCGGCGCCTTTGCCCTGAGAACGTCGAAGAGCATCGAGTGCGCCGAACGCCAGGCCCAGAAGTAGTCGGCAAAGGGATAGGCGGGATTCCTCTGGCGGTTCATGCGGCGGATCAGTTCCCAGGCGCGCGGATCCTCGACGGACCCGTCCGAAAGGTCGAGGTCCTCCGGCAGGACGTCGATGAGCGCGCGGAACGAAGGCTCCGCGCCGGCGAACATGCGCAAGTGCTGGCTCACCGTCTCGCCGATCGCGCGTTTTGTCGCGCCGCGGGGGGCCCGGCCCGGCTCGGCGGATCCCAGCACGATGTCGCGGTGCTCGACGATGTTGCCGGGAAGCTTGTAGCGGAGTTCCTGCCCGGCCTTCGGGGAGATCGTGAAAAGGCTGAACTCGAGGTCGGGAAGTCCGGTGACGATGTCCTGCACCCAGGCGCTGACGCCGCCTGTGATGTAGGGGTAGGAGCCTTCGAGGACCAGGCAGACGCGGAGCGGTCTCTCCCTCAATGGCCCACCCTCCGCCAGCACTCCCGCAGCGCGTCGAGAAGTCCGGCATCGGGGTCGTCGCGCTCGGATTCGGCCGCTTCGAGCGCGCGGGCGACCCCTACGAAATCGCGTGCCGCGAAACGCGCCCTCGCCTCCGCCAGCCTCAAGGCCGGATCGGAGGGCTTTCGCGCGAGCGGGGAAGCGAGCCTCTCCAGCGCGCCTTCCGGATCACCGAGTTCGACGAGGATGGCCGACGCCGCGACCGCGATCGAGCGGCGATCCCGCTCGGGCATGGCGCCGCTTTTCCCCTCGTCGAGCGTGGAGAGCGCCTCGCCGAGATAGAAGCGGGCGAGCACAGGGCGGGAACGGCACGCGAGGGACAGAGCTCGATAGGCTTGGGCGAGCGCGAGTGTCGCCCGCGGCGACGGATCGCTTCGCCGGGTCTTGCGCAGTCGTTGGACGCGCCGCTCGTGGCGGAGTTCGAGCGCGTTCAGGCTTTCGGCGGCGAAAAGGGCTGCTTCCTTGTCGCTGCCGCGGGAAAGGGCGTCGAAAATGCGGACCAGGGCGAGCACGGTCGACTCGTCCAGGTCTTCCTTGGCCAGAAGTCGTTCGATCTCGTCGAGGTCCCAGGGTTCCTCGAGGATGGGTCGCACGTTGACCGAGCGCCAGACGCACACAGCTTCGTCGACCAGTCCCCGCTTGAGGGCCTGGAACGCTTGGGCCTGGGTCCGCGGCACGAAGCCGGCGCGGATGGAACGGATCGCCTCGAGGGTACCCATTTGCCTAGATCCTTTGAAGCGAGAGCAGGTGCTCGGCCTCGGAGATCATGGATTCCGCGTCCGCTCCCCTCGTGTCCGCTCCGACCGAGGCGAAGCCGATTATCGCCTCGAACGGTATCCCCTCGCCGTCGATCTCGAAGGGGATGGCGGCCAGCGTGCCGAGCAGCTCGAGGCAGTAGAATGAGACGTCTCCTTGCCCCAGTCCCGGCACGAGCAAGGCGAGCTGCGAGTCGTCCTTGAAATGGAAGGCCAGCGATTTCGAGCCTTCGGAGCGGTCTACGATCCGGTGGCAACCGGCCACCAGCCGCTTCAGTTCCTGCCGCTGCCTGCCACCGTCGAGAATGGCGGCGAAGTTGGCCATTTCTATGATGACGAGGGACAGAGCCGCTTGCTCGTGGCCGAGCGTGGCGAGTTCGCGCTCGAGGGTGCGTACCAGCACGGGGAAGCCGGGGTAACCGGTCTCCTCGTCGACTTCGCGCCTCGAGCGCAACGCCTCGTACTCGACGATGGTCCGGAGATAGGGCTCGGCGAGGCTCAGAACGATGGCGAGGAGGCTTTCGGTGTAGAGGGAATAGCGCTCGAAGGGGAGGTCCTCGATGACGAGGACCGCCCATGGCTTGCCTTTTATGACGAGCGGGAACGCCATGATGGCGCGTGTGCAGTCCAGCCGGTCGAAAGGCGGTCCCGACGCGGCCATGCGGGCGGAGAACGGTTTTCGATTGCGGAGCGCCCAACCTTCCACGCTTGTCTCGGGGTCGAGCGCGGTGTCGCGCGCTTCTCCCGCGCGCCAGCCTTTGACCGCGACGGGATTCAGCCTTCCGTCCGCTTCGTCCGGCAGCCAGATGGAGGCGCAGCGCGCGCCCGAAAAGAGCTCGACCGTGTCGAGGATGCTGGCCAAGGCTTCGTCGAGATTGAGGCTCGCCAGCTTCCGGACCGAGTCATGGAGCAGGGTGACCGAATCGCCCTGTCCCGCCACCCGGTTTTCGAGCTCGCGGTTCACCCGCTCCAGTGTTTCGGTCGCACGCTCGAGGCGGATCGCCTTGACGACCGCGTCCTTGAGGCGGCCGAGCAGCTCCGCGCGGGAACGGTCGGACCTGCCGCGGGCGAATCCTGCCGCGGCCATCAGCGACAATGAGGCGAGGCCCGGAACCGGCAAGGTCGCGGCGAGCGAGGCGAACCAGGCCGCGTTGAGTTCGCCGACCAGGGCGGGAGCGCCCAGAAAGCCCGAGACGCCTGACAGCGCCATGGCCGCGCAACCCCAGCCGAAGCCGTAGAAAGCCGCGAACAAGGGGCCGGCCGCTAGTACGGGCAGACCGTAGAGTTCCAGGAAACCCGGCGAGGCGCCCGGAATGAACCCGGCCGCCCCGACGAGCAGGGCCAGGCCGAGGACTTCCGCGGCGATGATGGAAGGACGTTCGCGTGAAAGGATGGCGCGCACTATGCTACATAATATCGGAAGGCTATGCCCGGGGGATGAAGGCCATGCAGGAAAGAACCCGAACCGTTTCCGGAGACTCGCGCGCTTTCACGCGCCCGCTCGCCTCGATCGCGGCGCTCTTGATCCTGGCCCAAAACGCGCTCGCGCAGCCCTCCGGCGTCGTCGAGCCGGTTTTCCCGGTCGAGACGCCCGGGTTCGTGTGGGCTGAGGCCGAGGATGCGGTCTCCACGAATTTCGCGCGCGAGGCCACGCTCGATTATTCGGCCTCGCTCTCGCGCGTGCTCAGGCTGAACCGCGAAAGCGAAGATCCCGGCGCGCCGTTCTATGCCGAGTACGCGGTGCTTGTCGAGGAATCCGGTTCCTTCCGCCTCTTCGTGGCCGGTACCTTGCCGGGACCCAGGGATGAACTGTCGCCTTCATATGGATCGCCGGTCTCGCTCTCGGTCGATGGCGGCGAGCGCATTCCGCTCTACCGGGAGAATGTGGCCGTTGTTGAGTCGTACGGTGTCGGGAATTTCTGGTACGCCGCGCGCGACGCCATCCGTCTCGAGGCGGGCATGCACACGTTCCGCTTCGAAGCGGCCGAGCGCCGGCGCCACGACCGTCGCTGGTACCTCGCGCTGGATGCCTTCTTCCTCCTGGAGGACGCTTCGCCCGTCGGTACGGCCGGCTTCGACCGGGACGCCTTGCCGAAGCGTTTCCCGCGCGACTTGGCGGACCGCAGCCTCGACAACCCCTACCTGACGCTCGCCCAGTACGCCGTACGCATCGACACGGATCCTTCGAACCGCGACGCCTACCTGAGCCTGGCGGTGGTCTACGGCATGATCGGCGACCACGGGAACGCGCTCCGGACCCTTTCGCGCGGCAAACTCGCGACGGGCGAGGATCCTCGCTTCACCCTGCTCTCCGCCCGCAACCGGGTCTGGAACGGCGAAGCCGACGAGGGGCTCAAGCTTTTCAGGGATTATCTCGGGGAATACGGCGGGGAGCGGGATGTTTGGGCCGAGGCGGCAAAGATCGCCGCGTGGCTCGGGCGCTATGACGAGTCGCTCGAGCTCTATCGGACGGCGCTCGAACGCTTCCCCGACGACCTTGGCTTGCGCGTGAATTACGGCCTGACCTTCCTGTGGGCGGGCCGGGTCGCCGAAGGGGACACTTCGCTCGAGCAGGCGCGCGCGGCGGCGTTCGCGAACGTCGAGGGAATCAAGGAGCTTGCGGGCATCTATGCCGCGAACGGCTACCCGTCCAAGGCGCTCGGAACCTATCGTGACGGCATCGAGCGCTTTCCCGACGAACTCGAGCTCTACCTTCTGGCTTCGGGAAGCGCCCTTGCGCTCGGCGATGCCGATGGAGCCTTCGAATTCGAGCGTATGGCCGCGGGGCGTTTCATTTCGTCGCCGCGGCTGGAAGCCATGCTCGCGGCTCGTCGCCGATCCGCCGAGCTCAAGGAGCTCGCGCTCGCGCGCTACACGGAGCGGCTCGAGGCTGACCCGGACGACCTGGCCCTCCGTCAGGAACTCGTAGCGGCTTACTTCTGGAATGGCCGTCTCGAGGATGCCGCAGCGGAGGCCCGGACCATACTGGTAAACAGGCAGTACCTGCTGGTGGGCGAGTTCGAGCGGGAGCTCGCCGAAACCTGGCGCCTGCTGGACGAGCTCGCCGTGCACCGCGCTGGATTCCCGCGGCTTGCCCGGGAAGCGGATGCCCTCGCTGACCGACTCGCCGCGGCGCTCTCCGCGTGGGAGAAGGCGGAGGCCGGCGTCGCCAAAGCGGAGGCCGGCAAGGATGCCGCCGTGACCGTCGCGGCTGTCGCGGCCCGGGAGCGCGCGGAGACGGAACTCATGGCCGCGTCGATCGCGGCAGGAGACGCGCGCGAACGTCTGGCGGGCCTCTCCGCGCGGTACGCGCGCGCGATCGAGGCCGCCGAGGCCGAAGCGGAGCGACAGTCCGCGGACGCGGAACTTCTCGAAAGCTTCGGCGAGTGGTCCTGGAGCCGCGGCGCCGACCTGTCGGAGCTCACCCGACTCGCCGCTTCGGGCGGGAGCCTGGCCGAGGCGCTGCTCGACCGCATTTCGCTGGTCGACGGCAAGCCCGCGGAGGTGCTGTCCCGGGCCGATCGGACAGCCCGGCTTCCGGAGCGGGAAGCGGTCCTTCCCCTCGGCGCGCGCGCGCGGACTCAAGCGCGGATCTGGATCGATGGTTCGTACGGGGACGGAGAGGGGAGCGAGGCGCTGGATCAAGCGCCCTATTTCGCCCACGCGGCCCCGCTCGCTGCCCTAAGCTTCGAGTACGGCCTCCGGCCCCTCCCCGAGGACGAGGCCCGCACGATGATCGCCGTCGCTTTTGACGATGCGGTCGCCCTCGTCGCGGCGCTGCGGGAGGCCGTCCGCACGGCACCGGAGTTCGGGACGGAGGCGGTTCGCGCCGTCGAGGCTTTGCACCGCCGCGCCCACGCGCGCTTGCTCGTATTCATGTACCGCTTCGATTCGGAGACCGTGGCCGACCGGCGCGAGCTCGCCGACGTCTATCTCGCTCTCGCCCGTCCGCGCGACGCCGTGATCCAGCTTTCTCGCGCGCTGGCTGTCGCGCCATGGGATTCGGGCGCCACCTTTGCCCTGGCGCGCGCCCGCGAGCTTTCCGGCGACTGGTCGAAGGCGATGAGCCTCTATCGACGCGTCGACGAGATCGATCCGGCCCAGGCGAACGCAGCCGTATCGTACAACCGCCTCGCGCGCCTCCACGCCGACCGCATCGAATTCCGCGCGGGCACCGATGTCGACTCGACCCGCACGACCGCGCGAGCGCGCATCGACTATTCGGCGAACCTGGAAGGACCCGTCGCCATCATCGGCTCGTACTCCATCGACGCCTTGCGGGTGCACAGTCCCTACGCCGGTTCCGAACCCGCCGTAGCAGGGCTTCAAGGCATCGAGGCGGGCTTGCGCCTTTCACTCGAGAAGCTCGGGCTCCGTCTTGACCTGGCTGCCGGAGGTACGCTCGACAACCGGCTATGGGGAGAGGAATCCTTCCTGTTCCGCGCCTTCGAGCCCGAGGACCTCCTGCTCGCCCATCTCGTCGCCCCGAAGGCCTCCGCCTCGATCCTGTGGACCGGCGCACCCTTTTCCGTCAATGCCGCATATGTCTTCGACCAGTTGCCTGAAACCTTCCTGCCCGACCGCGACGCCTGGTACGAACATGCCTTCGAGTTGACCGCCTCGTTTTACCGGGAGTTCAGCGGCGCGGGGCCGCTCGTGAGCCTGGGTTTCAGGGGGTACGGCAAACTCGCCAGCCTCTTCGCGCCTGTCGCGGGAGGCGACAACCTGCTTCTCACGGCGCTCGGCGAAGCTTCCGCGACCTTCCTCATCCTTGGCTCGCCCTGGACGATAGCCAGCCTCGGGGGGCACGTGGTCTATGAGGATTCGGCCGAGCCCGGCACGACCGACTATTACGCCCCGGACAAGGCGCTCGTGGCCCGTGTTGGACCGCAGCTTGCCTCGTGGATCGGCGTCGGCTCGAACCGCGTCTTGGGGATCTCGGCGCGTTTCTGGGCGGGCGCCCGCGCGGACGCGGCTTCGACCTTGCCGAGCTTCGACGCGTCGTTCCGGGCGGAACTCTCGAAGGGGACGCACGCGGTGTACGGAGAAGCCTCGGGATCCTGGACGGGAAACGCCGGGGGCGTGGCCTATTGGTCGCTTTCGGCCCGGATCGGGACCGCGGTATCCTTGCCGGACTTCATCCTTCCGTGACGAGTTCGCGGCAGCCGAGGAAGAAGGGATCCTTGTCAAGGCGGATGCGGGTTTCCGACTGCCAGGCGTCGAGTTCCTCGGCGTTGATGCGCAGGTAGTCCAGGAAGGGGGTGAGCGAGGCGAGCGGACGCGGCGGGTCCGGTTCGCGCGCCCAGTTGGAGCCGACCAGATCGGCCGCCGTCACGGCGGCCACCACCTGTTTCGAGGCGGAAGCCGCGTTGACGGAGCCATGCTCGAGCGCCGTGTCGACGTAGACGGCCGGGAAGGACCACGAGGCCAACACCTTCGCGCCGACCTGCTTGTGGTCGGTGCCGTAGCTCGATCTTTCCAGCTCGGAGATCGGCCGGTTTTCCAGGCGCGCTTTCCTGAGCAGCTCGTCGTACGTTTTCGGATCATCGAGCAGGAAGGCCACTTGCCCGATGTCGTGGAGCAGCCCGGCCACGAAGCATTCCTCGGCGTGTTGCGGGAATCCGCAGCGTGCCGCGAGGTCGCGGGCGAGGAAGGCGGTCGCGAGCGAATGTGTCCAGAAGTACGCGTAGAAGGCCGACGAGAGGTCGCGACGGAACAGGCTCGAGCCTGTCGCCAGGATTACCAGGTTCCGGATTGTCTTGGTGCCAAGCAGGGTGAAGGCCGTCTGCAGGCGCGTCACCTTGGTCTGCCGCGCGTAGAGCGCGGAGTTGGCGATGCGGAGTATGCGCGCCGTCAGGCCCGGGTCGGCCTTGATCAGTTCCTCGAGGGCGCCGAAGCTCACGTCCTGGGAATCGGCCATGCCGAGCACCTTCGCGGCGATGCTCGGATTCACGGGGAGCTTTGACAGTCGGGCGGCATAGTTGTCCATCGTATTAGCCTTACGCTACGTCGCGACGCCGGCTCTGTCAATCATGGCTTCGCATGACGCGCGTGGTCCGGGGGCGCTGGCGACCCGCGAAGCCAGATCTCTGGGAAAGGCGCCCGCGGCGGTTCGGGGACCGGCGTCCTCTCGCATCGTCACCGTCACCGCGCATTGCGCTCAAGGAAAACCCCCTGCTCGAAGCCCTGGATCCTGGGCTTCGCCGAGGCTTGCTCCAGGCGCTTGAGCGCGATCAGGCACCAGGCGCGCTCCGCTTCCACCGCCGTATGGTGTCGTCCGAGCTTCCGCGCGACCACGCTGGTCGTTCCGGAGCCCGAGAAGAGGTCCAGTATGGCGTCTCCGGGCTTGGTCGAGGCGAGGATCAGCTTGGCGGCGAGTTTCTCGGGCTTCTGCGTCGGGTGGCTGGTGTTTTCCGGCATCGACCAGAAGGGAACCGAAAGGTCGGTCCAGCAGTTGGAGGGCGCCGTGTCTCGCCAACGTCCGTCCGGGGCCTCGATCCAATCCTTCGCACCGCCGTCCTGATCGCGATACGGGGCCAAAACCCGGCGCCTGACGCGCACCGCCTCCCGGTTGAAGTACGGCTCCGCGCCGGGAACGACCGCGTACCAGATCTCCTCGTGCGCGCTTTTCCAGTTGGCGGTGGCAGCGCGGCCCTTCTCCCGTTCCCAGACGATCCGGTTCCTGACCTCGACGCGCCGTGAGAGCGCCCGGTAGACCGCGCTCGAAGAGCGCCAGTCGCCGCAGACGTAGATCGAAGCCCCCGGCCGGAGAAGGGGCAGGGCTTCGTCAAGCCAGGCCCCGGTCCAGGCTTCGTACTCCTCGTCGCCCATGGCTTTCCAGCGAACCCCGCCGAAGTCCTTGCCGAAGTTGTAGGGCGGGTCGGCCACCAGGAGCGAGTATGCGCCGCGCTCCAGCCGGGGACAGACCTCGAGGACTTCGCCGCGGATCACCCGGTCCATCGCGTCGAGGGCTACTGTTCTGCCGAAGGGACGGACCTCGGGGCTATCCGCGCCTGAGGGGATACTGAGCTCGAGGATGGACGGCGCGAGCCGCGCTTCGTCCTCGGGCGCCACCGAGAGCGTTCGGTTGCGGGGCGAGCCTGATTTCGCGACGGACTCGACGGGTACGGACGCGGATTGATTAGTTCCCGGGCTTCCTGGGGCCACCATGGCTGGATTGTACCCTCGTGGACGGATGCGGGCCAGTGAGCGGTGCGATCCTACGGGGCAGCCAGGGTGGCGCGATTCTCCCGCCGAGACGTGCCACCGACCGAGGTCTGTCCCCGGCGGATGGTTTTTCCCCGCGAACCTGCCGCCGGCTTCCCCGAAGCGCGCGCCGGAGCGGCCGCCGCCCTTTCCGCGCGGTGCCTCCTCGTACTACACTCATACGAATGCCCGACGGACGACCGCTGATCGTACAGAGCGACCTTAGCCTCCTCCTCGACGCCCACGACCCTTCCTTCGAGGAGGCGCGGGCCGAGCTCGGCGTGTTCGCCAATCTCGAGAAGAGCCCCGAGCACATGCACAGCTATCGCATCACGCCGCTTTCGCTCTGGAACGCGGCCTCGGCAGGCTTGGACGCGGACGCTCTCGGGGCGACGCTCGCGCGCTGGTCGCGCTACGAGGTGCCGGAGAGCGTGCTCGTGTCGGCGCGGGAGACCATCGCGCGCTTCGGTCGGCTTTCCCTGCGCGAGGCGGACGCCGAGGGACGGACCCTCCGGCTCGTCTGCGCCGACCCGCGAGTGGCGGACGAGCTCGGCGCCTCCAGGCGTCTCCGGAAGTGGCTGGAGCCCGACGGCGACGGATTCCTCGTCAAGCTGGTCGACCGCGGCACGGTCAAGCAGGAGCTCATCCGGCTCGGTTGGCCGGTGCGCGACGACGCCCCGCTCGCGGACGGCGATCCCTTCGAGTTGCGCCTCCGCGACGAGACCCTGGCGGGACGACCCTTCGCGCTTCGGCCTTACCAGACGGACGCGGCGTCCGCGGTCCTCGGCGACCGCGGCCCCGGCTCGGGCTACGGGGTGGCGGTGTTGCCCTGCGGCGCCGGCAAGACCGTGGTGGCCATGGCGGCCATGGCGGGCATCGGCCGGAAAACGCTCGTGGTGACGACGAACGTGGCGGCGGTCCACCAGTGGATCGACGAGCTGCTGGACAAGACCTGGATTCGGCGCGAGGACGTGGGCGAATATACCGGCGGCGCGAAGGACGTGCGGCCGGTCACGATCGCCACCTACCAGGTGCTCGTATGGCGGCCGGACAAGGAGTCGGACTTCCCGCACTTCGAGCTGTTCCGCCGCGAGAAGTGGGGGCTCATCGTCTACGACGAAGTGCACCTGCTACCCGCCCCGGTGTTCCGCGTGGTGGCGGAGATCCAGGCAGTCCGACGCCTCGGGCTCACCGCGACGCTCGTGCGGGAGGACGGTCGCGAGGAGGACGTGTTCGCCCTGATCGGTCCCAAGCGCTACGACGCGCCGTGGAAGGACCTCGAGCGCCGCGGGTTCATCGCGGAGGCGGTTTGCCGCGAGATCCGGGTGCCCCTGCCCGAGCACGACCAGGTGCGCTACGCGGTGGCCGAGCTCAGGCAGAAGTACCGTCTGGCGGCCGAGAATCGGGCCAAGCTCGAAGTGGTTCGCGAGCTTGTGGAGAACCACCCGGAGGATCACATCCTGGTCATCGGGCAGTATCTTGACCAGCTTGGCCACCTCGCGAAGCTCTTGAACGCGCCGATCATCACGGGCAAGACGCCGAACCCGGAGCGCGAGCGGATCTACGCCGACTTCAAGGCCGGCAAGGCCCGGGTCATCGTGGTGTCGAAGGTGGCGAACTTCGCCATCGACCTGCCGGACGCCTCGGTGGCCATCCAGGTGTCGGGAGCTTTCGGCAGCCGGCAGGAGGAGGCGCAGAGGCTCGGACGCATCCTTCGGCCGAAACAGCGCAACAGCCATTTCTATTCCATCGTTTCGCGGTGGACGGTCGAGGAGGAGTTCGCGGCGAACCGGCAGCGCTTCCTTGCCGAGCAAGGTTATCGTTACGCCATAGAGGCGTGGGACGAGACGCCGTGAGATCCGGCGATCCGATCCGGCATTTCGCCGGCACGACCCCGATCGAGGCGTGGCGGGCAGCCCTGCTCTCCGGCTCCACCCGTTTCCTCATCGAAGCCGCCCGGAACTACCTCGGTCCGCTGAGGACGCCGTACAACAAGCACGACCTCGTGTCTCGGCTCGAGGCCTTCATGCGTCGCCCCGATACGGCCGAAGCCCTGCGCGACCTGCTCGACGACGAGGACAGGAAGGCGCTCGCCGCGCTCTCGGTGTTCGGACCCCGGACCGAGGACGAGCTCGCCGCCATCCTCGCGCCCGAAGGTGACGAAGGGGCGGTCTTCGAAGCGCTCGGCCGCGTCGCGGCGCTCAGGGAACGGCTCTGTACGTACAAGACCGGCGTCGGTCCGGAGCGGGTCGTCGACATTTCGCCTCCGCTCGCCCCTTTCGTCGCGAGCATCGCGGATCCATCCTCCCTCTTCGGCGCTCGGCCATCCGCCTCGCTTCCGCCGGAGGCGTGGCTCGAGGCCGAGACGGCCTGCGCGTTCGTGGGAGTTCTGGCCCGGGAACCCAGGGCCTTCGGCCGTTCGGGTTCTCTTTCGCTCAGGACCAGGAAGCGCGTTTTGGCGCTGTTGCCGGAACTTGACAGGCGCGCGGAGCCCGGGCCGTCGGGAGCCGCCCGGGACCGCGCCGACGTGCTCGTCCAGGCGTTCAAAGGCGCGCTTTTCCTGTCAGGCGATGGCGAGAATACGACGCTGGACGGCGCGGCTTTCCGCGCCGCCGCGGAGTCGGGCGAGCGTTCTCTGGTGGAACGCCTGCTCGCGGGGATCGCGAGCTCGGACGGCGGCTTCGGCCCGTCCGTCCCAGACCCTTCGGCGGGCGCCGCGTTCTGTGGAGCCTTCCTGGAGGCGTCCGTGCCCGGTACGGCGATGCCGCGCGACGGCGCCGAGCGGCTGGCCCTGGCGGCGGGCTTGCGCTCCGGCGTGACGGTTTCCGCCAGGGCTTTCGTTGGGGCGATGCTGGCGGTGGGGGCCTACGGCCACGGCGCCGCGGGCATCGCGCCCTCTCCGCGGGCCGCCCGGGCGGAGGCGTCGGGACCCGAGCTCATGCTCGAAGCGAGCATGGAACTTCGGGCCATGCCGGGAGCCGGGGCCGCCGCCCTGTGCCTCGCGGCCTTGGTCGGACGGCTCGAGAAGCGCGATCGGACCTGGACGCTCAGGGTAGACCGCTCCTCGGTGACCGCCGCGTTCGAGGCTGGCTTGGACGCGCGGGAGATCATCGGAAGGCTCGAAGCCGCCACCGGGCGGCCGGTACCCCAGGGCGCGGCGTTCAATCTCGAGGCGTGGGAGCGGGACCGGAAATCACTTCGCGTGTATCGCGGCGCAACCATCGTCGCGAGCGGCCAGGCCCAGGTCCTGCTGGCCGCCGTTCCCGCTTTTACGGAGCTCGGTCTCGAGCGAATCGCGGAAGGCGCCTGGTTCGTGCCCGAAGAACGACTCGATGCCGTTCTCGAAGCCTTCGAGCGTGTCGGTTTGCCAGCGCCCGCCATGCACGGGGCACCAGTCTCCGGATCGATGCCGCTCCGGGAGCTTGCGCGTTCCGGAAGCCTGCCCGAACATGATCCGGCGGCCATAAGGCTCGCCGTCTCCGGGCTCCGCGCGCTCGCGGACGGCGCCACGGCGTCGGACGATTGGGACCCGGGCGCCGCTTCCGCCCGCGTCGAGATCCTGCGGAAGGCTCTCGCGGCGCTCGGCGCGGGCGTCGATCGGGAAAGGGAGCTCGCCGAGCGCGTCGCGCGGCGCCTCGTGCTGACGATCGATCAGCTGGGCAGGGCTGACCCGCCGTCGGACCGCTCCGAGGTCGGGGCGCTTGATCATGTGGGCAAGGTCCGGGCGGTCGAGCGCGTGCTCCGCTCGCGCTTCGATCTGCTCGAGCTTGCCGTGCCCGGGCGCGACGAGGGCGGCCGCGCGACGAAGGTCCTCGTCCGGCCGCTCGAGCTCAGGCGTAAGGGCGACAGCCTGGAGCTTCGCTCCGTGATCGTCGGCGACGCTCGAGGCGCGGATTTTTCCGGGAGACGGGCCGGTGGAACGGAAGAGGCCGCGTCCCGCCATCCCGGCGATCGTTTCGATATTTCCATGGCGGCCGTCGGCGCGTTGCGCCGCGTCCGCATCCTTTTCTTCGGAGATGACGATGAACGCGAACAATAAGGAAGACCGCTCGCAGCTGAAGCTCGCCGTGCTGGTCGATGCCGACAATACCCAGTCCTGGATCGTCGAAGGCCTCCTCGCCGAGGTCGCCAAGTACGGCGTGGCCAGCGTCAAGCGGATCTACGGCGACTGGACCACGACGAACCTCAAGCACTGGAAGGACAAGTTGCTCGATTGGGCGCTGCAGCCCATCCAGCAGTTCTCCTACACCTCGGGCAAGAACGCCACCGACAGCGCCATGATCATAGACGCCATGGACCTGCTCTATACCGAGAAGCTCGACGGCTTTTGCATCGTATCGAGCGATTCGGACTTCACGCGCCTGGCGGCCCGCCTGCGCGAGGCCGGAAAGCTGGTCATCGGGTTCGGCGAGCGCAAGACCCCGAAGCCCTTTGTGGCCGCCTGCGACAAATTCCTCTACACCGAGATCCTGCGGGAAGAGGAGGAGGAGCGCGAAAAACCCCCGGCGGAGCGCAAGCGCCACGCTCAGGCGGCGGATTGGAAGAATGACCGCAAGCTCCGGGCTCTTCTTGTGGAGGCAGTGGAGGATTCCGCCGACGAGTTCGGCTGGTCCTACCTCGGACCCGTCGGCCAGTACGTCGCCAACCGCCAGCCCGACTTCGACCCGCGCAACTATGGCTTCCGCAAGTTCGGCGAGCTGATCAGGGGTTGCGGGTGGTTCGACGTGGAGGAACGGCAGAATCCCAACGACTCCGGCAAGCAGATCTTCGTCCGCGCCCGCAAGCGCTGAGTCGCGTTTCCTCGAAGCGAAGATCCCCGCCGGTGATGGCGGGGATCTTCGTAAATACGGCGAAGGGCGTTATCCGGGCATTCCAGGGCGGGGCCTGACGAGCGAAAGCACACCCCACTCACTCAAGCTCTCGTTCGGGGGCGCGCTTTCGCTCGTCACCCGCCGTCCTGCCATCCTCCGCGAGGCGCTGCGTCGGGTTTGCGCTTGCACGCCGCTTTCATGGGGGGGGGGCAGGCTCCGGGGCGGCGTGCCGTTCAGGCGGGCGCGGGGAAGGGCCGGCTTGCTTGAAACCCAAAGCGGTTGGCCGATCCGCCAAGTGTCCGGTCTGGCGGCATGATGAAGTCGTGCTTCAGTTGCCTGGGATGGCCTTCCGATGCGGCGGCGTGGAAGCGCTTCACACGGTCGCTGCTTCATGGAACGGAGCCGGGCGGCGGGTGACGCGGAAAAGCCGCACCCCCGAACGCCCCCGATATCCGTGGCGAGAGGGGGCGTGGATTTTTCCGCGCCAGGACCCGCCCTGCAAGGTTCACATGGCGCACCTCGCCGTTTAAAACGCAGGCAGGTTTCAGTCCTTCGTTTCGGGAGGCAGGAGCCTTCGACGGAGGGCTTCCGCCATCTCGGCGACGAAGGCGTCCGGGCCATCCGGGGCGAGCAGATAGGCCAGCTCCGCGCGAAGCAGGGCGACCAGGTCCTCGTCGGCCATGAAGAGCCTGAAGGGGCGGACCGAGAGCGCTTTCGCGAGTCGTTCGAGCAACTCGGGGGAGGGGTACTTGCGGCCTGATTCGATTTCGGCGACATACCCGGTGCTGATCCCGGCGGATTCCGCGAGGCCCGCTTGCGTCAGCCCGGATTCGGAACGATAACGTTTGAGGTTCCTTATCAGCACGCTCTGGAACTGGGTCACTAGACCTCCGCGAAGCTGGCGGGATGCTAGTCCCCGCTGCGCGGCTTGACAATTTGCCGATGGATGGAGCTGTATGGCTTGTGGCCATGTTTGAGACAGCCCGGAGAGACTCGCCCGGCCGGGCGGCGAGGGGCGGCGTCCGGATCGGTCCGCGCGCGGAGCCTTACGACGCCGCCTCGATGATGGAAGCGTTGGGCCTTCTTCTCGTGGCGCGCGGAAAGGCAGGGGCGGCGCGCTTCGATGGCGCGTGCGTGGATTCGAAGGGTCGGGTCGCTTTGTGGCCGTCTCTGCCGCCCGCCGTGGCCAGGCTCGAGCGGGTACGCGCGTTGAGGGCCGCGCGGGGCTTCGCCGCGCTACTCGAGGCCGCGGGCATCCCGGCGACCCTCATGAACCTGGCGTCGGCGGACGATGCTCAGGTCGACGGGACGGGGAACTCGTAGGGCGTCCACTGCTCCACGAAACCCGCGAAGCCGAGCTCGGCTGCCCGCGCCCTCTTGCCGTCCATCGCGTCCCCGTAATGCATGAGTCGGGTTTTCGATTTTATCGCCGGAGGCAGGGTCCCGAGATCCTCGATGAAGGCGTGGACGCCGCCGGGGAAGAATTGGCAATCATGGAAGATGGCCTCGAAGCCGAATTCGGCGTCGAGGTCGGCGAGCATACCCGGGTCGAAGCGGGTGTCGCTCGTGTAGAGCACCCTCCGGTCGATCACGACCCCGTAGCTCGGCGAGGAGTCGCGCCATGAGCTCGCCGAGTCGGGGATGTGCATCGTGCGGAAGAGCTGGAACTCGATGCCGCCCACCGTCGCGACCTGGCGCTCCCGGTCGGCGCCTCGGATCCTCCGGACGGGAAGCCGTTCCCAGAGCTCGTCGAAGCGCAACCAGCGGCCGCCCTTGCGCTCGTTATATGCAGCGCCACCCGCGAGCGTTCGCTTCCACAAGTGTCGAGCGTAGCGGGGGGCCACGACGATGCGCGGCCTGCGCTTCGTCACGTAGCGGTTGAGGAGCATGACCTCCTCGAGGCCGCCCGAGTGGTCGGCGTGCGAGTGGGTCACCACATAGTTCTCGATCTTCGTGACCGGAACGCCGAGCAGGTCGAGCGCCTCCGGCGCGCGGGTGCCGCAGTCCACGAGCGCGTGGTCGGTTCCTTTCACGACGAGAAGGTTGTTCTGGTAGTATTTTTTGGAAAAAGCCGAACCCGCGCCGACGAACAGCAGCGAAAGCCGTCCGTCGTTCTCGAGCGCGGCTTCCCCGGGCCCGAGGGTACGCCTTCCGTCTGCCGTTTCCATCATGTCCACTATATATCGGCTGATCCGCGTTTCCAAGAGGGCGATTCTTTTGCCTCGCAATCCTCTCGACAAGTCGATACTTGTAGTGCTAGATTAGCGTGACTAGTCATCCGCCCGAAACCGAGAGGAAGCGCGTGTCGACGCTTAAACAATACAAGAAGCTCGAGAACAACATCGCCAGGAAGGTCGGCTCGGCCGTCGGCGACGCGGCTCGGGCTGTCGGCGACGCGGCCGGAAAGGTCAACCGCGCCGGTCGGCAGAAGCTGACCGTCATGTTCGTTCCTCATACCGAAAAACGCATCGTCAACTTCCAGCTCAGTTTCTACGGACTCGTGGCCATCGCGATCGCGCTGGTTGCCGGGCTGGGACTGCTCGTATACTCGTCCGTGCGCTATACCGATGCCAGCCTCGCCCTTGCCGGCAAGGCCGACAGCCTCGACCAGACCCGCGAAGATCTCGACGCCCTCCGCGACGAGACCACGGGCTTGGTCCGTTCGGCCCGCGCCTTCGAGACCGCGCTCGCAACTACCCTGTCCCGCATCGGCGTCAAGATCTCCGATTCCTCCGATTCGTCACGGGACGGCGACCTCGCCGCCTTCTTCGACGTACAGGATCTCGGAACCGGCAGCATGCGCGAGGTGGGGGCCATCCGACAGGTAGCCGGGTACCTCGACAAGGCAGTCAAGCCGCTCGAGGAGCTCGGCGCTCTCATGGAAGCGCAGGAGTCCACCCTTTCCGAGATTCCCAACATCTGGCCGATCCAGGGCGGTATCGGGCACATCTCCATGTACTACGGCCAGAACGAGCATCCGCTCTTCGGATATTGGTACCTCCACCAAGGTCTCGACATCTCCACCTTCCGTTCCGGCGACCCCATCCTCGCCACCGCCGATGGCACCGTCGTGACGGTCGCGAGCGACACCGGATACGGGAACTATGTCATCATCATGCACAAGCACGGCTTCTTCACGCGCTACGCCCACATGCAGGTAGCGCTCGTGACGAAGGGCCAGGTCGTCCGTCAAGGCCAGCAGATCGGGCGCATCGGCAATACGGGCATCTCCACCGGTCCGCACCTCCACTACGAGGTCCATCTCGGCACCGAGACCATCGATCCGCTCCGCTTCCTCCACCTCCGCAGCGCCGCGCGTTGACTCAGGCGCCCCGCTCCGGTACCATTCCCGCATGTCCGATACTCGTGACGTCATCGTAAACACCCTCGTCGGCGCCGGCTCCTCGGTCGCCGGCGACCTCGTCGTGGCGGGCATGTTGCGCATCGACGGCGACGTGGCAGGCGCGGTCCGCGCGAGCGGCAAGGTCGTGGTGGGCGGCAAGGGCAGGGTGGGCGCGGACATCCAGGCACGCTCGGCCATCATCGGCGGCCTTGTGAAGGGTGACGTGGTGGTACTCGAGCGCGCGGTCTTGCTCGAAGGCGCCGTCGTGATCGGCAACGTCTTCGCTCCGGCTTTTGACGCCGCGGAGGGCTCTGTGGTCCATGGCGACGTCCGCGCCTCCGGAGCGGGAAAGGGCGTCGAAGAGGCCCTCCTCGCGTTCATGAAGTCGCACGGCACGCGGGTTCCCGAGGCCGGGCCGGGCGGCGGAGACTTCCGCTCATGGAAAAAGTAGGGATCCCGGACAACCTGCTCGCCGGACTGGTGCCCTCGTTGGCGGGCAGAAGTTCCCGCGGGGAGCGCAAAGGTTCCAAGGAGCGGCTTTCCTTCCGAGCGCTCCTCGCCAAGGTCGACGAGGCTGAAGAACCGGAAACCGACGCCCGTGCCGAGGCGGCCGGAATCGGAGCGGGGCCCGCCTCGCTCGATTCCAACCGGACGGTCGAAGTCATGCTCGACGACGTCCACAGGCTCGGCGAGGCCCTTTCTAAGAACCCGAGCCCCGACGCGATAGTCGCCTACAAGGATGCCGTCAGGGCCTTCGTGAAGCATGTGGTCGACAAGGTCTACGCCGTCGAGGAACGGACGAGCGGCGGCAATATACTGAAAAGAAAGAAGTACACCGCGCTGTCCATCATCGACGCCAGGCTCGAGCGCCTCGCGGCCGATATAATGGCCGGGCAGCGCGACAAACTAGAAATTCTGCGCAAAGTCGACGAAATAGCCGGCCTGTTGGTCGATCTGCTGAGCTAGGAGATACCCGATGCCCGATTACGAACACGAGCAGACCGAGGAAGAGCTTCGGCATCTCGAGGACGAGCACGCCGGCGCGGCCCACGAGGAGCTTGGGGAAGAAAGGCCCGGACTGAAGGACCGCAACGGCAAGAGTCTGCCCGAGCCGCTCTACCGGGTGCAGCTGGAGCATGCCCGCGAGACCTTCTATGCCTGGCGGGACGAGCCGGAGCCTCTGGTCCCGGGCGAACTCGTGGTGCTGCAGACCCGCTACGGCAAGGACGTCTGCAAGGTGCTCGGCATCGTGCGCAACCCCGGATGGCTGTCGCCCGAGGACGTGGTCAAGATCGACCGGGTCGCGACGGGCGCCGACCGCGAGCGCCGCGAACAGAACCGCCCGAAAGAGGACCACGCTTTCGAGGTTTGCCGGAAGAAGATCGAATCGCACCGCCTGCCCATGAAACTCGTTTCGGCGCATTACGTTCTCGACGAGCCGAAGATAATATTCTTTTTCGCGGCGGAGTCGCGCGTCGATTTCCGCGAGCTCGTGAAGGATCTGGTCGGAGTCTTCCGGACGCGGATCGAGCTCCGGCAGATCGGGGTCCGGGACGAAGCGCGTGTCACCGGAGGCTGCGGAGTCTGCGGCCGCGCGCTGTGTTGCCACGGCGTAAGCGACAAGCTCAATCCGGTCAGCATCAAGATGGCGAAGGACCAGAATCTTTCGCTCAATTCCATGAAGATATCGGGACCGTGCGGACGCTTGCTTTGCTGTCTGGCCTACGAGTACGGATTCTACCGCGAGGAGCGTCGCCGCATACCTTCCGAGGGCGCGCGATTCTCATACGACGGGACCCAGTTCCGCGTCGTGGAGATCAACGTGCCGGCGGGACGCATCCGGCTTCATGGCGAGGATGGTCGGAGCCTGACGGTCGAATCCTCCCGTTTCCAGCACCTGGATGGCCGCTGGACGCTGAAAGACGAGGAAGAACCGACACGGTAAGGCCGGGTGCCGGCGATCCCCGGAACGGGATGGACGGGACGGGACGGTGCGGAGCCAGGCTCCCCGCCGTCCCGTTTTTTCGTTCCGGGCGAGGCTATTCCATGCCGACCAGCGTCAACTCGAAGGTGATCCAGGCGTTGGGCGGGATGACGCCGCCCGCCCCCTGGGATCCGTAAGCCAGCTCGGGCGGAATGGCCACCCACCGGGTTTCGCCGAGCCTCATCTCGAGGACCGAATAGTCCATGCCGGGAATCACGTAGCTGAAGCCCACCTCGAATTCGAAGGGACCGCCGTGGGCGCTCGACACGTCGAAGACGCGGCCGTCGGCGAGCATGCCCTTGTACTCGATCCTGACGAGCGAGCCGCGGAGCGGGGGCTCGCCCGTCCCTTCTTTGAGCACCTTGTAGAGGATGCCCCGGGGGCTTTCGAGAAGGTCGGGCATCCTGGTCCTGAATCCCGCGATGACGGATTCGCGGATCAGCCCGGCTCGCTGGTTCGAGGCAAACAACGCCTTCGCGGCGAGTTCGTCCCAGAGCTTCTGGTCGACCTTGTATCCCTTGAATTCCGCCCCGATGCGGAGAATCTCGACCTTCTCCATCCGGTCGCCCTGGGCGATAGAGTCGACCACGTCCTGGCCGGAGATGACGCGGCCGAATATGGTGTGGGCGTCGTCGAGCCACGGCGTGGCCACGTGGGTGATGAAGAACTGCGAGCCGTTCGTGGCGGGCCCCGAGTTGGCCATCGAGAGGACGCCGGGTCCGTCATGGCGGAGCGTGGGATCGAACTCGTCGGGGAAGGAGTAGCCCGGATCGCCGGTACCGTCGCCCCTCGGGTCGCCGCCCTGTATCATGAAGTCCGCGATGACGCGATGAAAGCTCAGTCCGTCGTAGAATCGCTTTCCTTTCGTGGCGTCGAGCGTTCCCTCGGCTAGCCCGACGAAATTCGCGACGGCCAGCGGAGCCTTGGCCGGTTCGAGCCTGAGGACTATGTCTCCCTTGTCGGTCCGGACACGGGCGTACAGCCCGTCGGCGAGGTCCAGCGACTGAGCGCCGCAGGCGGCGAGCGAAGCGGAAAGCAGCAAGGGCAGGACGAGGCCGGCGCCGGCGCGGCGCAGGGCGGGAAGCAAGCTCATGGTTCCTCCGGAGGGGGGGGGTATACGCGCATCGTAGCGCAGCCAGCCCGTCGGGACAAGCGCGCGCTGTCGGAGCGAGCCTTGACCTCGCCGATCTCGTGCCGGATAGTGGTTGCCGAGGGACAGACCTCGAAGGGACGGCGCATGGGCGGGTCGGGCGAAGCGTACAGGCGACCATCGTGGGACGAGTACTTTATGGAAGTGGCGAACGCCATCGCGAAGCGCGCCACCTGCGACCGCGGCCGGTCGGGTTGCGTCATCGCGCGGGACCACCAGGTGTTGGCCACGGGCTATGTCGGCGCTCCCTCGGGCCTGCCCCACTGCGACGAGGCGGGGCACAAGCTCAAGCGCGTGGTCAACGAGGACGGCACGACCACGACCCATTGCGTCCGGACTGTGCACGCCGAGCAGAACGCCATCTGCCAGGCGGCGCGGCGCGGCACTCCCATCGAGGGAGCGACGCTCTACTGCCGCATGACGCCATGCCGCTCCTGCGCCATGATGATCATCAACTGCGGCATCGTTCGCGTGGTCTGCGAACGCAGGTACCATGACGCCGCCGAGAGCGAGGCGATGTTCCGGGAGGTCGGCATGGCCCTCGAGTACGTCCACGACGAGGTCGAGCGCTACGACTCGCAGTGAACCGAACGCGGAGGAGGACGGCGGGGCGTTTGCGGTCGCCCGCGTTCAGGCGTCCCTGACCGCTTGCCCCCCGCTCCCGCTCCGGAGTATTTTCTGACCGTGGCGACAAGGATTCTCTACATAGCGGAACTGGTCGGCAAGGCCGGCGTATTCACCCTCAGGAAATTGTTGCCCGCTCTGGTGGCCGAGCGCCGCATCGACCACGTCGTCGTCTGCGGCGACGGAGCGACAGGCGGCTCCGGACTCGGCAGGCAGCACGCGGGATACTTGCGCAAGCTCGGAGCCGGCACGGTGACGACCGGAGACGGCGCCTTCATCAAGAAGGACATCGTCGAGATCTTCCCGAATTCTCCCTGGTTGCTACGGCCCGCCAATTACCCCGAAGGGGAAGCCCCCGGAAAAGGCTGGCGACTCGTGCGGGTCGGACCCGCCCTGCTCGGCGTCGTGGTGCTTCAAGGCCAGTCCGGTTTTTCGCGCACCCACCTCGACAATCCGCTGAGGACCTTCGACAGGGTGCTGGAACAGCTTCGCGCGGAAGCGGCTCCCGCCAGTCCTCTGGTGTTGGTTGACTTCCACGCGTCGACGACCGCCGAGAAGCGGACCCTGCTCGCCCACGTCGACGGCAGGGTCTCCGCGTTGATCGGTTCGCACGGGCGCGTGCAGACCGCCGACGCCACGGTCACCCCGGCGGGCACGGCCTTCCTGACCGACGCGGGCCGGACTGGAAGCCGCGATTCCGTGGGCGGTCTCGATCCGGAGACCCGGCTCGGGGAATACCTGAGCGGCGTGCCTGCATGGGCGAAGGACGCGGGAGGGAGCCTCGAGCTCCAGGCCTGCGTCGTTGAAATCGAGGATTCCGGGCGGGCGCGGTCCATCGAGACCTTGCGTCTGCCCTGCGCGGAGGTGTTGCGTGATTGAACGGGGTACAGTCGTCAATGTTGATGGCCGCGTGGTGCAGGTCCGGATCGAACGGCAGGCTGGCTGCGCGTCCTGCGCCGCAAACGGCGCCTGCGGCGCCGCGGGTACCGTTGTCACCGCGCTGGCCCGGAGCGCGCGGGTTCCTTCACCCGGCGAATCGGTGGCCGTTGAGGTGAGTGCGGCGAACCAGGCCCGCGGCGTCCTGACCATGCTCGGGCTGCCGCTCGTCCTCTTCGCGATCGCGTACGCCGCCGGCACCTATTTCCTGAGCGATTCGGGCGAGGGCTTGCACGCGCTGCTGGGCCTCGGGGGGCTCGTGGCCGGCCTGGCTCTCGGCGCCTTCATTGAACGCGGCCGGAAGGAAGCGGCCATGCCGAGCCTGGTGAGCTTGACCGCCGAACCGGACTCCGCCCTTTAGCGGACGGCTCGGGCGCGGCGCGCGCATTTTCCGGGCCTCGATGGACAACCCACCGGAAACGTCTTATACTCCACACGATCGGCCCGATTTGGAGCAATAAGGAGACGTCGAATGGAAACCAAGAACGGCCTGCTGATTTTCTTCATTTTTGTCGTGCTCTTCGCCTTCACCTTCATCTTCAGCCTCGACGCCCTCGGAAGCGACAACACCGCCTACGGCATCTATGCGCTGATCGGCTTCCTGGTATGCATCGGCATGGGCTTCTTTTTCGGCTACAATTCGCATCGCAACGGCGAAGCGCTCGCCGTCTGGTTCAATGCCTACGGCGTCATCGTCTCGATAGTGTTCGTCTGGTTCCTTACCCGCGTGGGTACCGCTTTCGGCTGGTGGTGATTCCGGGCAAACCCGCCGGACGCCCGAGTGGCTCCGAATGAAAAAGCCCTTCCCGCGCGGGAAGGGCTTTTCCGTTTAGTGGCTGTAGCTCAGGTCCTGATCAGGGCGGCGAGCGCGTCGGCGGTGAAGCCGAGGTGGCGCGCCACGTCGTCGCCGGGTCCCGATTCACCGAAGCGGTCGATGGCGAATATGTCGGCATGGCTCGTAGCGATGCGCTCCCAGCCCTGCGACGCGCCGGCTTCTACGGTGACAACGCGGATGCCTTCCGGCACGATGGCCTGCCTGATCGGCTCGGGCTGCGCCAGGAAGAGTTCGCGCGAGAGCATCGAAACCACGCGTATTTTCTTCGCTCCGACCTTGTCGACGGCTTCGAGCGCCAGCTGGACCTCCGAACCGGTCGCCACGATGACGAGCTCCGGTTCGCCCTCGGTCCCGCGGACCACGTAGGCGCCGCAGCGGGCGGTGTCCCGCCAGACCGGATCGGCCTTTTCCAGGACCTTGAGGTTCTGCCGGGTCAGGGCCAGCACGGTCGGGCCTTCGGTCCTCTCCATGGCCAGTTCCCAGGACAGCACGGTCTCCTCGGCGTCTGCCGGCCTGAGCACCCGCACGTTCGGAACGGCGCGCAGGGCGGCCAGATGCTCGACGGGCTGGTGGGTCGGGCCGTCTTCTCCGATGTAGATCGAATCGTGGGTGAGGACGTAGACGACCGGCTGCCGCATCAGGGCGGAAAGGCGCAGGGCGGGCTTGAGGTAGTCCGAGAAGACCAGGAAGGTGGCGCAGAAGGCCCGGAGGCCTCCGTGCAGGGAAATGCCGTTCGAGACCGCGGCCATTGCGTGTTCGCGCACGCCGTAGTGGATCATGCGGCCGGATCGGTTCGACCTCGAGTAGACGCCGCCCGGGATCTGTGTGACGTTCGGGCCGGTCAGGTCGGCCGAGCCGCCGACCAGGTTGGGCCAGGCGGCGGCGACGGAGGCGAGCGCCTTTCCGGAAGCGTTCCGCGTGGCTACCTTGTCGCCCACGGCGAAGACCGGCGCGGCGAAGTTCATCGATGCCTTGCCCGAAACATAGGCGTCGAGCTCGGCCGCCAGGGCGGGATTCTCGGCGCGCCAGGCGTCGAATTCCCTCGACCAGTCGGCGCGGGCGGCCGAGAAGGCCTTGGCGCGTTCGGCGAAGTAGGCGCGCGCTTCGGGAAATACATGGAACTTGAGCGAGGGGTCGACTCCCATGGCGGTCTTCGCCTTCGCGATCTCCTCGTCCCCGAGAGGCGATCCATGCACCTTGTTCGAACCGGCCATGGTCGGCGCGCCCTTGCCGATGATCGACTCCAGGGCGATGAGCGTGGGCCTGTCCCCTTTAGCCCTGGCTTCGGCGACCATGCGGGCGATGCCCTCGTAGTCGTACATGGAACCTTTGAGCACGCGCCACCCGTAGGCTTCGTAGCGGGCGCACACGTCCTCGGTGAAGGTCAGGTCCGTCGAGCCGTCGATGGAAATCGCGTTCGCGTCCCAGAACGCGACGAGCTTGCCGAGCCCCAGGTGTCCCGCGAGGCTCGAGGCTTCGGCGCTCACGCCCTCCATGAGGCAGCCGTCGCCCGCGATGACGTAGGTCATGTGGTCAATGATCTTCCGGGTCGGCGTGTTGAAGCGGGCGGCCAGCATGGACTCGGCTAGCGCCATGCCGACGGCGGTCGCGAAGCCCTGGCCGAGCGGTCCCGTCGTGGTCTCGATGCCGGGGATCATGCCGTATTCGGGATGCCCCGCGCACGGCGATCCGACCTGGCGGAAGCGCTTCAGGTCGTCGAGGGCGAGCGGGTAGCCGGACAGGTGCAGGAGCGAGTAGAGGAAGGTCGAACCGTGTCCGGCGGAGAGCACGAAGCGGTCGCGGTCGAGCCATGCGGGATCGGCAGGGTCGTGGCGCAGGAGCTCGCCGTAGAGCAGGGCGCCGAGCTCGGCGCATCCGAGCGGCATGCCGGGATGGCCGGAATTGGCGGCCTGGATGGCGTCCATGGCCAGGAGCCGGACGCTCGAGGCGACCTTGTCGAGGGCTGCGGTATTCATGGGAACTCCATTGCGCGTCATGGTCGCGGCCGCCGCAAGCGCCTGGCGTCCGCGTGCTTCCATACTATTCGGCGCGCCCCGCTTGCGCAACACGCCCGAGACCGCGGCGCGGGGAGGCTTGCCCGTCCGCGCCGCCCGCGGGGACGTTGCCGCGAGCCCGGTAAACGTGTAGGATGAAGGCAATCATGCTAGAGTCTTCTAATATGCCAGCTCCTCGCGTACGCGCGA
This sequence comes from Spirochaetales bacterium, assembly GCA_016926955.1. Taxonomy (GTDB): domain Bacteria; phylum Spirochaetota; class Spirochaetia; order Treponematales; family UBA12059; genus JAFGNN01. The sequence continues at coordinate 80,522 of JAFGNN010000007.1, read as the reverse complement.
AGGCTTCCGGAGCGGCGCTCGGCGCCCTTGTCGTACTTTTGGCCCTGGCGGCCACCTCCTGTTCCCGGCTCCATGGCTGGGGACTCGTGCTCTGGTCCGTGGACGAACCCTCGATCCCCTCGGGATCCGTGGTGCCCGTGTACATCAGGTCCAACATCCAGAAGCTCTACGTGATCGGCGTGCCGGGCACCAAGGAAAAGGCCGAGGCTCCGTTCTGGAAGGTGGAGATCCACGGCAATCGCAAGGACGCCGAGGAATCCGCGGCTGCCTTCGCCGGAAACGCGAGCCTCTACGCGGTCTGCCTCCGCGACGGGCTCCTGATCCGCAAGGAACCCCACAACCGGGCCAGCGCCACGCAGGTCTATCGTCTTCAGCTCGGCGAGGTGATCAAGTTGCTGAGCGTCGTGGACGGCGAACCGGTGATGACCGGCGGCAGGGAGCTCGAGGGCGAATGGTGGTCGGCCTTGGCCGCCGACGGCACCCGAGGATACGTCTTCTCCAACCAGCTTCGCGTTTTCGACGAGAAGCTCGAGGAACGTCCGGACGTAAGCGTCGGCTCGGCCGGCATCGACGAGAAGAAGGTCTCGCGGCTCTTCTCGGTCGCCTGGCGTCCGGCCTATTTCGGCGAGATGGCCGAGGAAAATCGCGTCGACCTCGAGCGCTTCCAGCCCCGCTACGGGTTCTTCGTAGATCCGGCTGCCTCGCGCGCCCGCCTGGAGACGCCGAACCGCTCCTACAGCGCGCTCTATGCGGGCATTGCCACGAGCGCCAACGAGATCCTGTTCGAGGGAACGCCGCTCCGCGTCCGTTTCGAGGGCGAACGGAGGATCGTGGTGTCGATACCCGACGGCGACGGCAGGGCCGAGGAAACCTTCATCGATTTCGAGGGCGACGTCCTGGCGTTGGCAAGGGCGGAGGAGAGCCGGCGCCTGCTCGCATACGGCGAGTTCCTGGCGGACGGCGCGAGATTTACCAGCGAGTACGCCGGCGTGCTGACCCTGCAGCCCGGCGGGCGCTTCACCTGGGGCGCTTACGAGCGCGTGGTCGGAGACTGGATCGCCGAGTACTCCGGCGATGCCGGCACCGCGGAGCTTGACGTCTTCGTGGATCCGGCGGCGCCGGGCGGCTGGGAAGGCGGGCTGACCCTGAGTTTCACGAACGGGGCGAAGCTTCGACTCGCGTATCGAACCGGGGAAGGCTGGGCGGAATTCGCCGCCATCGCTCCGGACGCGCTGGACGGTTCGCTCCTGGTCGCGGATCCCGGCGCTCCCGTTCGTTTCGAACGCAGCGCTCCCTAGGCCTCTCGATGGCTTTCGTCCAGTTCTCGGAGGTGTCGCTGGCCTTCGGCGCCCGCGACATCCTCAAAAATGTCTCGCTCAACCTCGCCTCGGGGTCGAAGGCCGCGCTCGCCGGACCGAACGGAGCAGGCAAGTCGACGCTGATGAAGATCGTCGCCGGGCTGCTGCCGCCCGACTCCGGCGAGCGCGCGGTGCAGAAGGGCACGCGCGTCTCGTACCTCGCGCAATCCGAAGCGGCCTTCCGTGACGGATCAGTCCGCGAGGAGGCCGAGACCGCGTACCGCGAGATCGAAGAACTGCTCCAACGCTACGAGGAGCTCGGACATCGCCTCGAGGCCGCCGACCCTTCGGACCCGAAGCTCGAGCAGCTCGTGGCCGAACACCATGCCATCCACGAGACCGTCGAGGATTCAGGCTACTGGCGCCGCTCGGACCGCATTCGCGAGGTGCTGACCGGGCTCGGCTTCTCCGAGGCGGAGCTGGACCGTCCGCTCGCGGAATTCTCCGGTGGCTGGCGAATGCGCGTGGCCCTGGCCCGCGTCATACTCGAAAATCCCGACATCATGCTGCTCGACGAGCCCACCAACTACCTCGACCTCGAGGCGCGGGACTGGCTCGAGGACTTCCTGCGCGCGTTCAAGGGGGGCTTCCTCGTGGTCAGCCACGACCGCTCCTTCCTGGATGCCACGGTGCGCGAGGTGCACGAGCTCTGGAACGGCAGGCTTTCCCTCTACAAGGGCGACTATTCCAACTACGAGAAACTGCGCGCGCGGGAGCTCGAAACCCTCTACGCCTCCTGGGAGCGGCAGCAGGAGGAGATCGCCAAGCTCGAGGAATTCATCCGACGCTTCCGCTACAACGAGTCGAAGGCCGCCCTGGTTCAGAGCCGCATGAAGCAGCTCGATAAGATCGTCCCGATCGAGATTCCCGAGGGCATGAAGAAAATCCACTTCAGCTTCCCCGCTCCGCCGAAATGCGGGAGGATCGCGCTCTCGACCGAGGGGCTCGACAAGGGCTACGGCGCGAAGAACGTCGTACGCGACCTTTCGTTCCAGGTCGACTCCGGCTGGAAGGTCGCCTTCGTCGGTCCGAACGGCGCGGGAAAATCCACCCTGATGCGCCTGATCGCCGGCGAGGACACGGATTACACGGGGACGCTCAAGCTTGGCTCCGGCATCGTTGTCGGCTATTTCGCGCAGGATGTGGCGGACCGGCTTTCGGGCGACCTGACCGTCGAGCAGGAAGCGGAAACCGTCTGCCCCACCGAGCTCCTGCCGAAGCTGCGGAACCTGCTCGGCGCCTTCCTCTTCCGCGGCGACGACGTGCATAAAAGCGTGCGCATCCTCTCCGGCGGCGAGCGCGCGCGCCTCGCGCTCCTCAAGATGCTGCTCCGTCCCGCCAACCTGCTGGTGCTCGACGAACCCACGAACCACCTCGACCTCGACTCGAAGGACGTCCTGCTCGACGCGCTCAAGCGCTTCGAAGGGACGGTGCTCTTCGTCAGCCACGACCGATTCTTCATCGAAGGGCTCGCCGACCGCGTGCTCGAGCTCAACTGCGGTTCGACGCCGCGCTTCTATCCCGGCGACTACGGCTATTTCCTGGGAAAGAAGGCGGCGCTCGACGCGGACGCAGCCGCGGCCGCCGGAACCGGAACTTCTGCCAGGGATGAGACGCCCGCCGCGTCCCGTTCCTGGGAGGAGGACAAGGAGCGCAAGGCCCGGCTTCGCAAGCTCCGCCGCCGCGAGGAGGAGATCCTGGCGCGGCTCGACGCCCTCGGCGCGCAGAGGGCGGCCGCGGAGCACGCCATGGGCTTGCCCGAGAACTACTCTGACGGCGCCAGGGCGAAGAAGCTGTCGGACGCCATCGCGGAGCTCGAGCGGGAAGCGGCCTCCCTGGAGGCGGAGTGGGCCGCGACGAGCGAAGAGGCGGACGCGCTGGAGTGATTGGATAAGACCGGCGAGGGGCGTCATTCATGCCCGCGACGGGGGGCCTGACGCGCGATAACTCACCCCACTCGCTGACGCTGCGGACCTCCGGTCCGCTTTCGTATAGGTAATGATTATCGTGCCCGCCCTTAGCGGGCGACCTCATCGAGGGCGCGACTGGAGATCGACGAAGCCGTTCCGCGGCTTCGTCGCCGCGACCGCCTCGGGCGGTCGCGCGCTATCACGCCGGCTCGCCTGGCGGCTCTTCGGTCGTGGGGGACCATCCGTGCGGTGGCGCGCGCGGGGGCGGGGGCGTATACTCGCGGCATGAAGTACCGCGATGTGCGCAGGGTGGTGACGGGACGGCCGGCGGTGGACGGGGCGGGCGTGAGGCTCGTCCGCGTGATCGGCGCGCGCGACGTGGAGGAATTCGATCCCTTCCTCATGCTCGACGCGTTCGACTCGACCGACCCCGACGATTACGTGAAGGGTTTTCCGTGGCACCCGCACCGGGGCATCGAGACGGTGACCTTCCTGGCCTCGGGCCTCATCGAGCACGGGGACAGCCTCGGGAACAAGGGAAGCATCGTCGCCGGCGGCTGCCAGTGGATGACGGCGGGCTCGGGAATAATCCACCAGGAAATGCCGAAGGCGGCGCCGCGCATGCTCGGCCTCCAGCTCTGGCTCAACATGCCGGCCGCGGACAAGATGAAGGCGCCCGCGTACCACGACCTCGTGGCGGAACGCGTTCCGGCGGTACGCGGGACAGGCTGGACCGTCCGCGTGATCGGCGGTGAATTCGCGGGAACCCGGGGCGCCATGCGCGGCGGCTTTGTCGACGCGACCATGCTCGACATCGCGCTCGAGCCGGGCGCCGTGCTCGAGATTCCGGCGCGGCCGGGCGACACCTGCTTCGCGTATTTGATGGAGGGACAGGTCTCGGTCGACCAAGGCGAGCCGCTCGAGAGCCGGCGCGCGCTGCTCTTCGAGGACGGCGACGCGGTACGGCTCATGGGGCACGGTACGGCCCTCGCTCGGTGCGTGTTATTCTCGGGGACGCCGCTCCGCGAGCCGATAGCCTGGGGTGGTCCCATCGTGATGAACACGCGCGAGGAGCTCGAGCGGGCCTTCGCGGAAATCGACGAGGGAACCTTCATCAAGCGGATTTGAACCCGGATTGCGGAGGAAGCATGGAACAGATCGGGAATCCGACCCTGGCGCTGCTCGCGGCGCGGAAGTCGGTTCGGGCCTTCGAGGACAGGCCGGTCGGGCAGGAGACGCGCGATGCCGTGCTCGCGGCGACGATGCGCGCGCCGACCGCGGGCAACCTGCAGCTGTACAGTATACTCGAGATCGAGGATCCGGCCCTGAAGCGGCGCCTGTCGGAAACCTGCGACCACCAGGCGTTCATCGCGCGCGCGCCGTGGGTGCTCGTCTTCCTTGCGGACGCGCGGCGACTCGAGGACTGGCTGAGCTTTTCCGGCGTCGACGAGCTGTGCGCGGCCTCGGGCGAGGCGAGGAAAACGCCGCGCGAGGGCGACCTCCTGCTGGCCTGCTCGGACGCGCTGATCGCGGCCCACCAGTGTGTCATCGCCGCGGAAAGCGTCGGCCTCGGCTCGTGCTACATCGGCGACGTGATGGAGAACTGGGAGATTCACCGCGAGCTTCTGGCCCTGCCGCGCTGGACCTTCCCGATCGCGATGCTGACGCTCGGCTGGCCCACGGCGCAGCAGAAGGCCAGGCCGCTCACGTCGCGGGCGCCCGCCGACCTGATCGTCCACCGCGACCGCTATCGGGAACTCGACGCGGACGGCGCGGCGAGGCTCTTCGCGCGACCGGAATACGAGGGGCTCCGGTACCTCGAGGGTTGTTCGAATTACGGCCAGCACATGTATCGGCGCAAGCTCGCGTCCGATTTCATGGACGAGATGCGCCGCTCCGTGGCGGCCATGCTGGAGAACTGGAAGGGCTAGCCGCCGTGCGGAACCGGCTTTCCCGCGCCGCCCGGCCTGAGCCCGGCGGCGACCGGGGCCGCCGGGCTCAGGCCGGGCTTTTCCCGAAAAGCTCCCACATCATGATGGCGCCGGCGGCGGCGACGTTGAGGCTGTCGACGCCGGAGGCCATTGGAACGACGAGGACTTCGTCGCAGACTTCTATCGCTTCGTCAGGGAGGCCGTAGCCTTCGTTCCCGAGCGCGAGGGCCACCGCGCGGCCACCGGGATCGAAGCCGCGCAGCTCGCGGGACCGGGGTCCGAGGGCCGCCGCGACGAGGAGGCGATCGGGACCGCGCAGGGCGGCGAGCCCGGCCACGTCGACGCGTAAAAGCGGTCGCGTCAGCAGGTTGCCCATGCTGGTCCGGAGCGCTTTCCGCGAGTATGGGTCCGCGCAGCCCGGACCGAGCGCGATGGCCGCGGCGCCGAGGGCGGCCGCGCTGCGCGAGAGCAGGCCGAGGTTTTCCGGATCGGTTACGTTCCACAGGACGAGCAGGTCGCCGTCCGGCGTCGCGACGCGCGCCGGTTCCGGCAGCGCGGGCCGGCGGGCCAGGGCAAGCACTCCACGGTGGAAGCCGAAGCCTACGAGTTCCGCGATTTCCGGGGCGGGGCGGGAGTGGACGGGGAAGGCTCCTCCGGAGCGGGCCTCGACGCTTGGCCGGTCCGCGGGCATGCAGAGCGCCGCTTCGATGGAAAGCCCCGCGTCCAGGGCTTTGTCGAGCAGGATGCGGCCTTCGATGACCATGAGTCCGCGCGCGGCGTAATCGCGGTCGCGGAGACCGTCGAAAAGCTCGAGGCCTTCCGGACCGTTCACGGGACGAGCTCCTCGCCCGAGCGCCGATCGAGCCCGCGGACTCGGTCGAGGTCGCGGGCCCGGCGGAAGCGGCGGAGCAAGGCGAACCACGCGACCGCGACGACCAAGGGCGCGGCCCAGGCGACAGCCGGACCCGAGAAGACGGCGAAATCGTAGAGCCCGTGAACCAGGACGGCGACCGCGAGGCCGGCGGCCGCGTGGCGACGGGCGATGACGGGATCGCGATCGATCCGGGCCAGTCCGAGGCGCCACCCCATGAGTCCGGAGGCGGCGGCGTGCATGGGAACCGCGGTGAAGGCCCGGAGCAGGAGTATCCAGCGGTCGGCGTAGCCGTAGAGGGCGTTTTCCACGAAGGCGAAGCCGAGCGAAACGCACATGGTGTATACGATGCCGTCCATGACCTCGTCGAAGGCCTTCGACCGGAAAATCCAGAGACGGACCAGCGCGAACTTGAGGCCTTCCTCCACCAGGGCAGCCACGACGAAGGCGCGCCAGGCTGCGTCGAGGGGCCAAGGCAGTCGGTAGGAAGGCAGGTCCGCGAAGGGTTCGATGAAGATGGCGGGCAGCGTGGCGATGAAACCGAAAGCGACCGCCTTCAGCAGGGCTCCGACGGGTTCGGGCCGCTCGCGGTCGCGGAAGATCGCCCAGCCGATCAGGGCGGCGGCGGGCAGGGCGGCGAGTACGATATTGAAGAGGAAATCGCGCATCGGGCGAACCATAACCCGGGGACAGGGGCTCGTACCAGAGCCGGGAGCGTAGTAGAGTAGGGGTCGCCGTCCGTCTCCGGTCGAGGCGAGGCGGGGGGAGGAGCTTTTTGAGCGGCGTGGATCGGCGCCTCGCGCCTTCGGGCCTCGAGGCTGTCGTGGAGATAGGGTCGACGGGGCTGCGCCTGCTCGTGGCCGAACTGGATGGCGCGGGCGGGTTCCGGATCGTGGACCGCGCGGGAAAACCCGCCCGCCTCGGACGCGACGCGTTCACCAGGGGATCGCTCTCGCGTTCCTCGATGGTCGAGGCCATCGCCATATTGCGCGGCTTCCGCGAGCTCCTGGGCGGCTACGGCCTCAAGCCCGAGGACGCCCGCGTCATCGCGACCAGCGCCTTGCGAGAGGCCTCGAACCGCGAAACCTTCGTCGATCGCGTGGCGCTCCGCACGGGATTCTCGATCCAGGTCGTCGAGGACATCGAAGAGAACCACCTCATGTACCTGGCCGTGCAGCGCGCCATGGGCGACGAGTGGAGGGCGCGTTCCCGGAACACCAACGCCCTGGTCATCGAGGTCGGCGGAGGTTCGACCGAGTTGATGCTGCTCCGTCGCGGGAAGATGGCCGCGGCCCACTCGATCCGCATCGGCACCATCCGCGTCGACGAACAGGTCCGCGCGACGACCGGTTCGGCGGCCTGGCTCGGGCGCTTTCTCGAGGACCACGTGCGCACAACCTGCGACATGCTCGAAGCCGACATGGCTCTCGATACGGTGCGCACCTTCGTCGCCATCGGCGGCGATGCCCGCTTCGCCGCCCGCACCTTGGCCGGGCTTCAGGTCGACGCCGAGGAGGAAGGCTACGCCGTCATCGACCGCGTGACCTTTTCGGCTTTCGCGGAAGAGCTCGCCGCGCTCGCTCCCGAGGAGCTCGTGAACCGCTTCCGCATTCCCTTCGACGAGGCGGAGGGTATCGGAGCGGGCTTGCTGGTGCTCAAGCTCTTTCTCGACCGGACCGCAGCCGAGGAGCTCGTCGTTCCCTCCGCGTCCATCCGCGAGGGGCTTCTGGTGCGCGTGGCGCTCGGAAACGCGGCGGATTCCGAGGACGAGATCCGGCGACAGGTGCTGGCCAGCGCCGCCAGCCTCGGACGCCGGTTCCGCTACGATGAGGATCACGCCCTCCACGTCGCCGACCTTTCGCTCCGGCTCTTCGACGAGCTCCGTTCCGAGCACGGACTCGGGGGGAGGGAGCGGCTCCTGCTCGAGGCGGCCGCGATCCTGCACGACGTCGGCTCGTTCATCCGCTCGAGCGGCCATCACCGGCATTCCGAGTACATCATCCAGAACAGCGAGATATTCGGGCTTCAGCGCGATGACGCTGCCGTGGTCGCCAGCTGCGCCCGCTACCACCGCAAACAGGGGCCTTCGAACTCTCACGCCGCCTTCATGGGGCTTTCGCGGGAGGACCGCATGGCGGTGCTCAAGCTGTCGGCCTTGCTCCGCGTCGCCGACGCGCTCGACCGGGGACATACGCAAAGGGTGCGCATAGCCTCGCTGGAGCTGCGCGAGGATTCCTGCGTCATCCGCGCCGAAGGCGCGCTCGAACTCGGGCTCGAGCGGCTTTCGCTCGAGGAGAAGGGCGACCTTTTCGAGGACGTGTTCGGCCTCCGGGCGGTGCTGGCATGAGGACTGAGTGGTTCTTCAACCGCGAACTCTCGTGGCTCGAGTTCAACGCCCGCGTCCTCGAGGAGGGATTGGACCGGAGCAACGCCCCGCTCGACAGGCTTCGATTCCTGGCCATAGTCTCCTCCAACTTCGACGAGTTCTTCATGGTGCGCGTCGCCGGCCTCAAGGCCCAGCTGCGAGCGGGCGACATCGCGCCGGACGCTTCGGGCCTGAGCCCGGCCGGGCAGCTGGAGGCGGTTTCGCGGCGCGCGCGGGAGATCGTCGGCCGACAGTACGATTGCCTTTCGCGGGAGATATTACCCGAGCTCGCCGCGGGCGGCTTGGAGATAGTGCGGCCGGGCTCCTGGGACGGCGGCGTGCTCCGCTACCTGGAGACCTGGTTCGCCGAGGCTGTCCTGCCGGTGCTCACCCCGCTGGCGGTCAAGGACGACGAGCCTTTCCCTTCCACGGGTAACCTGCGCATCCACGCGGCCTTCCTGCTTCGCGCCGAGAACGGGTCCGGCGGCGGGAACGCCGAACCCGGATCCGACAGCACGCCCGCCGAGGAGCTGGCCATCGTCCAGATGCCGCAGAACCTCGACCGCTTCGTGCCCGTCCCCGCCACCGGTGCGGTCACGCGGATCGCCCTGCTCGACGACGTGCTGCTGGCTTTCGGCCACGCGCTCTTCCCGGGACGCCGGGTGCTCGAGCGCAGTCTCTTCAAGGTGACGCGCGACGCGGACATCGGCGTCGACGAAGGACGCGACGACGATTTCGTCGCGGCCATGGAGGAAATCCTGATCAACCGGCAGAACTCGTGGCCGGTTCGGATATCGGTCTCGGGCGACGCGGACCCGCTCGCGGCGCGCCTCGCGGCGGCCCTCGGGCTCGGCATGGAAGACGTCTACTTCATGCACGGTCCCATCGACCTCAAGGGCTTCCTCGAGCTGGCAGAGGCGCCGGGTTTCGACCGCTTGCGGGCCGAGCCCTGGAAGCCGCTCGAAACCTGGTCGCCCGCCGGACCCGAGGATGTGTTCGCGCGCGTCCGCGAGCGGGACGTGCTGATCCACCTGCCCTATGAGTCGTTCCGGCCCGTGGTGCGCTTCATCGAGGCCGCCTCCGACGATCCGCGGGTTCTGGCGATCAAGATGACCCTGTACCGCACCTCGGGCGATTCGCCGATCGTCAAGGCGCTTACCCGGGCCGCGCGCTCGGGCAAGCAGGTGACGGTGGTGGTCGAGCTCAAGGCCCGCTTCGACGAGGAGCGGAACATCGCCTGGGCACAGCGGCTGGAGCAGGCGGGCGCCGTGGTGGTGTACGGCGTGGCGAGCCTCAAGGTCCACGCGAAAGCCGCGCTGGTGATCCGCCGCGAGGACGATGGCAGGCTGCGGCGCTACGCCCATCTTTCGACCGGCAACTACAATGACCGGACCGCCCGGATTTACGCCGACCTTTCCTTGCTGACCGCGTCTGAGGCGGTGTGCTCCGACCTGGCGCTCTTCTTCAACGCCCTGACCGGCCTCTCGTCCGCCAGGAACCTGCGGTCGATCGGCGTCTCTCCCTTCGACCTGAAGCTTCGCGTCATCGCCCTCATCGAGCGCGAGGCCGAGCGCAGCCATGAGGAGACTCCGGGACTCATCATGGCCAAGATGAATTCGCTCTGCGACGAGGACGTCATCCGCGCGCTCTACCGCGCCTCGTCGAAGGGTGTGCGGATACTGCTCAACGTGCGGGGCATCTGCACCCTGGCCCCGGGCATCAAGGGACTTTCCGAGAACATCCGCGTCGTCTCGATAGTCGGGCGCTTCCTCGAGCACGCGCGCGCCTTCCTGTTCCTGAACGGAGGGGCGGAGGAAGTGTACCTGTCGAGCGCGGACTGGATGCCGCGCAACCTCGAGAAACGCATCGAGCTGCTCTTCCCCGTTACGGACCCGGCGGCTCGCGGCAGGATCCGCGCGATACTCGAAACCTATTTCCGCGACGAGGCGAAAGCGCGCGAGCTCGGGCCATCTGGGCGCTGGAAGCCGGTGAAGGCGCGCCCCGGAGGCGGCCTCTCCGCGCAGGAGGAATTCCGCCGGGTCGAACGCGAACGGAACGCCGCGCAGGCCGAGCCCGGGGCGGAGCTGACGGTGCGGAGGAAGCCCTCAAGCTGAGCATGCCCGGGGCCGGTGCGGTTCCGGACCCGGGCGGCGCGCGTCAGCGCGCGATGGATCGCGCCGCCTTGAGGCCGTCGGCGGCCGAACTGACGATGCCCCCGGACCAACCCGAGCCTTCGCCGACCAGGTGGAGGTTGGGAAAGCCAGCCGTGCAGGTCTCCGGGTCGCGGAGCGCCTGCACGCTCGCGCTCGTCTTGCTCTCCAGGCCGAGGATCAGGCCCTCGTCGTAGCCGCGGAGCTTGCGGGCGAACCCGGCCAGGCCCTCGCGGAGCGGCGCGACCAGGGCGCCGGGCAGGAGCTCGGCCAGGTCGGCGGGAACGAGCCCGAGGGGGTAGCTCGTCGCGTCGGGCAGACGCGAGCCGGAGCGGCCCGCGAGGAAGTCCCTGATCGTCATGGCGGGGGCGGCCCAGCTGCGCGCGAAGGCGAAATAGGATCGTTCCAGCGCCTCGAGCCAGTCGAGCGCTTCGGGCGCGCCGATTTCCCTGCCGAGCAGGGCGGGGAGGGACAGACCTGCCACCACCGCCGCATTCGCGAAGCGGCCGGCTCGGGCGTAGTCGCTCTTGCCGTTCACCACCGAGCAGCCCTCGTAGGCCGAGGCCGGCACCACGCTTCCCCCCGGGCACATGCAGAACGAGTAGACGCCCGTGCCGTCGCCCGCCTGGGCGGCCAGTCGGTATTCGGCGGCCTTGACCCCGGGTATGCGCGGTACGCCCCACTGCGCCCGGTTGATGGCTTCCTGCGCGTGTTCTGCGCGGAAGCCGACGGCGAAATTCTTGGGCCGGAACGGCACGCCGCGCGCGACCAGCATGCGGAAGGTCTCGAAGGCGGAATGTCCCGTTGCCAGGATGAAGCGTTCGGCCTCGAGCTCGCCCGCGGGGGTCCTGAGCGCCGCAACCTTCCCCCCGCGGATGACGAGGTCCACCATCGGCTCGCCGAAACGGAACTCGACGCCCCGCTCCTCGAGCGAGCGGCGCAGGGCTCCCGTCATGCGGAAGAGCCGGTCCGAGCCGAGGTGGGGGTGTGTCATGTAGCGGATCTCGTCCGGGGCGCCCGCCTCGATGAAGCGTTTGAAGACATACTCGCGCTCGAAGCCGATGCCCTTGCTGCGCGACGAGAGCTTGCCGTCGGAGAAGGTGCCCGCGCCGCCCTCCCCGAAGGCGTAGTTGTCCGAGGCGCCGAAGGATCCGCCAGCTTCGAAGGCGTCGATGGCGGCGGCGCGGTCCTCGACGCGGCTGCCGCGCTCGAGCACGGTCACGGCGAAGCCAGCGCGCGAAAGGTAGTCGGCGGCGAAGATGCCGGCCGGTCCCGTGCCGACCACGATGACGCGCTCGCTCCGCGCCCGGCGCTCGGGCTCCAGGTCCGGCTCCGCGGGCGCCTCGCCCGAGGCGAGTTCCGGCGAGCTCACCCCCACGCGGAAGAGCCAGGCGATGTCGCCCTTGCGGCGCGCGTCGAGGCTCTTCTTGAGGATGGTGAAGGCGAAGTCGCGGAGCCCCGTCTTTTTTGCGACGAGGGCGCGGAGCCCGGCGTCTCCCGAGGCGGCGGGGACCCTCAGATCGTGTTCGGCGTATCCCATGGACGACAGCCTACGGATTCCCGGGCGCTTGGGCAAGCGCGGCGCCCTCAAGCCGGCGATTGGAGTATACTGGAGGCATGAAGACCATGGCCGATCCCGCATTGGACCTGTCCGGTTACTGGACCTATCGGGACCTCAAGGAACGCCCCGAGGAGGAGCGTTGGGAACTGATCGACGGCGAGGCGTACCTGATGAGCTCGCCGACGGTGAAACACCAGGATTTGGTGGTAAGCCTGACGGTCGCCTTGCACGGCCTGCTCGGCGACCGCAGGTGCAGGTTGCTCATCGCCCCGCTCGACATCCTCTTTCCCGCCGATCCCGGCCAGGACGAGGACGAGGTCGACACGGTGCTGCAGCCCGATCTGATCGTCGTCTGCGACGGATCGAAGGTCCGCGAGCGGCACGTCCGCGGGGCGCCTGACCTCGTCATCGAGATCCTGTCGCGCACGACCACCAAGCGAGACCTCCGCGACAAGTTCGCCGTCTACGAAAAGCATGGCGTCCGCGAATACTGGATCGTCGATCCGGAGAAAGCCTGGCTGACACGCTTCGTCCGCACCGCGGAAGGACGCTTCGACTCCGGCGAAACGCGCATCAAGGGCATGAAGGGCGACGCCCTCCTTTCGACCGTGATCGAGGGTTTTTCCATCGACGCGCGCGAGCTGCCCGGCGGCGATTGAGGTTCTCGCGGGACGGGGCGCTCAGCCGAGGGGCTGCTCCTTCGCCGGAAGCTCGGTCCCGCCATCGGGAAAGCGCTTGCGACGGGCCAGCACCAGAGCGGTGCGGAGCTCGCGGTCGGTGCGGGCCTCGGACCAGGCCTTTACGAAGGCGGGATCCTGCAGGCTCTGCGCGATCGACATCAGGGCCTTGAGGTGGAAGGTGCGCTCGTCGCGCGAACCCACCATGCAGAAGGCCGTATAGACCACCTCGTCGCCGCCCCACTTGATGCCGAAGCGGTTGCGCACCAGCACGAGGTCGAAGAGGCTCTCTCCTTCGAGCACGACGTGGGGCAGGGCGTGGGGAACGGCGACGCCCGGGTCGATGATGGTGGAGGCCTCGTTCTCGCGCGCGGCGAAGCGGCGGGCCAGGCCGGCGCCGTCCATGCGCAGGCGGTCGCCGAAGAGGTCGCCGACATCGCGGAAGAGCTCCTCGCGGTCGACCGTGCGGTCGTAATCGATGACGGCGGATTCCTTCACGAGCCGGTCGAAGCGGTCCTCTACGATGTTGTCGCGCTCCATGAGCACCTCGAGCAACTCGTCTTCGAGGTCGTTCACCGTGGAGCCGAAGTCCGGCTCGGAAAGGCGCCGCGTCATGGTCAGGAGGGCGCTGGTGCGGGTCCAGCCGCGACGGCCCCAGGCAAGGTACCAGACCAGGGCGGCGACGACGAAGGCCGCGGCGATGACGAGCGGCACCGGTCCTGTCGAGGCGATCAGGGACAGGTACAGGACGATGCCCACGATCTGCATGGCGGGAAAGAGCGGCGACCGGAATATGGGACGGTAGTTCGCCATGCGCGAGGCGCGCATGAGCACGAGTCCGAGGTTCTCGAGGGCGAAGACCAGCAGGATGAAGAGCGAGGCCACCTTGGCCAGCTCCTTGGTATCGAGGCCGAGGATGACGGCCGCCATGAAGCCGCTCGTCGCCAGGATGGCCGGCACCGGCGTGCCCTTGCGCGACACCGTTCCGAGGAAGGCCGGCAGCAGGCCGTCGCGCGCCATCGCCATTGGCACGCGGCTGGCCGAGAGAATGCCCGCGTTGGCCGTGGTGAAGAACGCGAGCAGGCCCGCGGCGGCGACGAGGACGACCGCGAGCTCGGAAAGGGCGGGCGAGGCGAAGAAGCCGGAGGCCGCGTCGGTCAGCGGCGAGACGCTGGCCGAAAGCCTGGCGCCGTCCATGGCGCCGACGGTGACGAAGACCACGAGCAGGTAGATGACCTGGACGACCAGGAAGGCCGCCAGCATGCCAGGCACCAGCATGCGCCGCGCGTCCCGCACCTCCTCGACCGCCGCGGCGATCTTCGTGATGCCGCCGTAGGAGATGAAAACCATGGCCGTCACGGATAGCATGGCCTTGGCTTCGGGAAAGGCCGAGCCGGAGAAATGGACGAAGTCCATCGAGCGGTAGCCGACGACGATGTACGCAAGCAGGATGCCGAGCAGGGCGACGACCATGGCCACCTGGAAGCGGCCGGTGCCCGCGACGGAGACGATGTTGAACGCGGTGAATACGACCAGGGCGGCGAGGGCTATCAACTTGAACTCGGTCTCGCCGAAGCCGGGAGCCACGAGGCTGCCGAAGAGGCCGATGCCGACCAGGGCAAAGGCGCTTTTCAGGGCGATGGAAAACCAGTCGGCCAGCCCCGCGATCGTGCCGACGCCGCCTCCGAAGATCCGGGCCAGGTAGAAGAAGGCGCCGCCCGAGCGGGGTATGGCGCTGGTGAGCTCGAGCTTTGAGAAGATGGCCGGCAGCATGCCGAGGCCGGCCACCGCGTACGCGAGCAGGACGCCCCAGGGACCGGCTTCGGAGAAAGCGAGGGCGGGAAGGATGAAGAGCCCGGAACTGATCATGGCGCCGGCGCCGAGGCTGAACACGCCGATCGTGTTGAGGGACTTCCTGAGTTCCATCGGGCCTCCCGGGGCGGAATGTCGCGATCTGGCAATGGTAAACGGCACGGGGCCTCGGGGCAAGGAAAAGATGGGACGACGGGGACGGGGAGCGGGCCTTTTCCTTTACGGAATGGAGAAATCGGGTTACGATTTGGCTTCCCCAGCGCCCCTTCCCCAAGGAGAACTCCCATGCAACTCGCGCGCTACGCGGGCGACCTGTCGTCGATCGACTACCTTTCCATGCTCGTCGTCGACATCCACGGCAAGCTCCGCTCGGTCTCGCTGCCCCGCGGCTACATCACCGACAAGGTGCTCAAGCACGGCATCGGCTTCGACGCCTCGAACTTCGGCTACGCGGACGTGCACAAGAGCGACATGGTGGCCATTCCCGACCTGTCCACGGGCTTCGTGCAGGACCGCGACGGCTTCAAGGTGCTGCACGCGTTCTGCGACGTGGAGACGACCGACGGCCGGCCCTTCGACCAGTACCCGCGCACCGTCGTGCGCAAGGCCGTCGAGCGGCTCAAGGCGTCCGGGGTCGGCGACGAGGCGAAGATGCTCGTCGAGCTCGAGTTCTACGTGTTCGACGACGTGCGCTACTCGACCACCACCGGCCACTCGTACTATTTCGTGGAGAGCGTGGAGGGCATCGGCGAGGAGCGCGAGGATGCCCCGCGTTTCGGCATCTCCAAGGGCTACCACCGCCTGGCGCCGGACGACCGCTACGCCCTGCTCCGCGACCGCGCGGTCAAGTCCATGGAGGACGCGGGCATCCCGGTCAAATACCACCACCACGAGGTGGGCGCCGCCCAGCTCGAGATCGAGCTCAACTTCATCCCCCTCTCGAAGGCCGCCGACTCCGTGGCGCTCGCGCAGTGGATCATCAAGTCCTGCGCCGACGAGATGGGCCTCCGAGTCACCTTCATGCCCAAGCCCATGTACAAGATCGCGGGCAACGGCATGCACGTGCACCAGTTCGTCGAGAAGGACGGCAAGTCGATCTTCCCGGGCGAAGGGCTCTACGGCCTTTCCGAGGCGGGCCTTTCGTACACAGCCGGCGTGCTCGAGCATGCGCTGACGGGTTCGCTCCTGGCTTTCTCGAACCCGAGCACCAACAGCTACCGCCGCCTGGTGCCCGGCTACGAGGCGCCGGTCAGCGCCACCTTCGCGCAAGGTTCCCGCGCCGCCGCGGTGCGCATTCCCGGCTACCTCAAGAAAGGCGAGGCGCGCATCGAGTTCCGCACCGGCGACGCCACGGCCAACACGCACTACTTCCTCGCGGCCATGCTGCTCGCGGGCCTCGACGGGGTGGAGCGCAAGCTCGACCCGGTGAAGCTGGGCTTCGCGAACACGAAGGAAACCCCGCGCAACACCTTCCCCACGGGCCTCTACCACGTGATGAACGGTCTCCGCAAGGACCGCAAGTGGCTGCTCCACGCCTTCCCCGAGGCCCTGCTCGACGAGTGGATCCGCATCAAGGAAAAAGAGGCCGAGTACGTCTACAACGCTCCTGTACCGCAGGAGTACGAGCTCTATTTCTGAGGAAGGACGAATGAACACCGAAACCCTGATGGGCGACGAAGCGATCGCGCTCGGCGCCGTGCACGCGGGACTCTCGGCGGCCTTCGCCTATCCCGGCACGCCGAGCACCGAGATCATGGAAACCCTGCAGGCCATGGCGGAAAAAGGCGCGACCACGGCCGACGGCGCGAAGTTCGTGGCGCAGTGGTGCGCCAACGAAAAGACCGCCTACGAGAGCGCCTTGGGCGCCTCGTACGCCGGCCGCCGCGCCCTGGTGTCGATGAAGCACGTCGGCCTCAACGTGGCCGCCGACCCCTTCGTCAACTCCGCCCTCATCCGCATCCACGGCGGCCTCGTCGTGGTGGTGGCGGACGACCCGGGCATGCACTCGAGCCAGGACGAGCAGGACAGCCGCGCGCTCGCGGCTTTCGCGCGCATGCCCTGCTTCGAGCCCGCGGACCAGCAGGAAGCCTACGACATGACGCTCGAGGCTTTCGAGTTCTCCGAGAGGCACGAGGTTCCCGTGCTGATCCGCATCACGACGCGCCTGGCGCACAGCCGGGCCATCGTCAAGACGGCCGCGAAGGGAAGGGCGCAGAACCCCGTCGACAAGGCCCCGCAGGACATGTCGTGGATCCTCATGCCGGCCGTCGCCCGCAAGCGCTGGAAGATCCTGCTCGGCAAGCAGGCGGAGTTCCGCGACTATGCCGAGGAGCGCTCGCCGCTCGCGCCCGCGTCGAAGAAGCTCGGCGTGGTCACCACGGGCCTCGCGCTCCAGTACTACCGCGAGAACCTCGAGGACTACGTCGCCGCGAACGGCGAGGCGCCCTCGCACCTCCATATCGGGCATTACCCGATTCCCGCGGCGAAGCTCCGCGAGCTCTGCGCGAAGGTGGAGAAGGTGCTGGTGATCGAGGACGGCTACCCTGTGGTCGAGGAAGCCCTGCGCGGCGTCCTTCCGACGCCCATCCCCGTGCTCGGCAAGATGACGGGCGAGCTGCCCCTCGACGGCGAGCTCAATCCCGATCTCGTGCGCGCCGCGCTCGGACTGCCGGAGCGCGAGGGCGTCCCCGCTCCGAGCCTGCCGCCCCCGGGCCGGCCGCCGCAGCTTTGCGTCGGCTGTCCGCACGCGGACAGCTTCGCGGCCCTCAAGGAAGCCCTGCTCGAGTACCCGACGCACGCGGTCAACAGCGACATCGGCTGCTACACGCTCGGCGCGCTCGCGCCGTACAACGCCATCGAAAGCTGCGTCGACATGGGCGCCAGCATCGGCATGGCGCGCGGCGCCGCCGAGGCGGGCCTCCGGCCGACGGTGGCCATCATCGGCGACTCGACCTTCTACCATTCCGGCATGACCAACCTGGTCGATGCCGTCTCGCACGCCACGAACACGACCGTCTACATCCTCGACAACCAGACCACGGGCATGACGGGCGCCCAGCCGACCATCGCGCCGTCCAGCCGGCTCAAGAACCTGGTCATCGGGCTCGGCGTCGAAAGCGCGCACGTCCGCGTGCTCGACGCGCACAAGCGCTCGCACGAGGCGAGCGTCCAGGCCATCAAGGAAGAGCTCGCCTACGCGGGCCCCTCGGTGATCATCGGCGTGCGCGTCTGCATCGAGGCCTACAAGAAGGAGCGCGCGAAATGAAGTACGACATCGTCCTCTGCGGCGTGGGCGGGCAGGGCGGCATCTCGGTGTCCGTCGTGATCGCGCGCGCCGCCATGGCCGCGGGCCTCGACGTCAAGCAGTCGGAGGTGCACGGGATGAGCCAACGCGGCGGCGAGGTGCTCGCGCACCTGCGCATGTCGGACAAGGAAGTCGCCAGCCCCATCATCCCGCGCGCCAGCGCCGACCTGATCCTCGCCTTCGAGCCGCTCGAGGCCCTGCGCTACGTGCCCTGGCTCCGGAAGGGCGGGGCTATCGTCACCGCCACGGCGCCGCTCAAGAACATGGCGAACTACCCCGATCCCGACGCCGTCGTCGCGGAGCTCCGGAAGATTCCGGGCGCCGCGCTCGTGGACGCCGACGCGCTCGCGAAGGAAGCCGGCAACGCGCGCGCCGCCAACGTGGCGCTCGTGGGGGCCGCGGCGAAGCATCTGCCGCTCGAGGCCTCCGCCCTCGAGGCGGCCATCAAGGAACTCTTCGCCCGGAAGGGCGACGCTGTCGTGGAAGCAAACCTGAGGGCCTTCGAGCATGGACGCCGCGCGAATCCGTAAGATCGTGGACGCCGCCCTCGCCGAGGGCCGCGACGCGCTGACCGAGCTCGAGGGCCTCGCCATCCTCGAGGCCATGGGCGTGCCGACGGCGCGCCGCCACTTCGTCAGGGACTCGGCGGAGGCTGCGAAGAAGCCCCTCCTTCCGGGGCCGCGCGCGGTGGTCAAGGTCATCAGCCCGGAGATCCTCCACAAGACCGAGGTCGGCGGCGTGGCCATCGTGGCGAACGAAAGCGCCGCCATCGCCGACGCGGTCCGCGGCATGGAGGCGAAGTTCGCCGGGCAGAAGGTCGAGGGCTACACGATCAACGAGTTCGTGCCCTTCGAGCCCCGGCTTGGCCACGAGATCATCGTCGGCTACCGCTTCGCCCCCGATTTCGGCCCCGTGGTGAGCTTCGGGCCCGGCGGCGTCTACACCGAGTTCCTGGCGACGGTCTTCAAGCCGGGAGCGGCCAACGCGTTCTGGAGTCCCGCCGTCGCGGGGCGCGCCGATGTGGAGCGCGGGCTCCGTGACAACGCGGTGCGCACGCTGCTCTGCGGAGGGCTCCGCGGAACCAGGGCCGCGCTCGACGAGAAGAGGCTCGTCGACGTGGCCGCCGCGTTCGTCGAGGCATCGGCCCTTTTCCCCGCGCTCGGCATCCTCGAGTTCGAGGTGAACCCCTTCGCGGTCGCGAAGGACGAAACGGGTGAAGGTCGCCTCGTCGCGCTCGATGCCCTGGTGAAGATCGGCCGCCTCGAGGGCGGCGAGCTCGCGCGTGTCGGGGACCGTATCGTCAACGCGGCGCAGGCCGCCCGTCCCCTCGGCAAGATCGACCGCATCCTCGAGCCGCGGAGCGCGGCCGTCATCGGCGTGTCCGAGAAGGGCATGAACAACGGCCGGATCATTCTGCGCAACCTCATCGAGAACGGTTTCGACCGGAAGCGGCTCTACGTGGTCAAGCCCGGCCTCGACGAGCTCGACGGCTGCCGCTGCGTGGCCGACGTGGCTTCGCTGCCGGAGAAGGTCGACCTCTTCGTGCTGGTCATACCCGCGGCGCAGGCGGCCGGCACCATCGCGGAGCTCGCGGAGGGCGACAAGGCCGAGAGCGTCATCGTCATCCCGGGCGGCCTCGAGGAGAAACAGGGCACCGAGGCCATCGTGGCGCGCATGAAGGCGGCGCTCACCAAGGCCCGCGCGGCCGGCGGCGGACCGCTGCTTAACGGCGGCAACTGCCTCGGCATCCGTTCGGTGCCCGGCCGCTACAATACGCTCTTCATCCCCGAGCACAAGCTGCCCATGCCCAAGGGCGAGGTCGCGCCGATCGCGGTCATCTCGCAGTCGGGCGCCTTCGCCATCTGCCGCGTCTCGAAACACCCGCTGGTGAATCCGAAATACATCATCACCTGCGGCAACCAGATGGACCTGACTGTCGGCGACTACCTCGAGCGCCTCGCCGAGGACCGCGAGCTCCAGATATTCGCCGTGTACGTCGAGGGTTTCAAGCCGCTCGACGGCGAAAAGACCCTGCGCGCCGTGAAGCGCATCGTCGACTCGGGCCGCTCCGTCATTTTCTACCGCGCGGGACGCACGGCGGCAGGCGCCGCGGCCTCTGCCTCGCACACCGCCAGCATCGCGGGCGACTGGCCCGTGACGCGCGCGCTCATGGCCCAGGCCGGCGCGGTGGTGGTTGAGACCCTCGACGACTTCGACGACGCGCTCAGCACCTTCGCGCTGCTCCGCGGCAAGAAGGCGACGGGCCGCAGGCTCGGAGCCCTGTCGAACGCGGGCTTCGAGTGCGTCGCCTTCGCGGACAATCTCGGCGCGCTCGAGCTCGCCCCGTTCAGCCCCGCCACCGCGCCGCGCCTCGGGAAGGTGTTCGCCGACTCGCGCATCAGCGAGATCGTCGACGTGCACAATCCGGTCGACCTGACGCCCATGGCGCCGGACGCCGCCTATGACGACACCTTCCGCGCCATCCTCGACGACCCGAACGTGGACTGCGCCCTCGCGGGCATCGTGCCGCTGACCGGCGCCATGAACACGCTGGCGGCCGGAGAGGGGCACGCCGAGGACGTGACGCGGGAGGACTCGGTGGCCGGCCGTTACGGCAGGATCATGGCGGAGACGGACAAACCGTGGATCGCCGTCGTCGACTCGGGCAGCCTCTATGACCCGCTGGCCGACGAACTCGGCAAGCGCGGCGTGCCGACCTTCCGCACCGCCGACCGCGCCCTCCGCATGCTCAACCTCTGGCTCTCCGCCAGGCTGGGAGGCTGATTTCACCAAGAAACCACGGAGACACGGAGACACGGAGACACGGAGACACGGAGATCGGGATGAGGCAGCGCGCGAGGAGCGCGCATCATAATCAATTCCGCCACGAAAGCGGCGCGAAGCGACGCTGGGAAGAGGGAGAAGAACGAGAACGAGCGAAAGATTGGACATCCATTATTTCGTCCTGGTTCCATCTTCCGTTTCCCCCCTCCTGTCTCCGTGCCTCCGTGGTTGCTTTCGTTCCGGACGCTCATCCTTGACCGGGGCGGAGGGGCGGTCCTATACTGGCGCGCGAAACCATGCCGACGAACCCCGGAAACGCCGAAACGTTCAGATTGCTCAGGCAGGCCGAGTTGTTCGCCGCCCTGCTCGACGACGACCTCGCCTACATCGCGTCGCGCACGGAGCGCCTCGACGTCGCGGACGGCGAATTGCTCTTCGCCGAGGGCGACGAGGCGAACCGGTTCTTCATGGTCCGTTCCGGAGAGGTGCGCGTCTCGCGCCTCCTGGACGGCGCCGAGTTCGAACTGGCCCGTTTCGGGCCTGACGAGGTGGTGGGCGATTTCGATTTCGCGGCGGGGACGCGTCGCGACGCGCGGGCGGCAGCCGTCGGCGGGACTTCGCTCCTGGGCTTCCCGGTCGGCGGCGTCACCCTCGACACCATGTCGCTCGAGAAACCCGATACCACCGCGCGCATCCTGCTCAGGTCGCTGGCCATGGTGGCCGGGCGCATCCGGACCGCCCGGGCGCTGATCGCCGAGAACTCGCCCTGGGTGCGGGAGCTCAGGCGGCGCATCCACGTGGACGCGGCGACCGGGCTCCGCAACCGGTCCTGGTTCGACGAGGAGTTCGCGCCCTCGCTGTCGGGCAGCGCCGCCTTCGTCCTGCTCAAGCCCGAACGCTTCAAGGAACTGGTGGACGCCCGCGGGCACGCGGCGGGCGACGTGGCGATGTCGCGCATAGCCGCGCGGCTCCTCCAGGTGGCGCGGAGGCATCCTGGCGGGGAGGCTCTCCGAATCCGTTCCAACGAGACCGCCATCCTCGTGCCCGGGCTCGACGCGGAGCGCGCCATATCGCTCGCCCGCGCCGTCGCCGCGGAACTTCACGCAGTCGACCTTTCCGACGTGAACGACGGCCGTCCCTTTCCCTTGACCGCGTGTTTCGCCATCGCGATCTGGCCCGACGACGGGAGCGAGCCGCGTCGCCTGCTCGACCGCGCGCGCGAGGTCCTGCTCAAGGCCTGGCAGGATGGCGGCGGCCGCGTCTATAGGGTCCGGCCTTCCGCGAAGGTAGCCGGATGAACCCCGTCGCCGATTTCCTCGGGGAGACGGGCTCCTTCGCCGCCATGAGCCGGCTGGAGCTCGAGGCGCTTTCGGCGTTCCTCGGCGAACGCCGAGTGGGGAAGGGCGCGCTCGTTTTCAGCATGGGCGACACGGGTACGGAGTTCTACATCGTCCGTTCGGGCCTGATCGGCATGCGGGCGCCGCAGGCCGACGGGGTCGAGGTCGACACCTACGAATTCGGGCCCGGCCGCTTTTTCGGAGAGATGGCTATCGTCGAAGGCTTGCCGCGTTCGGCGACCTGCTACGCGCGCGCCGATTCAGAGCTGCTCGTGCTTGAGGGGATAGACTTCTACCGCCTTGTCTGGGACCATCCGGTCATCGGGGCAAAGCTGCTCTCCTCGATGCGCGAGGTCATGCGGACCCGGCTCGCCGAGGCTACCGGCATCCTCTCGGACCTGGTGAAGTGGGGCGAATCCGCGCGACGCCGCACCATCGTCGACGAGGCCAGCGGGCTTTTCAACCGTCGCTATCTCGACGAGAACCTGGACGAGGCGGTCCGCAGGGCCGCGCCCTGCTCACTCCTCATGCTCGACATCGATCGCTTCCGCGAGGTGAACGCCGCCTGGGGCCTCGCCGCCGGCGACGCCGCGATCGCATCGGTGGGCGCGGCCCTGCAATCGCTGGTCCGCGAGAACGACGTGGCGGCCCACCTTTCCGGCGATGAGTTCGCGTTGTTGCTGCGCGGCGCCGCAAAGTCCGAGGCCCTCGCGGTGGCGGAGCGCGCCCGAGCCGTGATCGAGGGGCTCTGGCTCGAGTTCAGGACCGGCCGGAACGCCGCGCCAGTGCGGCTGCGCTTGACCGGCTCGATCGGGGTCTCCAGCCTGCCCGACGACGCGCGGACCGCCGAAGTCCTGTGCTTCGCCGCCGACGCGGCCCTCGCGCGCGCCAAGGAGCGGGGGCGGAACCGGGTCGAGGCGGCCGGCGGTCCCTGAATCGCGGGAGGTCCTTGTCCGCCTTGCTTTCCGGGCTTAGACTTGCCCGATGCCGACCGTGGCCGCGAGCGCATTCGTACGATTCATCGAACTTTCCGTTCCCAGCCTGGGGCTCGGGGCCGTCGTCCTCTGTTCGGCGCTCATGCTCGTGGCCCTGCGCGAGCATCCCCTGGCTTCGTTCCGCGCCTCGCTCCGCGTAAATCTGGCTGCCACCGCCTTCGTAGGGCTCGAGTTGGCGGTGATCGCATCCGGCATGATCGAAGGCGGCGTCCGAACCGGGCGCTTGCTCCACGCCGCGCAGGTAGCCAGCGGGGCATGGTTCGTGCCGGCGTTCTTCGCGTACGCGCGCGCCGTGGCCGAAGGCCGGCTGGGCGCGGGCGTCGATCGGCGCCTCCGGATTCTCGCGATCCTGGGAGCGATCTTCGCCCTTGTCGTCTGCGCGGCCACCCTCGCCGCGCCCTCCCTGCTCATCTCCCAGAGCGCCCCCTCCGTCGACGCGCATCCCGGCGCCACCTGGGCAGCCCGCGGCACGCGGGGTCCCTTGCTCTCCGCGATCAACTTCGCCGCGTCGCCCGCTTCCGCGGTCGCGCTCTTCATCATGATCAGGATAGCCCTGGCGCGCGCGTGGCGCCGGGACGACTGGCTCCATCTGGCGGCGATCCTGGTGTTCATTTTTTCGAGCGTCCAATCGTTCTCGAAGAACCTCATGAGAGGTTTCCTCGACCCCTTCAGCGATCTCCAGGTTTCGCGGGTGGCGCTCGGAGGCGCGTCGTTCGCCGTCCTTTCGAGCATGGCGGTGCTCGCTACCTTCGCCGCCGACGCCAGGAAGGTGGCGGTGGCTCGCGCGAGAGCCGACCGCGAGCTCGAGGAGCGACGGCAGGTGGAGAAGGCGCTCGAGGCCTCCAAACGACAGCTCGCGGACATTCTCGACTTCCTGCCGGATCCCACCTTCGCCATAGACATAGAAGGGCGCATCATCGCCTGGAACCGTGCCATAGCCGAGCTTTCCGGCCTGTCGTCGGCTGACGCAATCGGCAAGGGAGATTACGAATACTCCCTGCCGTTCTTCGGCGAGCGTCGTCCGCTCCTCATCGACCTGGCGCTCAGGCCGGACCCGACGGTCGAGTCGCGGTACGACTTCCTCGAACGGAGGGGCGACGCCCTGGTGGCGGAAAACTATAACGCCTTCATGCGGTCCGGAAGCGGCTACCATCTGTGGGGCATCGCGAAGCCCTTCCGGGACGCCGAAGGCCGCATCATCGGCGCGATAGAGTCGATCCGCGACATAACGCACTACAAGCAGATCGAGGCTCGGCTCGCCGACCTGGCGGCCAATCTCGAACTCAAGGTGAAGGGGCGCACCGCCGAGCTCGAAGGCGCGCTGGCGGAGCTGACGCAGGCGCGGGAATCGCTCGCGGTCGCCGAGAAGCACGCCCTCATGGGGCGGCTCGGCGCCAGCATCGCCCACGAGCTGAACACCCCTCTCGGGGCCATCATTTCGGCGGTCAGCGGCACCCCCGGGCGGATAATGGCGTCGATCCGGGAACTCTCCCGCGCCGACGAAACCTGCGGAGCCGATTGCGGCGGGGTGGTCGACCTGATGCTCGAACGGTCGGTCGGCCGCGCCATGAACCTGGACGCGTCCACTTCGCGCGAGGAGCTGTCCGGCATCGAGGCGACGCTCGCGGAAGCCGGGGTCGAAAAGCCGAGGCAGCTGTCCCGCGAGCTTTCGGAGCTCTTCGATCCGGCCGACGCGCGAAGTTTCGCTTCCGTCCTCGCCTCGAACCCGGCCCTGGCCAAGCTCCTGGGGCCGATGGCCGAAGTCGCGGCGCTGGTGCGGTCGACGCGGATCGTTTCGGAAGCCGCGCACAAGGCTTCACGGGTCGTCGCGGCCATCCAGTCCTATTCCCGCACATCTCCCGCGGAATCGGTGCCGGTGGACGTGGTCGCCTCGATCGAGAACCTGCTCGTGCTCTACTACGGCTCGACCAAGCGGACGGTGCGCTTCGAGAAGGACTGGTCGTGCCGCGATTACGTCTCCGGCTCGAAGGACCGGCTCGACCAGGTCTGGGTCAACCTGATCAACAACGCGATCCACGCCATCGGCAATCAGGGCAAGATATCCTTCGCCACGCGCCGCGTAGGCGACTGGGTCGAAGTCTCGGTCGGCGACGACGGCCCCGGCATTCCCCCGGATATCCAGGGGAAGGTTTTCGAACCCTTCTTCACGACCAAGCGCGACGGCGAAGGCACCGGGCTCGGGCTGGACGTCTGCAAGCGCTTCGTGGAAAGCGCGGGCGGGGCCATCGCTTTCGAATCGCGTCCGGGCAGGACCGTGTTCACGGTCAGGCTCCGGGCAGCCGAGGCCGCTTCGGAAGGATCGCCCGTCGCCTGAGAGCCTCAGGCGACGGCACGGAGGGAAAGGCGGCCGGGATCCGGTCCCGGCCGCGCGGCTCTTACTTCACCGCCGCCCAGCGCACGATCTCGCCGAGCTTCGCGCGCTTCCCGGTCATCAGGATCCCGGTACGGAAGATCTTCGAGGCCAGCAAAGCCATGCCGGCGACGCTCGCGAGGAGCAGGCTGATCGAAGCGGCGAGTTGCCAGGCTGGCGGATCCGATACCAGGACGCGGATCAGCATCACCAGCGGTGCGGTCATGGGGAAGATCGACAGAGCGGTCGAGAGCCCGGAATCCGGCGACATGATGAACGAGGAAACCATGACGAGCGGCACGATCAGGAACAGGAGCAAGGGCCAGGCAAGCTGCCCGAGGTGGTGCTCATCCTCGCTCGCGGCGCCGAGCGCGGCGTAGGCCGACGAATAGAGGAAGAACGCCAGCAGGAAGAACGCGAGCAGCCACCCGAGGTTTTCGGGGCTGATCGAGGCGGGCACCGCGAGGTCGAACGCCGGCCCCGCCAGCTTGACCAGCGCGAGGGCCACGGAGATCCATACGCCGTACTGCAGCAACCCGGCCAGGCCGAGCCCGAGTATCTTGCCGAACATGAGCTCGCGGCTCGTGACGCTCGAGAGCATCACCTCGACCGTCTTGGAGGTTTTTTCGCGCACGACAGAGGCGCCGATCATCTGGCCGTAGAGCAGGACGGTCATGTAGAGGACCATGACGAAGCTCAGGGAGACGAACAGCGCTTCCATGAAGTCGTCCTGGGTCTTGGACTCCTCGCTTCCCTCGGGACCGATCTTGAGCACCTCGAAGGGTGCGTCGGCGAGTATGCCGCGAACAAGCTCCGGATCGATTCCGGAGGCCCCTATCCTGAGCTCGCGGGCGAAGGCGGCGAGGACGGCCTGTGTCGAGGCGTACATGGTCGCGTCGACGCCGGTCTTCGAGTAGAACAGGGCTCGCCCCGAATCGGGCCAGCCGGCTTCCACGACGACATAGCCCGCGGCCGAACCGTCCAGGACCGCCGCCTTGGCCGCCTGCGGGTCGTCCGTGACGCTGACCTCGACGCCCATGCCTCCGTAAGCCGCGGCGAGGGCTTCGGCGGCGCCGGGCACGGCGCTCGAGACGGCCACGGGGCGGCCGCCGGACATGGCCGCCGGATTGTTGGCCACGAAGGTCGGGAGCACGGTGACCGCGAGGATAAGGAAGGGGCCGAGTATGGTGAGGATGACGAAGGCCTTGTTGGCGGCCGCCATGCGGAACTCGTGACGGACGATCAGCGCCAGCTTACGCACGGAGGGCCTCCCCGGCGCCCGCGCCGTTCGTTTCATCGGGGCTCCGTCCGACCAGGCGGACGAAGATCTTGTGGAGCGAGGGAGCTACCGCCTCGAAGCGGCGCACGCGGAGCCTGCCCGCGACGGCGCGGAAAAGCTGGTCCGGTTCGGAGCCTTCCTTCAGCTCGACCTCGATCCAGCGCGGATACGCGACGACAGTCTCGACGAAAGGCAGGTCCTTGACGAAGGTCGCGTCGCCGTCGAACTCCAGCTGCACCGCGTTCCGGCCGTGCCGCTCCTTGACCTCGGCCAGCGGCCCGTAAAGCACCTCGCGCCCCTTATTAACGAGCAGTATTCGTTCGCAGATCTTCTCGGCATGGTCCATGACGTGGGTCGAGAAGAGGACGGTGACGCCGTCCTTCTTCAGCTCCACCATGGCCGAGAGGAGCTCGTCCTGGGCAAGCGGGTCGAGGCCCGAGAAGGGCTCGTCGAAGAGGACGATCGAAGGCTTGTGCGCCACTGAACCGATGAACTGCACTTTCTGGCCCATGCCCTTGGAAAGCTCGGACACCTTGCGATCGCGCCAGTCGGCGATGCCGAAGCGCTCGAGCCATGCGCCGATCGAGGCGCGGGCGTCCGGAAGCCTCATGCCCTTCAGGGCAGCCAGGTATTCGAGCGATTCCCCGACCCTGGACTTCTTGTAGAGCCCCCGCTCTTCCGGCAAGTAGCCGATGCGGGACTTGTCGGACTCCGACAGGCGCTTGCCGTCGAACCGTATCGACCCGGAGTCCGGGGCGATGATGTTCATGATCATGCGGATGGTGGTCGACTTTCCGGCGCCGTTGGGCCCGATGAGCCCGAAAATCTCGCCGGGACGCGCCTCGAACGACAGCCCGTCCACCGCCCGCACCGTCTCGTAGGTCTTCACGACCTGTTCCACTTTGAGCACGGTACGCTCCTCCGAAGCAGGATTGGTGTCCAATATATCGATTCGAGGCGGCCGTGGGAAAGCTCCGGGAATAAAAGAAAGACCGCCCCGAAGGGCGGCCTTTCGAAAGGATCGAGCGCGCCCGAAGCCGGGCGCGTTCGGTACGGTCAGTCGACGACCGTGCCGATCTTCTGGAGCCTCTTGATGAACGCGTCGGCGTCCATGATGAACTCCTTGTAGCTGCGGCCGGTCAGCATGGTGTAGCCGTCTCCGCCCGCGAAGAGGAAGTTCAGGGTGGCGAAGCTGTAGGTCTTGGCCGGGTCGACCGCGACGCCGTTTACCCGGATGTTCGACACGCGCTCGCCGGCGGGCTTGGTCGCGTCGAGGGTGAAGGTGAGGCCCGCGAAGTGCGGGTAGCGGCCGTCGGCGTCGGGGAGCTTGCCCACGCCGTGCTCGATGATGGCGTCGAGCTCGGAGCCCTTGAGCGTGGTGGACCAGACGTAGTTGCCGAAGGGCAGCACGGTGTACATGATCCCCTTGGTGATGTCGCCGGCGGGGATCGAGACGCGGATGCCGCCGCCGTTCATCATGGCGATGTCGGAGCCGGCGGCGTCCTTCATGCCGAAGGCGATCAGGCGGCCGAGGTTGGTCTCGGAGCGGCGCACGATGTCGCGGGTGCCTTCGAGCAGGACGGCGGACTTGCCGATGACCTCGGCGAAAAGCGGGGCCTGGGCCTTCTGGATCTCGTCGGTCATGGCCTTGACGGCTGCGGAGCTGACGAGGGCCGGCTCGGACTTCACGGTCATGGTCTTGGCGCTCATGGCGGCGACCTTGCGGTCCTTGCCGATGGTCAGCTCGACCACGCCGAAACCGACGCCGTTGGCGCCGGTGGAGACGATGCGCGGCTCGGTCTTGCGGGCCGATTCGAGGCTGGTGTGGCTGTGGCCGTCGATGACCAGGTCGATCTCGGGGACGGAGAGGAGCAGGTCGGAGCTGACCGGGTCGCTGGAGCCGTCGAGGCCGATGTGCGAGAGGACGACGAGCACGTCGTACATGCCGGCCAGTTCGG
This sequence comes from Spirochaetales bacterium, assembly GCA_016926955.1. Classification (GTDB taxonomy): domain Bacteria; phylum Spirochaetota; class Spirochaetia; order Treponematales; family UBA12059; genus JAFGNN01. Next base: position 51,859 of record JAFGNN010000007.1, on the reverse strand, counting down.
TCCGGACGAGGCGGGCGAGCTCGCCGACCGGGTGCTCGAACACCAGGCCCTTGAGGCCGGTGGGGTCGGACTTGTAGAGGGTCTCCTGGGTCGAGACGCCGACGATGGCGACGCGGACGCCGCCGACTTCCTTGATGACGTAGGGCTGGAAGACCCGCTCGCCGTCCTTGTAGATGTTGGCGGCGAGGACCGGGAACTCGGCTTCCTTGGACAGCTCGACCAGGCGCTCCTGGCCATAGTTGAAGTCGTGGTTGCCGGGAACCATGGCGTCGTAGCCCACGGCGTTCATGAGCTTGACGACCGGGGTGCCGCGCTCGAGGTTGACCCAGGGCAGACCGTGGATGGTGTCGCCCGCGTCGAGGACGAGGACGTTCTTGCCTTCGGCCTTGAGCGCTTCGACGTAACCGGCGATCTTCGGGTAGCCGACCTCGGAAGCGGTCTCGAGGCCGCGGCCGTGCATGTCGTTGGTGTGGACGATGGTGATGGCGGTGTCGGCGGCGAGAGCCTTGGCGGCGGGGCCGGAGCTGGCGCAGCCGATGGCCAGGATGGCGAGGACGGCGGCCATTACGGCGACGTACTTTTTCATGGAACCTCCTTGAAACGTATGACGATCTATCGGGAGCATAATGTTATCACCGCATGGCCCGCAGGTCAAAAGAAACTCTGACATCCGGGGCCGTTCTGCCATATCCTCGTGAGGGAACCCTGTTGACATTATACTAAACCGGTTTTATACCAAGATGAGGGTGTTCCCACTCCCGCATCCGACCCTCGCCGCAAGGAGCCCCCGATGCGCAGCGAACGAACCGCAGGCGTCCTACTCCATCCCTCCTCGCTTCCCGGGAAGTACGGCATCGGCGAACTGGGCGACGAAGCATACCGTTTCGTCGACTGGCTCGCGGACGCGGGGCAGGGTGTCTGGCAGGTCCTGCCCCTCGGTCCGACGGGCTACGGCGACTCGCCCTACGCGAGTTTCTCGACCCATGCCGGCAACGAGCAGCTCATCGCGCTCGATCCCCTGGTCGACGAGGGGCTTCTAGCAAAAGGCGATCTCGCGCCGCTCGGTCGCCTGCCCCGCGAGAAGGTAGCCTACGGGGATCTGATACCCCGCAAGGCCGCCATTCTCGACAAAGCCGCGGAGGCCTTCGCCGCCGGCGCTTCGAAAGCCCGCCGATCCGCCTTCGACGAATTCGTGGCGGACAATGCCTCATGGTTGCCCGACTACGCCCTCTTCATGTCCATCAAGCGCGAGTATGACGCCAAATCCATGGCCGCGGGGCGTTTCGGAGACATGTGGAGCAATTGGTGGCCGAAGGACCTGGCCCTCGGCGACAAGGCCGCCCTCGATGCCTGGCGGCAATCGCATGGCGACGCCATCCGGCGCGTCGAGATCCTCCAGTTCTTCTTCTTCGCCCAATGGGACGCGCTGCGCGCCAGGGCCAGGGAGAAAGGTGTGAGGATAGTCGGCGACATCCCGATCTTCGTCGCAGCCGACTCGGTGGACGTCTGGGCCAACCGGGGGCTTTTCCTCCTCAATGACGACGGGAGCCCGGTCGACGTCGCCGGCGTCCCGCCCGACTACTTTTCCGCCGACGGCCAGCTTTGGGGCAATCCGCTTTACGACTGGACGGCGCACGCGGCCACGGGCTTCCGTTGGTGGATCGACCGCATCCGCGCCGCCCTCCGGCTCTACGACGTGGTTCGCATCGACCACTTCCGTGGTTTCGAAGCTTTTTGGGCCGTGCCCGCGGGCGAGAAGACCGCGCGCAAGGGCGAATGGCGCAAGGCGCCCGGCCACGAGCTGTTCAAGGCCATCCGCGCCGAATTCGGAGAGGACATTCCCGTCATAGCCGAGGACCTCGGCCTGATCACCGAGGAAGTGCGCGACTTGCGCGACCGCTTCAAGCTGCCTGGCATGAAGATCCTCCAGTTCGCCTTCGATTTCAAGGAAGGCGGCAAGGGGCTCGATCCGCGAAACGCGTTCCTGCCGCACAATTACCCGCGCGAATGCGTGGTCTATACGGGCACCCACGACAACGACACCACCCGCGGCTGGCTCGACAAGGCCGGCGCCGAAGAACGAGCCTTCATGGCCGAGTACCTCGGCCTGCCGTCCTCGGCGGGCTCGGGCGAAATCGTCGACGGCCTCGTGCGCGAGGCCTTGAAGAGCGTCGCGGACCTTGCCGTCATTCCCGCCCAGGACCTGCTGGGCCTCGGCTCGGAAGCCCGCATGAACGTCCCGAGCACGCTCGGCGGCAACTGGTCCTGGCGCCTCGAGCCAGGCGCCCTCGACGCCGGGCTCGCCGAAAGGCTCGCGCGCATGACGAGGCTCTACGCCCGTTCGAAGGACTGACGGCCTTTCCGCGAAGCTCAGTCCTGCTTTACAGCGCCGATCTCCGGCGTTATCGTGAATCGGCGGCCCGGCCTCCTGCGGGCGGGCCGTCAATCCACCCTGCCCGGAGGCCCCCATGAACCCGACTCCCGCGGTCGACGCCTGGCACGACGCCACCCTTGGCGAGGCCGCCGTCAAGGCACTCAAGAAGAACGGTTTCGAAGCCATCTTCGCCGCGACGCCCGACGAGGCGATCGACACGGTCATGGCCTTCATCGGCAAGGGCAAGACCGTCGGTTTCGGCGGCTCCATGACGGTCAAGGCCCTCGGCATCCAGGAGAAAGCGAAGGCGCTCGGCGCCGAGATCCTCGACCACAACGCGCAAGGTCTGTCCCCCGACGAGAAGCTGGCCATCTTGCGCCGGCAGCTTACCTGCGACGTTTTCGTCTCGGGGTCGAACGCCCTCACGCTGGAAGGGGACATCGTCAACGTGGACGGCAACGGCAACAGGGTGGCCGCCCTCAGCTTCGGGCCGGCGAAGACCGTGGTGGTGGTCGGCGTCAACAAGATCGTCCGCGACCTCGACGAGGCCATGGCCCGCATCGAGAGCCATGCCGCCCCGATGAACAACAAGCGCCTCGACAAGACCAATCCCTGCGTCAAGACGGGGCTCTGCGAGGACTGCGAAGGCGCCACGCGCATCTGTCGTGTTTACCAAGTCCTGCGCCGAAAGCCGAGCCTGTCGGACTTCACCGTCGTCATCGTCGGGGCGCGCCTCGGGTATTGAAAGACCCGGAAGCCGGTCGCGGTCCCGAAAATAACGAAGCTGCCCGAAGAAGTCCTCGCGGACTTTTCGGACAGCTTCTTTTATATAGAACGGTGCGCCGCTACGGGGCGGACGCCCGCTGATCATGGATCGGGGCGCCGTCCAGCTTTCGCATACGGGCCTCCTTGCCTTGATCGTGATGCGGCGAGCATAGGTCCGACACGGCGACCAGTTCAAGGGGGCGAAGGAAAAATCGCCGTGTCGTCCGGATCAGGAGTTCCCGTGCCTTCGATCCTTCAATCGAGCTCGTCGCCGGGACCCTCGAGGGCCAAGCGACGGTCCGCGCCGAGCAGAAGGTCGGGAACCTCGTCGTAGCGGGCCACGTTGTTCCAGTAGGTCAGCCCCGCGTTCGCCCCGTCGCGCACTCCGAGAGTCTCCAGCTCCACGTATCGCTTGCCGTACCATTCGCGGTCATAGCTCACGTCCAGGAAGAACGACTGGGCGTAGGGCCTGATGACGACGCGATCCCGGGCAATGGCCCTGGCCCTGAGCGTGCCAAGGTAATAGATGCGCCAGGGACGGAGTTCGGCGTTTCCCGAAGCCAGGAAGTCCTGCGCGAAGTGCGAGGGATAGTACATGGGGCACACGACGTCGACGTACCGGGCCAGGAGCTCAAGGTCCTGGCCAGTGCGCGCGCCGGAGCGGTACCAGCCGTTGGCGCCGTAGATGTCGATGGAGACGGGGCCGTGCACGTACTCGCGCGAGTAGCGAAGGAAGCTCGCGATGGCGCTGTCGCGGTCCATGCCCGGATCGCGGAAACGGTAGGCGGCGTCCCCCAGGTTGGCGCCATCGGTGGGGAAGCGGATGTAGTCGAACTGCACCTCGTCGAAACCGAGGTCGATCAGCTCGTTGGCTATGCCCACGTTGTATTCCCAGACCAGCTCCGAGTAGGGATCCACCCAGTGCTCGCCGTAGTATTTCCGGGTAGCGGGGGCCCCGTCGGCGCCAGGGACGAGCTCGTAGCCGCGCCAGGGCGCGCCCGCCTTCGCGTCCCAGACCGCGAGCGCGCCGCCCGAGGCTTCGTGGAGGGCCTTGTCCTTGAAGACCACGATGCGGGCAACCAGCCAGATGCCGCGCGCGCGCGTTTCCGCCGTGATCGCCTCGACGTCGATCGGCGCGGAAACCCTGGCGCGGGCCGCGACTTTCGGATCGCGTGGCCTGAAGCGAAGCTTTCCCTCGTCGTCCTTGAGGTCGATGACGAGCGAGTCGAGGCCGCGCGCTTCCATGAAACCGTAGATGCGTTCGCGGTCCGAAGCCTTGGCGACGTAGCCCGTGCGCAAATAGAGGCCGTGCCGCGCGTCGGCGGCCTCGCGGAAGGCGCTCAGGGGCCGGCCCGCGAGCAGCCAGAGCTCCGAGAACGCGACGGGCTCGCCGTCGGGGCCGCGGGCGAGGACGCAGTCGAGGGCGCCGAGACGTTCGCGGGCGGCGTCCCGCAGGGCGGATTGGAGGAGCGGTTCCGCCTCGTCGAGTCCGGAGCGCGGATTCCAGCGGAGCGCCTGGCCGCGTGTCAGGTAGCGCAGTCCGTCAGGGCCCGGCCACAGGGAGTCGAACTCGGCGAAGTCGCGGTCGTCCGAGCGGGCGAGGGCGAACGTGCCCGTGGCCGGATCGAGACGGTAGAGATTCGGCAGGAAGCTGTTGGACGCCCAGACCTCCGGACCGGCTTCCGTCATCCGGACCGCGATGTCCGAAATTTCGTCATGGTTCCCGGTGCCCGGAGCGAGCGCGAATTCGCCGCGCGCCTTTTTCCAGGCGGGCTTCGGGGGAATCCTGCCGTCCTCGAGCAGTTCGAGGACGAAGAGGCCTTCGATGGCGTGCGAGGCGTAGACCGTCGGAACAGGTCCGGGAACCAGCGCCACGGCCTTGAGGCCGCTTGTCGTCGAGGGACTCTGGATGCGGTTCCAGGATCGGCCGGCGTCCGGCGAGAGCCAGAGTTCGTCCTTGGTGCAGGTGACCAGGCGCTCCGGATTCGAAGGGTCGAGTTCCAGGTCCTTGAGATCGGCCGGCTCGCGGAGCAGGACCTTCGAGGTGCCGTCCCATTCCTTGATGACCTTGGCCGGGAGACCCGCGGCGCGAAGCTCGAAGGTGGTGAAATCCGGCGTCAGCACGGGCCCCTTCGCGGTGAGCAGCCAGGCGCCACTTCCCATAGGAATTATCTTCCGAACCTCGCCTTCAATCCAAAGCGGAGTCTCGGCGCCGTCGGCGTCGAGACGGTAGAGCCCCTTTTCGTAGCCGGCGAACAGCGGGTAGTAGGGCCGTTCGCGGATCGGGGCCGGAGCCGATCCGGGTCCTGCCGGCCGTGCTTGCGCCGAAGCAGCCTGGCATGAGGCGAGCGCTCCGGAGAGGAGCGCCGCGCCCGCGACGAGGGCTGAAAACAGGCCCACGGCCAGCGCGAAGCGAATCTCGGGTCGCTTGGGGACAGGGGAAGCGGCAGGGGCGCTCATGCGGTACTCCGTCGTGCAGATGCTCCATCCTACATCGGAAAGCTTCGGCCCGTCCTCAATGGCCGCGTCGCGTGAAGCGCCGGTTCCGTCGGGCTTCGGGGGCGCCTTGACTCGCTCCGTCCCTTCAGGCTATATAAATCGTCGCCTCGCCCAGATGGTGAAATTGGCAGACACGCTAGATTCAGGTTCTAGTGCCTTAACCGGCATGGGGGTTCAAGTCCCCCTCTGGGCAGCAGAAAGGAAAACCCCGCTCGACAGAGCGGGGTTTTCCTTTTTTGCGATAGGCCCAGAGGGGGACTTGAACCGAGCTCGCGCCGGCAGGGCGCGCGAGACTCGCAGCGCGACATGCCGGTGACCTCGCAGGATGCGAGGTCAAGCGAGCGAGGCGGCCCGGAGGTCGCGCGCAGGAAGCGCGCGGCCGAAGGGCAAGTCCCCCTCTGGGCAGCAGAAAGGAAAACCCCGCTCGACAGAGCGGGGTTTCGCTTTTTTTGGGGTGTCGGGTCCCGCTCCCGAGAGGCGGCGCGGCCTTACGCCGGGCGGGGCGCCATCGCGCGGACCGCGTGCACGATCAGGTTGTCGGCGGGATAGTAGGACTGGTAGGGCTGCGACGAGTAGCTGAAGTACTCGAGCTCGGCGACCGGGATGCCGTACTGTATCGCCATGGTCAGCTGGTCGACCTTGTCGGTCACCGGAGCGCCCGAGACGATCTGGGCGCCGAGGAGCTTGCCCGTGGCGCGGTCGGCCACCAGCTTGAGCCGGGCGGGTTTCGACTCCGGCATGATGGGGAAGGTCGTGGTGAGCGAGGCTTCGCCGACCATGATCTCGTGGCGCTTGCGGGCCTGGGCTTCGGTCAGGCCGACACCGCCGACGAACCAGGGGCCGACCTTGGTGGCGGCGCCGTTGTAGAAGCCGCGGTACTCGACCTTCGAGCCGAGCAGCGCTGCGCCGAGCAGCTTGCCCATGGGGACGGCGTTGGTAGCGAGCTTGCCGGGCGCGAGCTCGCCGGTGATGGCGCTCGCGAACTGCACGCAATCGCCGACCGCGTACACGCCGGGAATGTTGGTTTCCATGCGGCCGTTGACCACGATGCCCTGGGGGCCGAGCTCGAGCGGTCCGCCGGCGAAGAGCGCGGTCTCGGCGCGCGTGCCGACGGCGAAGACGACGATGCCGCGGGGCGCGGCATCGGACTCTCCCGATTCGGCTTCCTCGTCGTCGAGGAAGCGGATCGGCTCGCCCTTGCTCAGCGCCACCTCCTCGACCCGACCGTGTTCGCGCAGGGCGGATACGCCGTGATCCAGGTGCATGCGGGCGCCCATCCGCGCCAGGTCCGCGAGCGCTTCCTCGACCATGTCGGCGTCGACCAGGTTGGGCAGGATCGACGGCGCGAACTCGACCACGTGGGTCTCGAGCCCGCGCTCGACGAAAGCCTGGGCCAGTTCGATGCCGATGGCGCCGGCGCCGACGACTACGGCCCTGGTCGCCCCCGCGTCGATCGCGGCGGCGATGGCCTTCATGTCGTCCTCGGTCTTGAAGGTGAAGACCCCCGGGAGCTCGACGCCGGGCAGGGGCGGCAGGAGGGGGCGGGCGCCCGTCGCGATGACGAGGCGCTCCCAGCCGTAGACGGCGCCCGAGGCGGTGGCGACGGTCCTGGCGTCGAAGTCGACGGAGCTCACCGTGTCGCGGATGAGCTCGGCCCCCGTGTCGGTGACCAGCTCGTCGCGTTTGAAGGTCTTGGCCATGGGCACTTTTTCTTCGATCGCGTAGGGCATGGCGCAGTAGATCAGGGAATGGTCCTCGGGGCGGATCACGGCGGTCCGCAGCTTCGGCCCTATCGTCTTGACGAGGCTGATGGCGGCCGGGCCGCCGCCGATGACGAGCGCTTCGTAGGTCTTCATGCTCTGGGCTCCTGGGGGACGGGGGCGGGGCACCCGCGGGAGTGCGGCCCGTCGCGCGTCTGTCGTTGCTGCTTCCGACGCGCGGACATGTCCAGCATCTCCAATATAGAGGATAATCTATATTAGCAAATGCCCATAAATCGGTCAAGAGCCGGCTCAAGCGGGCTCGGGGCCGGTCTTCGCATGGGTGTTTCGCGGCTGCGTCCGAGCGGCGCGAAGTTGACGGTGAACCGGCGCTCTGGCATCCCCGGGGCGGGGAGATCTATCCCCGCATGCCCGAAACGTTTGTAATAAAAGGAGAACTTATATCCCGAAATTGGAAACCGTTGGCCGGCTTCGCGTCGCTGGCGCTGCTCGTCTCGTCGCTCGGCTCTTGCGCGCTTTTACCGCTGCTCAAGCACTCGAACGCTCCCGATCCCGGTTCCACGCTCGCCGAGGACAAGATCCTGATCGCGGGCCGCATCGTGCTCGAACCGGAACCCGTGCAGGAATTCAAGAGGCTGATCGCGGCAGAGCACCTCTACCGGCGTGTTTTCAACTGTTACCTGTCGGATAAGCCGGTCGAGCGCATCCGAACCTTCGAGGACTGCGCTCGCTACTTCGACGGAACCTGGGGCGAGCTCTTCGTGGCTGAAATCCCGCGGTCTTCCTTCTATTGGGGCACCATCGAGATTCCGCTCAAGATCCACGGCGGCGACTACACGATGTATGCCTACCTGGACAGTCCGTGGAAGATCGATTACCAGGACGATGACCGTTTCATCTACCTGGGCGACTTTGTCTACCGCTTCGGGAAAACGGGAACGAGCGTAACGGTGATCGACGGCTTCGAGGCGGCCCGGGCCGAGCTGGACGGCCGCTATCTCGAGCGCGACGGAACTCCGATAAGGCTCGTCCGGCGCATGCCCGAGACAATGCCTCCGCTCAATATCGAGGTCATAGAGGTCAATTACATGACGTACTACTACTGACGGGCGGCTTGTGAACCGGACGCCGCGCGGGCGGGGGAGCGGCATCCCGAGGCGCGGCGCCCGGAAGGCAAGGCCTCGAAGCCGCTTCCGCGAGCCTTTACAGCCCGCCGCCGATCCGCGAAGATGGCGCCTCCTGGAGGCTCCTGCATGGCTTTGCCCGTCCGTCGTCTCATCGGCATCCTCAAGTTCGCAGGAAGAGGCATCGTTGCCGCCGCAGCGCTGGCCGCCCTCGCGTACGCCTTCCTGCCGAAGGGGCCGCGCGACCCGATGGAATACGAGGGCAGCGCGGGCACGGCGAAGGCGGGAATCCGCGGCAGCGAATTCGCGGTGGTCGCCGGGACGCCCTGGGCCGCGGAGGCCGGGTACCGTATTCTCGAGGCCGGCGGCAACGCGGCAGACGCAGCCGTCGCGACCCTGCTCGCGCTCAACGTGACGCACGGCGAGGCCGCCTCCTTCCCCGGCATCGCGCCCCTCATGTACTTCGATGCCGCGACGGGCACGGCCGAGTCCTACATCGGCGCGGGCGTCGCGCCTCGCGCGGCCACCATCGACGCGTTCCGGAAGGCCGGTTTCGAGACGGTGCCGGAATTGGACATACGCGCCCAGCTCGTCCCCGCCTCGCCGGACGTCATCGTCGCCCTCCTTTCGAAACACGGCACCATGAACTTCGGCGAGCTCGCCGCGCCGGCCATCAGGCTGGCGCGCGAAGGCTTTCCCGCGCATCGGGCCATGGTCGAGAACCTGGACTTCTCGCTCGTCGAACGCGTCGGCTTCTCGGTCCTCATGCCCTACAACGCCGAGGTTTTCATCCGGGGCGAATGGTGGCGGCCGGTACATCCGAACGAGCGCATGGTCTTCCCCGACCTTGCGGACACGCTCGAAGCGCTCGCCGCCGCGGAGCGCGCCGCCCTCGATTCCGGCGCAGCGCGGGAGGAAGCGCTCGCGGCCGTACGCGCTTATTTCTACGAAGGACCGATCGCCGAAGCCATCGTCGCCTTGCATGAAAAAAAGGGCGGCTTCATCACGCGCGAAGACCTGGCCGCCTATCGGGGCGGCTGGGAGAATCCGGTGCGCGCCGAGTGGAACGGCTTCGAACTGCACGCCAACGGCGCCTGGTCGCAGGGCGTCATGGAATCGCTCATCCTCCGGACGCTCGAGGGCATCGACCTGGCGGCCCTCGGGCACAACACGCCGGAATACATCCACGTCGTCACGCAAGCCATCGAGCTCGCCATGGCCGACCGCGACGCGTACATCGGCGACCTGGCCTTCGTCGACGTGCCCCTCGAGATCCTGCTTTCCGATGACTACGCTGCCGGGCGTCGCGAGGCCATGACGCCGCGCGCTTTCCCCGAGTTGCCGGAGCCGGGCGACGCGGGTTCGCCTTCGAATCGCGCTCGGGAAAAGCACGGGGGAAAAGGTGCCGCGGTCGCGGAACGATCACGCGCGGATGCGCTCTCCCGTTTCGCGACCGCGCTCGTCTCGCGCTCGGATTTCTCCGTCGGCCAGGACACAAGCCAGCTCGCGGTGCTCGACCGCGCGGGGAACCTGGTGGTGATGACGCCCTCCGATTTTCCGCAGACGCCGATGGTGCCGGGCACGGGACTCAACCTCGGCAACCGCATGACGCAATTCCGCCTCGATCCGGAGCACGTCGGCGCGCTCGAGCCGGGCAAGCGGCCGCGCGTGACGCCGCACGCGCTGATCCTCACGCGGAACGGGGAATTCTTCATGGGACTTTCGACGCCGGGCGGCGACATGCAGGCGCAGGCGCTCGCGCAGGTGCTGCTCAACGTCATCGTCTTCGGCATGGACCTGGACGAGGCCATCGCCGCGCCGCGCTTTTATTCGGTGTCGGCGCCGTCCTCGTTCGCGCCGCACGAGTCGTATCCGGCGCGGCTCAGGCTCGAATCGAGCCTGCACGCGGCCGCGGCCGCGGGCTTGCGCGCCCTGGGCTACGAGACCGTCGGGGATCCGGACTGGCACAAGGATTACGGCGCGGTGGGCGCCATCATGAGCGATGGCTCGGGCGGTTTCATCGCCGCGGCCGATCCCCGCGAGGAGACAAGCGCGCTCGGCCGCTGAGGGCCTTCGTGGGGCTGCCGGCGGACGCGCAGGGTCAGGCGGACTCGCCGCGTCCTTTCAGGCGCGACGACCACGAGCATCCGGGCGCGGGCTTTCAGGTTCAGCTTGCGGAACGGCTCGGCCATCGGCTTCCTCCGTGTCTTCATCGTGCATCCGAAGGAATACGCGCGGCCTTGCCCGCGGGGGGCCGCTGGATGGACGCGGCGCATGAAATTGTCCGCTCGCTGAAGCGGTATAAAAAAAACCGCCCGCGACCTGCGTCACGGACGGTTCCGGTTCACCGGAAAATCCGGCTTACTTCGCCTTCGGCGGGCGACCGCGGCGCTTCGGGACGACGTCGCCGGCGGCGGGCTTCGGGGCGGCGGCTTTCGGAGCGGCCGATTTTGCGGCCGGCTTTTTCGCGCCGGCGGCCTTCTTGACGACGGCCTTGACCGCGGCGGGCGCGGGAGCCTTGGCGGCCTCAACCAGCATTTTCTCGATGACGGCGATGTCAGAGTTCAGCTTGGCGTTCTTCGCCTTGAGCGCCTCGACCGCCTTCTGGATTTTCAGAATCGGATTCGCGACCTTGGGCATGAATGTCTCCTTTGAAACGGATGCGTTTATTTTAACCTTGTAGCGTTTTTTTTACAGGTATTTTTTTCTTTTTTCAAACGAATTATCCGGATTCGGTAATATCATTCGTCGAAATCCGGAAAACGCCGGGGAATTCCCGCGTTTTGCGGAGCGGGTTATTTCTGGGGAATTCCCGAGCGCGCGCACGATGGCGATTTCCTGATGCCGGGAACGCCCGCTTGGAAGGAGCGTCTTCTATGGAATTCGGGAGCATCGCGGAACTGGCCCGGGAGATAGCCGGAGGCGGGACGGGCGTCAGGAAGGCGGCGGAAGCGTATATCGGTCGGATCGAGCGCCTGGACCGGAACGGGCCGCGCGTGAATTCAGTAATCGAGCTCAACCCCGACGCGATGGAAATTGCCGACGCCCTCGACCGGGAGCTCGCGGCGGGAAAGTCGCGCGGGCCCTTGCATGGCGTGCCAGTCCTCCTCAAGGACAATATCGATACGGGCGACCGCATGGCCACCAGCGCGGGTTCGATTGCCCTCGAGGGTTCGACCGCGCCCCGCGACGCATTCCTCGTCTCGCGCCTGAGGGAAGCCGGCGCGCTCATCCTCGGAAAGACCAACCTGAGCGAATGGGCCAATTTCCGGGGCGAGCGCTCGACAAGCGGCTGGTCGAGCCGGGGCGGGTTGACCCGCAATCCGCACGCCCTGGACCGCTCGGCCTGCGGCTCTTCCTCCGGATCGGCCGCGGCGGTCGCGGCCGGTTTCTGCGCGGCGGCGGTCGGTACGGAAACCGACGGCTCCATCATCTGCCCCGCGCAGACCTGCGGCGTCGCAGGGCTCAAGCCAACGCTCGGCCTGATCAGCCGCACGGGGATAATTCCCATAGCCCACAGCCAGGACACGGCGGGCCCGATGGCCCGGAGCGTGGAAGATCTCGCTATCCTGCTCGGTGCCATGACAGGCTACGACCCGGAGGACGCGGAGATGCGCGCGGCCGGCGCTCGCGAACGACTCGATTACACGCGTTTCCTCGGCTCCGGCGAGCTCGGCGGCTCGCGCCTCGGCGTGGCCCGGAGCCTGGCCGGAAAGAATCCCAAGATCCTCGCGGTGTTCGAAAGGAGCCTCGAAACCCTGAGAAAACTCGGCGCGCTCCTCGTCGATCCGGTCGAGCTTCCGAAAACACCGAGGCTCGGCGAATACGAGCTCGAGGTCCTGCACGGTGAATTCAAGGCTGACCTCGACGCGTACCTCGCGACGCGGGGGGCTGATGTTCCCGTGAAGTCCATGGAGGAGCTGGTCCGCTTCAACGAAGCCCACGCCGACCGGACGCTCGTCCATTTCGGGCAGGAGCATTTGATCGCCGCGCTGGAAAAGGCGGCGGCGGGGCAGAAAAGCTGCCGGAAAGCCCGCGACGCGAACCGGCGCATGGCGCGCCGCGCGATCGACGGGACCCTGCGTCGTTACGGGCTCGACGCCCTCGTCGTGCCCTCGGGCGGACCCGCGTGGCCGATCGACCTGGTGAACGGCGACGCCATCGAATGGGGCGTCGATTCGACCAGCCTGCCCGCTGTGGCGGGCTACCCGCACTTGACGGTACCCGCGGGTTTCATCACGGGCTTGCCGACGGGACTCTCGTTCATCGGGACCGCCTGGGCGGAGCCGGCGCTCCTGCGGCTCGGCCATGCCTTCGAACGCGCGGCGGGGGCGCGGCGCGACCCGCGCTTCCTCGAGCGCGTGGAGTTCTGAAGGACGGCGACTCCGGGTTTCCATTCCGCGACGGGTGTTCGGAAAAACATACCCAAGGCCGGCACGCGCCTGTCGACGCGGGAGACGAGCCGGTCGCCGCGGTTCCGGCCCGGGGCTGCGCGTCCTTGCGTCGCCCCGGCTTTCCGGATTACCACGAAGCCATGGAAATCCAGAGTCTCTCGATCGTGGTGCCGGGCGGTTGCCCGAACGCCTGCAAGTTCTGCGTGTCGCGCATGCGCGACGATCCGTACCCGAATCTTGTCGAGCGCGCCGACGCGGACGTCCGCTTGCGCGAGCGCGACTACCTCGCGCGCATGGCCTTCGCGCGCGACAACGGCTGCAACAACCTGATATTGACCGGCGAAGGCGAGCCCGCGCTCAACCGGCGCTTTCTCGCTCGCTTCGCGGAATGGAACGCGGCGCTGGCCAAGCCCTTCCGCTGGATGGAGCTGCAGACGAGCGGGGCGGGTCTCGACGGCGCGACGCTCGAGTTCCTCCGCGCGGAACTCGGCGTCAGCACGGTCGCGCTCTCGCTCTCCTCGATTTTCGACGACGGCGTGAACGCCGAGTACAACGGCGCTCCGGAGCGCTTCAGGATCCGGATCGCGGAACTCTGCGCCGCCGTGAAGGCGCGCGGGTTCAACCTGCGGCTTTCCCTGAACATGACGGACGCGTACGGACCCGATGACGCGGAAAAGGCCTTCGCGCGCGCGCGTGAGCTCGGCGCCGAGCAGCTGACCTTCCGCAGGCTTTACGGCGGCCCGGGGGACGGGGCCCAGGAAACCTGGGTGCGCGAGCATTCCGTCGACCCGGCCTTCTGGCCCGCGCTGGCCGCGTACGTCAAAGGCGAGGGCCGCGCCCTCGAGCGCCTGCCCTACGGGCCGGTGCGCTATTCCGTGGACGGCATCTCGACCGTGATCGACGACGACTGCATGGCCACGGCCGACGAGGCCCCTGCGCTCCGCTACCTGATACTCCGCCCCGACTGCCGGCTCTACACGAAGTGGGACGACAGGGGCTCGCTCCTGTTCTGAAAATCCCCGCGATCTGAAGACTTCCCCGGCCTAACCCTGGCCGGGGCGGGCTCTCATCCGGCGGCGCCCCGCCGGGACTTCCGTAGCGAAGGGCGAAGCCTCGCGGTCGCGTAAAAAAATCCGTCGCGCGAAAAACCTTGCCCGCGTCCGCCGCGCGGGGCTACGCTTTCCGGAAAGGGAATCGGGGGAGGTGCGGCATGCGGGTGCGGGTGCTCGGGACGGGCGGTTTCCTCAACTCGGGGCTGCGGGGCAACGCGTTCCTTGTGGACGGGCGGCTGCTCGTCGAGACGCCGCCGGACATAGTCGCCTCGCTTGGGGCGGCTGGGGCGAGGGCGGGGGCGATCGAGGAGCTCTTCATTTCGCACGCGCACGGCGACCACGTGTTCGGCGCGCCCTTCCTGCTTTTCAACGCGTGGAAGGAGCGCGGGGGCGGGAAGGGGCCGCGGATCGTGGCGGCGCGGGCGACTCGCGAGCGGATACTCGAGCTGGCGGCGCTGGCGATCCGGCCGGGGCATCCCTACGTGGCGTGGATACGCGACGAGTGCGAGTCCGTCGAGGCGGCGCCCGGAACCGGCTTCTCGTTCGGTCCCTACGAGGCCGAGTGCTATCCGATGTTCCACGAGCTGCCGACCCTCGGGCTGGGCTTGCGCGAGCGCGGCGGGCTCCTGTTCCAGTACCTGCCGGACACGCGCTGGGACGAACGGGTGGGCGCTTACCTCTCTCTCGGGGCCCGGCTCGCGGTTTGCGACCTGAACGGCACGGGCGGCGACCGCTCTGTGCACATGGGCGCGGAGGATCTCGAGGAACGGCTCGACGAACTCGTTCCGGCGGGAACCCGCCTGCTCGGCACGCATCTTTCGGGTCCGATGGAAGCGCGTAGAGGGCGCGTCGAGTTCGCTCGCGAGGGCATGACGTTCCGCATCGCCGCGGACGGCGTCGTCGGCGCGGACATGGCGGCGCCGCTTCCGGACGGCGCCCTGATCCGCGAGGCGCTGGTCGCGGACGCGGAGCTCATCGCGCGGCAGAGGGCCGCCATGTTCGTCGACATGGGCTCGAAGGACTTGGAGGATGTGGAGCGCATGCGCGTCGCGGCGGAGCGGGAGATAGCGAGGGGCCTTAAGGACGGCTCGTACCGCGCCTGGCTCGCGGAGGCGGGCGGCGAGGTCGTGGCGGGGGGAGGCGTCATCGTTGCGCCCTTCCAGCCGACGCCGACCGACCCGGCGCTCCGCCGGGCCTGGATAGTCAACGTGTATGTCGCGCCCGAGTGGCGGGCGCGGGGCTTCGCGCACGCGCTCATGCGCGTCATGGTCGCGTGGTGCCGGGAGCAAGGCTTCGGCGCCGTCTCGCTCCACGCGAGCGAGGCCGGCCGCCCGATCTACGAGGAGCTCGGCTTCTCGCGCACCAACGAGATGCGGCTGGCGCTGGGTTGAAGGCGCCGCGCGGCGCGGGCAAAGTGCGGCCCGCGGGCGGAAGGCGCCGCGCGGTAAAGCCGCGCATTGACACCCGGCCGCGGACGCGGACATGATCGGTCGACGGAGGCTCTGATGAAGAAATCGTTCTGGATCGGACTCGTGGTGCTGCTCGTCATCGTCGGCGCCGCCCTTGCCTGGCGCTTCCTGACGCCGCAGGGCGCCCTGGCCACCCCCGGCGCGACGGCGGCGGTGCCCGGCACCGACAGGCTGCCCGCGGCGAGCATCGAGCCGCTCCGCATCGCGGGCATCGGCGGCTACAGCCTCTCGAGCGTCGACCTGGGCGACGGTCCCGTCCCCCTCCTCCGCATACCGCTGGACACCTGGGGCGGTTACGCGGCCCTCTTCGCCGCGAACGGCGGCTCGAAGCCGAATCGCGATTCCGCGTTCTACCGCTCGCACCGCTTCGCCGTGGAGCTGGTGCCGGAGGAGAGCGCGCAGGCCCAGCTCGACGGCTTCGCCGCCGGACGCTGGCCGGTCATCTGGTCCGGCATGGACGGGCTGCCCCTGCTCTACGACGCGCTCAAGGCGGACAAGCGCGTGGTGCCCCAGGCCATCGGCCTCTTCGACTGGTCGGTCGGCGGCGACGGCATTTTGGTGCGCGACTTCGTGAAGCAGGGACGCGACCTCGAGGGCAAGACCATCCTGACGAGCTCGCCGGCTCCCTACTCCTTCTTCCTGCTCTGGTACATCGCCCAGCTCGGCATCGACCCGCGCTCGGTCAAGGTGGTACATGTCGACGACGGTCCCGAGGCCCTGGAGACCTTCCGCGACAATCCGGGCATCGCGGCCTGGGTGACCTGGACGCCCTTCCTGACCGACGCGGTGGACGAGGGCAGCGAGGGCTTCGTGAAGGGTACGCGCCTGCTCATCACCTCGAAGGACGCCAACCAGCTGATCGCCGACGTGTTCGTGGCGCGCAACGACTTCGCGCGCGAGAAGCCGGAGCTGGTGGCGGGCCTCGTGGCCGGCATCTTCGAGGGCGTGGACCTGCTGGCCAAGGATCCGGCGCCCGCGTACCGGGCCATGGCGGAATTCTACAAGCTGCCCGGCGGCGTGTCGGAGGCGAAGGGCATGCTCGACGAGGTGCACCTGGCCACCTTCCCCGAGTCGCGCATGTTCTTCGACCCGGAGAACCCGATCGGCGCGCACAAGCTCTTCTACCTTGCGCAGGAATACTACAAGCTGCTCGGCGCCCTTCCGGGCGACGCGAGCTACGAGGCGGACCGCGCCATCGCGCGGACGGGCATCGATGCCGCGGCCAAGTCGGGCCGCTTCGACGCGCAGGCCAACACCATCCAGGACAGCTTCAACCGCGACGCGGCCCTCGACATCAACGACCTGGAGAACCAGCGGACCGTGCTGGCCAACGACGTGCGCCTTTTCTTCGAGGCGCAGCAACTCAAGTTCGACCCGGATTCGGATACCGCGGAAATCCGGGAGAACATGCGACTCCTGGCGCGAGTGGCGGAGCAGACCGAGTTCCTCGGCACCACGGTCCTGAAGCTGATCGGGCACCTGGACACGAGCAAGATGGAGGAATTCCGATCGCAGGGCGCGACGGCCTTCGTCGAGGCGAGCGCCCAGGCCAAGCTGATTTCCAAGCGGCGCGCGGAGTTCGTGAAGACCCTGCTCGTCGAGCGCTTCGGCGTCGACCCCGAGCGCGTCGTCACCGAGGGGCGCGGCTGGGACTCGCCGGTCGATCCCGTGGACCACGCGGCCAACCGCCGCGTCGAGGTCCGCTTCATCAGCTTCGAGTAAGCGGCCGCCGGCGATGGACAAGCGCAAGGGACCGCTCTTCAATACTCCCAGGAGCGCCATCATCGCGATCGTCCTGGTCGTGGTCGCGGGCAGCTCGATAGCGCGCTGCGCCGAGAGGGAGCGCTCCGCCGTCGCCGTCCAGGCGGCCGGCGGGTCGGAGCAAAGCCCCGCCGCGGCGCAGGACGGCTATGTCCTCCGCTTCGGCGAGGATTTCAACCCGGCGCTCGCCGCCCGCGACGACCTGGGGATAGCGGTGGTGGTGGCGGTGGACGTGTCGGGCTCCATGGCCGCCGCGCCCGCGGCCGGCGGTCGGGCCAAGTACGTACAGGCTTCGATGGCGTTTTCGCAGGTTGCCGACACCCTCGAACGCATCGCGGCCGAGGCGCCGGAGGGCCAGGTCGTGAAGGCGGGCGTGCTCGCCTTCTCGTCGGAGGTCCGCGAGCTCCTGCCGCTCGTCGCGCTCGACGCGGAAGGACTCGCGCGGCTCAGGGTCATCGTGGAGGATCCGAGATCCTTCATGCCGGAGGGCTCCACGGCCATCGGCTCGGCCATCGAGGCCGGCGTCGAGCGCCTCGCCCTCTCGGGTCTGATCCTCCGCTCGCTGATCGTGGTGACCGACGGCGAGAACGCGCGCGGCGCCGACCCGGCCGACGTGCTGGAGGCCGTGCGCGCGAACCGGTCGAGCGCTTCGACTGAGGATAACCCGGTGTTCACCAGTTCGACCCTGGTCAGTTTCATCGGCTTCGACATCGACGCGGGACGCTTCGAGCCGCTCGAGTCCTACGGCGCGCGCGTCCTGGGCGCCGCGGACCAGGAGGAGCTGGCGCGGGCGCTTTCGAACCTGCTCGAGGCCGACGCGACGCGGCTCGAGGCTGCCGGGGAGGCGCGGCCATGAGAGAACAAGGCGGATCGATGCGGGCGCTTGCCTCGGCCGGTGGTGCCGGAGTCCTCTTCGCCCTGTTCTGGCTGGTCCTGGGCATACCCCTGACGTGGAGCGCGGGCGCGGGCGTGGCGGGCTACGCCGCGCTCTGGGCGCTGCTTTCTGGGATGGCGCGGGAACGGAAGCCGACGCCGATCGGCGAGTTCGTCGATCCGGCCCTGGCGAAGCGGGCCGCGGCCGTCGCGCGCGAGGCGGCTTCCTCGCTGGAGGCCACCGCGAAGGGCCTGGGGCCGCGCGACGCGCTGCTGCCGAAGCTGCGCGAGCTCTCGGGCCTGCTCGGGGCCATCGCCGCCGACGTCGAGGAGGACCCGAAGGACGCCGCGGCCGCCTTCGCCTTCGTCGCCGCCCAGGGCGAGGCTTCCGCGCGCGCGGCGAGGCTCGCGTTGCAGATCGAATCGCGCGGGGGCTCGCGCGAGCAGGTTGAGGACGCGCGCGCGCGGGTCGGAGCGGCGCTCGACTCCCTCATAGCGGCCCACCGGAGGCAGTTGCACAGCCTGCAGGAGGACAACCTGGCCGAGTTGCGCGCGGAGCTCGAGACGCTCGAGGCCACGCTCGACCTGGAGGCCGACATCGACGCCGCCCGTCCGGGAAAACGCGGCGATAGCGCGGGCGGGACGACGGGCTAGGCCGCGCCGGGCGGCCGGCACCGAAGGGCCGAACCGTGCGGCAGCGCCGCTTGCCGGGCCGCGCGCGGGATACGTCGAGCCCTATTAGCGCTTGAGCTCGATCGAGGCCGGCTTGCGGATGTAGCGCATCTTCACGAGCTCGTCGATGAGCAGGGCCAGCACGGGCTTGCGTTTGCCGAAGAGCGCCTCGCCGTCGGAGACCGCGCCGCGCGCCGATACCAGGAGCTCGCCCGACTTGGTGGTGGCCCAGTACCAGCCCGTGTCGGTGGTGGATGGATGGCTCGAGCGCGTCTCGCCGAACCAGAAGCCGCCGTCCTCGAGCACCGCGAAGCGCCCGTAGCCCGAATAGCCGTACTCGCCCACGTCGTCGAGCGTGTCGATGTCCGGCAGGCTCGCGAGCCTGATGAGCAGCTTGCGGTCCGCCGCCGCCTTGCCCTTGTCCATGCAGCCCCCTCCCGCGCCCTCCGGCGCGCACGCGGCGAAGTATGGAAGGTCGGGAGCGATTCCGCCAGAGCGGGTGAAGGAATCCGGACGACGGCGCCGGGCCTGGCCGCGGACTTTCCCGCGCGGGGCCTGGCGGCGAACGGACGCACCCGTTCGCGTTCGCTCTGGGGCGCATTTTTCCGGATCTACTCGTTGCGGCGGAAAGCCGGGCCGATCTAGCATGGGCCATGCGGAAAGCCATGGGAATATTGCGAACCTCCGTCGCGGGCGTCGCGACGACGTTCATTTTCGCCGCCTGCGCGGCGCAAGCTCGGGCGGGTTCGCCCTTGCCGGAATTCGCCCTCGAGGTGGCGCCGGGCATGCGCTTCGAGGTTGACGCGCGGATCGAGCTGCTCGCGGGCGCCCAGGCCTGGACGGACTGGGTCGGGAAGGGGCGCGGACCCGGTACGGACGGCGGCAACGCGTATTACCGCGCGCTTCGCGATCATCTGGCCGGTTTTTCGTCATCGAAGGCCGTCCGGCGCTCGGCGGGCCTCATGCGGACGGGCTTCACGTATGACGCGCCCTGCGCCTTCGCGCTCTCGCTCGAGGGCGGCGACGCCTTCGCGCCCCCGGCGGCGGGCTGGTCGGACTATCTGGCGAAGCGGGCGCTTTTTCCGGGGCGGCTCGGGGCTTTCGCGCGCGAGCTTTCGGAACTGTACGGGGCTTCGGATTTCGGCGCCTTCCTGGAGCGGCATCGCGGCGACTACGAGCGATGGCTCGGCGAGTCGGCGGCGGGTTTCGAAGGGCCGCGCCTCGCGGCGTGGCTCGAGGACTTCTACGCCCCTGCCCTGCCGGTCGAGTACCGTTTCGTGTTCGCGCCTGCCATGTTTCCGTCGGGCGGCTACGCGGCGACCCGGACGCTCGGGGCGGGCGATGCGGCGCGGCTGGAGATCTTCCAGGTGATCAGGGCGGGGCTCGGCGCGGACGGACCGGAATTCCCGAGCGGCGCGAGC
Organism: Spirochaetales bacterium; assembly: GCA_016926955.1. GTDB lineage: Bacteria > Spirochaetota > Spirochaetia > Treponematales > UBA12059 > JAFGNN01. The sequence goes on along the minus strand of JAFGNN010000007.1, from coordinate 31,734 downwards.
CTGGCTGCGCTGGCGGTCCACGAATTCGGCCACGCCTTCGTGAACCCGGCGATCGAACGGCATTCCGGCGACCGGCGGCTCCAGGCCCTGTTCGAGCCGGTCGCGAAAACCATGCGCGACCAGGCGTACGGACAGGTCCCCGTCTTCATGAACGAGCTCGTGCTGCGGGCCGCCTGCATCCTGGCGGAGGAGGATCTGGGTCTCGGAGGTCCCGGGCTGAGGGAGGCGCGGCTGCTCCGGGAGGAAGACCATGGCTTCCATCCGATCCGGCGCGTCGTCGAGCTGCTCGAGGCTTTCCGGGCGCGGCGGGACGCGTATCCGGATTTCGAAAGCTACGCGCCGGTCCTGGTCGAGGCGCTCGCGTCGGAGGCGAACGTGCTCGCGGCTGCCTTCCGCGAACGGGAAGCGGGGCTCGAACCGGTCGCCGCGTTCGTCTCCGACTTTTCCGCCGATTCGGGAAAGGCCGGGCCGCCCGCGGGCTTCGGGCTCGGCATCGGCGCGACCGTGCCCGCCGGGGGCGGCGCGAGCCTCGCGGAGCTGACGAACGAAGCGACTCCGCGCCTCCGCCTTGCCGCGGATGCGGATACCGCCGCGTTCGTCATCGTCACGAAGCCGGTCGCGGCGGGCGAAGGTCGGCTCGAGGCCTCGTGGTCCGTCGAGGCCGAGGAGATACGGAAGGAAGGCGGACAGTTCGGCGGCAGCTATATCGGGTTCATCGTCCGGAACCGGGACGGGTCGCGGCGCTTCGCGGTCCGGACCTACGCGGGATCCTTCGCGCGGCGGGCCGATTCCGTAACGCTCGAGGTCGATCCGCGGCTCGTCGAATCGATAGACTTCGCGGTCTTCCTGAACGAGACCGGCACCCTGTGGGTGGACGGCATCGGGATCGGATATCGCTGAGCCCGCCTCGAAAGGAGCGCGAGAAGCGCCCTCGCCGCGTCCGATGCGCACCCATCGGCACGAAGGCGGCGTGGCTGGGGCCAGCCCGGCAAGCGCCGAAGTGAACCGGGAAGCACGGCGGGTGATGAGCGGAAACACGCGCCGTCACGCGAGAGCTTGAGCGTGATGGTGTGCGTTTCCGCTCGTCAGGCCCCGCCCGTCACGGTTTGAATAGACCCCTCGCCGCGCTGGCATTTATGCTTGGTTTTATCGATGGTCGATGGGCGCGCGACCCTTCCCGCGCTTGCGCGCCGACGTGAAGTGGTGGATACTGGCGCGATACCGGGCGTCTCCCGGCGCCCGAAGCCCTTCACGCAGGAGTGGAAAAATGCCGACCGCCGAACCGAAGCCCATGACCAAGGCAAAAGTGATCGCCTGGCTCGCCGAGAAGAACGGCGTCACCAAGAAGGATGCCGCCGCCTTCCTCGAATCCGTGGTGGAGCTCGCATACAAGGAAGCGAAGAAGAACAAGAAATTCACGTTGCCCGGAATCGGCATCCTGAAGCTGAACAAGCGCAAGGCCCGCATGGGCCGCAACCCCAAGACCGGCGAGCAGATCAAGATCGCCGCGAAGACCACCGTGAAGATGACCATCTCGAAGGCGTGCAAGGACGCGATACTCGGCACCAAGTAAGGGCGTCCACGACTTCCTCCGATAGGCCGCCCACTCGCGGGCGGCTCCGCCCCGCCGTCAGACGTGACGCGGGGCGTTTTTTTTGCCTGAACGGTCTACGGCCGCGACGTGCGGGGCCGGGGCGTTCTGGCGGAGCGGGCCGGAGTGGAGTATCCTCCGAGGGATGAGGAAGGCGCGCGGGAACCGGACCGATCTCCGAGGAGCCATGGACGGCGTGGCGGGCGTCGGCGCGAAGGATGCCGGATCGGCCGATGGAGGGGGTCTGCTCCGACGGGCCGAGCGGATGCGGTCGACCGGGAGCGGAGCGGCGTCGCTCGGCGTCCCCGGATCGGACGCGGCGCGCGCGCGCGCGCCGCTTGGCGCCGCGCTTCGGGAAGGCGGCGCTCGGAGGAAGGTCCGCTTCCCGATCGGGCTCAAGCTCGTGGCGATGGTCTCCGCCCTGCTCGTGAGCGCCCTGCTCGTCATGAACGCGCTCGCCTCGACCTTCTTCCTCCGTGACGCGACGACGCGTGTCGAGGAGAACAACCACGCGATAGCCCAGTTGACGGCGCGAACGGTCGAATCGGAGCTTCGCGCCATGGCGGAGCTGGCGGCCCTGGCGCTCAGGCTCGCGGGCGCCGACCCGACCGGCGAGTCGACCGCCCGGATCATGGCGGCGAACGCCGGTCTGCTCTACGTCGAAGGGCCCGGAGGAGAAGCCCTGGCGAACCGTCAGGCGCTTTCCGCGCTCGGGGCCACGGAAGCGTCCGTCAAGGCCGCGGCGCGCGCGGCGAGCGGGAGGGGGAACGCCCCCGGCGTCGGAGTCGCGACGCTCGCGCCGGGCCTGCCCGCGCTATCGATCACGGTTCCGTCCTCCGACGCCGGAATTCCGCTGGTCGCGGTGGTCTCGGCGCTCCCGTTCATCGGCGCGTTCGACGCGCCCGGCATCGTGGAGACCTGGGCCGTCAACGCTGAAGGCGTCCTGATCCTGTCCGCCGACTCCCGGCGGCTCGCGGCGCGGTCCGACCTGTCCGCCCTGCCCATCGTCACGGCGCTCCGCGGCAGCCCCGCGGGGAACGGCCTGCTGCGCTATCCGGGAGCGGACGGCGAGGAACGGCTCGGGGCGTTCGCGCGGACCGCCTTCGCCGGCGTCGGCATCGTCGCGGAAGCGCCCGCGAGCCTGGCCTTCGAGGCGGTCGAAGCGATCGGGCGGCGCAACTACCTGATCCTGGGCGCGGTTCTTTCGATCGCCCTCGCGCTCGCCTGGTTCTTCTCCCGAAGCCTCACGGAACCGGTGGCCGTGCTCATGGAAGCCTCGCGGCGGGTCGAAGGCGGCGATTTCGCCTTCGCGACGAAGTCCACCACGCGAGACGAGCTTGGCGCCCTCATCGAAACCTTCGGCGAAATGTGCCGGGGCCTCGCCGAGCGTGAGAAGATCAAGGACGCGTTCGGCCGCTTCGTCAACAAGACCGTCGCGGAACTGGCCATGAAGGGCGAGCTCAGGCTCGGGGGCGAGCGGCGCGTCGCTACCGTGCTGTTCTCCGACATCCGCTCGTTCACCGCCATCTCCGAAACGATGCAGCCGGAACGGGTGGTCGGCTTCCTGAACCGCTACCTTTCGCGCATGGTTTCCTGCGTCGAAGCGACGGGTGGCACCGTCGACAAATTCGTCGGCGACGCGATCATGGCCATCTGGGGCGTGCCGGTCGGCACGGGACGGGACACCGAAGCGGCGGCGCTCGGGGCCCTCGCCATGCGCTCGTCGCTCGCGGAGTTCAACGCGGACCGCGGAGGTCCCGAGGATCCCGTCATACGCATCGGCATCGGCATCAACGCGGGCCCCGTGCTGGCGGGACAGATCGGTTCCGAGCGGCGCATGGAGTACACGGTCATCGGCGACGCGGTCAACCTGGCGTCCCGTATCGAAGCGCTCAACAAGCCCTTCGGCACCGACATCCTGCTGTCCGAGCGCGCCGCCCGCGAGCTCGGCGAGGGCTGGGCCTTCGGCGAGCTTCCTACGGTGGAAGTGAAGGGGAAGAGCGAAGCTCTGCGCGTCTACGCCTTGCTCGGCCGCGAGGACGATCCGGCTCGGCCGCGAGACCTGGACGCCTTGCGCGCGCAGCTCGGCTCGGACGCGCCGGTCGGGACGCCAGTCGCTGAAGACGAACGGAAATACCGCATCCTCGAAGCGGGGCCGGGCGGAGAGCGCCCGTGAAGCCGAGGCGGGCGGACCTGGCGGTGGCGTTCGCGAGCGCGGCGCTTTTCATCGCCTGCGTCGTCGGCCTGGCGCTGGACCTGGGAGCGGGCATCGCCGGTTCGGGCGAGCGCGTCGGGACCCTCGTCCTCAAGAAACGGGTTGCGCAGCGCCGACCCGCCGGCCGCGCCGTCTGGACGCGGCTTTCCGTCAACGACCCCCTGCGGGCGGGCGAGGCCATCCGGACCGACGCGGGTTCGGAAGCCGTCGTGCTGCTCGACGACGGGACCGAACTCGCCCTGGCCGAGAATTCGCTCGTCCTGCTCGAATTCGATCCGGCCGGCGCCTATCTGGAATTCGTCGGAGGCAATGTGTCCGCCCGCCGCGAAGGCGTCGCGGCCGACGCTCCGGCGCTGCGCGTGAAGGCCGCCGGAGTCGAGCTCGAGCTCGGCTCCGGCGCGCTCGAACTCGAAGGCGGCGACGGCTCCGTCGAGGCGCGGGCTTCCGCGGGGAGCGCTACGGCGCGGATCGACGGGCTCGAAACCGTGCTGTCCGGAGGAGCGGGGCTCGCCGCGGACTCGGGCGGATCCCGAGTCGTGTCCTACGGCATCCTAACCTCGTCGCCGGCATACGGCGCAGTTTTGCTGGTTCCCTTGGCGCCGGACGTAGTCCGCGTCGAGCTCGCGTGGGAGGGCGGCGCCGGACCCTGGCTCGTCGAGCTTTCGCGTACGCGGGACTTCGTCGACGCGCTCGCGCTTGAATCGGACGCGTCGAGCCTGGCCTTCGCGTCCGGCCTCGGAGCCTGGCACTGGCGCGTCCGGGACGCCGGCGGCGCGACGAGCCCGGTCTCCCGGTTCTCGGTCCTTTCATCGGCGGCGCCCGAAGCCTTCGCGCCGGGTCCGGGCGCTTCGTTCGATCCGGGCCAGACGGTGACGCTCTCGTGGTCGCCGGTCGAAGGGGCCGCGGCCTACGAATTCGAGCTGTCAGGACCGGGCGTGGCGGGAAAGGGCACGGAAACGGCCAGGACGACGGGCGAGACCGTTTCGTTCGTCCCCGAGGTTGAGGGCGAACACGCCTGGCGCGTGCGCGCCGTGTTCGGCTATGGCGGCGCGGACGGGGGCGCGTGGAGCGAGGCCCGCACCTTCACCGTCAGCGGCCGGGCCATCGCCGCGCTTCCTCCCGTTCCGGATCCGCTCGGCGCTGCGGCCGCGACGGAGGCTTCGCCGAACCGTTTGCTGGCTCCGGCGGACGGCGCGTGGTTCGAGACGGGGACGGAGCTGACGCTCGCGCGAAGCGGCGAGGCCGGGAGCCTGCGCGTATGGACCCCGGAGAACCCGGGCGCGCCGATCGCGGAATTCGCCGAAGGCGCCGCTTCCGCGCGCTTCACCCCGCCGGGGCCGGGGGCCTACCTCTGGGGATTGGACGCGAGCGACGGCGGAGGGGAGCGGAGGCGCTTCGAGGTCATCGAGCCCCTGGCCGCCCCGCTTCCCCGAATGCCGGGCTCCGGCGAAACGGTCCCGCTTCCCGAAAGCCGTTCCCTGACGCTCTCGTGGGACCCGGTGGCCGGAGCCGTATCGTACCGCGTGACGGTCAGGAGCGCGGACGGAGGCAGCGGAGCGCTCGAGCGCGCCTCGGGCGGCACGAGCCTGGAGATCCGCGGCGCCTCGCTCGAAACCGGCGAATACCATTGGCGCGTCGTCGCGGAAGGCAGGGATCCAGAGGGGAACCCGCGCTTCGGGCCGCCCGCGAGCGCCACCTTCTCCGTGTCGCGCGGCGAGCCGCTTGCCGTTCCCGCGCCACTCCGCCCGGCCCCGGGCGCCGTCGCGGACTTGAGCCGCGCGAGCTCCCTGGACATCTCGTGGACCGCGGTGGCCGGAGCCAACCGTTACGAGCTCGAGTTGCGGGACTCGAGGGGCCGGCTCGTGGCCCGGCGCGAGACCTCGGGCAGCGCCTGGTCCTTCCTCGATCTGGCGCGCCTCGACAAGGGTCGGTACACCGTTTCCGTGGCTGCCTCGTACGTGGCTGCGGACGGCGTGCGCGAGCGTTCGGGGCCGCCCGCCTCATGGACCTTCACGCTCGTGGCGGACGATCCCGAGAAGGCGCCGGAACTCGTCGGGCCGAAGGAAATCTATGTTCTCGACGACTAGGGCGAACGCGGCCCGCACCGGCGCGCGGCGGGGCGCGCTCGCCGTCCTCGCGGCGCTCGCGCTTTTCGCGCTCCCCCAAGAAACCGCCGCGGAAAGCGCCGGGGTCCGGCTCGAATGGACGAGCGTTGATGGCGCCCGGAGCTATCTGGTCGAGGTTCGCGGCCCGGGAGGGGCGGGAATCCTGTTCTCGGCTTCCACCACCGACGCGTGGGTCGAGGCGCCGCTTCCGCCTGGCGATTACGAGATCCGCGTGTCCGCGCTCAACGTGTTCGGCAAGGCCGTCGCGGTCGGCGAGTGGACCTCCTTCGCGGTCCGGGCGACCGCGCGGCTCGAGGAGGCGTCCATCCTGCCGGCGCCGGAGGCGGATCGGCCGGGTTCCGGCCTGGTCGTCATCCGGGTCGCGGTGTCCGGGGCCATGCCGGAAACCGTCGCGAGGCTCGAAGGCGACGGCGTCCGCGTCGAGGCGACGGGCGTCGAGCTCGACGATTCAGGGCTCGCCGCGAGCTTCGACCTGAGCGGCCTGCCCGAGGGCGACTACGACCTGGTGCTCGAAAACCCGGGCGGCTATTCCACCACGCTGGCCGCCGCGGTGCGGGTCGCGGCGCCTGGACCCGAACCGGCCGCCGGGCCGGAAACGGGAACAGAGCTCGCGGGAGGGACAGACCTCGAGGCGGAAACGGGTACGGAACTCGCGGAAGGGACAGACCTCGAGCCCGAGCCCGTGGCGGAAACGGGTACGGAACTCGCGGAAGGGACAGACCTCGAGCCCGAGCCCGTGCCGGAAATGGGGACAGAGCTCGCCGCGGGGACAGACCTGGAGGCAGTATCGGAGCCCGAACCGGAGCCCGAGCCCGAGCCCGCCCCCGAGCCCGTCGCCGCGAGCGAAGCGGAGCCGGCCGATGGCGGGCGCGGGGCTGCCGAGCGCCGGTCCCGGGAACCCGTGCCGCTCCGCTTCGAAACCTCGGCCGGCTGGCGCCCGGCATTCGCGCTCGATGCCGACTGGGGGGAATCCTACGAAGCGGGCTGGGCGGGAGCCGAGCTGGCGCTCGGCCTGCGGCTGACCGAGCGCGCGCCCGCCTGGCTCCGCGCCGCCTCGCTCGAGTTCCGCGTGGAAGCTTTCTCCCTGCCGGGCGTGACGGGCGCCTTCATCGATACGGCGGAGGCCCTGGCTTTGGCGGCCTCGCTCGAGCTCGGAGCCGCCTGGCGCGTTCTGGATTGGCTGGAAGTCGCGCTGCGCGGGGGCGGCGCCCTGTTCGCCACGCACGTGACGCGCTCAGGTCTGATCGGCGATTTCGACGCGTGGAGCCTGGGCGACCCGGCGGCGCAAGGCTCGCTCTCCACGCGCTTCATGCTCGGCCGCTTCCTGGTCGAGACGGGCTGCGCCTGGCAGCACGTCTTCTACCTCGACGTGCCCGCCGACTTCTTGAGGCCCTTCCTCCGTCTCGGCTGGAGCTTCGGGCGCTGAGGCCGCGCTACTCCCGCTCCATGGCGCCGATGGACCAGGGGACGGTGCGCGCCGTGCCCGCCAGGTCGAGGTCCTCGTCGCTCGTGCCCGGGTCAGGATCCGCTGACCCGCCGGTCGCGAGCGCGTCGCCGTCCGTGGTCGACGATGGAGTCCAGTTCATGGCGGCGAAGTCCGCGTAGTCGACGATGCCGTCGAGGCTGCCTACGAGGGCATCGGCGAGCGCGGCGAGGTCGGTCGTGAGGAAGTTGTTCGTCGCGACGACGGCGGGAGCGCTGGCGCCGCCGGGCGCCGCGAGCGCGTTGTTGACGACGACGTGCGGGATCCAATCCAGATCGGCAGCGTTCAGCCGCAACGCCAGCGAAGTGTCCCCGTCGGCGACGACGGTGTTGCCGTACATGCGAAGTGCGACCGTCTCTCCGGCGTCCGCGACGATCTCGACGCCGACGGCGTCGACCATCCCTGCCGCTTCACCGGGTTTCCGGGCCATGATCGCGTTCGAGGAGAGGTAGACCAACGGCGAGCCGCCGTCAACCAAAACACCGCGCACTGTGCCGCCGAGGGCGTCCGTTGCGCCTTCGCCCCCCCAAATCCGGTTGCGGAGCAGGACCAGGTCGGCACCTCCGATCGAGCGGAGACCGACGGAGGCATCATCGCCTTTACCGCCCGCAAGGATACTGTCGAGTAGTTCGAAACGGCCGGAACCTTCGACGCTTATGGCCGTGGTCATTCCAGCGTTTGGCGGTGTTACGTTCGCAAACGTGAAGTTCTCGACGCGTACGAGTTCGGTGACAGTGGGGTCAATGGAGAGGACGCTTTCGAAAATCGGGTCGTTCGGTGGATTACGGATCAGCTTTGTGTCCTCCGGCGTGCCAGTCCGGGCTACGAAGCCCGGGCTCCACCCACCGCTGAGATGTATGGCTCCGGAGACTGTGAGACCGTCAGGATCGGTGTAGCTGGTTCCCGAAGCCACGCGGACCTTGACCATACGATCGCCTGACAGGTACAGATTGGCAAACGATGAGGCGATATCGATCGCGGGCTGGAGGCTCAGGAAGGGTAGCTCGGGTGTGCCCGCATTCCCGTCGTCGCCCGTTGTCGCCACGTGCACCGCAAACGAGTATGTGTCCGGATTGACGGACGCCGCCGCCTGCTCGCCCCAGGCGTTCGAGGCGGCGATGCGGATGTTCCAGGGGCCGAGAGATACGTCCTCCCCGCCGTAGGCCGCGCTCGGAATTGCGGGAGCTGAGCCGTCCGCGGTGTAGGAGACGTCGGTGCAGGAATCGGTACCTTCGAGCGTCGTCGTCGCGAAGGGAAGGTATTCCCCGGGGGCGGCGGCCGCGTAGACGTTGGGCGGCGCGTTCACCTCGCCGTCCTCGGGGTGGAAGCTCACCGTGGTCTGCAGGCCCGAGCTGACCAGGGCCGGCAGGGCGGCGCCCCAGACGGCCTCGCCGTTGGCGAGCACTCGGGCGCGGACCAGGTAGCGGCCGGGGGCGAGCGCGTGGACGCTTCCCTCGAACCATCCGTCTGAAACGGGACCGGATACGGTCGCTCCGAACGGCGTACCCTCGATTTCGTACTCCACCGTCACCACCGGCGGAATCCGGTTTCCGTAGCCGTCGCCGGGGCCGAGCACGACACCGTCCGGCCACCAGGCCGTCACGACGATGCTTCCGTCGCCGCTTTCCGGCGCGACGAGGACGAGCTCGGCGCGCTCGTCGTTCCAGTCCACGGTGTAGCTGAAGCTCGTGCTGCTCACGACGTCGCCGAGCCCGTCGAGCGCCTCCACCGTGAAGGTCCACTCGCCGAGCGCGAGCGGCTCCGCAGTCTCGACGAGCTCGCCGCCCTGGCCCGTGACCCCGGGCAGCGCCTCGGGACCGTAGACCGCCCCGTCCGGTCCCGATCCGGTGACGCGGAAGGCTGCGATGCCGTCGAGCGAGGGCAGGGCGAGCGCCGCGCGCGGGCTGTCCTCCGCGGTCGGGGCGGCGGCGGGGCCGGCGTTTTCCAGCAAGGGGTGGGCGCAGGAAGCCAGCGCGGCCAGCAGGCAGGCCGCGATCGCGAAGAGACGCGATTTCGCGGGCCCGAGCCTGGTCAATCCGTCACCTCGAAAACCCAGTCGACGGTGGCGATGGCGTCGGCATCGGCGTCCGTCACGACGCCCGACAGGCGGTAGGTGCCGATGGCGAGGACGCCCGTGTCGCTCGCGGCGCCCCCGACCGTAATGGTTCCGTCGGGACTCGCGTCGGTCAACGTCGCGCCGTTCAGATACCAGCGATAGCTTGCCGTGCCGGTAAGCGCATGGGAGATGGTGGCGTTATACGAAGGGTTGGTCGTGGTCTGATAGTCGTCGGTGAAGGATGTGATACCGGTCAGGTTGCCGCCTGAGCTTGCCGTTCCGTCGGATGCCGCTTCGGGCAGCACCATGGAAATCTGGAAGGTGACCGGCCGCGCGGCGGCGGAGCCGGGCTCGAGCGAGACGCGCGCGCATGAGCCGACCGCCGCCAAGCCGGTCAGGCAGAGAAGGGCGAGCGCGAAGCACGGACGCGTCATGATCCTTTAAACATAGTGCGTCGGCGGGCGATGTTCACCCCGCGCGAGGACAATTCGCGCATCCCCTGACTAGTCGCCCTTCCTGACCACGCGCCCGAGGCCGGATATCCTGCTGGTGAGTTCGGGATCGCCGCGGTAGGTCAGAGAGCCGAGGCCGCTCAAAGATACGTCCAGGGTCTCCGTGCGGCCGAGGTCCACGGTGCCGACGCCGGCGATGCGGATTTCGGCCGATTCCGCGTCGAAGGCCGCCGCGTCGATGCCGGAGGCCCCCGGGCTCGAGATGGACAGCTCGCGCGCGTCGCCGACCATCAGGATGCTGCCGGCGCCGGAGAATTCCAGCTCGAGCCCGTCGAAGCTGCCCTCCAGCTTGCCGGAAATGGTGCCGGACGAGACGAGCTTGAAGTCGTCCCAGTCGAGCGGTCCGAGGTCGACGCGGGCCATTCCCGAGAGCGTCAGGCGCTCGAGGTCCGGAGCGACGAGTTCCACGCGGGGAGTCCCGCCGGCGAAGGAGCGGCCCGGGCTTTCCTGGCCGATTCGCAGCGTGGACCCGTGCAGCTCCGACTCGTAGGCGGGGAGCAGGGCGGCGTCGTGGGTGACGGTCAGCTTGAAGGAATCGCCCTCGATCAGCACGAGCTCGACGGGGCCGGAAATCTCCACCGCATCGAACTCGCCGACTTCGCGGACCTCCGTGAGCCTCGAGCCCGAGGCGGCGAGCTCGGTTCCGGCCGTGCGGACGACGGGCGCGTTCCGCCAGGGGGCGGGGATGGGCAGGCTCTTCGTGGCGGCGCCGATGCCGTAAAGGGCGACGGCCGAGACGAGTGACAGGGCGACGATGTTGCGGGTTTTCATACTATCCTCCATTGCGCCGTTCCGGGCCTCGCGTGGAGCGCGGGGAAGCGGCCACGCACCTACGATACCGCGGCGCGACGCGCGGGGCAACGACGCGCCGCAAAAAGCGGACGATGCTATACTGCGCGACGCCCGGAACGGCCCGAATGAGCCGCGCCGGCAAGGATGGGACCCGCATGGAACCAGGCTCCGCGCCTCTCGTCATCGCGCATCGCGGCTTCCGCTCGGTAGCGCCCGAAAACACCCTGGCCGCCTTCTCGGCCGCCTTCGACTCGGGCGCGTCGTGGATCGAGCTCGACGTGGCGGCCTCGTCCGACGGCGAGCTCGTGGTCATCCACGACGACACGCTCGACCGCACCACCGACGCCCGTTCGCTTGTGCCGGGGCGGGGGAGCTACGCCGTCTACGACTGGAGCCTGGCGGAGCTGCGCGAGCTGGACGCGGGTTCCTGGTTCGCCGGGCGCGACCCCTTCGGCCGCATCGCCGCCGGCGAGGTGGATGAGGCGGCGCTCGCGTCCTTCCGGGGCGAGCGGATTCCGACCCTGCGCGATTGCCTCGAGCTTGCCCGCGGGCGCGGAGCTTCGGTCAACGTGGAGATCAAGGACGCGACTGGCCGCACCTGCGACGAGTGGATCGTGGAGCGGACACTCGACCTGGTCCGGGAGACCGGCATGGCGGAGCGCGTCCTCGTTTCCTCCTTCAAACACGACTACCTCCGCCGCTCGAGGAAGGCGGCCCCGGGCGTTCCGGTCGGGGCTCTGGTGGAGAAGGTCGCGCCGGCCGACCCCGTGGGCATGCTCAGGGAGCTCGGCGCCTACTCCTACCACCCCGGACTCGACATCCTCGACCGCGAGGCCGCCCGGGCCGTACGCGAAGCCGGTTTCGGGCTCATGGTCTGGACCGTCAACGAGCTCGCGGACCTCGGGCGCATGGCCGAATGGGGCGCCACGGGGGTCTTCACCGACTTCCAGGACCGCGCCTTCCGCGCGTTTGCCGTGGATCAGGTTGGATGGAGGGGTCCGGGGCGGGAAGGAAGGGCGTGAGGCCGCTTCGCGCCTTCACGGCGGCGAAAGGCCCGGCCCTTCGCCGATCCGCCGGAGCTGGCTGTCACCGCGGGCCGGACCTGGTTTGCGGTGCCCTTCCTTCTCCCCCGGCCGGTTCCCGCCTTGTGAAGCCAGCTTTCCGTTGCGCGTCTGCCAAAGGCGTTCTACAGTGATGAAGTCCGTCTCGTGCCATCGATGGCTCGAGCGTCACGCCAAAAGGAGGCGAACGATGAAAACGAGGAACGCGTGGGTCTTGGCGCTTGTCGCGCTGGCCATGGTAGCCATGTCCTGCGCCCCGAAGCCGCCGGAGCCCGCCAGCATCGAGTTCTGGCACGCCATGACCGGCAAGAACGGCGAGGCCGTCCAGAAGATCTGCGACGACTTCAACGCCAGCCAGGACGTCTATACGGTGACGCCCGTCTATAAAGGCTCCTACGTCGACACGATGAACGCCGGCATCGCCGCGTTCCGCGCCGGCCAGGCCCCCGCCATCATCCAGGTCTACGAGGTCGGCACCGCGACCATGATGGCCGCCAAGGGCGCGGTCAAGCCGGTCCACGTGCTCATGAAGGAGATGAAGGAGAAGTTCGACCCGAAGGCGTACATCCCGACCATCACCGGCTACTACTCGACCTCGAAGGGCGAGATGATCTCCATCCCCTTCAACTCGTCGACCGCGGTCATGTACTACAACAAGGAGGCCTTCGCCAAGGCCGGGCTCGACCCGGAGAAGGCGCCCGCCACCTGGCCCGAGCTCTTCGACGCCGCCCGCAAGATCAAGGCTGCCGGCTACGAGGCCGGGTTCACGACCAACTGGATCTCCTGGATCCAGCTCGAGAACTTCTCCGCCTGGCACGACGTGCCCTTCGGCACCCTGTCGAACGGCTTCGACGGTCTCGAGGCCGAGCTCAAGATCAACGCCGACCTGCAGGTCAAGCACCTGACCAACCTGTACGACCTTTCGAAGGAAGGCGTGTTCAAGTACGGCGGCCGCGAGAACAAGGCGAACCCGCTCTTCACCGGCGGCGTGGTCGGCATCCACTTCGAGTCGATCGGCGGCTACGGCAACATGAAGGCCAACTGCAAGTTCCCCTTCGGCGTCGCGCGCCTGCCCTACTATCCGGACGTCGCGAACGCCCCGCAGAACTCCATCATCGGCGGCGCCTCGCTCTGGGTTTTCGAGGGCAAGACCGAGCCCGAGTACAAGGCTACCGCCAAGTTCTTCACCTACCTTTCGAGCGCCGAGGTCCAGGCTTTCTGGCACAAGACCACCGGCTACCTGCCCATCACCATCGCGGCGTACGAGCTCACCAAGGGCGAAGGCTACTACACGGAGAACCCGGGCCTCGAAGTGGCCATCCAGCAGCTGCTCAACAAGGCCCCGACCGCGAATTCCATGGGCATACGCTTCGGCTACATGCCGCAGATCCGCGAGCTCGAGGACCAGACCTGGGAGGACATCCTGGCCGACAAGATCGACGTCAAGGCCGGCCTCGACAAGATCGTGGCCGAAGGCAACATCAAGTTGCGCGACTTCGAACGGCTCAATAAATAGGGACCATCGGAACAAGAAGACCACGGAGGCACGGAGACACGGAGAAAAGAGGGAGGAGAAGGAGTCGGGGATGGTATCGAGGAGCGCCTGGTGCTGCCCTATCCCTTATTCTCTCCCTCCTGTCTCCCGAACTCCGTGCCTCCGTGGTTGATTCATCGGGAGGGGGCATGGCCAAGCAGTACGAGTTTTCATCCAAGGGATTGCCCTACCTGCTGGTTCTGCCGCAGATGGCCATCGTCCTCGTGTTCTTTTTCTGGCCCTCGGCGCAGGCGCTCTGGCAGTCCTTCTTCGTGCAGGACGCCTTCGGCCTGCGCAGCATCTTCGTCGGCTTCGACAACTACCTGAAGCTCTTCCGCGACCCGGAGTACTGGGATTCGTTCGGCGTCTCGGCCGCCTTCGCGGTGACGGTGGCGCTCTCGTCCATGGGCATCGCGCTCTTCCTGGCGGCGCAGGCCAACAAGAAGATCCGCGGCGCCGGCTTCTACAAGACCATGCTGACCTGGCCCTACGCCGTGGCCACCATGGTGGCGGGCGTGCTGTGGCTCTTCATGTTCAACCCGAACGTGGGCGTGGTCGCCTGGTTCCTCGACAAAACCTTCGGCCTCGAATGGAACCACCTGCTCGACTCGACGCACGCCTTCCTGCTGATCACCGTCGCGGCTTCGTGGAAGCAGATCGCCTACAACTTCGTGTTCTTCCTGGCGGGCCTGCAGAGCGTGCCGGCCACCCTGGTGGAGGCCGCTGCCATCGACGGCGCGGGGTCCTTCACGCGCTTCTGGCGCATCATCTTCCCCATGCTCTCGCCGACCACCTTCTACCTGCTCGTCATGAACCTCGTGTACGGCTTCTTCGAGACCTTCCCCATCGTGCACCAGGTCACCGGCGGCGGGCCCGGCAAGGCGACGAGCATCCTGATCTACAAGGTCTGGCGCGACGGCGTCGTGAACCTCGAGCTCGGCAGTTCCGCCGCGCAGTCGGTGGTGCTCATGATCCTCGTCATAGGCCTCACGGTCCTGCAGTTCCGCTTCATCGAGCGGAAAGTCACCTACTAGGAGAGGGCCATGACCGAACACTCGCGCCTCAGGCGCTTCATGACCCACTTCTGGCTGGCGCTCGCCATCGTCATCATCGTCTTCCCGATCTACCTCGTGTTCGTGGCGTCGACGCACACGAGCCAGGAGATCCTGTCCGCGCCCATGCCCGTGACGCCGGGGCCGCACCTCCTCGAGAACTACGCGCGCGCGCTCGGGGAAGGCGCCGAGAACCTGGGCGCCTCGGCGCTGACCATGATGAAGAACTCGTTCATCATGGCGCTCGGCATCGCGGTGGGAAAGATCGTCATCTCGCTGCTGGCGGCCTACGCCATCGTCTTCTTCAAGTTCCCCTTCCGGAGCTTCTTCTTCTGGTCCATCTTCGTGACGCTGATGCTGCCCGTGGAGGTGCGCATCATGCCCACCTACAAGGTCGTCTCCGACCTGGGTCTGACCAACAGCTACCTCGGGCTCATCCTGCCCATGGTGGTGTCGGCGACCGCGGTATTCCTGTTCCGGCAGTTCTTCATGACGGTGCCGCGAGAGATAGCCGAGGCCTCGCAGATCGACGGCGCGGGGCCGATGGCCTTCTTCGGGGAAATCCTGGTGCCCATGACGCGCACGCCCATCGCGGCCATGTTCGTCATCCAGTTCATCTACGGCTGGAACCAGTACCTCTGGCCCCTGCTCATCACGACCAAGCAGAAGTACTACACGCTGCTCATCGGCATCAACCGCATGCTCTCGGGCGCCGACGTGCAGATCGAGTGGGAGATCGTCATGGCCACCACGCTGCTCGCCATGATCCCGCCGATCCTGGTGGTGGTGCTGATGCAGAAGCAGTTCGTGAAGGGCATGACCGACACGGAGAAGTAAGCGGCGGGGAACCTGTACGAGGAAGGAAGGGGGAATCCCTTCCTTCCTCGCGCTCCATCCATCCCCGGCCCGCCCGCCGCGCCGTCGCCGAACCCGTGACGAGGAGACCGACCATGCTCATGAAGCGCGTGAAGAGGCTGTACGGGATCGATCCGCGTTCCTGGGAGCACCCGGCTGACCGGGCCGCGCTGTCGACGCTCCGGCAGGTGAAGGGGCTCGACGAGCTCGTGAAGACCTTCGCGTCGATCACCACGGAGCGCGGAATGCTGCTGATGCAGTACGCCTCGAGCGTAAAGGTCGGTCCGACCCAGTACCCGAAAATCAACGCGATAATCGACGACCTGGTGGAGACCTTCGACTGGCCCTACCGGCCGACGGTCTTCGTCACCCAGAGCCCCTTCTTCAACGCCAACACCTTCGGCGTCAAGGAGCCCTGGATCGTGCTCAACAGCTCCATCCTCCGGAGCTTCGACGAGGACGAGCTCCGCGTCGTGGTGGCCCACGAGTTCGCCCACGTGATGAGCGGGCACGCGATGTACAAGAGCCTCATCTGGCTGTTGGCGAACGTGTCGCTTTCGCTGATTCCGGGAGCCCGGCTCGCCGCGCTGCCGATCGTCGCCGCGCTGTCGGAATGGGACCGCAAGAGCGAGCTCTCCGCCGACCGCGCGGCCCTTCTGGCCACCCAGGTCGAGGAGCCGAGCTACCGGGTGCTGATGCGCATGGCCGGCGGCGAGGACCTGACGCAGGTCAACCTGAACGACTTCTTCGCGCAGGCGCGGGAGTTCGAGGACCGCAAGGACCTGGTCGACACCTTCCACAAGATCCTCAACCAGCTCTGGCTCTCGCACCCGCACCCCGTCACGCGCCTCTCGGAGCTCAAGACCTGGGCCGCCTCGGGGCTCTACGCCACGATCCTCGACGGAATGTACCTGAAGCGCGAGCACCGCACCGACGACCCCGCGGCCGAGATGAAGGAAGGTTTCGACTACTACAGGCGCAGCGTCGAGGAGGGAGAGGATCCGCTTTCGCGCCTGTTCACGAACCTGGGGAAGGGCATCGAGCATGCGGCGGGCGAGCTCGGCGGCGCGTTCAAGGACATCTTCAAGCAGTAGTAAGTGTTACGAAGCTTCGGGAAATGACAAGCAGGATGTGACTTCAGCGCGGTGAGTTCGCATGCACAAGCTGCTTGCCATGCCGGGATCAGACTTGGTTCCGCCTTTCTGTCCGCGGCAAGGGTGCGTCCACCATGGCGTTCCCGAGCGTACGGACTGGTTCGAAAGCGACGGACATCACGAAACCGCCGCTTTCGGTTCCGTTCCGCGCTTCCGCTGCAAGGCCTGCGGAAGGAGCTTCTCGACGCAGACCTTCAGCGTCGATTACTACGCGAAGAAGGTCGTCGACTATCGGGAACTTGAGCTGCTGCTCTCCTCGTCCATGAGCGGACGTTCCCTTGGCCGGCACTTTTTGCTCTCTCCGAATTCGGTGCAGAACCGGGTCGACCGCCTTTCGCGCCAGGCGCTCGCGGTCCATTCCGCGCTCCGCGGCTTTGCGAATCCGGCGGAGCCCGTCGTAGTCGACGGATTCCAGAGCCTCGATCGTTCACAGTACTTCCCCAACAACATCACGCTCTCGGTCTCCAGCGGTTCGCTTTTCCTGCTCGAAGCCACTCACGCGACCCTCCGGCGCTCGGGGGCGATGACCGAGGTTCAGAAGCGGAGACGCGAGGCGATGGAAAGCAAGATAAACTATGAGCCGCACGCGCTTGCCCGCTCGTTCACGGAAATACTTGATCAACTTGCGAAGGAACGCCCGCCCGGGCCGACCCGTCCTCTCGTGCTCGTCACTGATCTGAAAAAGGAGTACACGCACGCGTTCGATCGTCACGCGTTTGGATCTCTCGCGAAGGACCAGGTGAAGCGCGTACTCGTCAGCTCCCGATCGGCTCGGACGCGAAGCAATCCGCTTTTCCCCGTGAACTATTGGGATCGGGAGCTGCGGAAAGATCAAGCAGCGCATCGGCGGGAGACGGCGTGCCATTGTCGTAGCGCCGCGAACGGCATGGCGAGATTCTGGTGCTATGCCCGATACCACAACTACCGCAAGCGCTACCCAATACGGGCTCATCGCGTCGATCAGCGCACACATGCGGACGTGGCCGGCATCCGGAAGGAGCTACGCCTCGCGCTTGACGGGCTCTATTACCGAGCGAGGGCATTTTTATCCCGGAGTGAGCTTTCAGTTGCGGGCCTCAAGGCATGGCTCAAGCTGTTTCCGACGCCAGGGGTCGATGGGATTGGCCGAATCCCCGCCTTCGCCCTTGATTGAGGTTTTCCCCAAGCTTCGTGACACTGCATGGGTATTGCCACGAGGTGGGGCTCCCGCGATACTCGCGTCGTGCGCGCCTTACTATCCACCATCCCCGACCGTCAGGTCCGCCGTTCGCTCGCGGCCTCGACCGTCGACGCGGGCCTCTGGGCCCTCATGTTCGGCCTGGCCGAGTACTTCATCCTGCCGTTCGCCATCCACTTCGGGGCGGGGACCGTCGAGACGGGCCTCGTCTCCGGTATGGGCCAACTCGGCGTAGCCGCCGCCCAGCTCGCAGGCGCCTGGCTCGTCGCGCGGCTCAGGCGCCGCAAGGCGCTGGCACTGGCCGCCACGCTGGTGCACGCCTTGAGCTGGCTCGCGGTGCTCGCCGGCGCAGCGCTCACGGGCGACCCCCTGGTCATCGTGATCGGCTACGCGGCCGGGCTCTTCGCCACCTCGCTTTCGGGTCCGGGCTGGCTCTCCTGGATGAACGACCTGGTGCCGGAGTCGATGCGTGGCGCCTTCTGGGGCAAGCGGAACGCGGTGGCGGGGCTCGCGCAATTCGCGGCGATTGGAGCGGCCGGCCTCGGGTTCCGCTGGGCGGAGCCGCGGGGGCTTACCTTCGAGGCCTTCGCCCTGTATTTCACCCTGGCCACGCTTTTCCGGCTGGCGGGCGTCTACGCCATCTCGCGCCAGCACGAGCCGCCCATGCCTGAGGGGCTCGAGCGGGGGCGCACCGGGCTCGGCGATTTCTTCCGATCGCTGCCGAAGGATAGGCTCGGGCGCTTTGTCGCCTACGGCGCGCTCACGACCTTCGCGGTCAACCTCTTGCCTCCCGTGCTGTCGGTCCACCTGCTCAAGTCTGTCGGGCTTTCCTATGGCGAGTACACTGCGGTGATGATGGCGTCGATGGTGCTTTCCTTCGTCGCGATGAGCTACTGGGGACCCTTGACCGACCGCTTCGGGAATTACCGCATCCTGTTCCTGTGCGGCGGCGCCTTGCCCATCATGGGTTTCGGCTGGGCTCTGGCGGGATCCGTGCCGGCCATGCTCGCGCTGCAGGTGTTCTCGGGCTTCGTGTGGGCGGGCTTCAACCTGGCCACCACCAACTTCATCTTCGACAGCGTGCACCGTTCGCGCGTGGCGCCGAGCATGGCCGGCTGGAACGCCGTCAACAACCTGGCCGCCTTCGCGGGTTCGCTCTCGGGCGGGGCCGTCGCCGCGCTCGCGGGGAGACTGGACCTGCCTTTCCTGCTGCCGGGCAACTACGCGCTCGTGTTCGCCCTGTCCGGGCTCCTCCGCCTCGTCGTCTTCGTCGCGTTCATCGGGCGCTTCCGGGAGGTGCGGGCGGTGGAAGCCTCGCCGCCGGCGATCCACTTCTTCGTGTACCAGCCTCTGACCCTGCTCCTCACCCGCTTCCAGGTCATCGCCGAGGCCGCGCGCGGCGAGCGGCGCGGAACGCGAAACCGCGAAGGGCGCGCTTCACGGAAGGACGACGACGGGGTAGAGTAGCGCATTGAGCTCCGGGCTGCGCGCCGCGAAGGAAGCGTCGCCCGATCCGGCCACGACGCAAGGAGCCTTCCGTGTCCCAGGTGCCCGTCATCGTCCTCGTACTCGCGGTATTCGCCCTGGTGGTGTTCGCCACGACGCGCAAGGTCCACCTCGGACTGGCCGCGGCGGCGGGCGGCGTAGCGTTCGCCCTCCTGCGGGGCCTGTCCCTCCGGGAAACGATCGGCGCTGCCGCGGGCGAGCTTTTCGACCCGGACACCCTGCTCCTCGTGCTGCTCGTCATGTGCATCATGGCATTTTCCGCGGCCATGAAGAAGGGCGGGGCCTTGGCCGAGTTCCAGGCGGCCGTGTCAGCTCTTGCGCCCGAGCCGCGGGCGGCGATGATCGCCGCGCCTCTATTCATCGGCACCCTTCCCATGCCCGGCGGCGCTATACTTTCGGCCCCCCTCGTCGACTCGCTGGACCCCGAGCGCCGCTACGGAGCCGACGGGCTTTCCACGGCGAACTACTGGTTCCGCCACGGGCTGGAGCTCCTTTGGCCGCTCTACCCGGCCTTCATCCTGGCTGCCGGCATGACGGGCTTCGGCATGGCGCGGCTCGCCCTGCTCAACTGGTACGCCTTGCCCGCGGTCATCGCGCTCGGATGGTTCTTCGTGCTCAGGCCCGCGAAGGGCGGGAAGCATCCCAACGCGGCGAACCGGCCGCCCGCGGCGCAACGGCTCCGCGTCATAGCGCGGGGATTCGCGCCGCTGGCCGCGGTGCTCGGGGCTTACGTAGCGCTCGCCCTCGCGATCGGCGCGCTCGCGCCCGCGCTCGGACTGGAGGGGCGGGCCAGGGCCCTGGTCTCGCGCTACGTACCCATCTTCTCGGGGCTCGCGCTCGGCGCCTTGGTGCTCCGCGCCCGCGCGAAGAGCTGGAAGCCCTTCGCCGGTTCCTTCAATCCCCACACGCTCTCGCTCGCCTTCGTAATCGCCGGTATCCTCGTGTTTTCCGCTCTGCTCGAAGCGGGCGACGCCGCCGCGGCCAGTGCCGCCGAGCTCGCGGCCGCGGGCATCCATCCGCTCGTCGCCTGCGCGGTCCTGCCACTCGTCGCAGGACTGGTGACCGGCGTCGGTTTCGGCTACGTCGGGCTCGCGTATCCCATCGTGCTCGGCCTCTTTCCTCAGGGCGGGGCCTTCCCCCGCGAGGCCGCCGTGGTCATTGCCGGCGCCTTCGGCTGGGCCGGCATGATGTTGAGCCCCCTCCACGTGTGCATGGTCGTCACCGCGGAACATTTCGGCACCGGCCTGTTCGCCATGATCCGCCGCTTCGCCCTGCCGCTCGCGGCCTACCTGGCGGTGGCGGTCGGGTACGCGGCGATATTGGCGAAGGTGCTGGGGTATGACCGAGGATGAACCGGTGGCGTCAGCACTAAAGGGGATGTAAAGCGAAATGCGGGAAAATGGAGCACGGGAGCGGACGCTTGGACTGACGCCCCGAATGAATCACTGGAAGTGTGCCGCTTCCTGTTTGATCGCGTTGTTCATGGTCTCCTGCTCCGGAATAAAGATCATGAAAACGGAGACGGGAATCGAGATCAGCTTCGAACCGGATTCCGTCCGGGTTACGGAAATCAGGGACGAGTGGAGGCTCCGACGTCCGCGCTACGCCGGCAGCCCGTTCCTGGAAAAGCCTTCACTTTCTCCCCCGTACGCTCCGGGACGGTTGCGTCCGGAATACGTAGCAGATGGGCTGGCGGTCCTGAACTTCGCCCGATGGTTGGCGGGACTGCCGGCGGACGTGGAAATCGATCCGAGGCTCGCGGTGCAGGCACAGCACGGAGCCGTATTGCTGCATCGGATCGGTTGCCTCTGCCATACTCCGTCGAGGCCTTCCGACATGCCGAAGGCCTTCTACGCCATCGGTTATGCGTCCACGAGTACCAGCAATATCCATGCCTCGTTTGGCGCGACAACTTCGCTGGAGCAAGCCGTATTGGGCTTCCTCGATGATTCGGATCCTTCGAACATCGACAAGGTAGGTCACCGGCGCTGGATCCTGAATCCGGCCATGAGATACACCGCATTCGGGTATGCGGGTGATGAGGAGTCCTCATTCATCACGTTGCAGGCGTTCGATCAGACGAGGAAAGACGTTTTCATTCCGTTCGTGGCCTGGCCGGCGGAAGGCATGTTTCCGATCTCGTTTTTTGGTGCGGATCAAGCGTGGAGCGTTTCATTGGATCCGCGTGCTTTCGATGCGCGCCGATCGAATCCATCGGTCGCGCTTACAAGCATCGGGGACGGTCGGGTTTGGAAATTCCCGGGCACGGGCGGTGCTTCATACCACTTCAGCACAGACAGAACGGGCTACGGGCAACCGTTCTGCCTGGTGTTCCGGCCGGACGGAGTCATGGCGTACTTTCCGGGTTCTCGCTGGCGCGTCGAAATTGCCGGACTGGTCGACCCAGAGGGAAAGCCCTCCTCGCTCGCGTACGAGGTGGAGTTCTTCCCGCTCTAGGCAACCAGGTTCCAATCGAGCGCTGAATGGCGGCGGATATACGCGGTGACGGGGTACAATGTTGTCGCCATGTCCGGACAAAGCTCTATTCACCGGCATGAGGAATGCATGGAAAACGTGATAAGGAAGGCGGACGACGTCGAGGTCACGGTGATCAAGGGAGAACGCGACACCGACAAAATCATCGCCGACCATGTCGGATTCAGCCTGCTGGCCGGCGCGATTCCCGTACCCTTGCTCGACATCGCCGCTGTTTCCGCGATTCAGGTGGACATGCTCAGGCAATTGGCGCGCAAGCACGAGGTATCATTCGACGAGGAGGCCGGAAAGTCGGTGGTATCTGCGATTCTCGGCAGCGCGCTGGGAACGGCGATAGGACGCGCCGGGGCGAGCGCGGTCAAGGCCATACCCGGCATCGGCACGCTGCTCGGCATCGCTTCCCAGGTCGCCTTGTCGGGAATCACGACGTTCGCCATCGGGCACCTGTTCAACGCGCACTTCAGCGATCGCCGCCCGCTCTCCGATTTCCGCATCGAGGACGTCAAGGAAGTATTCGAGGACTTGCTCCGAAAGGGAAAGGATTTCGTCGATTCCTTCCAGAAGAAGGCCTCGAAGGACGCGGCGGATGTGCGTGAGGAAACCGCCGTTGTCCTCCGGAACATGGCCGACAAGGGCGTACTCAAGCGCGAGGATTGCGAAAGGATCATCAAGGCGTTGGGGAATCGGGAGTCCTGAACCTGTCGTGCCGTTCGCGGAGCCCCCGGTTTTCCGCTCGTCCGGGCCCTCGCGCCGGACGCGCCGTTCGCCGATAATCGATGGTACCGATGCATACCCGCTCAGCCACGCGACCACGCCACCTGTTCCTCCTCTTCGCCCTCGTCGGTGTCTCGACGGTGGCGGTTTTCCTTGCCTTCGACGCCGCCTGGCTCCGGAACGACGCCGACGCCTCGCTCGCCACGTACGAGGCTGACCTGTTGGCCGAGAAGGAGAACCTGCTCCGCGTCCTCGTCGATCAGGTTTTCCAGATCATCGACTTCGAGCGGGTGAACGCCCTCGCTGCGGCGGGGGCAGACGCGGCCGCGGCCGACCGCGCCGCCCGGCTCCGGGTCGCGGGCTTGCTGCGGACCCTCCGCACCGAGCACGGCGGCTACTTCTGGGTGAACGAAATCATCGATTACGAAGGCGGCGACGGGTACGCCCGCAGGTTCGTGCATCCGAACCTTCCCGAAACCGAGGGCTCGCTCCTCTCCACCGCCACGCGCGACGCCGACGGCCGCCTGCCCTACCTGACCGAGCTCGAGGGCATGAAGCGGGACGGCGAGCTCCTGCAGGTCTACAAGTTCAAGAAGCCGGACGTCGACGAGCTCGGTCTCAAGATGAGCTACGCCCGCCTCTACCGCGATTTCGACTGGGTGGTGGCCACGGGCGTCTACCTGGACGACGTGACGGCGCAGGTGGAGCGGAAGCGTGCGGAGCTCGACCGCGGCCTGAGGGGGCAGCTCGCCCTGCTTGGCGTCTTCACCTTCAGCACGCTGGCCGTGGCGCTCGGCGCCTTGCTGCTGAGGGCGCGCTGGTCCTTCGCGCGCATCGCCGAGCTGGCCGAGCGCGATTCCCTGACCGGGCTCTTCAATCGGCGGGCGGGCCTGGAACGCCTCGAGGCGGAGCTCGCCCGGGGCGCCCGCGACGGAGCGGGCTTCTCGGTCCTCATGGCCGACATCGACCGCTTCAAGCTCGTCAACGATGCGCGCGGCCATGAAGCCGGAGACCTCGCCCTCCGCGCGACGGCCCGCGTCTCGCAAGCCGAGCTCCGCGCGGAGGACGTCGCCGTCCGCTGGGGCGGCGAGGAATTCCTCTTCATCCTGCCGGGCGCCGACCTCGCTGCTTCGCGCGCCGTCGCCGAGCGCATCCGGACGAGGCTCGCGTCGACCAAGATCGGCCGCGAGGGCGAACCCTTCTCGGTCACGGTGAGCGCGGGCCTGGCCTCTTGGCGGCCGGGCGATTCCTCGCGCTCCCTCGTCCGTCGCGCCGACGACGCGCTCTACCGCGCCAAGGCCGCGGGCCGGAACCGGATCGAGGCGGACACCGTCAACTGAGCGCGCGACATCTCGCGGGACCTCTCGGCACGCCCCCTTCCGTGCTATCATGCGCCCATCATGCTCAGACGCTTCATCCCCTATTACCGCCCCTACAAAGGCATCTTTGCGCTCGACCTCGCGGCCGCCCTCGCGCTCGCGGGCATCGACCTCGCGTTCCCCGTGGCCACCCGCACGGTCATCGACTCCATAGTCCCCGAGGGGAACTGGCGGCTCCTCGGAGTCTTCGTGATCGCGCTGGCGGCGCTCTACCTCGCGCGCGCGGGACTCGAATGGATCGTGGGCTACGTGGGGCACAAGCTCGGCGTCAACATCCAGCGCGACATGCGCCGCGACATCTTCGCGCACCTGCAGCGGCTCGACGCCCGCTTCTACGACGACACCAAGACCGGCCAGGTGATGAGCCGGGTCGTCTCCGACCTCTTCGAGATCGCCGAGGTCTCGCACCACCTGCCCGAGGACCTGCTCGTCGCCTCGGTGCGCCTGCTCGGCACGGTGGCCGTCATGGCCACCATCGAATGGCGGCTCGCCCTCCTCGTGCTCCTTGTCATCCCCTTCGAGCTCGCGGTGGCGCTGCGTTTCCGCCACGGCTTCAAGCGCGTGTTCAAGCTGTCGAAGGAGACCATCGCCGCGGTCAACGAGCGCATCGAGGAGAACGTGTCCGGCTCGCGCGTGGTGCGGGCCTTCGGCCGCGAGGACTACGAGCGCGGGCTCTTCGACGAGGGGAACGAGCGTTTCCGCGACGCCCGCCTCGCGACGGTGCGGCAGTTCGTCTCGTTCAACATGCTCACCGGATTGCTCTCCAATTTCGGCCTCGTGCTCGTGCTCGGCGCGGGCGGCTGGGCGGCCATCAAGGGCGACATCTCCGCCGGCGGCTTCGCGGCTTTCGCGCTCTTCGTCACCCGCTTCTTCCACCCGCTCGAGACCCTCGTGCGCTCGGTGGAGATGTTCCAGGACGGCGCAGCAGGTTTCCGCCGCTTCCTCGAGATCATGGACCGCAAGCCCTCCGTGGCCGACGCGCCCGACGCCGTCGAGCTTCGCGCGGTGAAGGGCGAAGTCGAATTCCGCGAGGTGGGCTTCCGCTATTCCGACGATCGCGACCGCGTGCTCCACCGGGTCAGCCTCATGGTCGAGCCGGGGAAGACCGTCGCCATCGTGGGCCCTTCGGGCGCCGGCAAGTCGACGCTCTGCTCGCTCATCCCGCGCTTCTACGAGATCGAGGAAGGTTCGATCGCCATCGACGGCCTCGACATCAGGAAGGCGACGCTCGCCAGCTTGCGCGCCGCCGTGGGCATCGTGCAGCAGGATGTCTTCCTCTTCTCCGGCACCATCCGCGACAACGTGCTCTACGGCAAGCTGGACGCCACAGAGGCGGAGCTGCGGGAGGCCCTCCGCGCCGCCAACGCCCTCGAGTTCGTGGAAGGCTTTCCCGAGGGCCTCGACACCGTCATCGGCGAGCGCGGCGTCAAGCTTTCCGGCGGGCAGAAGCAGCGCGTCGCCATCGCGCGGATGTTCCTCCGCAATCCGCCCGTGCTGATACTCGACGAGGCCACGAGCTCGCTCGACGCCGCGAGCGAGGCGGCCATCCGCGATTCCCTCGAACGGCTTTCGCAGGGACGGACCACTTTCGTCATCGCGCACCGCCTGGCCACCATAAGGCGGGCGGAGCGCATCCTCGTGCTGACCGAGGACGGCATCGTCGAGGAAGGCTCGCACGCCGAGCTCATGGAGCGCGACGGCCACTACCGCGAATTATTCGAGATACAGATGGACGGGTTGCTGGCGGGCTGAAGGAGCCTATCCGGGAGAGAAGGGGGGCCCTTCTCTCCCGGGCCCTCTCATCCCCGGATGACGATGAAAAAGCCCGGGCTCGCGCCCGGGCCTTCCCGTTTTCCGGAATCGGCGCGGATCAGTCCCGAGGCGACTCGAGGAGCTGCGGCTCGTCGTCGTCGTCGTCGTCGCGGCGGCTTTCGGCGAGCAGCGCGTCGTCGGCGTCCACCGTGAAGAAGGCGATGGCGTCGAGCAGGGCGCGCGACTGGCCGGAGAGCTCCTCCGACATGCTGGCGAGCTCCTCGCTCGAGCTGGCGTTCCCCTGGATGACCTGGTCCAGCTGCATCAGGGCCTTGTTCACCTGCTCGATGCCGTTGGACTGCTCGCCGGTCGAGGCGGATATCTCCTCGACCAGTTCCGCGGTTTTGCGGATGTCGGGGACTATGCCCTGGATGATGCGGCCCGCGTTCTCCGCGGTAACCGTGGTCGAGCCGGACAGGGCCGTGATTTCCTGGGCGGCCTTCTGGCTGCGCTCGGCGAGCTTGCGCACCTCGCTGGCTACGACAGCGAAGCCCTTGCCCGCCTCTCCGGCGCGCGCGGCCTCGATGGCCGCGTTGAGCGCAAGCAGGTTGGTCTGCCGCGCGATCTCTTCGATGATGGACACCCGCGAGGCGATCTCCTTCATGGCGGCCACGGCCTCGACGACGGCGTCTCCGCCCGCGGCCGCGTCCTCGGCGGCTTTCTTTGAGATGCCTTCCGTGGTCCGCGCGTTGTCGGCTGTCTGCTTGACCGTCGCGCCCATCTGCTCCATCGAGGACGAGACTTCCTCGCCGCTCGCGGCCTGCTCCGTGGCGCCCTGCGAAATCATCTGGGACGAGGACGCCACCTGCCCGGCGCCGGAGGAAACCTGCTTCGCGGCGACCCGGATGGTGCCGACGATGCCGATGATCGAGTCGCGCATGGTCAGGATCGAATCGAACATGCGGCCCACCTCGTCCGTCCGGCGGCTCGCCTTGAGGGCGGCGTCCAGGTCGTAGCCGTCGAGCAGGAAATCGCCCTGGGCGCTGCGGGCTATGCCCTCGGTGGCCAGCCGGATGGGCACCGAGACGCCGCGCGCCACGAAGATGATAAGGACCGCGGCCAGCACCAGGCCGACGCCGCTCGCGACGACGAGCACCATGAGCATGTAGTCGACGGGCTCGAGCAGGATGTCGAGCGGCGTGTTCATGATGAGCGACCAGGGCGTGCCGGTCTGGCCCACGGTGATCGGAGCGTACCCCGTGTGCGAGATCGCCCCCGTCGCGAGATTCTTCTTCACCAGGTCGTAGGTCTCGCCTTTCTTGATGGCGGCGAGCAGCGCGTCCTTGTGTTCCGGCACGTCGCCGCCGACCTGCTTGCCGATGTTCTCCACCTTGGGATGGGTGATCCGGATGCCGTCGTTGTCGGTGATTACGGCGTAGGCCCCGGGCAGGGGCGCGATCTCCTCGACGCGCTTCTTGAAGTCCTCGAGGTTCATGTCTACGCCGGCGATGCCCAGGAAGGTTCCGTTGTCGATGATGGGAACCGTGAAGCTCGTCACGAGTACCTCATCCTCGGCCTTCCCTGAGTACGAATAGGTATAGGGCGAGATCTGGGATTCCCTGAGCGACGCGCGCGGGATCGCGTAGAAATCGGTCGCGTATTCCCCGTCGCCGATCTGCGACCAGACTACGCCGCCTTTGTCCATATAGTACTGGATGGCCAGTGCGCCGCTCGAAAGGCGGAAGCCCTCCGCCGCCGCCTCGTCGTCGCCGAAGGCTCCCGGTTCCCAGAGCGTGTAGGCGGAAATGAGCGGTACGTGCTTGGTGGCGTTGAAAAGGGTATTTGCCACCAGGTCCGCGATGAGGGTGCGGTCGAGCACGCCGTTGTTGCGGATCTGAAGCAGGTTCCAGGCCATTGTGCGGGCCGTGTCCATCGGCACGGACAGGTAGGCAGCCAGCATGTTCGCGTCGGCGGCGGCGTAGCCGTTGGAGATCTTGTAGGCCATGTCGGTGATCGCGTCCGCGGACGCGACGTAGGCAACCACCGCCACGACCGCGAGGGTGAGCGCCAGGAGCGCAATGATGGGAATGAGCAACCTGAACTGCACGTTGAGGCGGAGCTTCATACGATACTCCTCGCACGGACGGCCTGGATACCCTGATAAGCGTAACGGGCGGTCCGGGCCATCGCAAGGGCGCGCGAGCAGTAAGCTCCGCGGGGACGCGCAAGGCGATTTACGCCAGCAGGTCGACCTTAAGCCCGGCGTCCGGCGGCGGGGGAGGGGGCTGTTCGGGCGGGGGCGGCGGAGGCGCTTCCTCGCGGACCGGGGGAGGGGGCGGCGGCGCGGGCGGCACGCTCTCGACGGGTTCGATGCCTTCCATGGCTGACTCCTTGTTTTAAATATAGCGTTTTCCGGAAAAGCAAGGCGGGCGCGCTCCCGGTTTTCGACCGGAAACGCGCCCGCGCTTGGTGGATTGGGCCTGAACCCGCGGCTAACCGCAGGGGCTAGTCCCGGCCTTTCTTCTTCCCGAGGCCGAGGGCGCCGAGCAGCTTGCCGACCAGGCCGGTTCTCGGCGTGGCGGCCGGTTTCGCGGCGGCGGCCGACGGCTTCCTGGCTTGGTTCCTCGAGTCGCCCTGCCTGGCGGGGGCGTTCCGCTTGCGCTGGGCGCCCTCCGGGCTGCCGACACGCGCGTCCTGCCTCGTCCCGCGCCCGTCGTTCCGGCCCTGTCCCTGTCCCTGTCCGCGGCCCTGACCCTGGGGGCGGCCGTCGCGGCGGCTTGTGCCGTCGCGGGGAGCATCGCGGCCGCCGGCAGCCTTCGCGTCTTCCCGTTCCCTGCCGTCGCGCGCGCCTTCGGTCCGCGGACCGCGCCTGTCGCGCCGGCCCTCGCCGCCACGCCGGTTCCGGTCGCCGCCCGCCGTCTTGCCGCGGCCCGAGCCGCCTTCCGCGCCCGGCGCGCCTTGCTTGCCGGCCTCGGCGTCCGGGCCGGCGTATTTTTCCTTGTAGCGTTTCATGCGCTCGTCGGCGCTCACCGAATAGGGATTGTCGCCGGCGGCGTCGACGAAGGCGACGCGAGGCGTGCCGGCGGGAGCGTTGCCGCGTCCGCGTCCGTCACGCCTGCCGCGATCCTCGCGCTGCCCGCGATCCTCGCGAGGACCGCGCGCGTCCGCCCCGCGGGGGCGCGCCCCCTGGATGCGGGGTTCGTCCCGTCCGAGCTCGCCCGCCCGCGCTTCGCCGGGGCGCTCGGGGCGCTCGGAGCGCTGCCTCGTCGCTCCCGGGCGGCTGCGCTCGTGCTCGCGGCGCGGACCGCGCTCGCCCGCGGTGCGGTGCCGGTCGCGGGAACCGGCCTCGCGGCCGCGGTCGCGGGAGTGGCCGAAGCGGAGCTCGGCGCTCTTGTCATCTTTCAGCAGTTCCTCGGTGACGGGGAACACCGGCAGCTTCATCTCGATGTACTTTTCCACCGCCGGCAGGCCGTAGACGAATTTCTCGCAGGCCAAGGTGACGGCCTTGCCCGCCTTGCCGGCGCGCGCCGTGCGGCCGATGCGGTGCACGTAGCTCTCCGCGTCGAGCGGCACGTCGTAGTTGACTACCAGGTCGAGGGCCTCGACGTCGAGGCCGCGCGCCGCCACGTCGGTGGCCACGAGGATCTCGAGCCGGCCCGCCTTGAGGTTGTCGATGATCTTGAGCCGCTGCGACTGGGGCAGGTCGCCCATGATGAATTCGCACTCGACGCCGTTGATGCCCAGGCGCCGCGCGACTTCCTCGACCATGAATTTCTGGTTGCAGAAGATCAGGGCGCTCTTGGGCTTCTCGCGATCGAGGATGCCGAGCAGGACGCGCATCTTCTCGTGGGCGCCCACGTGGTAGAGCTCCTGCGTCACCATGTCGACCGTCACGTTCTCGGCGGCGATGACGATCTCCTTCGGCTCGTGCATGTACTCCCAGGCCAGGTTCTTGACGCGGAAGTTGAGCGTGGCGGAGAAGAGGTAGGTCTGGCGGCGCTCGGCCGAGGGCAGGTAGCGGAGGAGCTTGCGGAGGTCGTCCACGAAGCCCATGTCGAACATGCGGTCGGCCTCGTCCACGACCAGGAAGCCCACGTCGCCGAGCATCATCTTGCCCTGCTGCACCAGGTCGATGATGCGGCCGGGCGTGCCGACCAGCATCTGCGCGCCGTTCCGGAGCGCGTCCACCTGGGGGCCGTAGCTCACGCCCCCGAAGAAGCTGGCCATCTTGATCGGCAGGTACTTGCCGAGCTTCTCGGCTTCCTCCTCGATCTGGGCGGCCAGCTCGCGGGTGGGCGCCAGGATCAGGGCCTTGCGGTGCCGCCAGTCGTCCTCGGTCATCATGCGCTGGAAGATGGATACGAGGAAGGCGGCGGTCTTGCCCGTGCCGGTCTGCGACTGGGCGTAGATGTCCTCGCCCGCGAAGGCGTGGGGGTAGACCTGTTCCTGCACCGGCATGCAGTCAATGTAGCCGGCCTCGTCGATTCCCCGTCTCAGGTCGGGGTGCATTTCGAGTTCGCTGAATTTCATCGTGCGTCCGTAGGGCGCCGCACGCCTTCGGGCCCGCTCTCGGGGGCCTCGCGCGCCGCGCGGGATCCGGTTTCGGCGAAACCGGCGATATCTGCGGCCCTCGATTTCCATGTCCCGGTATGCCGGGCGTCGGCCGCGATCGCGTCTATCATACTCCAAAACGACTTGCGTGGTAAGGGCTTGCCGGATCGAAGCGCCTATGATTGAGTAAAATAGGAACGACATCGTGTCGAGCCGTCGATGACGGTACGCGTGCCTTGGAAAGGACGATCCGGAGTCCGCGAACCGGGAGGGAAGAATGAAGCACCGCCGCGTTTGGGTCGCTCTTGTTTGCGCCGCCACCTTGCTCGCCGCCTGCGACGGCCGGTCGGCCGAAACCGTGACGGTCCGCTTCGACGTGACCAGGACCGACGGGATGCCAGCCTTCATCGACGGCCTCGGTGGCTCCATTCCCGAATCGGAGCTCAGCGATGTCGCCCCGCTCGGAGCCGTCGTGGAGTATTACGGCAGCTTCGGTGTCGCGGTCGCGAGTATAGAGCACTCGTGGACCGCCGGCGGCAAGGGCGACGACGTCTGGCGCTTCCTTGATTCCAACGGCGCTCTGGTAGCGGAACTACGCTTCTCGAATCCCGCCAGGCTGGTGCGAGGGAGGTAATGCAAATATGAGCTGGAAGAAACTGAAGTTAATCGGTCTGCCCGCGTTGTTACTCTCAGCCTGCGGCAATTTGCTGCTTGACGCATCCAGGCTACCGGAAACGTTCCATGTTTTCGTATCCTACCCGATTATTCCGTGCGGCGCAGTGATGGTGGAACCGGATTTGGCCAGCCGGACTATGCCCTGATTGAAGATTTCATGAAAGACTACTATATGGCATCGGGGAGGACGAATTTCACTTTTCAGTATACGAAGACAGCGGAAGCAGGCAGGCGGTTGGCATCGACTGCCCGCCGCATACCTATGTCTGTACCGAAAGAAAATACATGGGGCATCATGAGGTGAGTGTAGTAAATGCGTTCACGTTGAAGAAAGACACCTTTTACTGTTATGTCGACCGATACTATTACTTTTGTCAAGGTGGATGCGGCAACAGAAGGACCATCGATTCACATTCGATTTGCGATACATTATGAGAAAGTTGTTGTTCCTGCAGCTGTTCGTAGCGCTCGTGGCGTCGTGTTCTTTGGATTCCGGCCAGATGATCGGATCGCTTCGTGAATTGCCGTCACCGAGGAACGGGAATAGCTATCACGATGTAGTCGGTAGGGATTTTGTTATTCTTGAGCTGGCTGATGATGCCCGCAAGTCCGGTCTGGAACCCTTATTCTATAGCTACTTCTTCTCTGCGAGTGAAAACAGGAAGCAAATCACGCTCCATGATTCTGATTACAGGGTGTTGCTTCGAAAAGAACACACCGCTTCGTTCGACAGCGATCCGCGCGAAATGCCGCAGTATGTTGATGGTGCTAATCCGTTCACGGATACGGATACGGATTAAAGGATCGAATCGAAGACGGGATCGGGATCGACGAAGCAGCGCGTTTTTTCGCCGTCAGCGCCGCCCGCGCCGCGAAGGGCGCGGCGCCGCCGTCGCGCGCCGGCCCCCGGAACCAGGCGCGGCGAGCAAGCGCCAAAGGCCGGCCCGATTCCCCCCAAATCCCCTCCCTTCTCTTTCTTCCTCGTTATTCCCTCTCTCCTTCCCTCTTTCTTCTTCTCCCTCTTACCTCCGTGTCTCCGTGCCTCCGTGGTTC
>JAFGNN010000022.1 GCA_016926955.1 Spirochaetales bacterium | reverse complement strand
CTTTCTGAGGCCTTGAGCGAAGGTCGGTCGTGAGCCGGAACGCGCTCGCGCGTTCCGTCCCGCCACCGGGCGCCAGCCCGGTGGCGACAGGCCGTTCTGATCAACGACATGATTTGACCGCAAAGGCCGCCTCGATCGAGGCGGCTTTTTTCATGTGGGGGGAAGGCTGGAGAGCCTTCCCCCCTCGCTCCAGCCGCGCTTCGCGCGTCTTCCGCTACCCCCCTTCTCAGGGGTTCCACCCCTGAACCCCGCCAAACAGTGGTGGCGTCGCAAGGGGGTAGTGACGTGGAGGGATATTCAGTCGCCGAGGCCCCCCAGGAGGAATTCCCTGAGCCCGAGGTGCCGTATGCCCTCATGATCCGCGCGGATGGGGTCCATCGACACCACGTAGCGCGGCCAGGCGTCGCGCAGCGCGAGCAGGGACCCGAATTCGCGCTCTCGGGTCAGTCCGTCGGGAACGAGGTAGGCGGCCTGCACATAGGCGCGCTTTCCCCCGCGTTCGCAGACGAAGTCGATCTCGCGTTCGCCGATCCTGCCCGAGCGCACGTCCCAACCCGCGCCCGCGAGCTTCAGGTAAACGGCGTTCTCGACGACCTTTCCGATGTCGCGTTGATCGAACCCCCGTAGCGTGCTCCGCAGTCCGAGATCCTCGAAATAGTACTTGTCTCCCGATTCGAGAATGCGCTTCCCCTGCAGGTCTTCGGCGCGTACCCGATTCGCGGTGTAGGCATCCGTCAAATACCCGGAATAGTCGAGCACGGTTTGCGGCGAGCATTCGATGCCCTTGGTCTTGAGGTAGTTCGCCACGTTGCGCGCCGAGACGGGGCTGCCGATGGAATCGGCGAGGAACTCCACGATGCGTTCGAGGATGGCGGGGTTCCGGATTGCGTGGCGTTGGACGATGTCCTTCAGGACGATCGCGTCGAAAACGCCGCCGAGATACTCGTAGGCCGTTTCATCGGCGAGGCGCAGGTTGCGCAGGAAAGGCAGGCCGCCGTAGCGCAGGTACAACGCCAGGCTTTCGTCCGATTCGGCGCGTTCATGAAAGGTCAGGAACTCCGCGTAATCGAGGGCGCGGATGCGCAGGGTCGCCGTCCGGCCCGCGAAAAGCGTCGCGATTTCGCCGGAAAGCAGGCGGGCGTTCGAGCCGGTCACCCAGATGTCGTGCCGGCCTCCAGCGGCCAGGCTTCGCAATGCTCGCTCGAAGCCGGGAATCTCCTGCGCTTCGTCGATGAAGAGCGCGACCATCTCGTTCCCGAGCGGCTGGGCGGCGCGCTCCAGGCTGGCCGCGTCACGGACTTGGTCCCAAGCGGACCGCTCCTTGTCGATGACAATGGTCCTGACTTCGGGACGCTCGATCCGGTAATGAGCGGCCAAGCTCTGGAGGACTGAGCTTTTTCCGACTCGGCGTTGCCCGGTTATCACCTTGATGAGTCGCGTGCCCATCCACGCCCTCGCTCGGTCGAGGTATTCGGTCCGGTCGACAAGTTTTTCCTGCATTCATCCATCATGTTGGATGAATGCCATCATGTCAATTATTTTGTCCATCATGCCGGACACGGGCTCGGAAGTCGGTCCTTCCGTCCATCATGCCGGACGGATTACCCCGCCGTCTCGACCCGGTTCCGGCCGGCTTCCTTGGCGCGGTAGAGCGCGGCGTCGGCGCGGCGCAGGGTGTCGGCAAGCAGTTCGGAGACGCGCGACGCGTCGATCCGTCCGCTCGCCGGGCCCACGCTGGCGCAGCCGAAGCTCATGCTCACGCGGAGCTCGAGGCCGTTCCAGCTAACCGGCCGATCCGCGACCGCCCGGCGCGCGCGCTCGGCGGCGAGCTCCACCCGGACGCTTTCGGAGGCGCTCAGCAGCATCACGAATTCCTCGCCGCCATAGCGCCCGACCAGGTCCACGTTCCGCAAGGTGGCCACGAGGCGGCGCGAGAGCTCCATCAGCACCGCGTCGCCGGCCTCGTGGCCGTGGCGGTCGTTCACCCGCTTGAAATGGTCGACATCCGCCAGTATCAGCGCCAGGGGGCGCGGCGAGCGGGCGGCCAGGGCTATCTCGCGCGAGGCGAGCTCGAGGAAGCGGCGCCGATTGAGCAAGCCGGTCAGGCCGTCCTTGTCAGCCAGCTCCTTGAGCCTGTCGAGCAGCTCCACGGTCTCCGTCTGGTCCACGAGGAGGAGCGAGAGGCCCTGCACTTCCCCTCGGCGGGACAGGATGGGATACGCGTTCGCCCGTATGTGCCGCTCGCGCGGCTCTCCGGCACCGTCCCGTTCGGAGAGCCGGACCTCGGCCTTCCCGGCGTCGCCCGACAGCAAGCCTGACAGGGCTCCGCCCGCCGCCGATCGGAGGTCCTCGTCCCCGGAGCCGAGGCCCGCGTCCCAGCCCAGCAGGGAACGCGCGGCCCGGTTCGCGTCGACGACGGCGCCCTGGGTGTCCGTGACCACGAAGCCGTCGCGCAGCGCGTCGATGGCCAGCTCGCGAGCGGCCGGCACGATCTCCACGAGTCCCAGCTTGAACATGCCGAAGGCCGTGAGCGCGCCGGTCGCCGCGAACGAGAGCGGCGAGGGATCGAACCATTCGGGCACCAGCCCGGTGAGCCGGCCGAGGCTCGCGATGATGGGGATGCCGCCGCCCAGGGCGATGACGATGGACTGCAGGCGCTGGCGCCCGCGGGAGCGCAGGGCGCGGATGCTG
>JAFGNN010000021.1 GCA_016926955.1 Spirochaetales bacterium | reverse complement strand
TACTGGTACTTGACGAGCTTCGTGCGCACGTTCTCCGCCGCGCGCGCGATGACCGCGGTCAGGCGCTGGGCCAGCACGGCCTTGTAGTTCGCGGATATCTTCTCCTTCACCTCGGGCGTCAGGCTGAGGGTGACGCCGACCCGGCTACCCTTGGCCTCGGCGACCATCGAGTCGAAGTCGGTCCATTTGTCGTAGTCGGAGCTTTGGTAGAGCCAGAGCTTCTCTGCGTGCGCCCCGAATTCGGCGTAGAGCATGGCGCGCGCGTCCTGCGGATTCCTGGCGCGCTGGAGGATGCGCGTCACCAGGTCGTACCACTCGGGCAGGGTCCGTTCGTACGTGCGGTAGAACTCCTGGTATGCCCACTCGTAGGCGCGAAATTCCGCGTCGAGCAAGGTGGTGGCGAAGGTGTTGAGCGAATAGTCGATGGCGAAGGTGCCGATCGAGGCGATCTGGTAGCCGGTCGTGGCCAGGGCGTCGGTGATCTTTCCGCCGGCCCAGGACAGGGCCATGTCGATGGCGGTCTGCTTGAGCGCTTCCGTGTCGCCCGCCATGACTTTCTGGAGGATGTCCACGTAGACGGCCGCCTCGCCGATCCGCTCAAGCTCGCCGTTCAGCTTTTCCAGGGCGGGGAGCTCCGCGACCATGGAGGTCCAGCCGCCGGCGGTGCCGGCCCAGCCTGAGCCCTCCACCAGCGACTGCCAGGCGTCGTCGAGCACGTCGGCCTTCGAGAGGCCGCCGACATTGGCGGTCTCGGCCGCGAGGGCGGCCAACTCGCTCGAGGGCGCGTCGCCGCGCGGGGCCAGGGCGACGGTGGTCAGGTGGTCCATGCGGACCATGGCCCGGTCGTCGCGGAATTCAGCCAGCTCCTGGCGCCACGCGCCGGACGCCGGATCCCAGGTGACGGCGATCAGCTTGTCGCCCGGCTTCTCGCCCGGCAGGGCCGAAGTGTCCGGATACGGCAGCTCGATTTCGAGGAAGGAATCGAAGCTCGTGACGCTTCCGCAGTCGACGTCCCAGGCAGCCAGGGCCCCCGAACCGGCGCCGAGCGCCGTGATCCGGAAGTCCTGCGCCGAGTCGAGAGCGAGCGGCGGCAGGGTCACTTTCACGTCGCGCGCCTCGACGACGATCGCGTCCTCGGAGGGTTCGAGGCGGCGCGAGACAAGCTCGGTTCCAGCGCCGAAGCCCGGCGCGGCGGTATCGGGCGCGAGCGTCTCGACGCTGATCCAGTCGACCTCGGCCCTGTGGCCGGTGTACCAGCCGTAGGCGTTCATGGCGACGCGGAAATACGGCTTCGTGGCGGGCGCTGCGGCGATGGGGTACTCGACGCCGTTCAGGATGTAGGCCGCCTTGCCGGTGGCCGGCTCGTAGACCAGGGTTTCCTCGATCCACTCGCCGAAGGGGGCGTTCTCGATGGCCGCGAAGGTGCCCGGAGCCTTGAAGCCGTCGGTGACGGCGACAAAGCCCTTGGTCAGGGGATAGCGGCCTGGATCGTAGCTGAAGTTGATGTGGAGGACGCCGACCAGGGCGGGCTCGGCGACGCCCTGCCGCGGGACCTCGTTGTCGGCCTGCTGGATGAAGAAGCCGCCGGCAAAGTAGTCGTTGGCGTAGCTGACCCGCGCGCGCCGGGTGACCCGCACCGTTCCGCCTGAGGGCAGGGGAAAGGCCTTGCCGTAGACGAAGGGATTGCGGTCCACGTCCTTGGTGGAGATGACGAGCGCGCCGCCCGAAACGGCGAGCCGGCCCAGGGCGTCGGCGCCGGTCTTCTCCTCGACGGCGTACCACGAGCCGCGGTCGAGCGCGTCGAACTCGTCGCGGAACGAAACCGGGCCGCCCGCGGCGGAACCGGCGGGACCGGCCGCCCAGGATTCCGCGTCCGCCTCGACAAGCGCGGGCGCGCCGCCCGAGCGCCCGAAGCCCGGAGCCGCCTCGGGCGCGTCCCCGAAGGGCGCGTCGAAGGAATACTCGCCGTCCGCGGCGCCGGGACAGGAAATGAAAAGAAGCGCGGCCGCGAAGACGGCCGCGAAAGCGAGGCGGGTGCGCGCCATCGGATCCTCCGCGAAATGGGGTGTCGCCTCGATTATAGGCGCTTTCGCGGACCGGGCAAGGCTCGGGAAGCTTCGACGGCGCCTGAAACAGCGCACGAAGGCGCCGCCGTTCCGTGGCCCGCGCCAGGGATCGGAGCGGAAAGACCGGAGCGCAGCGGAGGCTTGGAGCGGAGAGCCCGGCCGCCCGGGGTCCGCGCCGACGGACTGCGGCGACGCCGGGCGCGAGGGCGGACCGCGGGCGGGGCGCCCGGATTCCGGAACCTTACTTGAGTTTTTCGAGCTGGGTGACGAGGGCGCGGAGGTCGCGGGGGTACGGGGCTTCGACTTCCACGCGCTCGCCCGTGACGGGGTGCGGAAAGGCGATCGAGAAGGCGTGGAGGCCCACGCGCGCGAGCAGGGGCCGCTCCTCGAATTCGTCGCCGCGCCACTTGCGCTTGAAGGCCGAGAGCTTGACGGGCTTTCCGTCGCCGTAGAGGCGGTCGCAGGCGACCGGGTGGCCGAGGGCCTTCAGGTGCACGCGGATCTGGTGGGTGCGGCCGGTGTCGAGCTGCGCTTCGACCAGCGAGAACCTGCCGTGGCGGCCCAAGACGCGGAAGCGGGTGCGGCTCGGCTTGCCGCGCTCGGGGTCGGCGACGGTGCGGTGCATGGGGTCGCCGTCGGGCAGCAGGGGAATCTCGCAGACGGTCTCGTCCCATTCGGGTTCGCCGAGGACGACGGCGCGGTAGGTCTTTTCGACCACGCGTTTCTCGAAGGCCTTGGAGAGCGCCGCGTGGGCTTCGGCGGAGCGCGCGTACAGGAGGGCGCCGGAAGTGTCCTTGTCGAGGCGGTGGACGGTCAGGAGCGAGCCGTAGGCGTCCTCGAGGCGGACCGATACGACCGGCGCGAGGACGTCGTAGCGGTCGGGGATGACGAGGAAGCCCGCGGGCTTGTCGACGGCGAGGAAGGCGGGGTCCTCGAGGAGGACGGGGATGATGGCTTTCATGCGGCGTTTATTATAGCGGAAAGCGGCGTTCCGCGTCGCCTGCGCCGGCGGGCGGGCACGGCGGCGCTTGACTCATTCGGGCATTTGCCCTAGCGTGCCCGCCATGCGATCGCGCCGTCCGCCGCTCCATGCCCTCGTCCCGCTTCTGCTCTGCCTGTCGGCCGCGCCTGCCGTGGCCCACCCCCACGTCTTCATCGACCAGGGCATGCTCATCCGCTTCGAGGATGGCCAGCCGCGCTCGGTGCGGCTTTCGTGGACCTTCGACGAGGTCTTCTCGGCGGCCATCGCCGGCGAGTTCGACCGAGACGGCGACGGTTCCTTCTCGAAAGCCGAATCGGCGACGATCGAGAAGGCGGCCTTCGTCAACCTGGCCTCCTACGGCTACTTCACGAGCTTCGTGGCGGGTTCCCGCTCCGTCCGGGCCACGGCTTACCGCGACTTCGTCGCGAGCCTGTCTGCCGGCCGCCTTACCTACGAGTTCAGCACGGACCTGCCCGCCCCGCTTGCCGGCGCGACGCGCCCGTACGGCATCCGCGTCTACGACGACGAATTTTTCGTCGCCTTCGCGGTCATCGCGCCGGAGCGGATACGGCTCGAAGGCGCGCCGCCCGGCGCCCGCGTCGAGATCGAGCGCGAGGCGCGGGGCGCGCTCTCCACCGCGGAATACGCGCCGGCCCGCGTGGTCGTGGTCCTGGAGGCTCCCTGATGCGCCGAGGCACCCTGATGCGCCGCCTTTCCGTCCTCGTCCTCGCCGCCGCGCTCGCCGCGGGTCTGGCGGGCGCGCAGGACAATCCTTTCTTCACCCCCGCGGCACCGGGCGCCGAAAGCGGATCCGCCACCCCGGGCGCTGAGGAGGCGCGCCCTTCCGCCGGCCCCGGGACCTTGAGCCTGCTTGTGGCGGGCGTGCAGCGGACCCTGAGCTCCGCGCTCTCGGACGCCGCCCGGGCGGTCTCCGCGGGTGGCAGCGCGGGACCGCTTCTGGCGCTGGCGGGCCTTTCCTTCGTCTACGGCCTCGTGCACGCGGCGGGACCGGGCCACGGCAAGACCGTCATCGCCACGCTGGTGCTGGCCCGGGGCTCAAGGCCGCGCGAAGTGCTGGCGGCGGGCCTCGCGACCGCCGTGGTGCACACCGGCTCCGCCGCCGGCCTGACCTTCGCCGCCTGGTTCGCCCTGCGCGCCGTTTCCACCGCCTGGGCCGAGAACGCCGGGCGCTGGCTCCAGGGCTCGAGCTACCTGCTCCTGGCCCTGGTCGGCGCCTTCATGAGCTGGCAGGCGATCCGCTCCCTGCTCGGCCGCGGACACGGCCACGCCGACGGAGATGCGCCCGCGCGGAGCGACCGCGGACTCGTGGCGGCGGCCGCCGCGGCGGGCCTGGTGCCCTGCTCCGGCGCCATGCTCGTCATGACCGTGTGCCTGAGCCTCGGCATTCCGCTTGCCGGCCTCGTCGCGGTCGGCGCGCTTTCGGCGGGCATGAGCGTGACCATCGCCGCGGCGGGCTTCGCCTCGCTGGCCGCGCGGCGCGGAGTCGACGCGGCCGCCTCGAAGGCGCGCGCGCCGGGCTTCGCGCGGCGCCTCGGCGCCTGGCTCTCGCTGGCCGGCTCGCTGGCCATCACCGCGATCGGCGTCGCGCTCGCCCGCTCCTTCCTGGTACGCTGAAGGCGCCGCCCGAACCGGGTGACGGCGCCTTCAGCGCGCGCGGGCTCCGGACCGGGGCTCAGCGTCCGGCCGCGGCCTCGTCCATGGCCTCGCGCAGCTCGGCCAGCACCGCCTCCAGGTAATCGCCTCCCTCGAAGGGCAGGCCGTGGTACGCGCCGCGGATTTCCGCGTGGCTTGCGGCGGGGAAGAGGCGGGAGAGCGAGCGCCTGCCGTACGCGGAGTTCACCACGGTATCGGAGCCGCCCCAGAGCGCGCGGACCGCTTCCGGCCGCGGCGCGCGGGCGGCGAGCGAGGCTTCCCAGCGCACCAGGACGTGCATCCAGGCGCTCGGCGGATCGCCGACGCGGAGCGGGTCGCGGGCCGCCCGGCGCTTCCAGCCTTTGTCGTGAGTCATGCCCACGGTGCGCCCCGGCAGACGCGGCATCGCCCACTCGGCCAGGAGGAGTCCGAGCCTCGAAGGCCACCAGGCCACGATGCGCACAAGGGGCGAGAGCAGGAGGAAGCCCTCGGTCCGCGCGGGGGTGTCCGTCGGGAGGGTCGACAGGAATTCGACGATTGCGGCGCCTCCGGTGGAAAAGCCGACGACAAGGACGGGACGGTCGCGGCGGATCGGACCGCCGTCCAGCAGGGCGCCCACAGCGGCGCCGTAGCCGGAAAAGTCGTCCACCCAGCCGCGCTCGCCCGGCGAGGCCCCATGGCCGGGCAGGTCGAGGCCGGCGTAGGTCCAGCCCGAATCGAGCGCCGCGCGGACCAAGGCCGGCGCCGAAAGGCCGTGCTCCTGGTAGCCGTGGACGAAGACCAGGGTGCCGCGGCTTTCGCCCGTGGGGAAGCGGAGGTGGACGGCCGAGCGCAGCCCCTCCGGACCGAGCCGCTCGAAGGCGGCGCCGCCCGGCGCCGGCGGAAGGCCGTAGTGCGCGTCGGCCGCCGCGAGGGCGGACGCGAGCGCCTCGGGGCTGGTCTCGTCGCCGGGGAAGCGCGCGCTCGAGAGCGTGAGCGCCCAGTCCTCGGGCGCCTGGGCCGCGGCCCCGGTGGCGAGGGCCGGAACGGAAGCCAAAACCAGCGTGGCGAGGAGGACACCGCGCGGAAGACCGCGCCCGAACTCTTTCATTGCCATGAAGATAGCACGCGAGAGGCCCTTTCAGGCGCGGGCGCCGCGCGCCCAGACGTCGCGGGCGCGGCGGGCGGCGCGGTCGAGCAGGCGGCCGATCTGGGCGCGCTCGTCGGCGCCGATGACGTCGAAGGGGTCGCCGATGCGCTCGGGCGCGAAGGGACGGGCCGACTCGATGCGGTCGAGGAGCTCCTCGCCCGGCCCCGCGAGCTCGAGCCGGAACGAACGCCGGTCGCGCGCGGAATGGCGCTTGCGGAGCCAGAGCGAGGCGAGGCAGGGGCGCGCGACAACGGTCAGGGTGGGCCGGTCCCAGTCGAGCGCGTCGGCCATGGCGGACGGCGCCATTGCCCCGAAGACGCGCGCGTGGCGGATCAACTCGAACTGCGCGAGGGTAATGCCGAAGGGCTTGAGGGCCTCCGCAGCCTTGCGGCGCCAGGCCGCCGAGACGCGTTCCATCGATTCGAGTATGGCCAGCGGCCCTTCGTCTCTCATTATGCTTAGAACTCTAACCGAAATTTTTTCTGCCGTCAAAGCCCCGAATCGCTTGCCGTTCCCGCCCGCCTTTGGGTATTTTCTCGATTGCCGCGTGGAACGCGACGCAATCCGTTCAAAACCCGACCGGCAGGCAAGGCGTTTGCCGCCCGGTCGCGGATACACCCCAGTTCCAAGGAGAACGAAATGGCCAAGCAACTCATGTTCAGCGAGGACGCGCGCAGGAAGCTCCTGTCCGGCGTCGAGCAGATCTCGAAGGCCGTCAAGGTCACCCTCGGCCCGAAGGGACGCAACGTCCTCCTCGACAAGAAGTTCGGCGCCCCGACCGTCACCAAGGACGGCGTCTCCGTCGCGAAGGAAGTCGAGCTCGAGGACGCCTACGAGAACATGGGCGCCCAGCTGCTCAAGGAAGTCGCCACCAAGACCAACGACGTCGCCGGCGACGGCACCACCACCGCCACCGTCCTCGCCTACTCCATGGTCAAGGAAGGCCTCAAGGCCGTCGCCGCCGGCATGGACCCGATGAGCCTCAAGCGCGGCATCGACAAGGCCGTCGAGCTGGCCGTCGAGGAAATCAAGAAGAACTCCAAGGAAATCAAGGAAAAGGACGAGATCGCCCACGTCGCTT
Organism: Spirochaetales bacterium; assembly: GCA_016926955.1. Taxonomy (GTDB): domain Bacteria; phylum Spirochaetota; class Spirochaetia; order Treponematales; family UBA12059; genus JAFGNN01. Next base: position 446 of record JAFGNN010000021.1, on the reverse strand, counting down.
CCGTCTCCGCCAACAACGACATGGAGATCGGCAACGAGATCGCCGACGCCATGGAGAAGGTCGGCAAGGACGGTGTCATCACCGTGGAGGAGTCCAAGACCATGGACACCGCCATCGAGTACGTCGAGGGCATGCAGTTCGACCGCGGTTACATCAGCCCCTACTTCGTCACCAACCGGGACACGATGACCACGGTCTTCGAGAACCCCTTCATCCTCATCCACGACAAGAAGATCTCGAACATGAAGGACATGCTCCCCATGCTCGAGAAGATCGCGCAGACCGGCAAGCCGCTCGTCATCATCGCCGAGGACGTGGACGGCGAGGCCCTGGCCACGCTGATCGTCAACCACCTGCGCGGCACCCTGACCGCCTGCGCCGTCAAGGCGCCCGGCTTCGGCGACCGCCGCAAGGCCATGCTCGAGGACATCGCCATCCTCACGGGC
>JAFGNN010000020.1 GCA_016926955.1 Spirochaetales bacterium | reverse complement strand
TTCCTCGAGTTCGCGAAGCCGGCGCTCCGGCGCCTGTTCTGGATCGCCCTCGGCTGGACCGCGGCGTTCGACGTCCTCCTCCTCGTCCTGGCCGAGCCGCTCCATGCGGCCGCCTGGGTTTTCACGGGGGTGAAATGGATGGCGGCCGCGTTCTTCCTGGCGCTCCAGGCGCGCGCCTCCCGGAGCGGGGAATGGAAACGGCTTTTCTTCCTGTCGCGCATCGCCCTTTTCTACGCTGTTGCCCTCCAGGGCTTCCAGCATTTCTACGGCGTCTCGCTCATGTCCGACGGCGCCCTCAAGTATCTCGTCTTCTACGTCTCGCTGGCCACGGTCATACTGCCGGCCGTAGCCTTCTACATGAAAGGCTTCGGCAACAAGGCCCTGGTCGAACGCGGCGTCATGATCAAGGAAAAAGGGAAATACCGCCACGGCTTCGAGGGTGGCTTCCTTCTCGGCGTCCTCGACTGGGTGGACGCGATCGTCGGCGCCTTCGTCCTCGTCGTCTACCTGAACTCGCTGCTGGTCCAGTGCTACGTCATCCCCTCGGGATCGATGGAGAAAACCCTGCTCGTGGGCGACCGCCTGATGGCGCTCAAGCTGGCGGACGGCATCGAACCGCCTTTCTCCGACGTGAAGCTGCCGCGCCTTGCCCGCCCCGACCGCGGCGACATCGTCATCCTGCACAACCCGCGCATCCCCGAGGCCGAGCGCCGCGAGCTCTCGTTCATCTTCGGGCAGTACCTTCAGTTCCTCTCCAACGCCTTCTTCCGGGAAAGCTCCGCCCAGGCGGTGGCCGAGCCCCTGGTGAAACGTATCGTCGGCGTGCCCGGCGAACGGATCTCCATGGTGAACGACGTCGTCTACGTCGAGCGCGAGGGCGAGGCCCCGCGCGTTCTCGAAGAACCCTACGTCCAGACCTTCGCCAATGCCGGTTCCGCCATGTCGCTCTCGTCGGGCGCGGCGGAAGTCCTCGAGACCGACGCCTTTTTCGCCGGCCTCGAGCTCGAATCCCTCGAAAGTTCCACCCGCGGGATCCTGGCCCGATTGGAAAGGCGCTACGGCGCGAACCCGGAGAGCGGAGCGGGCGCGCTCGTCGGTCCGAGCATACTCGAGTTCCGCGACGCTTCGGTCGGCTTCGCCTCGGGTCTGGCCCGCGGCGAGCTTTCGTGGCCCGCGTTCGAAGCCTTCATCCTGGCGCCCTACGCCCGCAAGCCTTCCGGTCTCTACGAAACCCAGGCCGCCAAGATCGACGCCTGGCTCAAGTCGCGCCTGGCCGGGTCGGTGGAAACCTTGCTCTCTGGCGGGAATTCCGCCGCCAAGGCCTTCGACGACGAGCGCCTGCGCTACGTCCTCGAAACCTGGCTCTTGCGCCACTACGACGCGCGCAACTTCGCGCCCTTCCCGGCCGATGGCTACCTGGGCGAGGACGAGTGGTTCCTGATGGGCGACAACCGTTACGACTCCCTGGACGGCCGCCACCTCAGGTTCTCGTGGCAGGAACGGCCCATCCGCGAAGGCGACCCGGCCTCCTTCACCTATCCCTCGCTGCTCGAGCCCTTCGCCATCCCGGGCAAGCTCTTTTTCGCGAAGCCTCTCTTCGTCGGCTGGCCGCTTTCGAGCGCGAAGATCCTCTCCGCTCCGTAAGGACGGGAACGGCTCAAAACGATTCGCGCAGCGCATCGCGCGCTTCCGCGAAAAGCCCGCACGTGCCGATTCAAGGAAGGGTTCGATGAAATTCCTCGAGTTCGCGAAGCCGGCGCTCCGGCGCCCGTTCTGGATCGCCCTCGGCTGGACCGCCGCGTTCGACGTCCTGCTCCTCGTCCTCGCCGAGCCGCTCCGGAGCGCCGCCTGGATCTTCACCGGGGTGAAGTGGGTCGCGGCCGCGCTCTTCCTCGCGCTCCAGGCGCGCGCCTCGCGGAGCGGGGAATGGAAACGGCCTTACTTCCTGTCGCGCATCGCCCTTTTCTATGCTGTTGCCCTCCAGGGCTTCCAGCATTTCTACGGCGTCTCGCTCGTGCCCGACGGCGCGGCCAAGTACCTCGTCTTCTACGCCTCGCTTGCCACGGTCATACTGCCGGCCGCAGCCTTCTATCGTAAGACGTTCGGCAACAAGGCCCTGGTCGCGAGCGGCGTCATGGTCAACGAGAAAGGCAAGTACCGGTACGGCTTCGAGGGCGGCTTCCCGCTCGCCGTCCTCGACTGGGTGGACGCGATCGTCGGCGGCTTCGTCCTGGTCGTCTACTTTTTCTCTTTCTTCGCGCAGTGCTATGTGATCCCCTCGGGATCGATGGAAAAGACCCTGCTCGTAGGCGACCGCGTCGTCGGGCTCAAGACGGCCGACGGGATCGAACCGCCCTTCTCCGACGTCAAGCTGCCGCGCCTTGCCCGACCCGGGCGCGGAGACATCGTCATCCTGCACAACCCGCGCATCCCCGAGGCCGAACGCCTCTCCCTCCGCTTCATCCTCGGTCAGTACCTGCAGGTGCTTACCAATACGTTCAACAAGGAAAGCCTCGCCCAGTCGGTGGCCGAGCCTTTGGTGAAGCGCATCGTCGGCGCGCCGGGCGAACGGATTTCCATGGTGAACGACGTCGTCTATGTCGAGCGCGAGGGCGAGGCCCCGCGAGCGCTCGACGAACCCTACGTCCAGACCTTCGCGAACCCGGGATCGGAAATGTCGCGCTCGACGGACGCGGACAAGGTCCTCGAGACCGACGCCTTCTTCGCCGGGTTCGAGCTCGCTTCCCTCGAGTCGTCGGCGCGAGCGGTCCTCGAGCGGCTCGACAGGCGTTACGGCTCGAATCCCGCGAGCGCGGGGGATCTGTCCGGTCCGGGCATCAGGGAGTTCCGGAACACGGCGCTCGGCTACGCTTCCGGCCTCGCGCGCGGCGAGCTCTCCTTGAGGGCCGTCGAGGACTTCTTCCTCTCCCCGTACGCGAAGGCGCCCGAAGGACTCCACGAGGCCCAGGCCGCCAAGGTCGACGCCTGGCTCAAGCTGAAGCTCGCGGAATCGGTCGAGGCCCTGCTGGCGGGCGGAGACGCCGCGGCCAGCGCCTTCGACGACGAGCGTCTCCGCTACGTCGTGGATACCTGGCTTCTCCGCCACTACGACGCGCGCAACTTCGCGCCCTTCCCGGCCGATGGCTACCTGGGCGA
>JAFGNN010000019.1 GCA_016926955.1 Spirochaetales bacterium | reverse complement strand
GGGGGGCCGGGGCCGGGGGGGGGGGGGGGGGGGGGGGGCGCTCCGGGAGCGCTGACTCCCGCAGGGAGCGCTAAATACCCCAAGACACCTTGAGCGTTATCGGAGTCTCGAGGACGAGCAGGTCGAGGAGCTTGATGCTGGCCTTGGCGCTCCGTCCGGAGAGGGTGAAGCCGGCCGTGCCGGCCGCGACCGGCGTTCCGGGCAGCTCGACGACGAGGTCCACTTCGGCCGCGTCGAGCGCCGGAAGGCTCTTGGTCCCGAGCAGAGCGCCGAGCATCTCGCGGTATTCCGCCATCGTCAGGTCCGATCCGTCCAGGGCCGGCGGCGAAAGGGCCTCGATCAGGTAGGGGTCGATGCCGGGGAAGAGGGCAAAGAGCTCGGCCGCGTTGCTCCGGTCGATGCCCACGGACAGCGATCCGCCTTTGGCCGAGGAGCTGACCGAGACGGCGCCGAGCGAACGTCTTCCCAGGTCGGCCAGGTCGGCGACCTCGAAGATCCCGCGGAAAACCCGGTCGCCGAGCGGCCTGGCTTCGACGACCCGCACGCCGTTGTCTTCCGCGCCCGCGCGGACCAGGGCCGGGTCGATGAGGGGCAGCTCGGCCCCGGGGGGATCGCCGCGGAGCTGTCCGATCTTCGACGCCACCTCGTCTGGGAGCTCGACCCTGACCGTCACGCCGGCCGAAAGGTCGTTTCGAAGAGAGATGTTCATAGAGGCGGCGCAGGCCGAGAGGGAGAGAGCGGCCAGAAGTGGAAGGAAGCGCGCGGCGGACCGTCCGGCGGAGGCCCGGTGAGGAATCCCGAGGGCGGGTGCGCGCTTGGTCGAGGTCGGTTCATGCATCGTTGCAGCTCCATCGCGCCGCGCGAGGGCGGCCGTTCGGAATATACCGTGGAAACAAGCGGCATGTCCGCAGGTTATGCGCGCCGGAACGCAACCGTACGGCCCGTGCCGGCGTCAAAACGCCGTCGGCACCCCCGACGCCCGACGCCCCGCGCCGGAATTCCCGAAAGCGGAGACACGAACATGCAGCGAACCGAACCTTGGGCTTTCCTCGACGCCTGGCGCGAGAAGACCTTCCACGGCGAGTGGCCCTCGCTCGTCGAGCTTTTCTGGATCAGCGTCGAGCGCTTCCCCGAGCGCCACTGCTTCACCATCTACGATCCCGCCCGCCGCTCGCTCACGTATCGCGAGGCCCTGGCCTCGGTCGAGGCGGCGTCGCGCCGCCTCCGCGCCGACGGCGTGGCGGACGGCGACCGCGTGGCGGTTTCCGGCAAGAACGGCGTCGAGTGGGCGGTGGCCTACCTGGCCGCCCTTTTCGCGGGGGCGGTCGTCGTGCCCATCGACGCGCAGCTTTCCGACGTCGAGATCGACAACCTCCTCAAGGCTTCCGGCGCGCGCGCCTTCTTCGTCGACGGCGATCGCGCATCCGCGTTCCCTCCGGAGAAGTACGGCATGGTCGCGCGCTACTCGCTGACCAGGGACGGCGACCGCTATGCCCTCGAGCTGGACGCCCCCGCGCCTGCCGCGGCTCCGCGAAAGGCCACCGCGGACGACCTGGCCGCCATACTCTTCACGAGCGGAACCACGGGCATCCCGAAGGGCGTCATGCTGAGCCACGGGAACCTCGTCTCGGACTGCCTGCTCGCCCAGGCGAACCTTTCAATTTTCCCGACCGACGTGTTCTACGCGGTCCTGCCCATCCACCATTCGTACACGATGCTCGCCGTCTTCATCGAGGCGATCTCGGTCGGCGCCGAGATCGTCTTCGGCAAGCGCCTGGTGGCCAAGCAGATGCTCAAGGATTTCCGGGAAGCCGGCGTCACCATGTTCCTCGGCGCGCCCATACTCTTCAACAAGCTGCTTGCCGGCATCATGAAGGGCATCCGCGAGAAGGGGCCGCTGGTGCACGGGATACTCTCCTTCCTGATGGCCGTCTCGGGGCTCGTCAAGAAGGTGTTCAAGGTGAACCCCGGCAAGAAGCTCTTCCATACGGTGCTCGACAAGGCCGGCCTGACGACCATCCGCATCTGCATATCAGGCGGCGGTCCGCTGGCGCCGAGCGTGTTCCGCAAGTACAACCAGCTCGGCATCGACTTCGTGCAGGGCTACGGACTGACCGAGACCTCGCCCATCATCACCCTCAACCCGATCGAACACTACAAGGAAACGAGCGTCGGCGCCCTGATCCCGCGCACCGAGATGAAGGTGCTCGAGCCCGACGCGGAAGGCCGCGGCGTGCTCGCCGTCAAAGGGCCCATGGTCATGCAGGGCTACTACAACAACCCGGAAGCGACCGCCGAGGTCTTCACCGAGGACGGATGGTTCATCACCGGCGACGTGGGCTGGATCGACGACGAGAACTACGTGTACCTGACCGGGCGCGCCAAGAACATGATCGTCACCGAGGGAGGCAAGAACGTCTACCCCGAGGAGATCGAAAACGCCTTCCAGCTCTTCGACGAGGTCGACCAGGTCCTGGTCCGCGGCTGGATAGGCGACGAATCCACACTCTCGGAACGCATCGAGGCCTTGCTCTACCCGAATCCGGAATGGTTCGCGGCGGCGGCGGCCAGGGGAGAGCTGGCGGATGACCGCGCGGCGCGTGAGAAGCGCATGAAGGAGACGGTGGACAAGGTGAACGCGACCCTGCTGCCCTACCAGCGCATCGACCGCGTAACCGTGCTCGCCGAGCCCCTCGAGATGACCACCACGAAGAAGATCAAGCGCCACGCCGCCAGGTAAAAAAGAAACCACGGAGGCACGGAGAAGGGGAGAAAAGAGGGAGAAGATCGGATGGAAGGATTTGATTCAGCCCCTCCTCCCGATTTCCTCCCTCTTCTCTCCGTGTCTCCGTGTCTCCGTGCCTCCGTGGTTAATCTTCTTCGGTGGGGCTATTTCCGGCCGTAGACGGGGACGGGCTGCGTCTTGCCGCGGAAGAGCACTTCGCCGAGCTGCTGGAACCGGGCCTGGCTGTCGAGGCCGAGCTGGCGGTAGGCGCTGGCGCTGATGATCAGGTCCTGCTTGAACTCGCGGCACAGCGAATCGAGGCGGGCGGCGGCGTTGACGGCCTCGCCCACGGTCGCGAGGCGGCGCAGGTCTCCCGTGGCCAGCTCTCCAACGGCCGCCGTCCCGGAGTGGATGCCTACGCCGATGTGCTTGACCACCGGGAGGCTTTTCGAAGCGAGATCCTCCTGGAAATGCGGCAACTCGTCGAGGAAGTCCATGGCGCAGGCTACGGCCCGCTCTGCCGCGTCGCCTTCGCCGATGAGCCCGAAGACCAGGATGGCGGAGTCGCCGACGAACTGGTCCACGTGCCCGCCGTGCCTCGAGGCGACGAGGTTCCACATGGCGTACCAGCGGTCCAGCACCATGATCGCCGATTCCGGACCGGCCTTGTCCGCCAGGGGGCTGAAATTCCAGATATCGGCATAGAGCACCGTCACCGGCCTCGTCTCGGGGCGGGCGTGCGAGGGGGACGGCGCGGTCGGGGGCTCGAGCGAGTCGAGGGCCCGGTCGAGGCGGTCGCGGAGCGATATCTCCTTGATGCGCTCGCCGAGGCTGATGAGGCCGTAGGCCACGGCCCCGAACATGAAGAAGATGTGCTGTGGCGATCGCGCGAAGGCCATGAAGGCCGGCGCGAAGTTGCGCAGCGCGAAGCTCTCGAGGTAGGCCGTGCCCGATATCGCGCCCGAACGCAGCGCGGCCGCGGAGACTATCCTCAAATCGAGATAGAAATAGAAGAACACGAAGGTGGTGACCGTGCCCACGGTCAGGAAGGCCTCGAGGAAGCGCTTGATCCACGAGCGCCTCGTCAGGATGGTCAGGGCCTGCAGGGCGCCCACATAGAACGCGGTCGTCCAGAGGAAGAAGTTGGCCATGTCGAGGGGCTCGCCCGAGCGCGCGAAGGCGGTCAGGGCCGTGTAGCCGGCCGGCGTGATGAACGAGAAAAGGAAGCGCGGCAGGGCCATGTGGCCGTTCGAGGCGAGCAGGGCGGTCTGGATGCCGAGCAGGACGAGCAGGGCCGCGATGGAGATGGGCTGCAGCGTGACGATGCCGGGCGTGGTGACCAGCATCAAGATGAAGAAGACCACGAAATGGCTGGAGTAGAGCAGGAATTCCTCGAGGAAGCGCCTTGAGAAGAATCGCATGGAAGCCTCGTGCGCGCGTTGGTCCGGGCTGCCCCGACGGGATCGGGGAACGGGTGTCCGGTTGACCGCCCATCGCGATGGGCCTGCCGGTGAAACGCGGCATAGTACACCGGGAGGCGCACCGTCCGCAATGGAGGCGGCGTGCGCGACGCGCAATCCCGCCCGGATCGCCTTTGGGACGTTCCGGAACCTCCGGAAAACGCTCCTCCGGCTTGACTAGGATCGAGACGGGTCTACAATGGTCGACGAGCCGCTGGAAAAGGAGGCACGACCCGGAGCCCCTACCGGGTCGGTCGCGCCGAAAGGCGCGAGGCTCAAGCCCTCTCCCGCGAGGGAGCGGGCGGCCGCGATCGTAGGAACCGCGGTCGAAGAGTCAAGGAGGAATCATGAAGCGCATCCTGAAGGGACTTTCCCTCGCGCTCGTGCTGGTCGTCGCGTTCGCCGGCTGCCAGAAGAAAGCTCCCGATGCCGAAGGTCCGGCCAAGGCCGCCTACCACATCGGCGTCGTCACCGGCACGGTCAGCCAGTCCGAGGACGACCTGCGCGGCGCGGAAGAGCTGATCAAGCGCTACGGCAAGGTCGCCGACGGCGGGATGATCCAGCACATCACCTACCCCGACAACTTCATGGACCAGCAGGAGACCGTCATCTCCCAGATCGTCGCGCTCGCCGACGATCCGCTCATGAAGGCCATCGTCATGAACCAGGCCATCCCCGGCGCAGCCGAAGCCTTCAAGCGCGTGCGCGAGAAGCGCTCCGACATCCTCCTGCTGGCCGGCGAGCCCCATGAGGACCCGCTCGTCATCCAGGAAGCCGCCGACCTCGCGGTCAACTCCGACTTCATCAGTCGCGGCTACACCATCATCTGGGCCGCCAAGGAACTCGGGGCCAAGACCTTCGTCCACATCTCCTTCCCGCGCCACATGTCCTACGAGACCCTCGGCCTCCGCCGCCAGATCATGGAAGCGGCCTGCGAGGACCTCGGCCTCACTTTCGCCTTCGAGACCGCTCCCGACCCGACCTCCGACGTCGGCGTCCCCGGCGCGCAGCAGTTCATCCTCGAGAACGTTCCCCGCTGGATCGAGAAGTACGGCAAGGACACCGCGTTCTTCTGCACCAACGACGCGCACACCGAGCCCCTCCTCAAGCAGCTGCTCGCGTACGGCGGACTCTTCGTCGAGGCCGACCTTCCCTCGCCCCTCATGGGCTACCCGGGCGCCCTCGGCATCGACCTGACCGCCGAGGCCGGCAACTTCCCGGCCATCCTCAAGAAGGTCGAGCAGGCCGTCGTCGACAAGGGCGGCTCCGGCCGCTTCGGCACCTGGGCCTTCAGCTACGGCTTCACCGTCACCGCGGGACTCGGCGAGTACGCGAAGAACGTCATCGAGGGCAGGGCCGAGAAGGGCAAGCTGTCCGACGTATACGTCGCTTTCGGCGAGTTCACCCCCGGCGCCACCTGGAACGGCGGCTACTACATCGACGCCAACACCGGTGTCCGCGCCAAGAACCACATCCTCGTGTTCATGGACACCTACGTCCTCGGCAAGGGCTTCCTGCCCACCACCAAGCAGGTGGTGCCGGAGAAGTACTACTCGATCAAGTTCCAGAAGTAAGGTCCGCGCGACCCTGCTTCGAGGGCGGCGCTCCCCGCTGGGGGCGCCGCCCTTTTTCGTCGCTGCCGGCCGCCGTCGACACCGGGCCGTCGTCGACACCGGGCCGTCGTGCGCGGGCGCGTTGGCGCGGCCCGGCGCGCCGCGACCGCCGCCGGCGCGCCGACCCCCGCGTCCGGGACCGAAAATCTACCGAAAGCGCAATATCTCCACTTTGACAGAGCGCCGGGCCGGGTTTAGACTGGCCTTCAGTCTCGCGCGTTCCGGCGACGGTCCGCGCGCTCCCCGATCGTCCGCCTTCTCCCCTCCGGATTGTGGCGCGACGTCGCGAAAGGGAAAGGAAACCATCATGCCAGACGACACGCCGCTACTGTCCCTCGAAGGCATCACGAAGGACTTCTACGGCACCACCGTGCTCCGCGACGTCACGTTCGCGCTGAAGCGCGGCGAGATCCTCGGGCTCGTCGGGGAAAACGGGGCCGGCAAGACCACGCTCATGCGCATCCTCTTCGGCATGCCGGTCATCGCCGAAACCGGCGGCTTCGGAGGAACGGTCCGCATCGACGGCCAGCCGGTCAGCTTCCGGAACCCCTTCGACGCCCTCGACGCGGGCATCGGAATGGTGCACCAGGAATTCTCCCTGATCCCGGGCTTCACCACCACCGAGAACATCATGCTGAACCGCGAGCCGTCCCGCCGCAACGTGGCCGTGGACCTCTTCGGCCCGCGCATGGCGACGCTCGACCGGCCGGCCATGACAACCCGAGCCACCAAGGCCATCGAACGCCTCGGCGTCGAGCTGGACCCCGACATGCTGGTCAGCGAGATGCCGGTCGGCCACAAGCAGTTCACCGAGATAGCCCGCGAGATCGACCGCGAGAACGTGAAGCTGCTGGTGCTCGACGAGCCGACCGCGGTGCTCGCGGAGAGCGAGGCGGAGATCCTCCTCGACTCCCTGCGCCGCCTCGCCGCCCAGGGCATCTCCATCATCTTCATCTCGCACCGCCTGCACGAGATCACCGCCGTGGCCGACCGGGTGGTCGTGCTCCGGGACGGGCAGCTGGTCAAGGACACGAGCGCGAAGGGCGTGGAGGTCCGAGAGATAGCCGCCTGGATGGTCGGCCGCGAGGTCGACGCCAACGCGCGCGTGCGCTCCGACCGCAAGTACGGCGGACCGGCCCTCGAGGTCGAGCGCCTCTGGGTCGACATGCCCGGCGAGACCGTCCGCGACGTCAGCTTCTCGGTCCGCGAAGGCGAGATCTTCGGCATCGGCGGCCTCGCGGGACAGGGCAAGCTCGGCATCCCGAACGGCATCATGGGCCTGTTCGCCGCGGGCGGCACGGTGCGGCTCCACGGCAAGCACGTCGAGCTCGACGCGCCGCGCGCCGCCCTCGACGCGGGCATGGCCTTCGTCAGCGAGGATCGCCGCGGCGTGGGTCTGCTCCTCGACGAGAGCCTCGACTGGAACATCGCTTTCACGGCCATGCAGGTGAAGGGCTCCTACCTGAAGCGCTGGCTCGGGGGACTCTTCAGCCTTCGCGACGAGAAGGCGATGCGCGCCCTCGCCGAGCAGTACATCGAGCAGCTCGAGATCAAGTGCACCGGCCACCGCCAGAAGGCCAAGGAGCTCTCCGGCGGCAACCAGCAGAAGATCTGCCTGGCCAAGGCTTTCGCCCTGGAACCGAACCTCCTTTTCGTGTCGGAGCCGACGCGCGGTATCGACGTGGGCGCCAAGAAGCTGGTGCTCGACAAGCTCCGGCACTACAACCGCGACGAGGGCACCACCATCGTCATGGTCTCGAGCGAGCTCGAGGAACTCAGGGCCATCTGCGACCGGGTGGCCATCGTGGACGAGGGGCGCATCGCGGGCATACTGCCGCCCGACGCGCCGCTCGCGGATTTCGGCCTGCTCATGGCGGGCGAGCGCGCCGCGGAGGCTTCGGCATGAACAAGCTCAAGACGGCCGTGGCCGATTTCGGCTGGCCGCGCATCATCATCTTCTTCTTCGTGGTGGCTCTCTTCGTCGCGGCGCCCCTCGTCGGCGTCCGCGTCGACGGGGCGCTGTCCGACGTGCTCTCGCGCTTCGGCCAGAACGGCATCCTGGTGCTGGCGCTCGTTCCCATGGTGCAGGCCGGGGCGGGCCTCAACTTCGGGCTGCCCGTCGGCATCATCGCCGGACTGCTCGGCGGCACGCTCTCCATGCAGTTCGGCCTGAGCGGCTGGGCGGGCTTCCTCGGCGCCGTCGGCATCTCGCTCCCCTTCGCCGTCCTCTTCGGATGGGCCTACGGCCTTCTCCTCAACAAGGTGAAGGGCGAGGAGATGACCATCGCCATGTACGTGGGCTTCAGCATGGTCACCTTCTTCGCCATCCTGTGGCTGCTCCTGCCGTACTCCAGCCCGAATATGGTCTGGGGCTATTCCGGCACCGGACTCAGGACCACGATCACGCTCGACGGCTACTGGACGAAAATCCTCAACGACTTCCTCGCCATCCGGATAGGGCGCTTCTTCGTCTTCCCCACGGGCCTGCTCGCGTTCTTCGCCGCGGCGACGGGGACCATGTGGCTCTTCCTGCGCTCGAAGACGGGCACGGCCATGACCGCGGTCGGCTCCAACCCCGACTTCGCGCGCGCGGGCGGCGTGTCCTCGGACCGCATGCGCCTCGTCAGCGTCGTCGTTTCTACGGTGTTCGGCGCGGTCGGCATCCTCGTCTACCAGCAGAGCTACGGGTTCATCCAGCTCTACCAGGCCCCCCTCTACATGGCCTTCCCGGCGGTCGCCGCCATCCTGCTCGGCGGCGCCAGCGTGAACAAGGCAAGCATGGTCAACGTCCTCGTCGGCACCTTCCTGTTCCAGGCCATCCTGACCATGACCCCAAACGTCATCAACAGCGTCCTCCAGACGGACATGTCCGAGGTCATCCGCATCGTGATCTCCAACGGCATGATCATCTACGCGCTGACCCGCAAGACGAAGGTGAGCAAATGAAAACGCCCTTCAAGCTTCCGTCGGCGGCGCGCGTCCGCCGCTTCGCGGCCGACAACGTCGTCGTCCTGATCTTCCTCTCGGTCACCGCCATCGCGGTGCCTTCGAGCAACCTGTCGGCCAGCTACATCATCCAGGACCTGCTGACCCGGTACGGGCGCAATGCCTTCCTCGTGTTTTCGCTGCTCCTGCCCATCATGGCCGGCATGGGCATCAACTTCGGCATGGTGCTCGGCGCGATGGCCGGCGAGATCGGCCTGATCTTCGCGGTCGACCAGGGCATCGCCGGCGTCCAGGGCCTGCTCTACGCGGTGCTTGTCGGCGCGCCGATCGCCGTCCTGCTCGGCTGGATAGCCGGGCAGGTGCTCAACCGGGCGCGCGGACGCGAAATGGTGACGGGGTACATCCTCGGCTTCTTCATGGACGGCGTCTACCAGTTCGTCGTCCTCTATCTGATGGGCGCGATCATTCCGATCACTTCGAAGGCGATCACGCTCTCGCGCGGCTACGGCATCCGCAACACGCTCGGCCTCGACTCGGTCAGGCAGTCTCTCGACAAGCTGCTCAAGCTGGAGCTCGGGCCTTTCGACCTTCCCATGGCGACCTATCTGGTCATCGCCCTGCTCGCGCTCTTCATCGTGTGGTTCCGGCGCACCAAGCTCGGCCAGGACATGCGGGCCATCGGGCAGGACCAGACCGTCTCGCACTCCGCGGGCATTCCCGTCGAGCGCACGCGCATACTGGCCATTGTCATCTCTACCCTGCTCGCGATGGTCGGTCAGATCATTTTCCTGCAGAACATGGGCAACATGGCCACCTACAACGCGCATCGCCAGACCGGTTTCTTCGCGGCGGCGGCGATCCTGGTCGGCGGCGCGTCCGTGGCCAAGGCCACCATCCCGAATGTCCTCGTGGGCGTCGGGCTCCTGCACCTGATGTACATCGTCGTGCCGCCCGCAGGCGCGCGGCTCTTCGGGTCGGCCCAGATCGGCGAGTACTTCCGCGATGCCATGAGCTACGCGGTCATCGCGCTCGCCCTGGCCCTGCATGCGTGGCGGAAGCGCGCGAACGCCGAATCGGCGCGGGCGGGCCTGCGCGGTGCCGCCTCGGGCGCGGTCCAGCCTGCCAAGACGGAAGGAGGGGCCGAATGAGTGGCAAGGAAGTCGCGGGCGCGAAGGCGCCGCGCCGAATCGCGCTGCGCCGCGTGGTGGCGTTGGCCCTGGTGGCGGCGGTTTATCTGGGCGCAGGCGCCTGGGCTCTGATCTCGGGCAAGTCGCACACCATACTCGTCGACAACAAGCCGGTCGGCGGCCTCGAGGCATTTCGCCTGCTCGAGGTCTCGATCGGCCGGCAGGAGCCGCTCGAACTCGGGCGGGGCGAACGCGACAAGTTCGCCGTCCAGGGGCAGCGCCACCGCGTAAAAATCGACCTGATGAACGGCACCGATCCGGTGGAGGCGACCATCGCTCTGCCCTACGACGCCAAGATGGTGCTGCTATCGCTGCCGAAGCTCGTGGCGGGCGTCGAACCCGCCTGGGAACCGTTCGAGACCGGCCAGGATGCCCCGGCCCCGGTGGCGGACGAGCTCCCGGAGGAGCTCTTCGGCGCGGCCATCGACCTTGCGCCGCCCGAGGCCGGCGCAGACTGAGCACTCACCCGCCGTCGCGGGTGGAGCGGGCGGGAAGCGGGTCGGAATAGTCCCGCCTCCCGCCTTTTTTGCGCCGTGTGCACTATCATGAGAAGCGATCAAGGCTCCGCTCGCCCACGGAGCCGAATCGGGAGCTGCCGGAGGACCACATGGCACGATCACCGAAAAAAGTCGCGTGCGCCATCCTGGTCGGGGTCCTGGCGGCCCTGGCCCCGCTTCCGCTCTCCGCACAAGCCGATCCGCCCGCGGTCCTCTCGCAGCCCATCGTCGACAAGTTCATCCGCGACCTGCCCGTCCTGCTCGACGAGCTCGACGAGCTCGGCCATGACTTCGACGGCGAGGTGCTCGATGCCCAGGGCGACCCCGCCAGCTTCGGTCCCGCCCTGCTGGCCGGCGTGCTCGCGGAAGCGGGAGCCGAAGCGGGCGTCTCCGCGCTCCTGCGCAGCCACGGCTGGGACGACGGCTTCTGGGAGGTCTACTACGTCGTCTTCTCGAGCGTCTACGTCGCGACCATGGAACAGGCCATGGTCCTGTATCCCGAGCTTGCCGACGCCTTCGGACCCTCCCTCGACCCCTTCCGTGCCACCATCCACCGCGACGACACCGCTATCGTGCTCCGCAACCTGGAACGGCTCGCGGATGCCTTCGACCGGGCGGCAGGGGACGACGACGGAGACGGGGCTGGGGAAGCTGACGGCGACTAGGCGCCGCGATCGTGCCGGCGCCGCATTTCGTCGCCTTTCGCGCGCATGCGCTTCGTTCCGTCCGTGTCCCGCGGCCTCTCGAGACTTTACCAAGCCGCGCGAAACCCGTAGAATCGCGGTATGAGCGACGTACACCTGACGCCCGTCGACGAGGACCTGATCGACACCATCCTCCAGGGCGATGTCGAGTTTTCCGGCCGCATGAGCTTCGACAAGCCCCTCATGATCAAGGGCCGGGTCTCCGGCGCGATCGAGTCGACGAGCGACCTCTACGTCGACGACGCCGCCGTCGTCGAGGCGCGGATTTCGGCCAACATCGTGTCGGTGAGGGGCACCGTCAAGGGCGACATCTCCGCCCGCGAGCGCGTCGAGCTTTTCGCCTGCGCCGCGGTCGAGGGCGATATCGTCGCTCCCGAGATAACCATGGAGACCGGATGCCGCTTCAACGGCATCTGCACCATGACCGGGAGCAAGCCCAAAATCCAGGGCGCCGCCCCGTCCCGGGGTTGAGTTCCAGGACCATGAACAGGTTCCTCTACGTCCTCGCGCTATCGGCATTACTCGTCATCCCCGCCCTGACGGCGCAAGAGAGGCCTGACGCCCTCAAGGCCTACAACGAGGGACGCTTCGACGAAGCCCGGGCGATCTGCCTCGCGGAGATCGAGGCCAACCCGCGCAACATCGACAGCTACGTGGTGCTCGGCTGGTCGCTCATCGCGCTCGGACGCCACGCCGACGCCGAGCTCTACCTGACCCGCGCCTACGAGACGGTCCGGCGCGATGTCAGGGTCATGCAGTCGCTCGGAGAGGCTTCGTACTTCCTCGGGAAGAACGAGGCGGCCCTCTCCTGGTTCCGCCTCTACGTGTCCACCGCCCCCGAAGGGGCCCGGGTCGCGCAATCCTATTATTACATGGGCGAAACCTACCTTCGGCTCGAGCGCTACGAGCACGCGGACATCGCCTTCGCGGCCGCGCTCCACCACACGCCAGCAAACGCGCGCTGGTGGGCCCGACTCGGCTACGCCCGCGAGCGCAAGTCCGACTGGACCTGGTCCCTGGCCGCTTACGACGAAGCCCTGCGCCTCAACCCGCGCCTGCAGGATGCGATCGACGGCAAGGCGCGCGTCTCCGGACGCTTGCGCTCCTAGGGGCCGCCGATGCCGCCCGCCACGACGACCATACCTTTCACGCGCCGATGAAGCCCGGCGTCGCCTTCCGCACCTTCGGGTGCCGCCTCAACCAGCTCGAGACCGAGGCCATGGCCGCTGCTTTCGATGCGGCCGGCTTCGCGTCCGTGCCCTTCGGAGCCGGGGCCTTCGTCACCGTGCTCAACACCTGCACCGTCACGGGCAAGGCCGAGCAGAAAGCCCGACGCGAGATCCGCGCGGCGCTCCGAGGCAATCCCGACGGCCTCGTCCTCGTCACCGGCTGCTATGCCGAGGTGGAGGGCGAAGCCTTGGCCGCTCTCGGCGAGCGCGCGGTCGTGGTGCCCGGCTCCGCGAAGGACAGGGTTCTCGACCTGGCTTCCCGCCTGGCGGAGGCGGCCGAGCACGGCCTCGACCCGGTTGACGAGGCGCGCGCGGCCCTCGACGCCGCCTCGGGGCGGGTTCGCGACCCCTTCGCCTTCGCGCCCGGCCGTTTCGCATTCCACGCCAGACCGGCCCTCAAGATCCAGGACGGCTGCGACAACGCCTGTACCTACTGCCGCGTGCGCATCGCGCGGGGACGGGCGGTCTCGCTCTCGGCCGCGGAGGTTCTGTCGCGCGCGCGGAGCCTCGCGGATTCGGGCGCGGCCGAAATTGTCCTGACGGGCGTCAACCTCTCACAATACCGTGACCCCGATACGGGCGCCGGGTTCGCCGGCCTGCTCGAAACCCTGCTTGCCGGCACGGACTCGGTCGCGTACCGCATTTCGAGCTGGGAGCCCGACCGCGTGGACGGGGGCTTCGCCAGCGTTTTCGCGGACCCGCGCGTCCGTGCCCACGTCCACCTGGCCCTGCAATCCGGGTGCGACGCCACGCTTGGCCGTATGGCCCGCCCGTACCGTACGGCCAAGGTGCGGGAAGCCGTCGCCCTGTTGCGCGCCGCCCGACCCGGCTTCTTCCTCGGCGTCGACCTCATCCTCGGCTTCCCCGGAGAAACCGACGCCGAATTTGCCGAAACCCTGTCCCTTCTGGACGAGCTCCGGCCCGCCTGGATACATGCCTTCCCCTACAGCCCCCGCCCCGGCACCAAGGCAGCCGTCATGGGCGGCAAGGTACCCGAGCGCGTCGCCGGCGAACGGGTCGCCCTGGTCACGAATCGGGCCCGCGCATGGCGCTCCGACTACGCGCTGAGCCGCGTCGGTCTCGAGACGGAGGTCGTGCTCGAGGGGCAGGGCGGGGCGGGCTACGCTGGAGAGGACGAAGCGGAGGCGCCCGGCGGCGAGGCATTGCCCGGGTGCGGCCGAGCCGGCACTTCCGGCGAATTCCTCGGCGTCCTCGTGCACGGGCTGCCTCCCGACCTGGACCGCCCCGGCGTCGCGGTCAGGGTTTCGCTCGAGCAGGCCATGGCCGGCGGCGACGGGCTCGGCGTCCCCGACCTGCGTGGCCGTTTCGTCGCTCCGGCTGGCCCGGGGTCCTTGCTTTCCATTCCCGGCGTGCTACCTTTATAGAGCGGGGTTTCCGGCCATTCGGAGAACGCGCGAAGCGTTGCCGTCGGCCGCGGGTACTCCGCCGCGGGCTTGAATGAAGCGCAAAGCCACACCGCACGGAGGTGCGCAATGAAGTCTACAAGGATCGCGGCGTTCGCGATCGCGTCAGTCTTCCTGCTGGGAAGCTGCGACGCCATCCTCGGGTTCAACCTCTTCGAGGGCATGGCCCAGGCCGGGGTCGTGGACAATATCCGTGACGCCGAGACCGCGGAGGACTTCCTCGCGGAGTCGGATGCCGAGAATTTCATAGAAGCCCTCGAGGAGACCGAGAAGGTCGAGGAAGCGATAACCGCTCTCGAGGAAGTCTACGCTCCGTCCGACCCGTCAGCCCCGCCCGCCGCGCCCACGGATGTGCAGGAAGCCGCCGCGGTGGCCGCCGAGATCATCATCTACACGAGCCCCGCGGGCGAGGTGGTCGACAACATCATCGAAGTGGCCGCGGGCAATCCGGCCGCGCTCGAAGTCGACAACCCGGCCGGCCTGATCCGCGCCATCATCCCGCCGGAGATCTCGGGCGACCCGGTCGCCTTCGAGGAGACCATCCTGGCTTTCCTGGACGCCTGGGAAGCCTACGCCGCCCTCGGCGAGTCGATAGTCGGCGGCGCGCTGTCGACCGACGCGGTGGTGGCCGGCGACCTGGTCATCGCCGCCGCCATAGGCGCCGCGTTGGATGCATTGGTAACTGCCCAGATCGGTGAACCACCTGTGATGACATATGAGGAAGCCAGGGACGATATTATCCTTGCCCTGTTCGATGCGGCGAATGGCGGGACCCCGGCTTTACCGGAATTTGCCACGGTGACGCAGGACGGCAGTGAAATACCTACGTTCCTCGCCGATGGATCCCCGCTGGCCAACATCCTGCTCGCGGCCGGCATCGATACGAGCACTTTCACCGACGGAGGCGCATGATGAAACGCGCCATACTCGCCCTCGCCGCGCTTGCCCTCGCGGCGGCGCCCGCCTTCGCCCAATCGACGGAAATCTCCGCGCTCGACCCCAAGACCGCGCGCACCCTGGCGCTCGGCGGGGCCTTCCTTGCCATGAGCGACGGCTACGAGAGCCTCTTCGGCAACCCGGCGGGCTTCGCCGACGACAAGGGCCACCTCTACGTTCCCGCCGCTTCCTCCTGGCTCTACGTGGCGCCTTCCAGCGAAAACATCGACAAGCTATCGCTCGTCGCTTCCGGCGCGGCCTCCGAGGAAGAAACGGCCGCGGCGCTGGACGACCTGATCACCGGCAACGGCATCGGCGCCGGCGCCCAGGCCGGCATAGCCTGGGTCGGCGGCGGGCTCGGCCTCGGGCTCACCACCGTGGTGGACGCCTACGCGGTCGGCAAGACCGCCCTCGGCGCCGTGCTCGACGTCGACACCTCCGTACAGGCCGTGCTCGGCCTCGGCATGCCGCTCGAGCTTTTTGGGCTCCGCCTCCAGCTCGGCGGCGACATCCGCGCCTTCTACCGCGCGGTGGGCACCATGCCCTTCAGCGAGGCGGCCGGGCTCTTCCTCGGCACCTCCGAAGAAACCGACGTGATGGCCACCCTGATGGCCCAGCCCGCCACTGCCGGCTATGGCGTCGCCCTCGATCTGGGCGCCAGCTTGCAGCTCGGCAGCTTCAAGCTCGGCCTCGCCGTCCGGGACATCGCGCCGCCCTTCCAGATGGTCACCGCCACCTACCAAGACGTGCTCGACGCGCTCGCCGCGGGCGGGCAGACACCGACGGGCGTGGAAGGCAGCTACGCGCTCTATCCGAACGTGGTGCTCGGCGCCTCGTTCAGGCCCCTGCCGGGCGGCGTACTCGACCCGAACGTCGTAATCGAGCTCCAGGACCCGGTCGGCGTCATCCGCGACGAGGCTTCCGTCTGGGGCCTCTTGCACCTCGGCGCGGAGGTCCGCGCGCTCGGCATCCTGGTCGGCAGAGTCGGCCTCAACGAGGGCTGGATCAGCCTCGGCGGCGGCATCGACCTCGCGTTCTTCAGGATAGATGCCGCGGTGTTCACCGAGGAGCTCGGACGCCGTCCCGGCGACGCGCCCCGCTCGGGCATAGCCATCGACGCGACCATACGCTTCTGACCGGCGGCCGCCCGTCGGGCGGCCGGATTCCGCGGAGCCCGGTCCGGCATCGTCCGAATCGGGCTCCATGTCGTTGAAGCCAATTCTTGTTCGGGCTCGGCTTCACGCCACGGGGCGCACGAGCCGATACTGTAGAAGCCCCCCGTGAACGCTCCGCGCGTTCGGGGGGCAACCAGCGGCGGGACACGTTCCCGCCCGAGGAGGTTCCCGGATGAAACGCGCGGCACGCATCCTCGTCCCGCTTTTCGCGCTCTTGGCGCTCGGATCCTGCCAGCAGCTCTTCACCACCTCGCTCGGGGCCTGGGCCGCCCGCGACCTCTCGATACCCGCCGACCTGTCGGCCGCGGACACGCTCGACTACGCCGGGCAAGCGGTCGGGAACGGGGACGCGGAGCTCGCCGAGGCACTGTTGCCGGCGCTCGTCGAGAACATCGACGAACCCGGGGTTCTCGAAGCCGCGGCCGACGTCCTCGTCTTCGCCACCGGCGCGGACGGGGCCATCGACGAAGCGACGCTCGTCCTGCTCGAGGTCATGGAGTCTGGGGTCGCTCCCACCCAGGACCAGATCGACGAGATCACGGCCGCCATCGCGGCCATCGCCGTTTCCGCCGACGCCATGACCATCATGCAGGCCATGGCCGCCGATCCGTCGAGCCTGACGCCGGACCAGCTCGCGCTGGCGGGAATCATCCTCATCGCCTCGATCGCCGATGATGCCGTGATCGCGGACGCCCTCGCCAATGACGATCCGAGCGCGATCGACGCGGCGGTGACCGGAGACCCGGCCTACGATACGGCCTATGCCCTCGTCGCCGCGGCGGCGGCGGCGGCTCCGGGAGACGGGTCGAGCATCGCCGACCTGTTGGCCAACTTCATCGGCTCAATGCCGACGCCAACCTGATCGGAGGACCAATGCAGCATCGTAGTACCTTCCTTCGCTCAACGCTCGCTGTCGCCGCCCTGCTCGCCGCGCTTCCGGCCGCTACGCTCGGCGCCGAGGAGCTCGCGCCGTTCACCCTGCCTTCCCTGCGGTCCACCGCCACGGGCGGTCCGCACGTGACGCCCGCAGACGACTTTTTCGCCATCTTCGAGAACCCCGCGGGTTTCGCGGGGCAGGAAGGCGAACTGTCCGCGGCCCTGCTCAACCTGCACCTGGCCGGACCCGTGTTCGACATGCTCGGGCTCGGGATCGGCTTGTTCCAGGGCGCGTCGTTCGACCTTTCGACCGCGCTGTCGAGCATGCTCGACGATGACGGAAGGCTCTACGCGGTGCTCGACCTCGGAGGACCGGTCGGTTTCGGGTGGGTGGGGCAGGGGCTCGGCTTCGGCGTTTTCGACAGGACATCGCTCGTCCTGAACGTCGCCGGTGTTTCCGCCGCAAGCGCGGCGCTCACCCAGGAATTCCTCCTGAGCGGCGGCTATGCCTTCCGCCTGCCGCTCGGCGGCACGCATACCCTGGACCTCGGGCTCCAGCTAAAAGGTTTCCTGCGCGGCTCGGTGGACGTTTCCGGCTCGCTGAGCGCGGTCGCCGCCGTGTTGGGCGATCCTGCCACCCTGCTGGGAGCCCATCCGGTCATGCTCGCGAGCGGCGTCGGAATCGACGCGGGGCTCATCTACTCGTGGAACGCGGCCGGGCTCGCCTTCGGCCTTGCGGCGCGCGACGCGTGGTCTCCCGCCCGGGTCGCGGAATATGTCAGCCTCGACGACTTCATGGGAGGAGCCGCGCCCGCGGGCACATCGGTCGCGCTCGTGGAACCCGACCTTTCGGTAGACCTGGTCTGGGATCCGCGTCTGGCCTTCCTCGAGCGACTCGACCTGGCTCCGCGCCTGGTCCTCGGCTACAAGGACCTGCTGGACCTGTTCGCCGCCATCCCCCGGAACCCGATCCTTCAGATCGGCGCGGGCTTCGAGCTCGTGATCCTCGACATCCTCAGCCTGAGGGCCGGAATCGCTGACGCCTTGCCGAACCTCGGCCTCGCCGTGGATCTTTCCGTCTTCCGGTTCGGGCTTTCCGTGTACGGAACCGAGCTCGGCCTCGACCCCGGCGTCCGGACCCTGTACAATATCCTCATGTCATTCGAATTCCGTTACTAGGGGTCCAGCTTATGGAACGCGCCTTTCTGGAGCGGTACGCGGACGTGCTGCTCGCATCGGTCGGACTCGAGCCCGGACAGAATCTCCTTGTCCGCGCCGAACCGGTCCATCTCGAATTCGCCGCCATATTGGCCGAGCGCGCCTACGAGCGGGGCGCCCGCTACGTGCGCTTCGACAACAACGACATAGAGAACCCGCTGCTCTACAAGGCCCGCGTCGCGCACTCCCGCGACGAGTACCTCGAGTACGTTCCCGAGCTCCGCAAGCAGGCGCTCGCGACCATGCTCGAGGAAGGCTGGGCGCTGATCGCGGTCCGCACGCCCGAGGATCCGGACTTCCTGGTCGGCTTGGACCAGAAGCGCAACGCCCGCGTCGCCCGCGCCACCGCCGAGGCCATGAAGCCCTACCAGCGCCGCATCAGCTCGAACGAGATTCCCTGGCTTGTCGCGTTCTACCCGACCGAGAAGCTGGCCGCGCGTATAATGGGCATGGCACCCGGCGCCGAAGCGGTCGAAGCCCTCTGGAAGGTGCTCATTCCCATACTCCGCCTCGACAGGCCCGATCCGGCCGCCTTCTGGGTGGAGCACGGCAAGGTGCTGGCCGAGCGCTCGGAGCGGCTCAACGCCCTCGCCCTCGACACCGTGCGGTTCCGCGGCCCCGGCACCGACCTGAGCGTCGGACTCGCCGAGCGTTCGGTCTGGCGCGGCGGACCGGACCTGACCAAGGCCGGCAAGCGTTTCAGCCCGAACATCCCGACCGAGGAAGTCTTCACCAGCCCCGACTACCGCCGCACCGAGGGGCGCGTCGCCTTCACCCGGCCTATCCTCGTGCCGGTGGTGGGCAAGATCGTCGAAGGCGGCTGGCTGCGCTTCGAGAAGGGTCGCGTGGTCGAGTGGGGCGCGGACTCGGGCAAGGACGTCCTCGACGTTTATCTTGACCTGGACGAGGGAACCCGCTATCTGGGCGAGCTGGCCCTGGTCGACACGAGCTCGCCCATATTCGAGGCGAACCGGGTGTTCTACAACATCCTCTTCGACGAGAACGCCGCCTGCCACATCGCCCTCGGCTCCGCCTATTCCGCGTGCGTGCGGGACGGCGACGGGCTCGACGAGGCGGCCCTCAAGGAGCTCGGAGCCAACGCGAGCGCGGTGCATACCGACTTCATGATCGGCGCCCCGGACGTCGAAGTGACGGGCCGCACCCGCGACGGTCGCGAAGTACCTATCATCAGCGGGGGAAAGTTCGCCATTTGACACTCGCGGGCCCTTCCGGTTAGTGTAGGGCCGATCGGGCCGCTAGCTCAGTCGGTAGAGCAACGCCCTTTTAAGGCGTGGGTACCGGGTTCGAACCCCGGGCGGCTCATCGTTCCGGCACCACGAAAAACCCCGCCCGCGTGGCGGGGTTTTTCATTGAACGCATCGGGGAGGCTCCGCGTGAAACTCGAATTCGTCACCGTCCGCACGAAGGATCTGGAAGCTTCGATCAGGTTCTACGAATCGCTGCTCGGCTTCACGGTCGTCCGGCGCTTCTCGCCGCGCCCCGGCATGGAGCTGGCCTTCCTCTCGGACGGCTCCGGAGGGCAGGTCGAGTTCATTCAGTCCGACGAACCCGTCTACGAGGGCCGGGGCATATCGCTCGGCTTCCGGGTGGCCGACGCGGAAGCCTGGGCCGAGACGCTGCGCGGGAAGGGCGTGACCATCACCCATGGCCCCGTCGCCATGCCGAACGGCGTCAAGCTGCTGGGCGCGAAAGATCCGAACGGCCTGGACCTGGGCTTCGTGCAGGAAGCCCAGGTCCGGACCTGACCGGCGGGCGTTGCGGGGGACGCGCCGAGCGCCTATGGTAGTCCGATGCGCATGAAAGACGGGAGCGTTTCGGGAGCCGGAGCGGGCGGGGCGAGCGCCTTCGCGGCGGCGCTCCGCGCCACCTTCCCCGTCCTGCTCGGCTATACGACCCTCGGGCTCGCGTTCGGCCTCGTGCTCGTCGACTCGGGGCTGCCCTGGTGGCTGTCACCCCTCATGGCGGCCTTTGTCTACGCGGGCGCCGCGCAGTTCATGGGGGTCGGCCTCCTGGCCTCGGGGGCGGGCGTTGGCGAGATTGCGCTCATGACAGCCCTGCTCAACGCTCGCCATCTCGTCTACGGACTTTCCATGCTGGAGCGCTTCGCGGGATCCGGCCCCCTCAAGTCCTACCTCGTCTTCGGCCTGACTGACGAGACCTACGGCATACTCTCCACGGAAGAGCCTCCCGCGGGCGTGGAACCGCTCCGTTTCCGCGCCCTCGTGACGGCGCTGGACCAAGCGTACTGGTTCGCGGGCTGTACGGCCGGCGCCCTGGCGGGAAGCGCTCTGCCCCTGGAGGCGGAGGGGCTCGACTTCGCGCTCACCGCGCTGTTCGTCGTGCTGCTGGTCGAGCAGGTTCTGGCGAAGCGTCCGAAATCGGTTTTCCTGACGGGAGCCGTCGCCTCGGGCCTCGCCCTGGTCTTCGTGGCCCCGCGGAACTTTCTGCTCGCGGCGATGGGCATAGGCATGGCGATCCTGCTCGGCGCGCGCGTGTCGAGTTCCCGCCGCGGCGGGGGGGGCGATTCGTGACGCGAGTCCTCAGCGCGGTGGCGGCCGTGGCCGCCGTCACCTTCCTGACCCGTGCGACGCCCTTCGTCCTTTTCGCGCGGAGGCGCCCGCCCGTGCTGGTTTCCTGGCTCCAGGCGCGGCTGCCCCCGCTCGTCATGTGCGTCCTGGTCGCGGACGCGCTCAAGGGCGTACGCTTCGGAGCGCCGGGCGACTGGGTCCCGACCCTGGCGGGCGCCGCGGCCGCGGCGGGGCTTCACCTGCTCCGCCGCAACGCCCTGCTCTCGATCGTCGGCGCCACCGCGCTCCACATGGGCCTCCGCGCCCTGTTCGGGGCCTGAAGCCCCCGGGGACGGTAACCGGTCGAGCGGCCTTCAACGGCGCACGCTCGCGGGGGCCAGGTCGAAGGCGGTCCCGCCGCTTCCGCAGGCGCGTAGCAGCGAATCGTGTCCTTCGCGCTACACCAGCGCGTAGCCCGGTGCGCTGTCGATCTCGTGGCGTGCCGGATCGGCGAGCATGTCCAGACCTGAAGCGCTGAGATCCCGGGAGCCGAAGCCGAGCAAGGTGACCGTGAGCGCCCTATGCCGCCGGTTCCCGGGCCAGGTCGCGGGCGAGGAGAATCCCGCCGACGACGATGGCGATCTCGGAAGCGACGAAAAGTACCAGGAAGCCGTAGAGGAGGGCGACGCGCCAGCCTGTCGCGGGGTGGGCCCCGCTGGCCAGGCCAGTCAGTTCCGCCCCGACGGTGATGCCGAGGAAGAAAATGGCGGCCGCGGCAAGCGAGCCGATGGCGAGCCAGCGGCGTCGCCTCGACAGCAAGCCCGCGACGAGGATCATGAGACCGCCGGCGATCGCCAGCGGAAAAAGCTCGGCGGGCATGAGATAGTCGAAAATGAAGGAAGCGCCCCCGGCGACCCGCATGATCGTGAGCGCGATGGGCGCGATGAGCGGCAGGGCGGCGAGCAGGGTGCCGACGAGCGCGAGGGACTTCTTTAAGGTGACGCGCAGATCCATGTAGTTCCTCCCAGCGGCCCTTGTTCGGTCGCCTCCTGCACCCCGGTCCGCGACCTCAGGGGACGGGATCTTCTCCGCCCGACGCCTCGATCGCGGCTTCCGTCCGCCTGTCTTCGAGGCGGTAGCGGAAGCCGAGGCTCGCGTCGAACAGCATGGTGGTGGCCGCGGGGCCGCGGGCGGCCATGCCGTCAAGGCCGAACGCGTAGACGGCTGCGTCGAAGCCGCCGAGCAGGTCGAGGGTAGGCGATACGCGCAAGGTCAGGGTGGTGCCGAAGCTCAGGGTGCCCAGGGTGTCCGTCGAGGGGCTCGTCGCCTCGTCGTCCCAGGTTTTCGAGAGGGTGGCGTAGGCCAGGCGGGTCATGATGCGGTACGGCGCTGTCTTGTCGAAAATTTCGAACTCGAACGCGTACTGGTTGAAGGCGTCCTGTTCGCGGACCGTGTCGCTGCGCATGAGGTCGAAGCGCTTGGACTGCACCGAGACCGTGCAGATGGCGTTTCTCGCGTACCAACCGGCGTAGAGCCTCGAGCTTTCGAGAAGGAGGTCGCCGGTCGATACCAGCCCGGCTCCGACCGACGCGGCGGCTTCGAGGCCGGCGAAGGCGAGGCCGGGCCAACCCACCGAGACCGTCGTGTAGATGCCGGCCTTGAGCGGGGTCTCGGCCGAGCCCAGCGCGCCGAGGAAGGGGCCGAGACCGATGCTGGCGAAGCCCGCTTCATAGACCATGGCGGCAGACACCACGTGCCGGAGCACCGGGTCGGTGTCGTAATCGGCGAGGACCCGGAAACCTTCGGACAGGTACTCCTCGAAGCCGAGACTGGCTCCCCACGACCAGGAGTCGCCGGGAAAGGGTTCGGTCGAGGGGGCATCCTGGTCCCAGGGGAAGGCTATGTTGCCGAAGTGGGCGCTTCCCTCGACCTCGAGGGCGAAGGAGGGAGCGAGTCCCGTGGCGATCATGAGCAGGATGGCGGCTGCGGCGCGGCGGTGCACTGGGAGCTCCTTCAGAACGAGGCCTTGGCGGCTATCAGGGGGTTGAAGAGTGAATACCAGGGGCCTTCGATCGGGAAGATGTTGACGGGCAGGCGTATGCCCCACCCGATGCCCCCGACCGAGAAGTCGATGTAGGGAACGATCGAGAGGGATACCGAATTGGGGCGGTCCAGGGCCGGATTGGACGGAGGGGCGTCGTAGCCAGGATCGAAGGAGACAAGGGTCCTGACGCCGCCCTGGGGACCTCCGGTTTCCATGTCGCCGAAGCGGAGGTCGAGCGCGGCGTTGAGCATACCGCCCTCCGTGGTCGGATTCTGCTGGTAGACGGAGGGATGATGGAAGAAGGTCAGGATGACCGCACCGGACCCGAAACGCACCCTCGGCTCGAAAAGGAGGTACAGGTCTTCTACCAGCAGGGGCTTGGTCGGATCCCACATGGGCACGCCGGCCTGGAGGAAGAATTCCCCCGCGCCTTCCGAATCGTAATGGAAGAGGAGCCCCGCGCGATACACGCCGTAGGGGCCGATCGTTCCGGAACCGCCGACGAAGCCCTCGAGTTCCGAGCGGCCGAAGGCGAACACGCCGCGCGCGTCGACCGACCAGATGCCCGACGAGATGAACGAGAAATTGCCGTCCATATAGCCGTAGAGGTAGCCCGCAAAGTCGCCGTCGAGCGCGCGGACGCCGAGCCTGATGCCCGTCCCGTTGATCGAGTGGATGCCGTCGTACCAACGGGAGCGGTCTCCTCCGATTCCGTCGGGGAAGGCCGTGTATCCCTGCACGCTCGTCGAGGGATTCTTTCGGCCGAAGAGCTCGGGGTAGTCGGACCCGGACGCCACCTGGTCAAGGTAACCGGCGAAGTAGGTGGTCGACACCGGCAGGCCGAAAAGTGAAGGGATCATGAGCGCGACCGAGCTGACGCCGATGAACGCGGCGTCGTTGAGGGCGTCAGCGGCGTCCTGGTCCCAGCTGTCGTCGAAATCCGCGGCGCCGTTCGCCAGCGTTTTTTCGAGATGGTTCGCGAGCAGGCTCAGGCGGAGCGAGGCGGCGAATTTCGAACCGCCGTGGATCACGATGTCCGAGGCGAAGCGCGTGCGGAGCACGAAGCTGCCGATATCGGGATCCCAGGCGCCGTCGGTGGCGAGCTCGAGGACGGGCACTACGACGTTGGCGGCCCCTGCGGAGACGGGAAGGAGGGCGGCAGCGAGGGCGAAGATCAGGAATCGGCGCATGGTGCGGTGTGCTCCTTCTCGGATAGTCCGACGTTTCGAATTCTATCGTAAATTTCGGTCGCCGTCCTCCCCCGGACGAGCGGATTCGGCGAGCCTTCGGAAGCGCTTCCGGGGTAGAATTGCGGCATCGGACGCCGGGGTCCCTCCTCACGACGCCTCCGCGGGCGGCTTGACTCGGCGCGCATTACGTTTAAACTAGGACGCAAGATGAGCGACTATCTCGACCCGAACAATGAAGAACTCCTCAAGGACTTCTTCTCCGAGGCGCAGGGGCAGGTCGACCTGCTTGAGCAGAACATCCTCGTCCTCGAGAACGACCCGGGCAACCGCGACGCCGTCGACGAGATATTCCGGGCGGCCCATACGCTGAAAGGCGGTTCGTCCACGGTCGAGATGACTGAGCTCGCCGAATTCACCCACCTGATCGAGGATCTCCTCGACGACATCCGGGCCGACAAGGTCCGCGTCGACGGCGGCCTTGTTGACGCGCTGCTGGCCGCCATCGATATCGTCAAGGAAATGCTCGACAAGCGGATGGCCGGCTCGCGGTACGCCGGGGATACGGCCGGCGTCAAGGTGGCCCTTTCCGCCTATCGCGCCTCCGGACCGGCGAAGCAGCCTGCCGCCGCCAAGTCGCGGCCGCCGCAGGCGGCGCCCCAGTCCCGTCCGTCCGCGCCTGTCGCGGTACCCGAGCCGAAGGCGACCGCCCGGGCGGAGTCGGTACCCGCCTCGGGCCTCGGCCTCAGCGAATACGAGCTTCTGGAATTGAAGGAATCCGCCTCGGGCAAGCCGGTCTGGCGGGTGGAGATCGACTTCGACGAATCGAACGTCATGAACACGGTCAGCGCCATCCACGCTTTCGCCGCCATGCGCGACGCGGGAACGGTGCTCAAGACCGAGCCCGATTTCGAGAAACTCTACGAGGATACCTTCCATCCCACCGTCCGGTATTTCGTCGCGACCGATGCCGACGCCGCGGAGCTCGAGCGTCGCGCCATGATTCCGGACGTGTCGATCGCCGCCCGCGTCGCCTCGGTCGCGTTCGAAGGCGCCTCGCGGGCCGAACCGGACCAGGCTCCGGTCACTCCCCGGCCCCAGGGCGCGGCCGCAACACCGAAGCCGGCTCCCGCCGCCCGCCCCGCTCCCGCGCCGGCAGCCGCTGCCGCGCCCTCCGGGGCGGTCGGCGAGCTCCAGGCGGAACTCGCCAAGGCCGGCCTGCAGCGCGAAGCCGCCGACGACGAGCACGCCCATGACTCGAGGAAGCCCGGACAGCAGGGCGGTTCGATACTCCGCGTGGATTCGCGCCGCATCGACAACCTGCTCAACCTGGTCTCCGAGGCGGTCATCAACAAGGCCACCTTCAACCAGATCTCGTCGCAGTTCGGCGACATGCAGAACAATCTCTCCATCGCCCAATCCACACATCGCGACAAGCTCAAGGAGCTCTTCGACGCCCTGCCCGAGTATCTCGAAGCCATCCGGCAGGGGCGCCCGGTCAAGGAAGTGAAGAAGGAAGTGCTCGAGCGTTTCGGCGGGCTGTTCGCGGGTTTCGACGCCTTCGAGGCCGAGTACAAGACGAACGCCGCCAAATTCCGGGCCACCGCGCAAAACCTCGGCCGCATCACCGGGGACCTTCAGGAAGGCGTCATGCGTATCCGCATGGTGCCCATCAGCCAGATCTTCAGCCGTTTTCCGCGGCTCGTGCGCGACCTCTCTCGCACCCTGCAGAAAAAGGTCGAGCTCCGCATCGAGGGCGAGGAGACCGAGCTCGACAAATCCGTCATCGAAGACCTGCTCGACCCGCTCATGCACGCGGTGCGCAACGCGCTCGACCACGGCGTCGAGACGCCAGACGAGCGCATCAAGGCGGGCAAGGAGGAGGAGGGCACGGTCCTCCTCAAGGCCTCGAACGAAGGCAACATGATCATCATCGAGATCTCCGACGACGGGAAGGGGATCGACGTGGAAGCCGTCAAGAAGAAGGCCGTCGAGCGCGGCATACTGCACCCGAGCAAGGTGCTGACCGACAACGAGGCCTTCGCGCTCATCTTCGAGCCGGGCTTCTCGACCGCCAAGTCGGTGACCAACATCTCCGGTCGCGGCGTCGGCCTCGACGTCGTCAAGCGGCAGATCGAGAAGCTGAACGGTTCGGTGTCCGTATCGAGCCAGCGCGGGAAGAGCACCCGCTTCATCATCAAGCTGCCGCTCACCCTGGCCATCATCCAGGGCCTGCTCGTCAGGGTCGGCAAGGAAATCTATTCCATACCCATAACGAGCGTCGTCGAGAGCCACCGGATCAAGCCGTCCGAGATCCGGATGATCGACAACTACGAGGTCTTCAACGTCCGCAACGATGTCGTGTCGCTGCTCAGGCTCGACCGTCTTTTCCGGATACGAACGTCCGAGCAACGCGAGTACAACTTCGTCGTCATCGTCGGCACCAGCGACAAGAAGGTCGGCCTGATGGTCGACTCGCTGATCGGCGAGGAGGACGTGGTCATCAAGCCGCTTCGCGACCAGTACACCAATTCGCCCGGCATCGCGGGCGCGTCGATCCTCGGCGACGGATCCGTCTGCCTCATCATCGACGTCAGCCAGCTGCTCGAGCTGGGCCTGAAGCGCGAGCTCGAGGAGCGCAGGCGCCTCGAAATGACCATCCGTTGAGCGAGAGGGGCCATAGCATGAACGATGCCGTGAACGCGGTCGCGGAGCAGCCCAAGGTCGAGGAAAAGAAGGACCGCGGCGAGAAGATCGATTTCAAGATGGTCACCTTCGTCCTCGCGGGCAAGGAATACGGGATAGACATCATGAACGTGAAGGAGATCGCCCACGCCGGACGCTTCACGTACGTCCCGAACGCCGCGCCCTTCGTACGGGGCGTCTACAATCTCCGCGGCGAGATCATCTCGATCATCGACCTCAGGACCATGTTCCACCTGCCCGCCGAACGCAAGGACGAGGGCACCCTGGAGAATCTGCTCATACTGCAGATCCACGACCAGGTGTTCGGCATCATCGTGGACCAGATCGACAAGGTGGTGGGCATAAACCGGGCGTCGATACAGCCCCCGCATCCGATTTTCGGGGACATCAACGTCAAGTACATCCGTGGCA
Organism: Spirochaetales bacterium; assembly: GCA_016926955.1. Lineage (GTDB taxonomy): Bacteria > Spirochaetota > Spirochaetia > Treponematales > UBA12059 > JAFGNN01. The sequence continues at coordinate 2,109 of JAFGNN010000019.1, read as the reverse complement.
TCGTCGAGAACCTCTCGAAGCTGTATATCATCCTGGACGTCGAGAAAATCTTCATGCCGAAGGCCAAGGAGGAGAAGGAGGACGCGTACCGCCACCCCGTATCCTCCCGAACCGTCGACGCCGAACCGGCGGTGCCCACCCACGTGGCGCCGGACGACGCGGCTGACGACGACCTCGAGCTCGGCTTCATCCGGGAAGCCTTGGCCGCCCTCCGGGATTTCGCCACGAGCCCGATCAACGAGGCCTGGTTCAGGCATCGCTTCGACGAATGGAAGAACATACGCTCCGGCCGCGATCTCCAGCTGAAGGAAGGCGGCGAAGCCGACCTCTACCTCGAAGGCTTCTACTCGCCCTACACCGGCGAGCTTTGGGGCCAGGAGTACGTGGAGGCGTTCGAAGCCATCCTTCCGGCCGTCGAGGGCGCCTCGATCAACGTCTGGAATCCGGGTTGCGGAAAGGGCTTCGAAACCTGGTCGATAGCCTGCGCGCTGAAGCGGAAGTACCCCGACTCCCGGATCAAGATCTGGGCGAACGACTCCGACCTGCTCAACATATCGATGGCGCCCAACATGGTATTCTCGTTCGACGCTCCGCCCGAGTACTACGCCGACTTCATGGTGCAAGGGCGGAACGGCTGGTCGTTCCGGCAGGACATAAGGGACGCGATATTCTTCGAATTCCACGACGTGCTCAACACGAACTCGGTGCCGCCTTCGGACCTGATCGTGTGTCGCGACATGCTGTCGTTCCTGAATCCGCTCGATCAGAAACGGGTGATCGTGGATTTCGCGGAGAAGCTCAAGAAAAACGGCGTCGCCGTCGTGGGCGCCAATGAACGCCTCGACTTCGAGGGCTGGGAGCCCGCCGGCACGGGCATAATGACGGCCTATGCGAAGGTATAGCGTCCTGTCGGTCAGTCGACGTACTTATAAAGCGGGCGTGGCGCCCGGAGGGAGAACGCCGTGAGAGTGGAATACATCAACCCCTTCGTGGAATCGGCTTTCAACGTGTTGAAGGAAGTGCTCCAGGGCGACATCAAGCGCGGTGAGCTTTACCTCAAGAGCACCTCGATGCCCGTCATGGGAGTCGCCGCCCTGGTCGGGCTCGCCGGCGACGTCGAGGGGCGGGTGCTCTTCGACATGGAAAAGGCGAGCGCGCTCAAAATAGCGAGCGCGATGAACGGCGAGCAGCTTACCGCCATGGATGAGCTGGTCAAGGCGACCATAACCGAACTCGCGAACATGATCACCGCGCAGGCGGTGACCAAGTTGCACGAGCTCGGTTTCCGTTTTGACCTTACTCCGCCGGCCATCTTCACCGGCGACAACATGGAGGTTTCCGACCAGGACGTGGAAGCACTGATCGTGCCCATGGAAACCCCGCAGGGCAAGATCGAGATCAACGTGGCCATCCGCGAGCGCGGCTAGGTCGGGAGCGCGACATGAAGACGAAGGATGATTTTCCCTCACTGAACGAACGAAAGCCCGAAGGCATGAAACCCGACGGGACGCCTTGGCGCGTGCTCATCGTCGACGATTCGATGTTCGTGGCGAAGCAGATCACCCAAATCCTCACGTCCGAAGGCTACCAGGTCGTGCACACCGCGGCCGACGGGCTCGAGGGGTACGAGAAATACAAAGAGCTCTACCCGAACATCGACCTCGTGACCATGGACATCACCATGCCGCGCATGGACGGGCTCTCCGCGCTTCAGAAGATCATAGAGTTCGACAAGAACGCGAAGGTGATCATGATCTCCGCGCTCGGGAAGCAGGACCTGGTGAAGCAGGCCTTGGTCGCCGGCGCGAAGAACTATATCGTCAAGCCGCTCGACCGGAAGAAGGTGCTCGAGCGCCTGCAGAGCGTGCTCGGGAAATAGCGCGGTTCCGGTTATTTCGCCGTCGCCCGGGTCCGCTCCGGTTGACACGCGGCGGCGGACTTTGCTATAAGATTCACGCCGACGCACGGTCGAAAGGCCGGCGCCGACAGGTATCGGGCGGTTAGCTCAGTTGGCTAGAGCACCAGTATGACACGCTGGGGGTCACAAGTTCGACTCTTGTACCGCCCAAATAAGTCCTTGCTTGATAAGAGATTATCAGCAAGGACTTG
>JAFGNN010000018.1 GCA_016926955.1 Spirochaetales bacterium | reverse complement strand
CGGGCAAGACCACGCTGCTCCGGATCCTGCTCGGCCGCGACGACGACTTCCGGGGCAAGCTCATCCGGCGGCCGGGTTTGCGCATCGGCTACGTCCCCCAGGTCTTCAGGCCCGAGCCGGGCTTAAGCTGCGCCGCGGTCGTGGAAACTCAGGCGCGCGCCGCTCGCGGACGGCTTTCGCGCATCGAGGAGGAGCTCGCGCACGAGAAGCCCGGCGGCGAGGGGAAGCTCCTCGAGGCCTGGGCGGAGGCGCGGGAAGAATTCGAGCGCGCGGGCGGGGACGAGGCGGAAGACCGCGCTCGTCGCCTGCTTTCCATGACGGGGCTCGGCCACGCCGCCGACACGGAGGCCGCGAGCCTTTCGGGCGGCGAACTCAACGTCCTGTCCATCGCGCTCGCCATGGCGGGCGAGCCGGAGCTTATCGTCCTCGACGAACCGGGCAACCACCTCGATTTCTGGGGACTCGCCTGGCTCGAGGACTTCCTGGCCGCCCTGCCGCAGGCGGTGCTGCTCGTAAGTCACGACCGCCGCATGGTGGACCGCGTGGCGTCCCGCGTGGTGGAGGTTGAGGACGGCCGGCTCTCGAGCTGGACGGGCGGCTGGTCGGCCTACCGCCTGGCCAAGCTCAAGCGGGCGGCGGGGCAGGGCGAGCAGTGGCAGGCGGACCGCAAGCGGGTCGAACGGCTCGAGGCCCTGGTGGCGCGCTTCGCGGAAATAGCCCGGGCGCGGCCGGACCCGGCCTGGGGCAAGCGGCTCCGCGCGCGGCGCAGCCAGCTCGCGCGCGAGAAGGAGCGGGCCACCGAGCGCCCCGCCGGCGAGGCGCGGCGCATGGACGCGCGCATTTCGGTCGAGGAAGGCAAGGCGGACTTCGCGCTCCGCGTCTCTGGCTACTCACGCGCCTTCGGCGACCGGGTGCTCTTCGAGGACGCCGCCTTCGACCTCGAGCCCGGCGAGCGGGCGGCCATCGTCGGGCCCAACGGCTCGGGCAAGACCACCTTTCTCCGCGACCTGGTCGCCGCGCCCCGCGACGGCTCGGGCAGCATACGTCCCGGACCCGGCGCGACCATCGGCTACTGCCCCCAGGAAAGCGAGCGCGCGCCGGAGGGCGTCACGGTATCGGGCTGGATAGAAAAGCTCGGCGCGAAGCCGGACGAAGCCGCCAAGCACCTTTCCCGCTTCCTCTTCCCCCGGGACTCGCTCGACCGGCCCGTCGCCGGGCTCTCGGGCGGCGAACGGAAGCGGCTCGACGTGGCCGCGGCGGCCTGGATCAAGGCGGACTTCCTCCTACTCGACGAGCCGACCAACCACCTCGACGTCGCCTCGCGCGAGGCGCTCGAGGAGGCGCTCGAGGAATACCGCGGCACCGTGCTCCTCGTATCGCACGACCGCTGGCTGCTCGAGCGCGTCGCCGACCGCGTGCTTCTCGTGGAGGAGCGGCGCTTCACCGCCTACGAGGGTGGCTTCGCCGAATTCTGGCGCGACCTCGGCTCGGGGCTCGGCGTCGGCCGCGTAGCCCGGCGCACCACGGGAAAGAACGGCGCCAGCCTCGAGTCGCGGGCGGCCGACCGCGCGCGGGGCGCGAAGACGGCGCCGAAATCGGGTTCGCGGGACGCCGAACTCGAGAAGCGCATTCTGGCGCTCGAGGCGGAGAAGGTCGAGCTCGAGCGGAAGTCGGCGAAAGCCGCGGCGGCGCGGGACTTCGCCCTGGCCGGCAGGCTGGCCCGCGAGCTCGAGGAGAAGAACCGCCTGGTGGACAAGCTCTACGCCGAGTGGGGCGCGTGAATCCGGAAGTCAACCACGGAGACACGGAGTCCGGGAGTGAGGAGGGAGTGGAAACGGGAGACGGGGAGCAGCGGAGCAAGGGAGTACCCTGTTGGAACTTCTTTTCGGATTTCCTCCCTCCTGTCTCCGTGTCTCCGTGCCTCCGTGGTTCGGCTTTCTAGTGCGGCTCGCCGCGGGCCATTTTCCGGCCGTGCTCGAGGATGGGGCCGAGGACTTCTATGCCGGTACGCACCGCCGCGGTCGAGCCGGGCAGGTTGACCACGTAGGTCGCGCCGCGCAGCCCCGAGTAGCCGCGCGAGAACACCGCGTTCGGCGTTTCGAGAAGGCTTTTCGCCCGGATGGCCTCGGCGATGCCGGGCAGCTCGCGGTCGCAGAAAGCCGCCGTGGCTTCGGGCGTCACGTCGCGGGGGGCCGGGCCGGTGCCGCCCGTCGTGACGATCCAGTCCGCGTCGACGTGGCGCTCGAGGGCCTCGAGGATGCGGTGCCGCTCGTCGGGGACGAGCTCGCGCCGGATGTCCGCCCCGGGCGCGGCCTCGCGGAGCAGGCGCTCGAGCTCGGGACCCGAGCGGTCCTCGTAGACGCCCGCGGCCGCGCGGTCAGAAACGGTAACGACCGCGATCACCACGGCGCACCTCCCCCGATTCGACGACCTTCGCGAAGATGCCCCGGCGGGGCATGACGCAGTCGCCCACGATGGCGCGGATCTCGCAGCCCTCGTGGCACTCCTTGCCGATCTGGGTCACCTCGAGCACAGCGGTGCCGAGTTCGAGGCGGGCGCCGACGGGCAGCTCGGCCACGGAAACGCCCCGCGTGGTGACGTTCTCGGCGAAGTCGCCGGGGCCGATGCTCGGCAGGACGGCGCGCATGCCGTCGACGTCCTCGTCGGCGAGCAGCGAGACCTGGCGGTGCCAGTCGCCCGCGTGCGCGTCGCCCTCGATGCCCCAACCCGCGCGGAGCGCGATCGACTCGACCGGCACCTTCTTCTGCCCGCGCGCTTTCGAGACGTTGAGGGACTCGACGGTGAACTCGCCTTCGTTGGCGATCATTTCGCCACCTCCTTGGTTTTCTCGACAAGCTCGACCTCGCGGATCCGCATGGTCTTGTCGACCGCCTTGCACATGTCCCAGACGGCAAGGGCGGCCACCGAGGCGGAGCAGAGCGCTTCCATCTCGATGCCGGTCTTGTCGGTGCAAGCCGCCAGGGTGCGGATCTCGATGCCGTCGTCCCGGACCTCGAGGGCCACCTCGACGCGCTCGATCTCGATGTTGTGGCAGAGGGGGACGAGCTCGGCGGTGCGCTTGGCCGCCATGATGCCGGCTATCCGCGCCACCGCGAGCACGTCGCCCTTGGCCAGGGCGTTCGCCCGGACCAGCGCGACGGTGGGCGGGGCGAGTTCGACGAAGGCGCGCGCGCGCGCCGTCCGTTTCACCTTCGGTTTCGCGGAGACGTCGACCATGCGGGCTTCGCCGCGGGAATCGACGTGGGTCAGGTTCGTTTCCATCGCATGCCTCGTGGCGCGGGTTTCGGACCGCGCCGGGGAAAATATGGTCAGCCGCCGATCTGTGCGATCGACAGGTCGTCGCAGGTGGCGCCGGCTGCGGGTTTGATGTGTATGCACTGTCGGATGGATGCCGCGGGATCCTTCCGGTCAAGGCTCACGCCGAGGGACGAGCGGAGGCAGGGCCGCAAGGTTCCGTCGGCGAGCAGGCGGATGCGGTCGCAGGTCGCGCAGGGCGGCGGCCGATCGTAGGCGTGCTCGTCGAGCTTGTCGCTCGCCAGATCGTAGCGCGCGATCGACTGCACGGCGAGCCCCCGCGCCGCGGCCCAGGCGCGTATTTCCGCGAGGTCGCGCTCGCCGTACGCTTCCATCACGACGACGTTCAGCTTGACCTTGAGCCCGGCGGCAGCGGCCGCCTCGATGCCGGCGACGGCGTCCGCGAGATCGCCGCGTCGCGTGACGGCAGCGTAGCGCGCGGGATCGAGGGTGTCGAGCGAGACGTTCACGGAGTCGAGCCCGCTCGCCTTGAGAGCGGCGGCGAGGGGAGCGAGCCGGGTGCCGTTCGTCGTCATGGCGAGCGTCCCGACGCCCGGCACCGCGCGCAGCATGGAAACCAGGTCGAGGATGCCCTTGCGTACCAGTGGTTCCCCGCCCGTGAGCCGGAACTTGTCGAAGCCGAGCGAAACGGCGGCGGCCACCGTGTCGCGGATGTCCTCGAACGAGATGACCCGCGCGTGGTCCATCCAGGGCACGCCTTCCTCCGGCATGCAGTACACGCAGCGGAGGTTGCAGCGGTCGGTCACCGAGATCCGGAGGTAGCGGATCTCGCGGTCAAAGGAGTCGCGCATCGACCTGGCTCCCCGCCGGGCGGAGTTTCTCGTCGATCTCGAGGCGGACCATGCAGTCCGCGTTCTCGAGCGCCTGGAGCATCGACGAGCCTGAATAGGGCAGGGTGCGGACCTCGGTGCCCTCGCGCCGGCAGGGGAACCACTCGACGCGGTCGGCGGTCTTGCGCGAAAGGTCGATCGCGAGCGTCAGGCGGAGGGTTTCCGGCCGGTACCGGACGCCCTGCAGGCGTGCGAGCAGGGCCTTGCCGAAGAATTCGAAGTTGACGAAGGTCGAGACCGGATTGCCGGGCAGGCCGAGAACGAAGCGCCCGCCTTTTCGGCCGAACCAGGTGGGCTTGCCGGGCTTCATCAGGACGCCGTGGAAGAGGCGTTCGACGCCGAGCCGCGCCATCACGGCGGGCACATAGTCGTAGTCGCCCATCGAGACGCCTCCCGAGAGCACCACCAGGTCGCATTCGGCCAGGGCTTTCGCGGCGGCGCGTTCGAGGGCGGCCTCGCTGTCGGGGTGCCTTCCGTAGAAGCTCGCGCGGGCGCCGGCGGCAAGCGCCATGGCGACGAGCTGGGGGCCGTTCGAGTCGTAGATGGCGCCGGGCGCGAGGCGCTCGCCGGGCGAGGCGAGCTCGTCGCCCGTGGAGACGACGCCGACCCGGGGGCTGCGCGCGACGGGCAGCTCCGCGTAGCCGGCTGCGGCCAAAATGCCGAGGTCCTGGGCGCGGAGCCGGCGCGGCGTCATGATGATGTCGCCCGCGCGCACGTTCTCGCCACGGCGTATGACATTGTCGATCTTCTCGGGCCGGGTGAAGCGCACGAGGCCCGGACCGCACTCCTCGGTCCACTCGATCCGCTGGACCGAGACCGTTCCGTCGGGCAGGGGCGCTCCGGTCATGACGCGGGCGCACTCGCCGTCGCCGATCGGGCCGGCTGGCAGGCCGCCCGCCGCAATGGAGCCGACCACGCGGAATTCGCCCTCGGTTCCGGGCGGAAGCCGGTGTGCGAAGCCGTCCATGGCGGACTTGTCGAAGGGCGGTTGGTCGACCGGGCTCGCGAGCGACCGCGCGAGCACGCGGCCGAGGGCCGCCGCGAGCGGTACGGTTTCGACGGATAACGCGGGTTCAAGGCGTTCGATGAGGGCGAGGGCATCGTCCGGGTGGATCATCGGGGGGACTCCCTTGGGAATGGCAGGGTTCCGGGGAATCCGGAACCTTCGACGGGGCGGCCTTCTTCCAGGCGCACGACGCGGTCGGCGAAGGAGCGGGCCAGGTCGGCCTCGTGGCTCGAGAGGATGACGCAGAGCGTCTTTTCGCCTCTGGCTTTCAGCACGGCTTCGACGATGCGCGGCTTGGACGAGGCGTCGGCGGCGGCGGTCGGCTCGTCGAGGAGGAGGAGCTCCGGTTCGAGGACGAGGGCGCGCGCCAGGGCTACCCGCTGCGACTCGCCGCCCGAGAGAGCGCGGGCCTCGCGGTGCGCGAAGCCGGCGAGGCCGACGGCTTCGAGGGCGGCTTCCACCCGGTCGCGCAGGGCTCCGCGCGTGAGCGGCGCATGGCGGCCGGAACGCGCGCGGAGGCCGAAGGCGACGTTGCGGAACACCGAGCCCGCCAGCAGGTAGGGCGCCTGGTGGACGTAGACGCGGCGCGCGCGGCGCCCGTCGTCCTCGGCCAGCGGGCGGCCGTCGAAGCGAAGCTCGCCCCGGCTCGGCGCGACGAGGCCGCCGAGGGCCTTGAGCAAGGTGGTCTTGCCCGAGCCGTTCGGCCCGAGCAGGGCGACGATCTCGCCACGCCGCGCCTCGAAGCTGGCGAGCGACACGGCGACGCGGTCACCGTAGCGGATTTCTAGATCGCGCGCCTCGACGAGGAGCTCAGGCATCGCGGCGCACCAGGGCGTGGACCGCCGCGTTCACCGCCAGCGCGATGGCGAGCAGGAGGATCCCGAGCGAGAGGGCGCGCTCGAACTCGCCCTTCGAGGCGTCCAGGGCGATGGCGGTGGTCATGGTGCGCGTGTGGAAGCGGATGTTGCCGCCGAGCATCATGGACACGCCCACCTCGCCGGTCACGCGGCCGAAGGCGCTTACGGCGGCCCCCGCGAGCACGAGGCGCGCCTCGCAGGCGGTGGCGGCCAGGCGGCGCCAGGGTCCCGCGCCGAGCGTGCGCAAGGTCTCGCCGAAGCGCGGGTCGAGCTTGGAAAGCCCGGCGTAGGCGGCGTAGGTCACGACCGGCAGCGCGAGCACGGCCTGCCCGAGAATGACGCCCTCGGGCTCGAAAAGCCAGCCCAGGTCCCCGAGGGGACCCGAGCGCGAGATGAGCGAGTAGACGGCCAGCCCGATGACGACCGTCGGCAACGCGGTCAGCGCGCCGACGACCGAGACCAGGGCCCGCCTGAAAGGGAAGCGTCCGAGCGCGAGGGCGAAGCCGAAGGCCGTGCCCGGCAGCGCCGCGAAGAGCGTCGACCACGCCGAAAAGCCCAGCGTGGTCGCCGCTATCGACCAGGTCTCCGGATCGCCGCCGAAGATAAGGTCGAGCGCTCCCGAGAACGGGCTCACTTCGCCGCCGGGCTCGGGAAGAAGAGCTGTTCGCCGCCGATCTTGAACGAGGCGATGAGCTCGCGCCCTTCCTTCGAGGTCAGGAACTCGGCGAAGGCAGTCGCGCCTTCGATGTTGGCCTCGGGCCAGCGCTCGGGATTGACCGCGATGACGCCGTAGGGGTTGAACAGGACGGGGTCGCCCTCGAAGTCGATGGCGAGCGTGGTCTTGTCCTTGACCGCGAGCCAGGTGCCGCGGTCGGCGAGGGTGTAGCCCTGCAGGGCCTCCGCCATCAGGATGACGGGTTCCATTCCCTGGCCGGCTTCCTTGTACCATTCGCCCGAGGGAACGACGCCGGCCTTCTTCCAGAGGCTCAGCTCCATGACGTGCGTGCCGGAGTTGTCGCCGCGGGAGACGAAGGCCGCCGCGCCGCCCGAGAGGCGGCCGAAGGCGTCGGTCGCGTCGGCGGCGGAGCTCAGGGCCGCGGGGTCGCCCGCAGGGCCGACGATGATGAAGTCGTTGTACATGACGTCGCGGCGATCGACGCCGTAGCCGGCCGCCACGAAGGCGTCCTCGAGGGCGCGGGCGTGGACCAGCACCGTGTCGGCGTCGCCGTTCTCGCCGAGCTTGAGCGCGGCGCCCGTTCCGACCGCCACGACTTCGACGCGGTAGCCGGTCTTCGCCTCGAAGAAGGGCAGGAGGTAGGCGAGGAGGCCGGAGTTTTCGGTGCTGGTGGTGGTGGCCAGGCGGATCCGCGGATTCGCGGGCGTCGGGACGCCAGAGGCCGGGGCTTCCTTCGAGCCGAGCGCGGCGAGGGGGGCGACGGCGGCCAGCAGGCCGAGGACGACGAGGAGGGCGGCGCGGAGGCGCCTCGATGAGGTGTGCATGATGGCTCCTTTCCGATTGCGGGAGGCTCAGGCGGTTTCCCTGCCCGGCCCTCGGCCGGCGGCCGCGTGGAGCGGGCCGACCGGCGCCGACCGCCGGACCAGCGCTCGCGCGGTGAGGTCGTGGCGGTTCGGAGGCGATGTCTCGCGCCTCCCGTTTGAGGGAAGCGCGGAGGCATGCTAGCCCGGGCGCCCGGGACTGTCAAGAAAAAGGCCGACGCCCGAAGGCGTCGGCCGATACCCGCGAGACGGGAGCGATTCGTTCAGAATTCCTCGAACTCCGCGTCGAGCTCGTCGCGCTTGATGGCGATGCCGCGCTCGGTGACCGGGCGCTTCGGGGTTTCGGCGGGGGAGCTCGGGGCCGGAGCCTTCGCCGCCACGGGCCGTGCGGCGGCGCCCGGCGCTGCCGTCGCGTCCCTGCCCGCAGGGCCTCTGCGACCCTGGTCCGGGCGCCTCGCATCGCTTGCCGGACGGGCTCGTCCGCCCGGGGCGTCTGTCGCTTCGGCGTTGCCGCTCCGTCCGGCCCCCTGCTTCCGCGTCGCGCGCGCGGCGTACATGCCGGAATTCTTCGCGGTCGCGCGCTTGGCCGCGACAGGTTTGCCGGACCTTCCACCCGCCGCGCCCGGTCCGCCGGAAATGTCTCCGGCAGGCGCCTGCTTCCGTTCGGGCGACGGCAGGGCGGCGGGCTTTCCGCCGAGCGAGAAGAAGGCGGCCTTGGCGCGCAGGGCCTCGGCCAGGCGCGCCATCTCGCCGGTCATGGCGGCCATCTCTTCGCTCGAGGCCGCGTTTGCCTGCACCACCTTGTCCAGCTGCATGATGGCCTTGGTGATCTGCTCGGCGCCCGTGTCCTGCTCGGCGCTGGCGGCGCTGATCTCCTCGACCAGCTGGCTGGTGCGCCGGATATCGGGCACGATCTCGTCGAAGGTCTTGGCGGCCTTTTCAGCCACGTCGACGGAACGCACCGATAGCTCGCCGATCTCGGTGGCCGCCAGCTGCGAGCGCTCGGCCAGCTTGCGCACCTCGCTCGCGACCACGGCGAAGCCCTTGCCCGCCTCGCCGGCGCGCGCGGCCTCGATGGCGGCGTTCAGCGCCAGCAGGTTGGTCTGCCGCGCGATCTCCTCGATGATG
>JAFGNN010000001.1 GCA_016926955.1 Spirochaetales bacterium | reverse complement strand
GCGCTCTACCGCCCGGGCCCCATGGACTACATCCCGCAGTTCATCGAGTCGAAGAACGGCAAGCGCGAGATCAGCTACCCGCACCCTTCCCTGCAGAAGTACCTCGAGGAGACCTACGGCGTCATCGTCTACCAGGAGCAGGTGATGCAGGTGGCGCAGGAGGTGGCGGGCTACTCGCTCGGTCGCGCGGACCTGCTCCGCCGCGCCATGAGCAAGAAAAAGAAGGAAGTGCTCGAAGCCGAGGAAAAGCCCTTCGTCGAGGGAGCCCTGACGCGGGGCTACACGGCGGCGCAGGCCAGGGAGATCTTCGAGATACTCGTGCCCTTCGCCGGCTACGGCTTCAACAAGTCGCACGCGGCCGCGTACTCGGTGGTCGCGTACCGCACGGCCTGGCTCAAGGCGAATTATCCGGCCGAGTTCATGGCCGCCAACCTGACCAACGAGATCAACGACACCGACAAGCTCACGCAATACATTTCCGAGGCGCGCTCGATGGGCCTCGAGATCGCGGCGCCCGACGTCAACCGCTCCGAGGCAACCTTCACCGTGGTGGACGGGCGCATCGTCTATGGCCTGCTCGGCATCAAGGGCGTCGGCGAGGGCGTCGCGCGCGCCATCGTCGCGGAGCGCGGGAAGAGCGGTCCTTTCGTCGACTTCGTCGACTTTCTCGAGCGGCTCGGAACGGGGCAGGCGAACCGCAAGGTCCTCGAGAGCCTCGTGCTGGCCGGCTGCTTCGACGCGCTCGGGCATCGCCGCAAGGAGCTCTTGGACAATCTCGAGCGGGCCATGGAGTACGCCGCGAAGAAGGCGGACGCCGGCGCCTACGGCCAGTCGAGCCTCTTCGAGTCCTCGGGCGAGGAGGACTTCCCGCCCTTCCGCTTCGAGCCGGGCTCCGAGTTTCCGCGCAAGGAACTCCTCGACATCGAAAAGCAGCTGCTCGGCTTCTACTTCTCCGGGCATCCGATGGACGAGTGGCGCAAGACCTGGGAGCGCTCGGTCGAGCTTGATCTTTCGAAGCCGGAACGCGCTAACCCGGAGCGGACCTACGTCATCCTCGGCATGCTGGTCGAGTGGCGCGAGATCATCAACCGGAACGGCAAGAAGATGGCCTTCGGGAAGATCGAAGACTTCAAGGGCGCCATCGAGGTGGTGCTCTTCTCGGACGTCCTCGAGAAGTACCGCGAGCGCTTCGCCCCCGACGCGGTGCTGGCGCTGCGCGGCAAGGTCGATACGAAGCGCGACAACCCGAGCCTCAAGGTCGAGGAAGTGCTCGACCCGGCCTCGCTCAAGGACCGCTCCTGGCGCGAGGTCCACGTGCGCCTCGAACACGAGCCGCGCGCGGAGGAGGAGCTCTGGGAGCTCCGCGACCTGCTGTTCGAGGGCGGCGGTCCCTGCCAGGTCTTCATCCACGTACCGCACCAGCGCGGCGAGACCCAGGTGCGCGCCCATGTCCAGCTCGGCTGCTCGCCCTCGCCCGAGCGCCTCGCGCGCATCAAGGAAACATCGGGCGTCGCCGACGCCTGGCCCGACTGACGCAATGAAAGAGTCGACCACAGAGGCACTGATGAGGCAGCGCGCGACGAGCGCGCGCTACAATCCATTCCTTGCCGAAAACGGCGCGAAGCGACGCAGAGAAGAGGGAGAGGAAGCAGGGATATGAATTCCTTCACCTTCTCTCGCTCTTCCTCCCTCTTCGCTCCCCGACTCCGTGCCTCCGTGGTTGTTTGTCGATGGGAGGGCGCATGATCCGGTTGCCGGTGAAGGGGGGCGGGGTCTACGACCTGGCTCCGTCGAAGATCGTCTGCCTCGGCCTCAACTACCGCTCGCACGTCGAGGAGTCGCCGGGCATACTTTCGGACAAGGCGGCGCCCGAGGAGCCGTCCGAGCCCATCCTCTTCGCCAAGACGCCCAACGTTCTCGTCGGCGACGGCGAGGCCATCGTCCTGCCCGCCATCGTCGGGTCGTACGGCTTTCCCGCCCCGCGCGTCGACCACGAGGCGGAGCTCGCCGTCGTCATCGGGAAGCGCATGAAGGACGTGGCGCCGGAGGACGCGCTGTCGTTCGTGCTCGGCTACACCTGCTTCAACGACGTAAGCCAGCGGGACATCCAGAACCTCGACCGCTCCGGCTGGTTCCGCGGCAAGAGCTTCGACACTTTCGGCCCCGTCGGTCCCGTCCTCGTGCCCGCCGCCCTGATTCCCGACCCGCAGGCCCTGCGCGTCGCCTGCCGCGTCAACGGCCGCGTCACGCAGGACGGCCCGAGTTCCGCCATGATCTTCACGGTGGCGGAGGCGCTTTCCTTCATCTCGCGCAACCTCACCCTCGAGCCCGGCGACCTCGTCGCCACCGGCACCCCCGCGGGCGTCGGTCCGATCGTTCCCGGCGACGTGGTGGAAGTGGAAATCACCGGCATCGGCGTATTGAGGAATAATGTCAAAAGCTGGTAGCGGAAGAAACCACAGATGAGATCGCCTGCGCGTAGCGCGTGCATCTCAATCCCTTCCTTACCGAAAGCGGAGCGAAGCGACGCAGGTACGGAGAGAAGAGGGAGAAGGTCGGGAAGGCTTTAGGGGAGTGAAGACCAGGATGATGCTCGACCGCCTGAAGCGATCGCGCCTCTCCGCGCCGCCCCTCCGACGCCGCAAACCCCGGAGCTCCCGCCACTTCGCGCGCGCCCTCACGGAGAAGCGGCGTGGAAGCGCAAACCCGGCGCAGCACATCGAGCGGATGTACGCCTCCCCGCGCGCGTGGAAGGAAATGCGGCGTGGTGTGGATGCGATGCGTCCACCGAGCCGCGTGGCCCGCGGCGCCGCAACCGTGCGGATGTACGCCTCCCCGCGCCGCCCCTCCGACGCCGCCATCCTCCGGGTTACCGCCCCGATTCCCGCGCGCACTTTCCGGAATGACGGCGTGCTGTCGATGCGATGCGTCCACCGAACCGCGTGGCCCGCGGCGCCGCAACCGTGCGGATGTACGCCTCCTCGCGCGCGTGGGAGGAAATGCGGCGTGGTGTGGATGCGATGCGGTGACCGAGTTTCGTGGCATCCGGCGCCGCGGGTGGCGGCGAAAAACATGCCCCCGAGCGTCAGCGACGGGGCATGTTCTTTCGCCGCCAGGCCCCGCACCGGAACGGTGCGAAGCCTGGCTCCCCGCCGCGCTGCCTGGAACGCCTACGCTTTCCGGGCAGCGCGCGCGGGTATGCGTCAGAAGCCCGCGAAGGTCAGGAACTCGTCCCACTGCGTGTCGACGCAGAGGTCGAGGTAGCTGTAGGTCGTCGTGTCGGCCATGAGCGTGATCGATGCGCCGAATGCCTTGTTGAGCCAGGCGGAGCCCGACCAGTTGTTGCGGATGAGGCTGCCGGTGATCAAAGTCTTCACGGCGCTCGCCTTGTCCTTGACCGTCTGCGGGATGGCCGAGCTCGCGATGATGTTGTTCATGTACCACACGATGTCCTTCGTGTAGCCGGAGAACGAGGTGCTCGGAGCCAGGTTCCTGTACGTCGAGCCGGAAACCCCGGACGAGATCGCTGCGGACGCGAAGTTGCCGAGCGCGATGCCGACGTCGTCGGCGTAGGCCAGGTTGGCGGTCGAGAAGGTCACGTCGGAATAGGAGGAGTACCAGGCCTTGTATTTGTCGAAGATGGCCTTGGTCGCGGCGTCTCCCGTGACGGTCGGGGTCGTCGTGAGCGTCGACAGGAAGGCGTAGTTCCAGCCGTCGCCGGGCTCGGTCTGCTCGCTGGCGGCCATGTAGTTGGCGACATTGCGGTACTGGTAGAAAATCTCCTCGGTGGCCATCAGGCAGGCGTCGAAGCCGACGGCCTCGAACTTCCTGCCGAATTTGGTGACGCCGTAGTTCATGATGGTCTTCTGCTCGACCTCGGAAAGGTGGTCGCCCGAATTGGTGTCGTCCCAGCAGACGCCGCGAGCCGCGCGGTCCACCGCGCCGCCGTGGTTCCACCAGATCCACATGTACTTGTCCGCGGGGAAATTCGTTGCCGCGTAGTCGATGAAGGCGGTCGCGGTGCTCGTCAATCCCATGTTGACTTCACCGGTGTCGCGGACCAGGGTCGCCGCGCCTTTCTGGATGTAGTAGTAGCCGTGCGTCGTCGAGGTGTTGTCCCAGAGGACCACGATGTTGACTCCGGCGGTCGAGCCGACGGCCTTCATCTCCTCGATGTCCTTCGCGCCGTAGCTGGAAAGGTTGTTGTCCGCGTCGAGGTAGACGAGGACGGTCCAGGCCTTCTTTGGCTGGGGCAGGGTGACCGTGCCGCCGCCGCCCGAGCTGCCCGCCGTCACCGAGATCGAATAGCCGCGGTTGGTGCCGGAGCGCCCGCCGTAGGAATACGCGCGGATGTAGTATGTGCCCGAGGCCGTCGGGGTGTAGACGATGCGCGAGCCGTAATCGCCCGAGGCTTTGTCGTCGTTCGACGCCTTGAGGGTCGAGGTGCCGTAGTAGAGGTAGAGTACCGTGTCGCCGTAACCGAACACCCACGACTCGATCGTGTAGGTGGTGCCGGCGGTGGCCGTGAACTTGATCCAGTCGGTGGCGTCGTCGTAGAAGTTGTGGTCCTGCGCCGTCGCGTTGACCGTGATGGTCTTCGCGTAGCTGGTGGAGTCATCCTGCTCGTAGGCGTCCGCGCTGGTCATGATCGGGACGCGCTCCGCCGACTCGCGCGTGATCTCGGGCTTTTCGATCGCGTACTCGTTGTCCTCGATCGCGTCGAGCGGGCTCGAGCAGGAGACCGCGAACGCGACGAGAGCGAGCGCGATAAAGGGAAGGGACTTTTTCATCTGTCATCCTCCGGTACTGTGGACTGGCGCGGAGCATTGCCGCGCGTCGCGGACGGAGGCGGGAAGGGGCTCGCCGACTCCGTCCGGGAACCGTCGGATCCGACGGAAACTCCGGTTCCGTCGCGATGCTAGTCCCGTCCGGGGGAAAAATATCGAAGGAAAAACGGTTTCGGATCGAAAAATATCGATAGTAGGCACACATCCGTGTATGAAAATGCGTCTCTGGCGACAGATGCGCGTTGAGCGACACCACATCCGTTAGGCGGAATTTTGGCGCAACCGCGCGTGCATGCGCGGGGTATTGATTCAAGCGCTCGTGGATGCCGGGAAAATTCGTCGGGCGGGTCCGTTTTGGCGGTTCCGGGAGAAGCACGTCTTCGCCCCGCCGTCAAGATGCTGTCGGAAGAAACGACGCCCGTCGCGACCTCCACGGAGAAGCGGCGTGCTTGCGCAAACCCGTCTGGCGCCACCACCCCCGCCCCAAAGCGCCCTTCGCCGCACCCCCCGCCGCGACCTTCACGGAGAAGCGGCGTGCTTGCGCAAACCCGGCGAAGCGCCGTGCGGAACCTGGCCGGACGGCGGGTGACGAAGGAATGCGCGCCCCCGAACGATAGTGAGTGGGGTGAGCATTCCTTCGTCAGGCCCTGCCCGGGATGGTCCGAATGACGCTCTTCGCCGCTTTTCCGGAAAGCCGCTTATTTCTGGAGTATCGCGTCGACGAGCGCGGCATACGAGCGCGCGCATATGTCCGCGCCGTGCGTCCCGCGCGCGCCCGAAGGCGCGATCAGCGCGGTCTTCATGCCGGCCGCCTTCGCGCCCTTCACGTCGTAGCGGATCGAGTTGCCCACGTAGAGCATGCGGCCGGGCTCGACGCCGAGGCGCCTCGCGAGCAGCTCGAAGGGTTCGCGAGCCGGCTTGAGGAAGCCGGTCTCCTCGCTGGTGCACGAGGTCTCGAAGTATCTGTCCACGCCGAGCTCGGCGAGCTTGTCGCCGACGGGCAGGTCGGAGAGCGCGCCGAGCCTCAAGCCGGCGGCCTTGAGCCGACCAAGGGCTTCGGCAACGCCGGGGAAGGTCGGGAGCCCCCTGAAGGCGCGGTAGACCGTGCCGTACATGTGCGCTTCCACGACGCGCGCGGCCTTTCCCTCGTTCCAGCGGAGCTTCCGCGCGACCAGGGCGGCCTGGAAGCGGTGGAATTCCTCGATGGAGCCGGGCGGCTCGGCGCGGTATTCGCGCGTTTCCTGCAGCTCGCGGAGCTCGTGGCGCACGGAGCGGAAGGTGGCCAGCAGGCGGAGCCTGGCGACGGCGAAGGTCGCGAGGCGCCAGAACAGCACGCGGTCCGAGTAGAGGGTACCGTCGATGTCGAATCCGATGGCGTCGATGTCCACGCGCGTTTATACCCCGTCGCGCCGCGCGTTGTCCATCCGGCGTCGAAAAACGCAGATCGAGGGGCGCCGTCCGGGGGAAGCCCTCCGGGGGGAAAGGGACTTCGCGACGGTAGTCGCTGCGCCCCTTCCCGCCCCGGACCCCCTCATCCCCGCCCCCGGTTAGCGGACTTCCTTCCGCTTGTACTCGGTGTGCAGGAGTTCGTGGCTCAGGTGGCCGAGGGGCTGGCCGAGGAATTCCTTGTAAAGCGTCGCGACCGCGGGGTTCTGGTGCGACTTCCGGAACTGCAGCTTCCGGTCCTCGTGGTAGATGGCCTCGGTGCGCAGCCTGCGCTTCTCCCAGTCGGGCAGGACCGGCTGTCCGCCTCCGCCGACGCAGCCGCCGGGACAGGTCATGATCTCGACGAACGCGTAGGGGCTCGTTCCGGCGGCGATGCCGTCGAGCACGGCGCGCGCGTTCTTGAGGGTGTGCGCGACGCCGACGGTGAGCTCCTTGCCGGCCAGCGCGAGCGTGGCGCTCTTGACACCCTCGAAGCCGCGCACGGCCTTGAGCTCGATGCCCGGCAAGGCCTCGCCGGTGACGAGTTCGTAGGCGGTGCGCACCGCGGCTTCCATGACGCCGCCCGTAGCCGCGAAGATGGTCGCCGCCCCGGTCGAGGCGCCGAGCGGGTCGTCGAAGGACTCTTCGGGCAGCCGCCCGAAGTCGAGGCCGACGCGGCGTATCATGCGCGCGAGCTCGCGGGTCGTCAGGGCATAGTCGACGTCCTGGTAGGGCTCGGACGCCCGACCCTTTCCCTTCCACCACAGCCAGGCGTCTCGCATTTCGGGGCGCTTGGCCTCGGCCTTCTTTGCGGTGCAGGGCATGATCGACACGACGACGAGTTTTTCCGGGGCTATGCCTTCCTTTTCCGCCCACCACGACTTGGCGATGGCGCCGAACATCTGCTGGGGGCTCTTGCAGCTCGAGACGTGCGGCAAGAGCTCCGGATAGAAGGTCTCGATGAAGCTGATCCAGCCGGGCGAGCAGGAGGTCAGCATGGGAAGCTTGCCCTTCGCTTTCCCGGCCATGCGGGCCAGAAGCTCGTTGCCTTCCTCCATGATGGTCAGGTCCGCGGCGAACTGGGTGTCGAAGACGCGCGCGAAGCCGAGGCGGCGCAGGGCCGCGGCCATCCTGCCGGTGACGAGGGCGCCCGGGTCCATGCCGAGCGCCTCGCCGAGGCTGGCCCGGATGGCGGGGGCCGTCTGGACTACCACGACCTTGTCCGGGTCGCGGAGCAGGGCGAGCACCTCGTCCGTCTCGTCGCGCTCGGTCAGCGCGCCTGTCGGGCAGACCACGGTGCATTGCCCGCAGGACACGCACACCGAGTCAGCGAGGCTCCGGTCGCCGAAAACGGCGACGCGGCTATTTTGGCTGCGGCCCGCGTAGTCGATGGCGGAGACGCCCTGCACTTCGCGGCAGACCTCGATGCAGCGGCCGCAGAGTATGCACTTGTCGTTGTCGCGGACTATGGCCGCGGAGATCGCGTCGAGCTTCCTCGGCGCCCGGGTCGGCGGAAAGGCGCGCTTCCGGACGCCGACGAGTTCGGCTAGCTCCCGAAGCTCGCAGCTTTCCTGCCGGAGGCAGGAAAGGCAGTCCTCGGGATGGCTCGCGAGCAGGAGCTCGACGACGGTGCGGCGCGACTCGAGGACGCGCGCCGATGCCGTCGTCACCTTCATGCCCTCGCGGGCCTGCTGAACGCAGGAGCGCACGAGGCCGCGGGCGCCTTCCACCTCGACGGCGCAGACGCCGCACGAGGCGTTGGAGCAGACATCGGGCAGGTGGCAGAGGGTCGGGACCTTCACGCCGGAGGCGGCGCAGGCGTCCAGTATCGTCGAACCGGCCTTGACGGTTACCGGCCGGCCGTCCACGGAAAGGGTGATGGTGTCGCTCATGGTGTCTCCTTAGCGCCAGGGCGCGCGGGCATTGGGCCGCGCGTCGCAGCGCAGGCAGCGCGAGGCCTCGCAGCGGGCTTCCTCGCCGGTCCAGCCGATCGAGATCTCGCGGAAGCTGCCGCGTCGCTCGGATGCGGGCACGAAACGGCGCTCCGGGCGACGTCGCAGGTCGGGCTCCGCCGGCGCGTCGCGTGTGTAGCCGGGGTCGCGGAAGAGGGCGGGCCAGGCGTCGCGGCCCATGAGTTCGCGGTCGAGCTCGCGGGCGCAGGTCTTCGCGAGACCCATGGCCTCGCTTGCGGTGGCCGGGCCCGTCACGGCGTCGCCGACGGCCCACACGTTCGTGGCGCCGAGGCGGCCGTTCCGGCGCTCCGCGGCCAGGCGGCCGTCCTTGAGCACGGGCAGCCCGGCGGCGGCGTAGACGGCGGAATCCACCTTCTCGCCGGCCGCGACGATGAGGTCGTCGCAGGGAATCTCGACGGTTCGGTCGGTCGGGACGGGCTTCGGGCGACCCGAGGCGTCGGTGCCGCCCGCCACGCAGACGCGGAATCGGACGCCCGAGACGTGGCCGCCCTTCCCGAGTATCTCCTCCGGGGCGAGGAAGCAGTCGATGCGGATGCCTTCCTCCTCGGCGCCCTTCACTTCCTCGTCGTTGGCGGGCATGTCCGCGCGCGAGCGGCGGTAGGCGATGGAGACCTGGCTGCCGAGGCGTTGGATTGAGCGCGCGGCGTCGAGGGCGACGTTGCCGCCGCCGATGACGAGCACGCGCTTGCCGACCGGGCCGGCCTTGCCTTCGGCGAAGCGCTCGAGCCATTCGTAGCCCGGGTGGACGCCTGCGAGGGCCTCGCCCGGTATGCCGAGCGGCCGGTCGGCGTGGGCGCCCGTCGCGACGATGACGGCGTCGTTCGACGAGCGGAGCTCCGCGAGCCGCTGGCCGTCGACGTTCCGCTTGAAGGCGAACTTCACGCCGAGCTTCTTCCAGAGCCCGAGCTCGTGGTCCAGGGTGTCGGGCGGCAGGCGGTAGGCGGGAATGCCGTAGCGCAGTATGCCGCCGGCCTTGGGCTTGCCGTCGTGGACCGTCACCTCGTGGCCGAGCCGGGCCAGCCAGAAGGCCGCGGCAAGCCCCGCGGGGCCCGCGCCGACCACGGCGACCGAGCGGCCGGTGGCGGGGAGCTTCTCCTTCGCGAGCGCGTCCCAGACGCGCGAGTCCGCGCCCGTGACGCGCATGGCGTCCGCGAGGTAGCGGTGGATGGAGCCCTGAGCGACGCTCTCGTCGAGCTGCTCGCGGCGGCAGCGCATCTGGCAGTGGAAGTGGCAGATACGCCCGATGGAGCCGGGCAGCGGGTTGTCGCGCAGGGTCACCTCGTAGGCTTCCTCGAGCCGGCCTTCCTGCACTAGCGCGAGGTAGGCCGGGATGTTCATGTGGAGGGGACAGGAGTTCTCGCAGAGGGCCTGGAAGAGGTCCTCGCAGACGCCCGCCTCGCAGCGCTTGTCCAGGATGTGCGCCTCGTACTCGTCCCGGAAATACTGCAGCGTGGTCAGGACGGGATTTGCCGCGGTCTGGCCGAGGCCGCAGAGGGCGGTGTCGCGGATGACGCGCGCGAGCCGCTCGAGCTCGTCCAGGTCCTCGAGTTTCGCCTCGCCCCGGCTGACCGCGTCGAGGATGCGCTTCATCTGCGGCAGTCCTTCGCGGCAGGGCGCGCACTTGCCGCAGCTCTCGGACGCGGTGAAGCTGGTGAAGTAGCGGGCCGTGTCGACCATGCAGTTGTCGCGGTCCATGGCGACCATGCCGCCCGAGCCCATGATGGCGCCGAGGGCGGCCAGGCTCGAGTACTCGATGGGCGTGCCGAACTTGTCCGCGGGGACGCAGCCGCCCGAGGGGCCGCCGGACTGGACGGCGCGGACGGCCTTGCCCTTTCCGGCGCCTCCGCCCATGCCGTACACGAGGGCGTCGAGCGGGGTGCCGAGCGGGACCTCCACGAGGCCCGTGTTGCGCACCTTGCCGACCAGGCTGAACACCTTGGTGCCAGTCGCGCCGGGAACGCCGAGCGAGGCGAAGGCGGGCGCGCCCTTCTGCATGATGTACGAGACGTCGCACCAGGTCTCGACGTTGTTGATGGTGGTCGGCATGCCGCCGAAGCCTTTCTCGGCGGGGAAGGGCGGGCGCGGCCGCGCGCGGCCGGAGCGGCCCTCGGCGCTCGCGAGCAGGGCGGTTTCCTCGCCGCAGACGAAGGCGCCCGCGCCGCGCACGATTTCCAGGTCGAAGCACGCGGCGCCGGGGGCCCCGCAGGACAGGATGCCCGCGGCGCGGGCGTCGGCCGCGGCCTTCTCGAGGCGTTCGACCGCCAGCGGATACTCGGCGCGGACGTACACGAAGCCCTTCGTCGCGCCCATGGCGTGGGCGCCGATGGCCATGCCCTCGAGCAGGGCGTGCGGATCGCTCTCGATCTCGTTGCGGTTCATGTAGGCGCCCGGGTCGCCCTCGTCGGCGTTGCAGACCACCCATTTGACGCTCTCGGTCCGCTTCCGCATCAGCTCCCACTTGGTGGCCGTCGGGAAGCCCGCGCCGCCGCGGCCGCGCAGTCCCGAGGCGGCGATCTCCTTGACGACGGCCTCGCCGTCCATGCGGAGCGCTCGCTCGAGGCCGGACCAGCCGCCGGTCGCCACGTACTCGTCGAGGCTCTCCGGGTCGATGAGGCCGCAGTTGCGGAGCACGACCTTCTTCTGGCCTTTCCAGAAATCCACCTGGTCCCAGCTCGGGAGCTTCGGATAGGCGCGGCCGAATTCGACGAGGCCGGAGGCGAACTCCCAGGTCTCGATCTTGCAGAAGGCCTTCTTCGCGAGCTTTTCCGCGGCTTCGGCGCTCGAGGCGGCCTCGAGGAGGCGGGCGGCGTCCTTGGCCTGGGCCTCCGCGACGAGCAGGACGGGCCGGCCCGGGTAGCGGACCATGGCCAGGGGTTCCACCGCGCAGTAGCCGAAGCAGCCGACCCGGCGGACCACGGCGTCGGTGCCCTTGGCTTTCGCGGCGAGCGCTTCGAACAATTCCTTCGCGCCGCCGCCGATTCCGCAGGTGCCGAGCCCGACCGAAACCATGGGCGCCGATGGGACGATGCGGGCCAGGCCGCGCGCCGCGGAGGCCTTCCTGTCGAATTTCGCGCCGCTCATCGCACGGCTCCTTCCACGCTCGGCGCGGCCTCGCCCTCGTAGCGCCGCCGCGGCACGTGCGCGGCTTTTTTCGCTCCACGCTTCTTCGCTCCGGAAAGGACGGCGACGAGCCGCCCCGGCGTCATGCGCGAGTAGATCTCGTCGTCGATCATGACCACCGGCGCGAGCGCGCACTGCCCGAAACAGGCCACGGTGCGGATGGTGTACTCGCGGTCCGCCGTGGTGAAGGCGCCCTCGGAATCGGGATCGTAGCCCTCGCAGCCGAGCAGGGCGGCCGCGTCCTTGAGCAGGCCCAGCGAGCCGCGCGTATGGCAGGCGGTGCCGCGGCAGACCGTGATGGTGTGCCGGCCCTGGGGCTGAAGGTTGAAGAAGCCGTAGAAGGTGGCCACCGACCAGACCTGCGAGGCGGGAACGGCGAGCGCCGCCGCGGCTCGCCTGAGGTTCTCCTCGGAGAGGTAGCGGGCAGGATCTGCGTCCTGGATTTCCTCGAGGAGGCCGAGCAGGGCGCCCGGCTTGCCGCGCAGGCGTTCCGCTGCGGCTTCGATGTCGAAGACCGATGCGCGTGAGTCCATGGAAAGCTCCCCGGCGGGCGGGAGAGTGGCCTCTCGGGGCCGTTGCGGTGCCATGGTGCCGAGCCGTTGCGCTATCGAGAAGCAGGCCTGGGCGCGCCCGCCGGGTGGCAGTGTAAATTCCCTTCCGCCAAAAAACAAGCAAAAAATATAGATATAATATGGTCCGATGCCCAAAACCTCAACGACCTGCTTGCGTCCGGCTCGAACTGGCCGTACAGTGGGGAAGGGAAGGGGAGGGCCGCGCGTGCAGCCAAACGAGGAGCGGGAACTCGCGGCGGCGGCCGCCGCGAAGGTCCGTCGCAAGGTCGAGACGGTATTCAGCAAGCTCGACGCCTACTCCTGGCTTTCCGAGCGCGAGCGGGCCGAGTTCAGGCACTACCGCGAGGTCTTCCTCGACGCGGTCGCGGGCATCGAGCGGCGCGGCCGCGACGGGGAGCTCAGGCTTCCGAGGAAGGGGAAGTTCCCGGACTGCCTGCCCGAGGGGCCGGTCCGGCTCGGGCTCTACATCGGTTCCTTCGACCCGTTCCAGATGACCCATATAGCCGCGGCCCTCAGGCTGCTCGCCTACCCCGGCACGGGCATTTCGCAGGTGCTCGTCGTCCCCGAGGGCGCACGGAACCCGCTCAAGCCGGACCGTTCCGAGTACCGCTACCGCTTCGACATCATGGCAAAGCAGCTCAGGGGCGTCTTCGAGCCCTTTGTCTGCCCTGCCGACCTGGGCGAGGACGCGGACACCATAGTCATCGGGCGGCGCCTGATCGCGGCGCTGGCGGGGCGGAGCCTCGAGCTGGACCACGTCGTCGGCGCGGACGTCCTGCCCTTCGTCGCGCACCTCCTTCCCGACGACCTGGCCTGGTGGAATGCCGAGGCCGCCGCGCATTCGGTGAACTTCTCCTACCGGGTCCGGGCCATCGCGCGGATCGGCGCGCCGGACCCGACGCCCTTCATCGAGGCGATCCGGGAGCGCGGCATCGCCGTCGACTACGACCCGCGGCTGATCGGCCTGCCCTCGAGCACGGACTTCCGTCAGGAGGGCGCCTTCACCATCGTCTTCCCGACCGCGGCGGTCATCAAGCATCTCGAGGTGATCTTCCGCTATTCCCTCGACAAGCCCTGGCTCGGCGGCAGGCGTCAGCGTCCCGCGACCGAGGAATTCCGCGACGTATGAGCGCGGGGCCGCGGCGCGGGGCCGCGTATGCGCCGAATTCCGCCGCCTCGCGCCTTCCCGATGCGGCTCGGGGCTTTGCGCCGGGGCTCAGGCTCGGGTAAGCTCCGGATCAGGGGGAAGGCGATGAAGCTCATTTTCCTGGGACCGCCCGGAGCGGGCAAGGGTACCGTCTCCGTCAAGGCCGCGCTTACGTTCGGCGTGCCGCACATTTCGACCGGCGACATCTTCCGCGATGCCATCCGCCACGGCACCGAGCTCGGGCACGCGGTCAAGGACCTGATCGACGCGGGGCAGCTGGTGCCGGACGAGCTGACCGTAGACCTCGTGCGCGAGCGCCTCGACGAAGCCGACGCGGCCCGTGGTTGGATGCTCGACGGCTTTCCCCGCACCATCCCGCAGGCCGAGGCCCTCGACGCCTTCCGGCCCGAGGACCGCGTCATCGACTTCGCGATCGACGACGCCATCGTAGTCGCTCGCCTCTCCGGCCGGAGGGTCTGTCCCCGCTGCGGCGCGTCCTTCAACGTGGTTTCCATGCCGCCGAAGGAGGAAGGCCGCTGCGACGCCTGCGGCGGCAGGCTCGAGACCCGCGTGGACGACCGCGAGGAATCGGTGCGCAGCCGCATCGAGGTTTATCGCGAGCGCACGGCGCCCCTCATCGGCTACTACGAGCGCAAGGGCACCCTGGTCCGCGTCGACGCCGACCGGCCGGCCCCGCTCGTGCTGGCCGACGTGCTCGCGCTGGCCGGCAGCCTCTAGCCTTTCCGTTTTTCGCCATCCGCGCCTCCCGTCTCCGCGGGAGGCGCGCTATCATGGAAGGGGCCGCGCGCGCCCGGACCGGCGCCGCGCGCGGCCGTCCTTCACCATATCGAAAAGGAGACAAACCATGTCCCGCAACCCCGCACCGAATTTCCGCCGTCTCGTCGCGCCGCTGCTTTTTGCGGCCGGCGTTCTTTCCTTGCTGCTCGCCTCCTGCGGCAGCCCGGAGGTCGACGGGGCGGGCGCGCCCGACGCCCGTGTGGTGAGCGCGCACACCGAGGGCCTCGTCGCCGTCGACGCGCGCGTGCGGGTGGTGCTGGCCACCGACGCGCCCGGCGCGACGCCCGGCGGAACGGTGGAGGGCGCCTTCGCCTTCGACCCGCCCATCGCGGGACATGCGGCCTGGGAGGACTCGCGGACCATCGCCTTCGTGCCGGCGCGTGGCCTTCCTTCGGGAGGCTCCTGGAAGGCCCGTTTCGAGCCTGGGAGCGCGGGGATCGCGGGCGCGGCGTTCGGCTTCTCCTTCCGCACCGCTCCGGCCTCGGTCTCCGTCGAGCTCGAGCCCCTGCGGGCGGCGGCCTCCGGCGGCCTCGAGCTGGCCGGACGGGTTTCCACCAACGTCGCGCCTGACGCGGCCGCCTTCGAGCGCCTCGTATCGCTCAAGGGCGCGGGCGACGCGGCCATCGAATGGGGCGAGGTCGAAGCCGGTTCGCGGGCCTTCGTCGTCACGGGACTCGCGGCGCGCGACGGGGCTTCGGAAATCCGGGTGGCCTGGGACGGGCGGAGCCTCGGCGCCCGCGACCGCGGCGAGACCCGCGTCCGCCTCCCGGCCGCGGGCGAATTCTCCATGACCGGTTCGCGCTTCGCCCTCGAGCCAGACCGCCGCCTCGAGCTCGCCTTCTCCAAGCCGCTCGATCCGTCCCAGGACCTCCGCGGCCTCGTGGTGCCGACCGGCTTCGCCGCGGGCTCGGGTCCCGCACCCTCCGACCTGCGCTTCGAACGCGAGGGCGGACTGCTCAAGGTGTATGCGTCGCTCTCGTGGCCGGAAGGCGCGTCCGTCCGCGTCGAGCCCGGGCTCCGCTCGGCGGACGGCGACGTCATCGCCGTCCCGGTCCAGGCGTCGGTGAGCGCGCCCTGGGACAAGCCCGAGGTGCGCTTCGCCGGTTCCGGCGTCATCATCCCTTCCACGGGCGGCACCGTTCTTCCCGTCGAGACGAGGAACGTCTCGGGCCTCATCGTGGAGGCCTTCCGCGTCTACGACGACAACATGATCCAGTTCCTCCAGGTGAATGACCTCGCGGGCGGCCGCGAGCTCCACCGCGTCGGCGAAAGCGTCTGGAGCGCCCGGGTGGAGCTCGACTGGAACGAGGGCATGAAGAACCGCTGGGTGGCCCGAGGCCTCGACCTGGCCGCCCTCGGCGCCCGCTTCGGCAAGGGCATGTACCAGATCCGGGTGAGCTTCCGCAAGGACCAGAGCCGTTACGTCTGCGCGGTCGACCACGACTTCTCGAAGCTGCCCTGGCCGGACGACCGCATCCCCGAGCTCGACGGCGAGGGTGAGTCCTCGTTCTGGGACTGGGCCGAGCAGTGGGCCGGCGGAGGCGATCCGTACCGCTACCGCACCGATCCCTGCCATCCCGCCTACTACGTCCGCGTCTACGACCACGACATCACCGTCCGCCGCAACGTGCTGATCTCCGACCTGGCCCTTGTCATGCGGCGCGAGTCGGACGAATCGTGGCGCGCGGCGGCGACGAACCTGGTGAGCGCGGCGCCGGTAGCCGGGGCGGAGGTGGTGCTGTGGTCCTACGCGCAGCGGGAGCTCGCGCGCGCGAAAACCGACGCGAAGGGCTTCGCACGGCTCGCGCCGCCCGAGGGCTCGAAGCCGGCCTTCGCCGAGCTCCGCTCCGGCGGCATGTCGACCTGGATGAAGGTCGATTCCGGCGCCGCCCTCTCCACAAGCCATTTCGACTCCGGCGGCGAGAAGGCCGCGTCGGGCGTCAAGGGCTACATCTACGGCGAGCGCGGCGTCTGGCGCCCCGGCGACGCGATGCACCTCGTCTTCATACTCCACGACCCGCTCAAGGTCCTGCCCGCGGGCCACCCCGTGTCCTTCGACCTGGTCTCGCCGACCGGCGCCGTGGTGCGCTCCGAGGTCCTGCGGAGCCCGGTGGACGGGTTCTGGCGCGTCGACGCCTCGACCGCGCCCGACGCGCAGACGGGCGACTGGCGCGCCACCTTCACGGCGGGCGGCCGCTCCTGGACCAAGGTGCTCAAAGTCGAGTCCATCATGCCGAACCGGCTCAAGGCCACCCTCGACACGGGCGGCGCCGCGGCCCTCTCGCCCGCGGTCAAGGAGCTCGGCGTCTCGTCGGCCTGGCTGCACGGCGCCCCGGCCGACGGGCTCCTGGCCGACGTCGCGGTGGCCTTCGCCCCGCAGCCGACCGTGTTCACCAGCTACTCGGGCTACGTCTTCGACGACCCGACCCGGCGCGTATCCGCGTCCGAACCGCGACTCATCTGGGAAGGCCGGCTCGACGCCAAGGGCGAGGCGCGCTTCCGCGCGGACCTTTCCCCCGAGGGCGTCGCCCCGGGCCGCCTCCGGGCCTCCTTCCTGACCCGCGTCTTCGAGCCCTCGGGCGTGTACTCCTCCGAGTCCTTCTCGGTCGACTACGACCCCTACGAGCGCTATGTGGGCCTCAAGCTGCCGAAGGGCGACGCTGCCCGCGGCATGCTGCTGACCGACGTCGACCACGTGGCCGAGATCGTGCTCGTGGACGCCAGGGGCAAGCCCGTGCCGAAAGCGACGGTGGAGGTCTCGCTCCACGAGATCCGTTGGCGCTGGTGGTGGGAGAAGGGCGAGGAGAGCCTCGCCGAGTACGCCCGCGATTCCTCGACCCGCAGGCTGCTGTCAGGGAAGGTCGACATCGTCGACGGGAAGGGCCGCTGGACCTTCAAGCTCAAGTATCCCGAGTGGGGGCGCTATCTCGTGCGCGTCGAGGACCGCTCCGGCGGCCATTCGACCGGCCAGGTGGTCTACATAGACTGGCCCGGCTGGGCCGGGCGCGCCCGCGACGAGGCCGGCGGCTCGGCCGAGATGCTCGTGCTGGCCACCGACAAGGCTTCGTACAAGGTGGGCGAGGAAGTCTCGGTCACCTTCCCCTCGAACGCCAAGGGCCGGGCCCTGGTCGCGGTCGAGAAGTCCGGCCGCGTGCTGCGCGAGGAATGGATCGCCGGCGGGGCCGAGACTACCCGCTTCCGCTTCAAGCTGGAACCGGGCATGGCGCCCAACGTCTACGTCCACGTCATGTTCGTGCAGGAGTACGGCCAGACGGCCAACTCGCTGCCCATACGCCTCTACGGCATCGTGCCCGTCCTGGTGGAGGATCCGGCGACGGTCCTTCAGCCCGTGGTGCTGGCGCCGGAGAAGCTCAGGCCCAACGAGAAGAGCGCGTTCACCGTCAAGGAAGCCTCGGGCAAGGCCATGACCTATACGGTGGCCGTGGTCGACGAGGGCCTGCTCGGCCTGACGCGCCACCGCGTGGGAGATCCGCGCGCGGAATTTTACCGGAAGGAAGCGTCCCTGCTTTCGACCTTCGACATGTACCGCTACGTGGCCGGCGCCTACCCGGGCAAGCTCGAGACCCTGCTGGCCATCGGCGGCGGCGACGGGTTCGACGGGAAGGAAGGGCGCAAGCCCGAGCGCTTCCCGGCGGTGGTCCGCTATTACGGACCCTTCAGGCTGGCCGCGGGCGCGAGCGCCACGCACGAGCTCGAGCTCGGCTCCTACATCGGCGCGGTACGCTACATGGTGACGGCCGGCACTCCCGCGGGCGCCTACGGCGCGTCGGAGCGGACCGCCACCGTGTCCAGCGAGCTCATGGTCTTCGGCACGGCGCCGCGCTTCCTCTCGGTCAACGAGAGCGCGAAGCTGCCGGCCACGCTCTTCGCCGGCTCGGGCCGCGCCATGCGCGTGACCGTGCGCGCTCGGGCCGAAGGCGCGGTGGCCATCGACGGACCATCGACCGTCACCGTGGACGCGCCGCGCGACGGCGAGTACTCGGCCGCGTTCGCCGTCAAGACCGGAGGCTCGGTCGGCTGGGGCAGGATCGTGCTGACGGCCGAGGGCGGCGGCTTCCGCTCGGAGCACGTCATCGAGCTGCCGGTGCGCTCGGCCTCGACCACCGTAACCGTGGATCGTTCCTTCAAGCTGGACGGGGGGACGACCAAAACCGAGAAACTGGACTTCCCCGGCGTGCCGGGCTCCAATTCGCTCACGGTCGAACTTTCGCGCGCGCGGCCTGTGGACCTCACGGGCAGGCTCGCCTACCTCGTCGGGTATCCGCACGGTTGCGCGGAGCAGACCACCTCGAAAGCGTTCCCGCAGGTGTTCCTGCCCGAGGCCGTGGAAATGGACGCGGAACGGCTCGCGCAAGTACGCGAGAACGTGGCGGCCGCCATCGAGACGCTCAAAGGCTTCCAGACTTCTCGCGGCGGCTTCTCCTTCTGGCCGGGCGAGGGGGTCGAGCACGACTGGCTCTCGAGCTATGTCGGCCACTTCCTCGTGTCCGCGCGGCGCGCGGGCTGGAGCGTGCCCGCCGACATGGAGACGCGGCTCCTCGATTACCTCGCCCGGGACGCTGCGCTCTGGAATTCGGGCGAACCCGGTTCCGCCCTCGTGCAGGCCTACCGGCTCTACGTGCTCGCGCTCGCGGGCAAGCCCGACCTCGCCTCCATGAACCGCCTGCGCGAGGGTCGGGTGCTTCCGACCCAGGCGGCCTGGCGCCTTGCGGCGGCCTGGGCTTTGGCCGGCCGCAAGGACGCGGCCGCTTCGATGACGCGCGGCTTGCTGGCCACGCGGACCGACCTGGAAGGGAGCGGCTCCTGGGGTTCCGCTTTCCGCGACGACGCCCTCATCCTCGACGCGCTCAACGCGCTCGGCGACTCGGCCCGCGGCAAACCGCTTTTCGAATCCATGGCCGACCGCATGGCCTCCGACAGCTGGCTTTCCACCCAGGAGACCGCCTTCGCCCTCATCGCCGTGCTGCCCTGGATCAAGGAAGCCGCAGAGGGCGGCAGCTCGCGGGTGCGCGTCTCGTTCGCGGGTGGCGCGGAAACCACGGTAGCGCTCGAGAAGGGAGTGCGCCAGCTCGTCGTGCCGGTATCAGCCGCCACGGGCGGCGCGCTCAAGGTGGTGAATGAAGGGAAGGGCGCCGTCTGGGTCCGCGCCGTCGCGCGCGGCGAGCCGGAGCCCGGCAAGGAGGGCGCCACCTCGAACGGCCTCTCTCTCGAGGTGGCGTGGCGCGACGCTTCGGGGACGCGCATCGAACCCGAGACGCTCCGGCTCGGCGACGACGCGACGCTCACCGCGCGCGTGGGAAACCTGACTTTCAAGGCCCTGTCCGACGTCGCCCTGACGCTCCGCATCCCTGCGGGCTTCGAGATCGTCAACGAGCGGCTCGCCGACGCGTCCGACTCGCCGAAGCCGGTCTATCGTTACCAGGACATCCGTGACGACCGCTCGATGTGGTACTTCGATCTGGCCAGAGGGGAGTCCCGGACCTTCAGCCTGCGCGTTACCAGGGCCTACGACGGCAGCTTCGCGATGCCCGCGACGACGGTCGAGCTCATGTACGACGGCAGCATCAACGCGGTGGCGCCGGGCGGCACGGTCGGTCCCGTGACGGGCAGCCGCGTCGCTCCGGCATCCTCGGGGCCGGTCAAGCCTGCCTCGAGCCGGCCCACGCCCTAGTGGGGAACGCGGGCGGCGGAAGGTGGCGCGCGGCGGACGGGGCCGCGCGCCGCTCCGATCCCGGGGGGCGCGGCGCGCGGGCCAGGCTCCGTGCCGCGCTCTCCCGCTTCCGTCCGAGCGCTCCCGCGCTCGCCAGACGCGCAGCCGCCTTCCTCTCCGACGCGCGCAGGTCGCCGCCCGCCCTCGGCGCCCTGCTTTTCGCGTCGGCCTTCCTGGCCTTGCCCGCCGTCCGTTTCGACGGCGCATGGTCGACCGAGCTGCGCGCGGCGCCGTCAGCCGCCGGAACGCCCGGCGAGCTGCTCGGCGCCTCGACCGCCGCCGATGGCCAGTGGCGCTTCCCGCCCTCGGAGACCGTGCCGGAGCGTTTCGCCCGAGCGGCCGAGACCTGGGAGGACCGCCGCTTCCGCGCCCACGCCGGTTTCGATCCGCGTGCCATACTCCGCGCCTTCCGCGACAACGCGCGCGCGGGCGAGGTGCGTTCCGGCGGATCCACGATCTCCATGCAGGTGGTCCGCCTCGCCCGCGCGGCCGCTCGCCCGGAAGATCCGCCCGCGCGCACCCTTGCCACCAAGCTCGTCGAACTGGTCCTCTCGGTCCGCCTCGAGCTCGTCAGCTCCAAGGACGAGGTGCTCGCGCTCTGGGCCGCCCACGCGCCCTTCGGCGGCAACGTGGTGGGTCTCGAGGCGGCCAGTTTCCGCTGGTTCGGCCGACCGCCCGGAGAGCTGACCTGGGCCGAGGCCGCGACCCTGGCCGTGCTGCCCAACGAGCCCGGCCTCGTGCACCCCTCGGGCGACCGCGGGCGCCTCGCCGCGAAGCGCGACCGCCTTCTCGAAACGCTGGCAGCGCACGGCGAGCTCCGCACGGACGAGCTTCCCTTCTCGCTCGGCGAGCCGTTGCCCTCGGAACCCGAGAGCCTGCCGGCTCTGGCTCCCTGGCTGCTCGCGGCGGCGTCAGCCTCGGGCGGGGCCGAGCAGCCGAGCACCCTCGACGCGTCCTTGCAGCGACGGCTCCTCGAACTCGCGCGACGTTACGCCGCGCAGTCCCGCAACGCGGACAACTACGCGCTCATCGTGGCGCGGGTGGATGACGGGGCGGTGCTGGCCTGGGTCGGCAACGCGCCCACGCCCGCGGTCGAGGCCTTCACCGGCCAGGTCGACTGCGCCTCCGCCCCCCGCAGCTCCGGGTCCATCCTGAAGCCCTTCCTCTATGCCGCCATGCTCGACTCAGGCGAGCTCGCGCCGCAGACCCTCGTGCCGGACATTCCGACCCGAGTGGGTTCGTTCAGCCCGGAAAACTACGACAAGCGCTTCGAGGGCGCCGTGGCCGCGGACGAGGCCCTGTCCCGCTCGCTCAACGTGCCCTTCGTCAGGCTCCTGCGCTCCTACGGCGTCGACCGCTTCCACGCCCTGCTCCGCGCCCTGGGCTTCGGGCAGCTCTTCCGCAAGGCGGAGGATTACGGGCTGTCCCTGGTCATAGGCGGCGCCGAGATCACCCTGGCCGAGGCGGCGGGCGCCTTCGCGGACCTGGCCCGTGCCGCGAAGGGTGGACCTGCCGCCGTGCTCGGCGTCTCGTGGCGGCCGCGGCCCGAGACGGCGGCGTCCGACGCGCCTCGCTACCCCTTCTCCGCCGGAGCTGCCGCCCTCACCCTCCGCGCCCTCGCGGACGCGGAGCGCCCGAGCGAGGAGATCGGCTGGCGCGGCTTCGCGAGCGCCCGGCGCATAGCCTGGAAGACCGGCACCAGCCAGGGTTGGCGCGACGGCTGGGCGATCGGCACCGACGGCGACCACGTCGTGGCGGTGTGGGCCGGCATCGCCACCGGGGAAGGGCGCGCGGGGCTCACGGGCGGGCTTGCCGCCGCGCCGCTCATGTTCGAGGTCTTCGGATTCCTGCCCCGCGGCGGAGGCTTCGAACCCGGCCCCGACGCGTTCCGGCCCCTGGAAGTCTGCGCCGATTCAGGATACCCCGCAGGGCCCGATTGTCCTTCCGTGAGGACGGTCCAGGTGCCCGTCGACGCGCCCCAGGCGGACGCCTGCCCCTTCTGCCGCCTCGTGCACCTGAGCCTCGACGGACTCCACCGCGTTTCTGCCGACTGCGTGAGCGAAGCCGCGATCCGGACCGAGAAGCGCTTCGTTCTGCCCGCGGCGATGGAGTGGTGGTATCGACGTTCGAGGCTCGATTACCGCCCCCTGCCGCCCTGGCTGCCGGGTTGCGGCTCGGAGGACGACTCGCCGCTCGAGATCGTGGTGCCTGACGGCGGCTCGGCGCTCATCGTCCCCGTCGAGCTCGACGGTTCTCCGGGCCGGGCGGTCTTCTCCGCGGTGCATCGCGATCCCGACGCCCGCCTCTTCTGGCATCTCGACGGGGAGTATCTGGGAGAGACCCGTGGCGAGCACCGTGTCGACGCGCGCCCGGCCCCCGGCGTCCGCGTGCTCGCCGTCGTGGATGAGGAGGGAAGGCGCGCTGAGCTCCGTTTCACGGTGCTGGACGCGAGG
Organism: Spirochaetales bacterium; assembly: GCA_016926955.1. Classification (GTDB taxonomy): domain Bacteria; phylum Spirochaetota; class Spirochaetia; order Treponematales; family UBA12059; genus JAFGNN01. The sequence continues at coordinate 74,712 of JAFGNN010000001.1, read as the reverse complement.
GACTGACCGGGCAGGCGCTCAGGCCGCGGGCAGTTCCACGCGGAAGACGGTGCGGCCCGGCCGCGACTCGAATCCTATCGTCCCCCCGAGCGATTCGACGATGCGCCGGGCTATGTCGAGCCCGAGGCCCGAACCCTCGCCCGGCGGCTTGGTCGTGAAAAAGGGCTCGAAGATCCGTGCGCGCGCTTCCTCCGGGATGCCCGGTCCCGAATCGGCGATCTCCACGATCACCCGGTCCCCGCTCCGGCGCGCGCCTATCTCGAGCGAGCCCTTGCCTTCCATCGCCTGCACGCCGTTGATGACGAGGTTGGTCCAGACCTGGACCAGCTGGTCGGGGACCGCGCGCACGTGGCAGCGCTCGTCGTAGCGTCGCGTCACCACGATGCCGGGCTTCGAGGGACCGACGTAAAGGGTGAGGGCCATCTCGAGCTCTGCGCTGACCTCGATGACGGTCGCCTCGCGCGATCGCTCGGCGCGGGCGTAGGTCCTGAGCGCGCCCACCACCGCGCCCGCCCGTTCGGCCGCCTGCCGGATGATGCGGGCCGACGTGACCAGGCTGGAAAGGCGCTGCGCCTCGCTGACAAGGGCCGGGGCCTCGGGGCGCGCGAGCAGGGCCGCGAAGCGTCCGCGCTCCTCCAGCAGGCCCATGTCCGCCAGGTCGTCCGCAATGGAGCGCGCGTCGGACACGCCGGAGCTTTCGAGCTCGCGGGCGGCTTCGAGCCGTTCCTGGCGCGGCGCTCCCTGCCGCTCGCCCTCGCCCGAGTCGGCTTTCTCGAAGGCGCGTTCGAGCAGGGCGTCGAACGGGATCCGGCTTTCGGCATCGAGGGCGGCGTAGGCCTTCAGCGCCGGAGAGATGTCCCTGCCGGCGACGCCGAGTATGTTGCCCGAAGCGGACACGATGGCGCCGAGCGGCGAATTGACCTGGTGGCCGATGCCCGCCGCCACCTGCCCGAGCGCGGCGAGCTTCTCCTGGAGCACGAGCCGCTCCTGGGCGTCGCCGAGTTCCCTCACCACGGTCTCGAGCGAGGCGTTGGCGTCCGTGAGCGCCCGGTTGACGCTCTGGTTGCGCGCGAGAGTCCGGAGGAGGATCACGGACCAGGCCAGGCTGCCCGCGACTATGATGAAGGCCAGCTGGAGCCATCGGTTGCGGAACCCCGCGATGAAGCCGTAGGCCTCGCTCTCGGGTACGGTGACCATGATGGTCCAGAACGAATCGACGAGCGGCACCGACTGGTAGCGCGCCACCTTGCGCACGGGCGGACCCACCGTCTCGCCGACCGCGGCGTACAGGTACTCCCCGTCGCCGGAACCGCCCCGTCCCATCAGCTCGGCGAGGGCGAGCATGGTCGGCGAGTCGGCGCTGGTCTCCCTGACGTTCCTGCCCGCGTGCCCCGGCACCGGGCAGTAGAGCTCGGTGCCGTCGGAGTCGAGAAGGACGGCGTAGCCTGTCTCGCCGATCCGGATTCGGGAAACGTAGCGCCTCGATATCTCCTCGAAGGGAACCAGGATGGCCAGGCCGCCCGCGAACGCGCCCTCGTTCCACACCGGCACGACGAGCGAGACGGCCAGGTAGCCCTGGACGGCCATGAAAACCCGGCTCAGGGTGGCTTCCCTCGAGGAGAGGAACCTCGCGTTGTGCTCCTGCTGCGATATGTCGCGGCCGCGTACGGAGTCGTCGGGCCAGGACCAGGCGATGGTGCCGTCGGCGGCTATCCGGGTCACGGCGCGGACGTTTCCCCGCTGCTCCTCGTGGAAAGCCCGGAGCGTCGTTTCGCCGTTCGCGTCCATGTCGCGGATCTCCGGCAGGGCCGCGAGGAAGTGGAGGGTGCGGTAGTAGTATTCGAAGTACTCGTCGATCCCGTTGGCGGCCTGTTCGGCCAGCACGCGGGCCTGGAAGCGCAGGCGGGCGATGCCCTCGTCGCGCGTCACTCCGTACGCGTCGAACATGAGCCACGCGGCCAGGATGAGCACGACCACGAAAACCGCCAGGGCCGTCCATACCGTCTTGCGCATCGCCCGCGTACCCTCCGTGCAAACTCTAGCCGATAGCCCGGGGCGGCGCAAATCCGATCGAACCGGGCAGGAATGGCTCATCGGTCGGAGGACGATCGCCGCACGCCCGCGGCCAGGCGTCCGAGCGCCTCGTTCCATGGTCCGGCTTCGACGGGCGGCAGGCGGACCCGGACGAGCGCGCCCTCCCTGGACCAGGACGCGCCTCCGAGCAGGGAGTCGCCTGAGTCCGTGTCGAAAAGCGCGCGGACGGCGCCGTAGAGCGCGAGGCGAGCCACGGACTCGTACACGCGCGCGCTCCGCTCGTCGGGGAAGACGAAGGCGGCGCGTGTTTCGCGCGAACCGGCGCCGTCGGGGTACCACGCAGCCGCGAGCGTGAAGCGGGCGGACGAGGTCCCGTCCTCCGCGCCGGCCAGGCCGGAAAGGATCCCGTAGGCGTCAGGGACCATGACCAGGAGGTCCCCGCCGGCCAGGTCGGACGCGGCGGCGGGCAAGGGGGAAGGGCCGGGTTCGAGAAGGCGCGGCGTCATCAGGCCAAGCGGGCGGTTCGAGACGAGGGCCAGGCGCTTGTCGGCGAAGGCCACGCGCAAGTCCCCCCCCTCCTCGATCCAGCCGTCGCCTTCGCGCTTCCAGCCCGGGTCCGCTGCCAGGAGCGCGTTGGCCCTGCCGGCCGGGAAGCTCCCGAACGCGGCGGCCTCGAAGCGTCCGTCCTCGCCGGCGCCGAGCGCCAGGCGATCGACGCGCCCCGCGGCCTCGAGGGCGATTCCGCGCTGCCCGGAGGCCGGGAAGAGCTCGGCCAGAGCGAGCGTCTCGGCGCGTGACGAACTCAGGTAGTATCGAAGGTCGGGCGCGAGGAAGCCCAGGGGATCGACGTCGGCGACGTAGCGGAGGCGGGGCGCGCAGGCCGAGAGCGACAGGGCCAGGATCGCCAGGGCCGGGCCAGCTTTCCGCCGCGCGTTCCGTCCGGGCGTCGGCCCCCGCCTGCCGGAGCCCCGGATTCCTTTCCCTCCCAGCCGTCCATCCATGCGCCTCTCCCTCCGTCGAAGGGAGGATAGCACGGAAGCCGAGGGCGCTTCCGCCTACTTCCGCGCCCCGAGCTCGCCCGTCATGGTGCCGAGGAAGCTCAGGATCGCCGCCTCCGCGAAGACGACGAGCGCGGCGAAAGCCGTGACGGGCAAGGTCGTCCTGATTCGGCCCGCGACGATGCCGCAGCTCGCGCCGAGGACCAGGAAGAGGGCCAGGACGCCGAGCTTGCCGCCGATCTTGACGCCGGGCGCGAAGAGCGCGGAGAGGCCGAGCAATATCCAGAGGCCCGAGCCGGCCAGGAAGGTCCAGGCAGTGCCGTCCCCGAAGAGCCGCGCCATGAAGGACGGGCCGGCTTCTTCCGCTGCCTCCGCGCCGGCGGCCGGCTTCGGGGCGGCCGGCTTCGGCGCTGGGGGCTTGGCCGCGACGGGCGCTTCCGGCTCGGCCGCTGTCGCGGCGAAATCCTCGAGCAGGGCGTCGAAGCTCTCGCGGAGCAGGGGCTCCTTGAGCTTGGCGCGGTCTATCGCCGCGATGTCGCCCACGAGCCGCGCGCGCCTTCCGAGCCCGAGATCGCGGAGCGTGGGGCCGAGCAGGGCGGGCGCCGCGAGGATGAGGCCCGTGACGCCCATCGCCATGATGAGGTTCCTGCGCGACTTGAAGGCGAAGAGGGCGAACAGCCGCGCGATCAACGAACCCATGTGAACCTCCCGATGACCATCCCGAGCCGGATCCGCCTACCATGGTCGGGTCCGATCGTCCGCGAGTCAAGCGTCGCCGGAAAAACCCGGCTCGGGCGCAGGCTTGACGGGGCGCGCCTTTCCCTTCCGCCCGTCATCCCCGATCCCGCAGGTCCGCGCACAGCTTCCGGGCCAGCGCGCGGTGTTCCTCCGCCGCCTCGTAGAAGCGCGCCAGATCGCTTCCCGCGAAGCGCCCGTCCGCGCGCACTTCGCGAAGGGCTTCTCCGCCCCCGAGTCGCCGTCCCGCCTCCGCCTTGAGCCAGAGCAGCTTGTCGTAGCCGCGGAAGGGCTCGTCCATGGCGGTTTCGTCGAGCAGCCCCGCGGCCGAGAGCCGCGCTTTGGCGTCGAAGGGCTCGAGATCGAACTCTATGGTCCAGTCCGCGCGCCGCTCGCCCTTGCCGCCCGGGCTGCGGAACACGCGCTCGATCCGTTCGAGAAGGAAGTCCTCGTCGTCGAAGGGGCGCTTCATGGAGACGCAGAAATAGCGGTAGAGCTTCTTCGCCGCCTCCGTCCAGCGGGCCGCGTTGTCGATCGCCGAAACCTCGGGCAGGAGCCGCCCGTCGCGCCAGAGTCCGCCCGGGTCGTCGGGCCTGGTCAGCGCTTGCAGGTGGCCGGCGGCCGGCAGCCGCGAGGCCGGGTCGAGGGCGTTGAAGGCCTCGTTCCGCGCCGTGAAGTTCTGGTGCGCCCAGGTGTCGGCGAAGGCGTGCGCCGCGATGCCGATGCGGCAGGAGTCCCCGGATTTCATGGCCGCGACCATGAGTTCCTTCGCGCGTTCCCCGTTCGGTGTCACGGCCCACCCGTTCCGCGCCCCGTCGCGACGGAGGCGCGCGGCCGCTTCCGCGTCGCCCGGCACGAAATGGAAGGGCAGGTAGACCTCGTCGCGGGTGCGCTCGTCCCAGAACACGTAGTTCTGCGTCGCCGGGCAGTCCCGGGCGCGACCGTCCTCGAGCACGCGGTACGGATGGATGGCGCGGTCGACCCACGCGCTGGCCCAGGCGATCAGCTCCGCGTCGGGCCTGCCCGCGGCCTCGGCCAGGGCGCGCACGGCGTAGTAGTGGAAATCGGTGTTCATGGCCTCGGATTATGCCCCCGATCCGCGCGCGAGGCCAGCCTCGCAATGACGGTACGAGCCGGGGCGCCTCGGTGCCGCCGGAGGGCGGCCCCGACCGGGCTCTCCGCTCCGACGGGCCCGCCCCCGCATGGCGAGGCCTCGCGGCGGAAAGCCCGTCCCGCTTCGATCCCTGGCGCGATCCCGGGCGGCGCGGCGCTCCGCCCCTCCGTTCCTGCGCGGCCGGGGCTCGCGGGGGACAAAGCTCGCGGCCGCTTCGATGGGGACAGGCCCCGCGGCCCACGCGGTTCGGGGGTTTGCATCTTGCGCGCGGCGCCGCGCTCCACGAGCCTTGCTGCAGGAAGAGGAGGAAGGGCATGGACACGAGGACCGGCAACCGAGAGTACTTCAAGCGCGGGCATCCCGAGGCCTGGGCAGCCTACGAGGCCTTCGGCAAGGCGCTCCACGAGGCGGGGCCGCTTTCGCCCCGCGACTGCGCCCTGGTCAAGGTCGCGGTCGCCGCGGCCTCGCAGTACGACTACGCGCTCCGCTCGCACATCGAGCGCGCCGTCGAGGCGGGCTGCAGCCGCGCCGAGCTCGAGCACGCCGTCATGCTCGTGGCCACCACCGCGGGCTTTCCCCGCATGATGGCGGCCCTCATGATACTCCGCGACGAATTGCCCTGACTCGTCGGTCCGTGCGGCGCGCGGTGCGCGCGGGCGCGTCGGGCGGCTTCACGCGCCGCGCCCCGGGCCGCTATAGTCGGCGCATGAGCGACATCAATGGCATCATCGACGCGGCCGCGCTCGCGCGCGATTTCCGCGTCCTCGCCCTCGACCTGGACGGCACCGTCATAACGGGCGACTACCGCCTCTCCGATCGCGTCGTCAGCGCGGTCGCGCGCTTCCGCGAGGGCGGCCGGCTCTTCTTCGTCGCCTCCGGACGCGCGAGGATCTCGTCGTTCCCCTGGGTAGAGAAGCTCGGCGGCGCGGACGGGCTTTCGGCGTTCAACGGGGCGTCGGTCTGGGACGGACCGGCCGCCCGCGAAAGGGACGGCGCGCCGTTCCTCAGGGTCGGCCTTTCCGAGTGCGTCGCGCGCGAGTTACTGGCACTGGCCCGGCGCTCCGGCCTCGATTTCCACGCCTGGTCGGGCGAAAAATGGTACTACGAGGCGCGCACGCCGGGCGTGGACTTCTACGAGGCGCGCTCCGGGCTCCCCGGCGGCGTCGTGGACTTCGACGAGGTGGACGAGCTCCGCTGGTCCAAGCTCATGTTCGTCGCTCCCGAGGACGCTCTCGCGGAGTTCGCCCCCCGCCTTCGCGAAACCCTGGGCGAAAAGGCCCTCGTCGTCTCCACCGGCGTGTCGATGCTCGAGGTGGTGCCGCCCGGGGTCTCGAAGGCCGCTGCCCTCGACGCCTGGCTTTTGCGCCGCGGACTCGGGCGCGAGGACGTGCTCGCCTTCGGCGACGCGGAGAACGACCTCGACATGCTGCTGGCCGCGGGCGTCGGCGTCGCCATGGCCAACGGCCCGGAGGCCGTGCGATCCGCGGTCGGCCGCGTCTGTCCTTCCGTCGAGGACGACGGCGTCGCCGCATGGCTCGAGGAATGGCTCGACGCGCGGGGCAAGGCGTGAACGTCGAGCATGTCGCGCTCTGGGTCCGCGACCTCGACGGCATGGCGCAGTTCTACGCGTCCCGGTTCGGCGGCAGCGCCGGGCCCGAGTACCGCAACGCCGCGAACGGCTTTTCCTCGCGTTTCGTTTCCTTCGAGTCCGGGACGCGCCTCGAGCTGATGCGCCGGGCGGACCGGCTCGGTCCCGATCCGGACGGGCGCGCGGGCTGGGCCCACCTGTGCTTTTCCGCGGGAGGCCGCGGGCGGGTCGACGCGCTGGCCGCGGAGTTCCGCGCGGCCGGCGTCACGATAGCCGACGGGCCGCGGCTGACCGGCGACGGCTACTACGAGCTCGTCGTCCTGGACCCCGAGGGCAACCGCGTCGAGCTCACGGCCTGAACGGTGTCACGAAGCTTCCGGGCAGCTCACGAGCGGTGTCACGAAGCTTCCGGGCAAGACGCGATCCGGGGCGCGGAACGTGGCCCGCGTCGCGCGCGCCGTGCTCACGGCCGGGCCGCTCGTTCAGCTTCCAGTTCCGCATACACCTGCTCGAGCAGGTCGGGCCGGTCGGTGATGATGCCGTCCACGCCGAGCGCGACAAGCTCCCGCATGGTTCCCTCGTCGTTGACCGTCCAGTAGTGCACCGCGACCCCGTGGCGCCGTGCGTCCTCGACGATGCGGGCGTCCACGAGCCGCGTATACCATTCGTCGCGCTCCGGATCGTACCGGGCCAGCCTGTCGCGGATGAAGCGCGGCAGCTTCTCGACGATCGCGCGCTGCTTCGGCTTGATGCGGTCCTCGATCGGCAGCAGCAGGGCGGAGTAGCGGGGCTTGAGGAAGAAGTCGAGCCCGAGGGCCGAGAGCACGGAGAAGACGAGAACCTCGTCCGAGGCCGCCGCGGTCGCGATCGCGCCGCCGGAGGCCGCGCGGAGCGCGGCGGTGCTCGCGTCCTCGAAGCTGGCAACCACGACGCGGTCGCGGACGCCTGCGGAGTCGATGGCGCGCGCGAGGGCTTCCGCGGCGGCCGTGGCGTTGGCGGCGCCGGTCCTCTCGAAGGTGTCCTTGAGCTCGAGGATGTACGAGGCCTCCGGGTAGGCCGCGAAGAGCGCGTCGAGCCGGGCCGGCGCGAGCTCCGAGAGCAGGGCCGGATCGTTCCGCGCGAGGGCCGCGGTGTCGGCGTAGGGCCGCGAGCCGTCCGGCGCCGTGAAGTTGACGCCGAAATTCCTCGTCGTGAGCTCGGCGTAGGAGAGCTCGCGTACGTAGCGGTCCTCGCCGGTTGTGGCCTTGATGGAAAGGTTGTGGTGGCTTACCAGGATGCCGTCCGCGCTGAGCGCCAGGTCGATCTCGAAATTGGTCCACCCGCGCTCCGCCATCATGCGGTACGAGAGGACGGTGTTCTCCGGATAAAGCCGCTTGGCCCCGCCGTGCGGCACGACGAGGGGAAGCTCGCCCGCCTCGACGCGGAGGGGATTCGCTCCCCCCGGTCCCGGCGCGAAGGGTATGCGGTCGAGGACGTAGAGGACGAGGGCGAGGACCGCGACGATGGCGAGCGCCAGGGGAAGCGCGCGGCCGAACCGGCGGCGGACTTCCCGCTGTCCCCGCTTTTCCCGCCGTTCCCGCGTGACCCGTTCCGTCATGGCAACCTCCCCCGGTCGCGCCCCATCATGAAAAGGGCGGCGCCAGAGGACGATACCCGTCCCCGGGCGCCGCGGTCAACTCGGGACGGCGCGCCGCCGGGCGCGGAGCCCGGCCTTCCGTCAGGGGAAGCGCGCGAGCTGTGTGCGGAAGGCCCGCAGGTGATTCTCGCTCGCGCGCTTCAGGTTGGCGAAAAGCGCCGCGACCGAGGCATTCTCGGGCCGGGCCATGAGGGGGGAGGCGAGGAAGCCCTCGTACATGGCGATGTTGCCGATTTCCGCGTCGACGCCGGCCTGGGCGGCCGCCTTGAGGTCGGCGGGAGCGGCGACTTTCGAGGCCGCGGCGTCCGCGGGAAAGGCCAGGCCGCGCAGGGCGTACTCGGCGCGCAGCCAGTCGAGGTGCTGGTTCTCGCTCGTCTCGATGTTGGTGTAGGGGCGCATGGCGCCGAACTTCGCCATGATGACGCGGTACTCGGCACGGGCCAGGTACTCGTCCTCGACGGCGTAGCGCAGCATGTCCTCGACCGAGAGACTGGCTCCGGACCCGAGGGCGGCGAGGGCGCCGGCGGCGCCGAAATCCGCGGGCGGGGCGGCCAGGGCGGGGGCGGCCAAAGCCGCGAGCGCAGCGAGCGCGAATGCGAAACGTTTCAGGCTTTTCATGGCGTCCTCCTCATCCTTCGATCTTCGCCTTGAGGCGGTCGTACTCGGTTTCGGCCAACTCGCCGCGCGCCAGGCGCTCCTTGAGCGCCGCGAGCGCGGAGGCCGTGCCGTCGGCCGTATGTTCGCGGACGGCGCCGGACTTCGCGGCGCGATTCGCCTTCACCGAGAGGACGATCGCGACGACGACGCCGGCGACGAGCAGGGCGCCGAGCGCCCAGACGAACCAGGGAAACCCGAAGAAGGGACCGGCGGCGTTCATGCCGTAACCGAGACCGTACATGCGGTTGTACATCGTGCAGCTCCTTGCGACGGCCGGCGTCTGTCGCGGCCCCGCATCAATGGAAATTGCAGGAACCGTGCCGCGGCGGGCGGAAGGGCGGCGCCGTAAGGCAGCGGTAAGGAAGCGGCGCTCCGATGAGGCGCCGAAGGGCGATTCGCGCCGTTCCAGGGCCGCGAGGAGCATTCCCCGCGGCGTGAAAGCCCTGCGGGTCGGGAAATTCCTGCCGCCTCCGGCGCAGTTCCTGCCCGCGCTTGCCGCGGCGCCCGGGGGCGGGGCATACTGGCCGCTCCATGACGAGAGACGAGCTTATCGACTACTGCCGCGCCAAGCCCTTCGCCACGGCGGACTTCCCCTTCGACGACGTGACCCTGGTCGTCAGGGTGGGCGGGAAGATGTTCGCGCTCGTCGCCCTCGACGCCGAGCCGCCGTCCGTCAACCTGAAATGCGACCCCGAGGCCGCGGGCGACCTGCGCGCCACCTACCCGGCCATCACCCCCGGCTGGCACATGAACAAGGAGCACTGGAACACGGTGCGTCTCGACGGCAGCCTGCCCGAGGAGCTCGAGCGCGCCCTGGCCGACCGCTCCTACGATCTCGTCCTCGACGGTCTCTCCGCCCGCGGGCGCGAGAAGGCCGGCCTGCCGCCCAAGGCGCCCGCGCCGCGCCGCCGCCCCGCGCCGGGAACCCGCCGTGGCCGGGCCTAGCGTCGATCCGGCCCTCGAAGCCGCCGCCGCGACCGCGCCACCCGCCGCTCCCGCGACAGTTCCCGCGCCCGGAGCCGGGGCCAGGGCCCGAAACGGAGCCCGGAGCGAGGACCGGATCGGAGCCCGCGCGAGGCGCGGCGCCTTCCCCGCCCTCAGGCAGCGCAACTTCCGCCTCTTCTGGACGGGCCAGCTCGTCTCGCTCGCGGGCACCTGGATGCAGCGCCTCGGGCAGTCCTGGCTCGTCCTCGAGCTGACCGGCTCGCCGCTCGCCCTCGGCACGGTCAGCGCCATGCAGTTCCTGCCCATGACCTTCCTCTCGCTGCTCGCCGGTCCCCTGGTCGACCGCTGGCCGAAGCGCCGCATCCTCGTCGCGACGCAATCGCTCATGGCCCTGCTCGCGCTCGCGCTCGGCGTCCTCGCCGCGACGGGCGCCGTGCGCTACTGGATGGTGCTGGTCCTGGCCTTCCTGCTCGGCCTCGTCAACACGGTCGACGTGCCCGCGCGGCAGGCCTTCATGTCGGAGATCGCGGGACGCGAGGCCCTGGTCAGCGCCATCTCGCTCAACTCCGCCGCCTTTAACGCCGCGCGCATCGTCGGTCCCGCCCTCTCGGGCCTCCTCGTCGCGGCGGTCGGCGTCGCCCCGAGCTTCCTCCTCAACGCCGCGAGCTACCTGGCCGTCATCGGCGGCCTCCTCGCCATGCGCGATCTTAAGCCGCCCCGCGTCGACTCCGGTCCCGGCGGGGCGCGCGGTACGGTGTCCAGCGCCCTCGAAGGCCTCCGCTGGGTGCGGGCGAGGCCGGAGATCGCCCTGCCTCTCGCCCTGCTGGCCGTCATCTCAGCCGTGGTCATCAACTACAACGTCGTCGTGCCCATACTCGCGCGCGACGTGCTCAGGCTCGGCGCGGAAGGCTACGGCTTCCTCATGAGCGCGCTCGGTGCCGGCTCGCTCGCCGCCGCTGTCCTCATGGCCGCGGGCGGCAAGCGCGAGCCGACGGACCGGACCCTGCTCGTCTCCGCGGCCGGCATGGGCGCGGCGTACGTCCTCCTCTCGCTCCAGCGCGGCTTCGCCGCCTCGGCGCTCCTCCTCGCCCTGCTCGGCTTCTCGACCGTCTCGCTGACCGCCCGCGTCAACGCCGCCGTCCAATTGCGATCCGACGACGCCCACCGCGGCCGCGTCATGTCGCTCTACGCCCTCGTGTTCGGCGGTGTCACCCCCGTCGGGGCCCTGTACGCGGGCGGCCTCATCGACGCCGCCGGCGCTCCCGCCTACCTCTTCGTCTCGGGTCTCGTCGCGCTCGCGGCCGTGGGCGGAGCTTTCGCCCTCGGTCTCGGCGGAAAGCGTCCGGGATAGGCAGGACGCGGGGGCTCCGGGGGCTCCGGGCGCCCCGTCGGCGCCGGAGGGCGCCTCCGGCCGGGCTTTCCGCTCCAATCGGGCCGCGCTGCCCGTCCCGCCCGCGGGGCCGGCCCGGACGGCCCGATTTCCGCTGCAATCCCTGGCGCGATTCCCCGCGGCGCGGCGCCGTCCCGCTCCGGCCGGGCGCCCCGTTCTTCTCTCCGGCGAGCTCTGTCCCTCCATATCCTGTCCCCGATATCGTTGCGCCGGAAGCGCGGCTGCGCTAGGCTGGACCGGCCTGTTCCTTGAGGAGGTCACCATGTCCGCGAACATCCGCCTGTGCCGCATCCCCGACGAAAGCCGCGACCTTTCCCTCGACCTTTCCATGGCGGCGCGCCACGGCCTCGTGACCGGCGCCACGGGCACCGGCAAGACCGTGACCCTCCAGGCCCTGGCCGAGGGCTTTTCCCGCGAGGGGGTCAGCGTCTTCTGCTGCGACGTAAAGGGCGACCTCTCCGGCATCGCGGCCCCGGGTTCGTCCGAGGCGAAGATAGCCGGCGCCTTCGGCAAGCTCGGACTTCCGCAGCCGGAGTGGGCCGCCTGCCCGGTGGAATTCTGGGACGTGGCGGGAAAGCAGGGCCTGCCCCTCCGCGCCACCGTATCCGACCTTGGGCCCCTCCTCCTCTCGCGCCTCCTCGCGCTCTCGGACGTGCAGGCGGACACGGTGCGCATCCTCTTCCGCATCGCCGACGAGCGGGGCCTGCCCGTACTCGACCTCAAGGACCTGCGCGCCCTCATCGGCTGGGTCTCGGACCACGCCGCCGAGCTCAAGTCCGAATACGGCCTCCTTTCGCCGCAGAGCCTGGCCGCCCTCCAGCGCTCGGTGCTGGTCCTCGAGGAGAGCGGGGCGGGCGCCTTCTTCGGCGAGCCCGCCCTGGGCATCGCCGACCTGCTTCGCGCCCGGCCGGACGGAAGGGGGACGGTGCACGTGCTCGCGGCCGAGGCCCTGATGAACGAGCCCGCGCTCTACGCGGTGGTCATGCTGCACCTGCTCGGCGAGCTCTTCGAGGAACTGCCGGAGGCGGGCGACCTCGAAAAACCCAAGCTGGTCCTCCTCATCGACGAGGCTCACCTCCTTTTCGACGAGGCCCCGAAGGCCCTGGTCGACGCGGTCGAGCGCACCGCGCGCCTCGTGCGCTCCAAGGGCGTGGGGCTCTGGCTCGTCACGCAGAGCCCGCTCGACGTGCCTGAGTCAGTGCTCGGCCAGCTGGGGAACCGCGTCCACCATGCCCTGCGCGCCTACACGCCCAAGGACCGCGCCGCGGTCGATTCGGTGGCCGACAACCTGCGCCCCAACCCGAAGCTCGACCCGCGGGCGGCCATCACCGAGCTGGGCGTCGGCGAGGCCCTGGTCAGCTTCCTCGATTCCGAGGGCCGTCCCCTCCCGGTCGAGCGCGCCCGCGTGGTGCCGCCCGCCTCGCGCGTTGGGCCGCTTTCGGCCGCGGAGCGCGCTGCCCTCGTCGGCGCCTCGGCGCTCGCCGGAACCTATGCCCGCGCCGTCGACCGCGAATCGGCCTACGAGATGCTCAAGGGAAGGGTGGGGAGCTCCGGCGGCGGCGCGGGCTACGGCGGCGGACCCTCCGGAGGCGCCTCCGGCGAGCCGTCCATCGAGGACATCGAGGCGGAGCTCCGGGGCGAAAGCCCTCGCGGCGCTTCCCCGTCGGGCGATCCGTATTTCCGCGACGAGGCGGAAGCCGCGCCCGGGCCCGAGCGACGCCCCGCGCCGCGGCCGCGCGCGGAACCGGCGCGGACGACGCGCCGCGCCTCGGGCGGCTTCGTGGAGGACCTCGCGCGCGCGGCCGTCCAGTCCGCGAGCAGGGAACTCGGCCGCCAGCTCGTGCGCGGCCTGCTCGGAACGCGGCGCAGGCGGCGCTGAAAGCGGGCCGCGCGCCGCCGGCCACCGCCCGCGCCGCGCGCCGCCGGGAACGGCAGCGCTATTAAAGGGACGAAACATGAAAGAAACGGAAAGCGAAGCCTCGTCACTGGAGGACTATAAAAATAAGGCGCACTGGCGCGTCGTGCTCCGCGGCGCCGCGACCGTCTGGCGGGCGGACCCTCTGCGCATGTCTCTGGTCCTCGTCGCGGCGCTGGCGGACGGCTTCGTGCCCGTGCTCGGGCTCCTGCTCATGCGCGCGGTGGTCGACCTCGTGGTCTCTGGCGGGCTTTCGGGCGCGGGCGGCGTCCGCCTCGGGCTGCTGTCCGCGGCCTGGCTCGCGACCATGGTCGGCCAGTACTCGCTCTCGACGCTCTCGGAATACCTCGCCGAACGGACCTCGCAGCGCGCCGCCCGGATACTGTCCGGGCGCATCATGGACAAGGGCCTCTCGTTCGCGGGGCTCGCGCACTTCGAGGACCCGGCCTACCACGACCTGTCCGGCTGGGTGAACTACGTCTTCAATCCCGTGAACGCCCTGGTCTACCAGACGGCGGACCTCGTCAAGCACGCCTTCCAGTTCGTCTCCGTGGCCGCCGTCTTCGCCGCGCTCGATTGGTGGATACCCCTCGCCCTGGCCCTCTCGGTCGTCCCGGGCGCCCTGGCCTCGCTCCGCACGGCGGACGCAAGGGCGAAGCTCGACGAGGACCTCAAGAAGCTCGACCGCAAGGTCATGTACCTCCGCGGCCGGGCCCTGTCGGCGCAGTCCGCCAAGGAGCTCAGGATCTTCGGCTTCGACCGGCTCTTCCGCCGACAGGCGTTCGCGGCTTTCCGCGAGACGGACGAACGCAACGCCGCGCTCGCCCGCCGGAACCTCGGCCGGCAGCTCGGCGCCACCGCGTTCCGCGTCGCCGCGGCGGGCGGCGTCTTCCTCTACCTCGCCGCGCGCGTCCGCACGGGGGCGGTCTCGGCCGGCTCGCTCGCCCTCTTCCTCCAGGCCATCTTCCAGTTCTCGTCGAGCGTGCTCATGCTCGTGATGGTCTGGAGCTATACGCGCTTCGGCCGGGAATTCTTCTTGCGCCTGTTCGCCTATCTCGCGCTCGGCGACACCCTCGACCTGTCGCGCTCGACGCGCGTCCTCGACGGGCCCTTGCGCGAGCTCCGTTTCGAGGACGTCTCGTTCAGCTACCCCTCGGGCGCGAAGGCGCTCGAGGGTGTCTCGTTCACCCTGCGCGAGGGCGATTCGCTCGCCCTCGTCGGCGAGAACGGCGCGGGCAAGTCCACCATCGTAAAGCTCGTCGCGCGCTTCTACGACCCGACGGGCGGCCGCGTTCTCGCAAACGGCGTCGACCTCCGCGAGCTCGAACCGCGCGCCTGGCGCGAGCGGCTCTCGGCCGCCTTCCAGGACTTCTGCAAGTTCGAGCTCACCCTGGCCGAGAACGTCTTCGCCGACGAGGCGGACCGCCGCTCGCTCGCCTCGGAAAAGCTGCCCGACCTGCTCGGCGACGCCCTGCTCGCCAAGCTGCCCGAGGGCGAAAGCACCATGCTCGGCACCGAGTTCGGCGGCCGCGAGCTGTCGGGCGGGCAGTGGCAGCGCGTCGCCCTGCTCCGCGCCTTCGCCAAGCGCCACGAGCTCCTCATGGTGGACGAGCCCACGGCCAGCATCGACCCGCTCGAGGAGGCGGCGGTGTTCCGCGCCATCCTCGCGCGCGAAAGCCGCATGACCCTGCTCGTCACGCACCGGCTCGGCTCCATCCGCCAGGCGACGCGCGTCCTCGTGCTCAAATCGGGCCGCCTCGTCGCGGAGGGCGCGCACGACGAGCTTCTCGAACGCGACGAGTACTACGCCACGCTCTGGAACAGCCAGGCGGAGCTCTACCGTTAGTGAGGCGGAGCGCGGCCTCAGGTTCCGCGGAGCTGGTCCGCGGGGACGATACGCGTTCCGGGCTGCGGGCGTGGCGCGCTCGCGGGAAGGGGCGTATACTCCTCGGGAAGGGGGCGCGCAATGAACATCGGACTGCCCGAAGTCGTCGTCATCCTGGTCATCGTCCTCGTCCTGTTCGGGGCCAGGCGCCTGCCCGAGCTGGCGCGGAGCATCGGCCGCGCCGCGGGCGAGCTCCGCAAGGGACTCCGCGAGCCGCCCGAGGACCCCAAGGAAGCGGGTGCGGACGATGCCGAGAGCCGGAAGGACGGCTGAGGCGCGGCCTGCGCCTGCCCGCGGCGGAGCTTCCGGCGCGGACCGGCCCTTCCTCGAGCACCTCGAGGAGTTCAGGCGGCGCGTCCTCGCGACCGCGGCCTGCTTCGCCGTCGCGTCCGTGGCGGCCTTCGCCTTCGCGGCTCCGTTCCTCGACCTTCTCGAGGCGCCGGCGAAGGCGGCGGGCGCCTCGCTCGCGGCGCTCAGGCCCCAGGACCTCTTCGTCTCGAGGCTTCGGGCCGCCGTGGCGCTCGGCGCCCTCGCGACCGTACCCCTCGCCCTGCTCCAGATCCGGGCCTTCGTGGCGCCGGCCCTGGACCGACGCGAGCGCCGCGTCCTCGACGCGGGACTGTGGGCGGCGCTCGCGCTCCAGGCGGCGGGCCTCGCGGCGGCCGCCCTGCTGCTCGTCCCGTTCATGGCACGCTTCTTCGCATCGTTCGGGGCGGGGCGCGCCGAAGCGCTCTGGAGCCTGGACGCGTGGTACGCCCTCGCGATCGGCGCCGCGCTCGGCTCCTCCCTGGCCTTCGAGGCTCCCCTGGTCCTCGTGATCCTCTTCGCGGTCGGCGCCCTCGATCCCCGGGCCGTGGCCCGCCGCCGCCGCGAGGCCGTGGTCGCCATCTTCGTCGTCGCCGCCGTTGCGACGCCGCCGGACGCCTTCTCGCAGGTGCTCGTCGCGGCGCCGCTCTGGCTGCTTTTCGAGCTCGCGCTCGTGGCCGGTCGGGCGCTCGCCCCCTCCAAACCCGGCCCGGAGGTCGCTCCATGAACCGCAGGGAATTCCTTTCGACGCTCGGGAAGGGCGCCGGCGCCCTCGGCGCGGCCTGGCTGCTCGGAGGCGCGACGAGGCTTTTCGCTCAAACCGGGCCGAGCGCCGGGGCCGCCGTCGCGGCAGGCGCCTACCCCGACCTGGTCGCGGTGAAGGGGGGCGGGGCGGCCGCCAGGCTCGACGCCGCCCTCGCGGCCTCGGGCGGCATCGGCCGTTTCGTGCGGAAGGGCGCCCTGGTCGTCATCAAGCCCAATATCGGCTGGGATGTCCGGCCCGAGCTCGCGGCGAACACCGACCCGGCCTTGGTCAGGCGTCTCGTCGAGCTGTGCCTCGCGGCGGGCGCACGCCGGGTGGCGGTGTTCGACCACACCTGCGACGTCTGGCGCTCCTGCTACGCGAACTCCGGCATCGAGGCGGCGGCGAAGGCCGCCGGCGCGGAAATGGCGCCGGGCCACGCCGAGTCCTACTACCAGACCGTCGATGCCCCGGGGGCGCGGACCATCGGACGCGCCAAGGTCCACGAGCTCGCGCTGGAGGCCGACTGCCTCATCAACGTGCCGGTGCTCAAGAGCCACGGCGGCGCGGGCATGACGGCCGCCATGAAGAACCTCATGGGCATGGTCTGGGACCGGGGCGCCTTCCATTCCCGCGGGCTCGACGCCTGCATAGCGGAAGCCGCGCGGCTCAGGCCGCCCGACCTCAACATCCTCGACGCGGGCAAGGTGATGCTCTCCGGCGGTCCGCGGGGGAACGCGTCGAGCCGCTACTCCGAGCAGCGGCTCCTCGTGCTGTCGACCGACATCGTAGCCCTCGACGCCGCCGCGGCGAAGACCTTCGGGCCCGGTCCCGCCGCCTTCGAATACATCGGCCTGGCCGCGCGCGCCGGCCTCGGCCGCGAGGACCTCGAGAACCTCGCTATCCGCAGGATCGAACTGTGAAGGCAGGCCGGAGCTTCCGCTCGATCGCCCGCGCGCGGGGTTTGCTCGCCGGGCTTTGGCTCGCCGCCTTCTGCCTCGCGCTGGCCCTGCCCGCGAGCGAGGCGCCCGGCCTTGTGCCGCTCGCCGGCTTCCTCGCCGGAACGCAGCCCTTCCACGCGCTGGAGCGGGCCCTGCTCGCGGCCGCCCTCGCTTCGGCGCTCGCCGCGCTCGCGGCCCTGGCGGGCGCTCTCGTCCTGGGCCGCTTCCACTGCTCGCTGCTCTGCCCGCTCGGCACCTGCCAGGACGCCGCCGCGCGCGCCGCCTCGGCCGGCCGCTCGGCCCGGCGGGGCCCGGGCCGCCGCAAGGGCCGCGCCTTCGGCGCCGCCAGGCTCCTCCTCGCGGTGCTCGTCCCCGGCGCCCTCGCCGCGGGCCTTTCCGCCCCGGCGACGCTGCTCGAACCCTACTCGATCTTCGCGCGGGGCTTTTCACGCACCGCGGGCGATCTCGCCGGCCTCGCCCTGAACGGCCTCGAAGCGCTCGGGCTCCGCATTCCCGTCGTCACCCTGCGCTGGGAGCCGCTCGCCTTCGCCCTCGCGGCCCTGCCCTTCGCGGCCATCCTCGCGGCCGGCTCCTTCCGGAGCCGCTGGTTCTGCGGCGAGCTCTGCCCGGTCGGAGCGGCGCTCGGCGCCATCAATCGCCTGGCCGCGCTCCGGGTCCGCTTCGACCCGGCCGCCTGCGTCGCGTGCGGCGCCTGCGAGCAGGTCTGCCGCGCGCGCTGCGTCGACGCCTCCGGGCTCGACGCGAGCCGCTGCGTGCAGTGCCTCGACTGCCTGGCCGTCTGCCCGACTGGCGCGCTGTCCTACGGCCCCGGGCCCGCGAAGGGGGCAGGCGCTCCCGACCTTTCGCGGCGGCGCTTCATCGCCGACGCCGGCGCCGTCGCGGCGGGAGCCGCCCTGGCCCTGGCCTTGCCCGCGGCCGCGGGCGCCTCCGCCCTGCCCCTGGTCCGGAAGGCTCCCCGGGGAGCCTCGGGGCGGCTCCTCGCCGCGCCGCCGGGCGCCGCTTCGGTCGACCGCTACGCCTCGCTCTGCACGGGCTGCGGAACCTGCGCGCGCGCCTGCCCCTCGGGCGTCCTCAGGCACTCGGGCGCGGAATTCGGCCTCGCCCGGCCCCTGGTTCCCTACCTCGACTACGGCCGCGCCTTCTGCCAGTACGAATGCGTCGCCTGCGCCGGGGTCTGTCCCTCGGGAGCCCTGCTTCCCCTCGCGCCGGAGGCGAAGAAGCGGACCGCGATCGGCAAGTCGAACCTGGTCCTCGCCGACTGCATCGTGGTGTCGAAGGGAACGCGCTGCGGAGCCTGCGCCGAGCACTGCCCGAGCGGCGCCGTCCGCATCGAGGCAGTGCCGGGGCGTCCCCTGCCCGTGCCCGTGCTGCACGGGCCGACCTGCATCGGCTGCGGGGCCTGCGAGACCGTCTGTCCCGCGACGCCGCGCAAGGCCATGACGGTCGCGGGGCTCGCCGTCCACGAGACGGCCGAGCCGCCCCGCAAGGACGCGCCGGAAGGCGACGCGGCTCCCCCCGTCGAGGGCTTCGCCTTCTAGCGGACCCATCCGGGCCATGAAACCCGAAGCGCCGGTCCCGAGCCCGACTTCTTCCTAGAGGAGGATTCCGGCCAGGTCGGCTTCGAGGGCTTTCCGGCTCTCGGCGTCGGTGACGCGCGCGGCGTCCTCGCGGGCTTCCTCGAGGAAGGATTCCGCCTCGGCGCGGCGGCCGAGCAGGGCGGCGGCGCGGGCCAGGGCTTCGCGGGCGTAGGCGGCGTAGAAGGGTTCGAGGGCTCCGCGGCGCGCGGCTTCCAGCGACAGCATCCCGTAGCGCAGGGCTTCCTCGCCGCGGCCCGCCGCCGAGTACACGCGCGAAAGCTGCCAGTAGCCCACGGACAGCTGCAGGTCAGTGACGTCGGCCCTCGCGCGCCAGTGGTACAGCGACGCGTGGCTCGCGTGGATCATGGCCTCGGTCTCGTCCTCGGTCCTGTCGGCCTTGTCGATCCAGTTCCACGTGGCGTTGAAGCAGGCGGCGGAAAAGTGCTTGTGGCCGGTCATCTCGTTGAATGGTTCGCTCATGATCCTTCCTCCCAGGGGTTCGCGTCGTGTAGATCCGGCCCAGCATAGCCGTGTTTCGCGCTTCGTGGTAGAGTTCCGCCGTGCCGAACGCCGATCCGAACCGCGCGCTGCTCGCCTCCATCCGCGCATCGACCCGCGACGCGGCCGCCCTCGCCGAGGGCAGGTCGCCGAAGCGGCGCGGTCCAGTTCCGAAGGGCGTCCGGAAGGCTCTCGCCATCGCGGCGGTCCTCGCCGCGACCTCGGTGCTCCTGCCGCCCTTCGCGTACCCCGTGCGCGGCGTCACGACCTCGTCCTTCTTTTTCCGCCGCGCGCCCGACGCGATCTCGCCCTTCTCGATCGAGTTCCACCCGGGCGTCGACCTGGCCGTGCCTTCCGGCACGCCGGTCCGTCCAGCGGCCTGGGGCGTGGTCGCGGAAACCGGCGTCGACGCTTCCTACGGCAACTGGGTCCGGGTGCGGCACCCCTTCGGCTTCGAGAGCTTCTACGCGCACCTCGAGTCGGTCTCGACGCGCGCGGGCGCGCCCGTCCTGGTGCGCGGCCTGGCCTCGCTCGGGCGTTCGGGCTCGACGGGGCGCTCGACGGGTCCCCACCTGCACTTCGAGCTCCGCTTCCGGGGCCGTCCCCTGCCGCCGGGGCTCCTCCTCCTCGGCCACCGGATCCGCCTGGCGCTGCTGGGTTTCTGAGCGCCCGCACCGGGTCCGGAGTCGGGGAACGGGTGGAAGGGGGCGTTGCCGCTCAGCGCGCGGTCGCCCCTCCCCCCGACAGCTCCGGGGCCGCCCGGAAGCGGCGTACCACTATCCCATGAACGGGTAGCGCCAGTCGCGGACCGGGGCGTAGCGCTCCTTGACGGCCCGCGGGCTGGTCCAGCGCAGCAGGTTGAGCATCGAGCCCGCCTTGTCGTTGGTGCCCGAGCCGCGCGCGCCGCCGAAGGGCTGGCGGCCGACCACGGCACCGGTGGGCTTGTCGTTGACGTAGAAGTTGCCGGCGGCGTTCCGGAGCGCCCTCGTGGCGCGCTCGATCTCGTGGCGCTCGCGGGCGAAGATCGCCCCGGTCAGGGCGTAGGGCGAGCTCGAATCCACCAGGGCATAGGCCGCGTCAAGGTCGGAGTCGTCGTAGACGTAGGCCGTCAGCACGGGGCCGAAGATCTCCTCGACCATGGGTTCGGCGTGCGGATCCGTCGTCAGGATGAGGGTCGGCTCGATGAACCAGCCCTTCGACGCGTCGGCCCCGCCGCCCGCCAGGATCGTGCAGCTCGGGTTCTTCCGCGCCCGCCCGATGTAGCCCGTGATGGTCTCGAAGGCCGCCCGGTCGATGACCGCGTTGACGAAATTGCCGTACTCGAGGGGGCTGCCGACCTTGACCTTCCCGATCTCGGCAGCCAGGGCGGACAGGAACTCCTCGCTCCGCGAGCGGGGCACGTAGAGGCGGCTCGCCGCCGAGCACTTCTGGCCCTGGTACTCGAAGGCGCCGCGCACGGTGGCGGCCACGGCCGCCTCGAGGTCGCAGTCCGGGTGGACGAAGACGAAATCCTTGCCGCCCGTTTCGCCCACGAGGCGCGGATAGGCCCGGTACGTGGAAAGGTTCTCCGCCACGCCCTTCCACAGCGAATTGAAAACCGCTGTCGACCCGGTGAAGTGGATGCCGGCCAGGTCGGGCCGCGCCAGCAGGGCGCTCGTGATCTCGCGCGAGGCGCCGGGCACGAAGTTGATGACGCCGGCGGGCAGGCCGGCTTCCTCGTAGAGGCGCATCAGGTGCCAGGCCGAGAGGACCGCGGTCGAGGCAGGTTTCCACACCACGACGTTGCCCATCAGTGCGGGCGAGGCCGCGAGGTTGGCGGCGATGGCCGTGAAGTTGAAGGGGCTGACCGCGTAGACGAAGCCCTCGAGGGGGCGGTAGTCGACCAGGTTGCGCTCCTCGGAGTCGGAGCGGGGTTGCTCGGCGTAGAGGCGCTCGGCCAGGGCGGGGTTGACGCGGAAAAAGTCGGCCGTCTCGCAGACCGCGTCGATCTCCGCCTGGTAGGCGTTCTTGGACTGGCCGAGCACCGTAGCCGCCGCGAGGGGCTTCCAGTAGCCGGCGGATATCAAGGCCGCGGCCTTCCGGAAGACCTCGGCCCGCACCGGGAAGGGCGTCTCGGCCCACGCGCGCGCGGCTTCCATGGCGGCGTCGGCGGCCATGGCGGCCTCGCGCGCGCCCGCCTCGTGGTAGTGCCCGAGCACAAGCGAATGGTCGAAGGGGGCGCGGATCTCCCTGATCCGGCCGGTCTCGACGCGGCGGCCGCCGATCACGAGCGGGATCTCCGGCGGCGAGGCGCGCAGGGCCGCGATCTCGGTCTCGAGGGCCGCGCGCTCGGGAGACCCCGGCGCGTAGCTCTTGACGGGTTCGTTGGCGGGCAGGGAGGGCACGGCCTCCATGCCGAAGACGAGGGAATCGTACATGGACATACTCCTTTCCAAATAGCGGGAGGTCGGGCGCTTTCGCTTCCCGGCCCGTCGGTTCCGTCCCGTGGCGCGCCGGATTCTGGCCGGCGTCGCGGTAGGCGAGCGGAACTCGGGGTATGGTGCTGGAAATGAACGTCGCGAACGGGCCCGCGACGGGCCGCGGCCGCGCCGGCGTTTCGCCGGCCGCCCGCCGACGGCGGGCGTGGCCGCGCCGGGCGCGACCTACCTTCAAGATACGGGTGGAACGCCCGCGCGTGAAGCCCCTCGCGGCGCCGCGCGGGCGCGAAGGGCGCCGCCCCGCGTCGCGCGCGGGCCCGCCGGGAGGGTAGGGCGGGCTGGCGGCGAAGCCCGTTCGCCTTCGTCCCCGAAAGCTTCGTGACACCTCGAAGGGCATGAAAAAACCCCGCCGACGGGCGGCGGGGTTTCGATGGGCGGGGTAAGGACCTTACTTCGCGGCTTTCAGCGCCTGGGTGCAGAGGTCGAGGAAGCCCTTGACGGTGATCGAGGCGCCGGAGACCGCGTCGGTCTTGCCGTCGGCCTTGACCGCGATCTTGGACGGGTCCTGGCTGGAGAGCAGGGCGGCTTCCATGGCGGCGGTCTGGACGTGCCACTCGCCCTTCTTGGCGACCTTGGCCATGCCGTAGCGGCCGGCGGAGGCCTCGACGAGCTTGGACTTCTTGGTGGCGTCCTTGTAGCTGCCGTTCCAGAGCACGTCGACGATGCGTCCGTTCACCACGGTGAGGAGGACGTTGTCCTTCCAGCCGGAGGACTCGAAGGCGGCGGCTTCGGCGAAGTACCAGCCGTCCTTCTTGTAGGAGCCCTTGGCGACGGGCTTCGAGGCGAGGGCGACCTTGGCCAGGTCGATGAATTCCTTGACGGTGATGGAGGCGCCGGCGATGGCGTCGGTCTTGCCGTCGGCCTTGACCGCGATCCTGTCGGGCGAGCCGGCCTTGACCAGGGCGGCCTCGACCTTGGCGGCCTGGAGGTGCCACTCGCCGTTCTTGGCGACCTTGGCCATGCCGTACTTGCCGGCGGCGGCGTAGGACTTCTTGTCGACCACGCCGAGGTTGGAGATGCCGTTCCACTCGGCCTTGACGATCTTTCCGCCGGAGACGGTGATGACGGCCTGGTAGCGCCAGCCGGAGCTGGAGTAGGTGGTCTGCTGGGCGAAATAGACGCCGTCCTTGTAGCTCTGGGCGACGGCGACGCCGGCCAGGACCACGGAAAGGAGCGTCGCGATGGCGATAATGCGCTTCATGGTGTTCCTCCTGCGGATTCCAAGCGTATCGATACGGATAGAGTGATACCTTTGAATAAACAACTCTGTCAATATAAACGTAACGATATACGTCAAGCAGCTGCTTCCGCAGGACGCGGCGCGGGACGCCGGGGCCGCGTTCCGGACCTAGACCATGACTATCGAATTGTCCGCCGTGGCGTAGGGGTTGAGGTCGTAACGGTCGGCGTTCCAGTCGTTTTCCCAGCGCTCGCCGTCGAGCAGGTAGCGGAAGGCGTACTCGCGGCCGGTCGCGAGCGGGGCCGTGGCCTCGAAGCCGCCATCGGCGCGCCGCTTCATGGGCAGCGCCTCCGGATCCCAGCCGTTCCAGTCGCCGAGCACGGCGGCCCGGGCGGCCCCGCCCGACTCATCGGCGCTGATCGAAAAGGTGACCTTGCAGGTCGCCCCGTTCTTCGCGTAGGCCTTTTTGAGCATCGCCCCTCTCCTCGCGGTAGTGCGGACGGCCGCGACGCGGATCCGCCCACCCGAGAGTGTCGCGCTTCGGCGGGCGGAGCGCAAATGCCCGCCCGCGCCCGCGACTTCCGGCCGGGGTGCCCGCGCTTGACCGGACCCGGGAACGGGTCCAGACTGGTCGGGCCGGATCCGCGCCGCCGTCCCCGTCCCCGTCGACCCCGCGCGGCGTTCCCGCACCATGAATTCCGGAGGACAGCATCCATGAACCCCCTCGCCGAAGACCTGAACCGCGCCCTCGCCGGCACCTGCGCCGACCGCCTGCTCTCCGCCTCGGGCAAGCGCATGTACTTCCCCAAGGGCATACTTGCCCAGAGCGCCGAGGCCACCGAGAAGGCGAAGCGCTTCAACGCCACCATCGGCATGGCCTTCTCGGGTGGCAAGCCCATGGTTCTCGACGCGGTGCGCTCCCAGCTGCCCGGCCTCACCGAGCGCGAGGCCGTGGCCTACGCGCCCACCGCCGGCGTCCCGGCCCTGCGCGCGCGCTGGAAGCAGGAGCTCGTCCGCAAGAACCCCTCGCTCGCGGGCAAGCGCTTCAGCCTGCCCGTGGTGGTGCCGGGCCTTACCGCCGGCGTCTCCTTCCTGGCGGACCTCTTCATCGAGCCCGGCGATGCCGTCGTCGTGCCCGACCTCTTCTGGCCGAACTACCGCCTCATCCTCGAGGAGCGCAAGGGCGCGCGCCTGGCCACCTATCCGATGTTCGCGCCCGACGGCCGCTTCAACGTCGCGGGCTTCGAGGCAACCCTGGCCGCCGAGGGCCGCGCGCGCGGGCGGGCGCTCACCATCCTCAACTTCCCCAACAACCCCACCGGCTACTCGCCCTCGAAGGCCGAGGCTGACGGCATCGTCGCCGCCCTCGAGCGCGTCGCGGCGAGCGGCGTCGACCTGCTCGTGGTGGCCGACGACGCCTACTTCGGCCTCCAGTACGAGGCGGACTCCCTCGGCGAGTCGGTCTTCGCCCTGCTGGCCGACCGCAACGAGCGCATCCTCGCGGCCAAGGTGGACGGCCCGACCAAGGAGGACTACGTGTGGGGCTTCCGCGCGGGCTTCCTCAGCTTCGCCTGCCGCGGCTTCGAGGAGGCGCAGTACGAGGCCCTGGTCAAGAAGCTCATGGGCGTGGTGCGCTCGGCCGTCTCGAATTCGACCGCCCCGACCCAGCACATCCTGCTCAAGGCCCTCGAGACCCCCGGCGTCGAGGCGCAGAAGGCCGAGTTCAAGGGCATCCTCGAGACGCGCTACCGGGCGGTCCGCTCGTTCCTGGCCGCGAATCCCCCGCCCGCCTGCCTCCGCGTCCTGCCCTTCAATTCGGGCTACTTCATGTCCTACCGCTGCGAGGGCATCGACGCCGAGGAGCTCCGGAAAAAGCTGCTGGACGAGCAGGGCATCGGCACCATCTCGATGCAGGGCGGCTTCCTCCGCGTGGCTTTCTCGAGCGTCGAGGCAGGCGACATTCCCGAGCTCTACGGGGCCATCCAAGGGGCCGCCGCGGCCCTGGCGCGGCGCCTCGAGGTGTGAGCAGGCGTCGCCGATAAAAAAGAAAACCACGGAGACACGGAGACGGGGAGTGAAGAGGGAGAAGAGGGAGAAGAGGGGAGAGGGATGAAGAGAGGGAATCGGGGAGGGGGAAAAGGGGGCGTTGCGGTTCCGCGCGGGCGGTCGCCGCTTCTCCCCTGCACGCTCCTCTTCGCGTTGACCTTCCTGCCGTCCTTCGCGGCGGGGCAGGGCGCATCCGGCTCGGGTGCCGCGACAGTTGCGCCCGGAACGGCGGCCCTGTCGCCGCTTCCCGCGGTGGCGCCGGCCATGGTGGCGTCCTGGTACGGCGAGCCCTTCCACGGGCGCGTGACGGCCTCGGGCCTCGTGTTCGACAAGAACGGCTTCACCGCCGCCCATAAAACCTTGCCCTTCGGCACCGTGCTCCGCCTGACCAATCCCGCCAACGGCCGCTCGGTCCTGGTGACGGTCACCGATCGCGGGCCCTTTGTGCTCGGACGCGACCTCGACGTGTCGGAGGCGGCCGCCCGCGAGCTCGGCATGATCGCCGCGGGCACCGCCACGCTCCGCGCCGAGCTCGCGCCCGCGGGCGCGGCGCCACCCGGGCCGGCGCCCAGGCTCGCCCCGGCGCCCGCGGTCCCGGCGTCCGAAGGCGGCGCAGCCGCGGAGGGGACGCGCTGGCGCATCCAGGTGGCCAGCTTCTCCGACGCGGCCAACGCCGCGCGCCTCCGCGACGAGCTGGCCGTCTCGGGCCTCGCCGCCGTCCTCGAAAAGGCTCCGGGCTCGCCTTATACGCGCGTCGTGCTGGCGGACCTCGACGAGGACGCGTACCGCGCCGCCATGGCCCGCCTCGACAGCCTCGGCCACCGCGCCGTCCTCGTCACCAAGACCTCCCCCCAATAATTTAACCACGGAGGCACGGAGACACCGAGGGAAGAGGGAGAAGAACGGGAAAGGGGAATAAGGATCCCTGATCCCGTCTTCCTCCCTCCCTTCTCCGTGTCTCCGTGTCTCCGTGTCTCCGTGGTTATTCTTCGCTCGGTAGTGCCTACTCCAGGATGTACGCGTCGAGGGGCGGGAAGCCGTTGAAGTAGATCGAGCTGTAACTCTGGGTGTACGCGCCCGTCGTGAAGATGTAGGCGCGGTCGCCGATCTTGGCGCTCGAGGGCATCATGTAGGTGGTCTTCTCGTAGAGGATGTCCATCGAGTCGCAGGTCGGGCCGGCTATGATGACGTCCTCCTGCGGACCGGAGCCCTCGAAATAGATGGGATATTTGATGGCCTCGTCGAGGGTCTCGATCAGGCCGCCGAACTTGCCGATGTCGACGAAGAGCCAGCGGTAGAGATCGTGGGTGCTCTTGCGCGCCAGGTTGACGATCTCCGTGACGATGACGCCCGCGTCGCCGGCCATGGAGCGGCCCGGTTCGATGACGATCTCCGGCCACTCGCCGTCGAAGTTGTTCTCGAGGTAGCCCTTGATCTCCTCGGCGTATACCGCGATCTCGTGCGTGGGCTCGAGGTAGCTGGCGGGAAAGCCGCCGCCCATGTTGACCATCTTGAGCTGGACGCCGAGCTCCTCCTTCGCGTAGCGGAAGATCTGGCCGACCTCGGTCAGGGCGGTGGACCACTGGCCGATGTCGCGCTGCTGGCTGCCCACATGGAAGGAGACGCCGTAAGGCTCGAGACCGAGCTCGAGCGCGCGCTCGATGAGCTTGCGGGCGAAGTCCGGGTGGCAGCCGAACTTCTTGGAAAGCGGCCAGTCCGCGCCGAGGCCCTCGGTCAGGATGCGCACGAAGACCCGCGAGCGGGGCGCCGCGCGGGCGATCTTCTCGAGGTCCTCGAAGCTGTCGCTGGCGAAGAGCCGGACGCCCGCGTCGAAGAAGTACGCGATGTCCTTTTCCTTCTTGATGGTGTTGCCGAAGCTCATGCGCCCGGGTTCGACGCCCAGGCGGAGCAGCTGGTCGAGCTCGAAGCGGGTGGCCACGTCGAAGCTGGAGCCGATGTCGCGGAGGGTCGAGACCACGGCGTCGTTCGGGTTGGCCTTGACGGCGTAGTAGACCTGCGCGAAGGGCAGGTGCTTGCGGAGGACGGCGTAGTTGGACTTGATGACGTCAAGGTCGAGGACGAGGCAGGGGGTCTGCTTTCCCTCGGCGAAACGCCTGATGCGCTCGAATTTCTCGCGCGGCATGTAGCGCTCGACGGGGAACTCGTATTGGTCCTGCATTGGGGGGTACCTCTGTGAAGAGGGATGTGGCCCGGCCCAAGGCCGGACCTGGTGGCGTCGCCGCTCCTCGGCCGACTATGGTAAGCGCTTGCGTCTTTGTCAATAATGCGGTATGCCGCATGCCATGATCGCCTTCACCGTAAAGAAGTCGCTGTTCGACGCCTGGGACTCCTTCATGGGCCTCGCGCTCGTCAACCTTTCGTTCGTCGCCGTCGCCGCCGCCTTCATCCTGCCCGCGGCGGCGCTCGGGCCGGGCCTGGCGGGCAACCTGCTCCTCGCGCTCGGATTCCTCGCGTTCGAGCTCTGCCGCGTCGCCGCGACCATCGCGCTCGAACCTTTGGCCGAGGGGGGCTCGATTTCGTTCCGCGCCTGGTTCGCCGCCTGGCCCGCGGCCGTGCCGACGGCCCTGATCCTCGGCGGGGTCGAGCTGGCGCTCTTCCTCGCCCTGAGCGTCGCCTTTCCCTTCTATCTTGGCCTGGGCGGGGTGATCGGGTCCTTCGCCCTCGGCGCGGTGCTCTGGAGCTCGGCCCTGGTCCTGCTCGGCCTCCAGTGGCTGCCCGCGGCCGCGGCGCGCATGCCGGGGCGGACGCTGGGGGCCCGGCTCAAGGCCTCGTTCGCCATGCTGCTCGACAACCTCGGCTTCACCCTCTTCGTCACGGTCTGGGAGCTTCTTTCGCTGGCCCTCTCGATCTTCACGGCCTTCCTGGTTCCCGGTTTCGGCGGCGCGGCACTGGCCCGCGCGGAGGCGTTCCGCCTGCGCATGCGCAAGTACGAGTGGCTCGAGTCCCTGCCGGAAGGGGCCGCCCGGAAGCCAGTGCCCTGGAAGCGGCTCCTCGCCGACGACGAAGAGCGCCTCGGCAAGCGCACCCTCCGCAACCTGATTTTCCCCTGGAAAGATTAATCCAGGGCGGCGAGGCAGTCGGCGCGGTCGAGCAGGTCGTAGCGGCAGCCCTCGGCGGCGACGATGCGGCTCGCGACGCGGTTTGCGAGCCTTCCGCAGGCGGCCAGGTCCGCGTCGACGAGCAGGCCGTAGAGGAAGCCGGCCGCGAAGGAGTCGCCGGCGCCGGTGGTGTCCACGGGCACCACGAGCTCGCCGGGCGCGTGCACCAGCCGCTCGCGCGAGCGCACCAGGCAGCCGCCCTTGCCGATCTTCATGGCGACGACGGACGCGTAGCGCGAGGCAAGGCGCACTATCTCCGGATCCGGACCCTCGCAGTCGCAGAGCCGCGAAAGCTCGGCGCGATTGCCGAAGAGCACCTCGACGCGCCCGGGCAGCCATTCGCGGAGCTCGGCGTAATAGCGGTCGACGACGAAGGGGTCGGCCAGGTCGAAGCAGACGGGCACGCGCCTGGATCGCGCCGAGTCGACGGCCTTGAAGAGCGCTTCTTTCTGGGGCGGCGTGTCCCACATGTAGCCGGTGGAATAAAAGTAGCGGCAATCGTCCAGCGGCGAAAGGTCGAGGTCGGCGGGACCGTAGCCCTGGCAGGCGCCGAGGTTGGTGAACATGGTGCGCTCGTGGTCGGGAGTAACGACGATGGCGGACGAGCCGGTGGCTTCGTCCTTGCAAGCCAGGAAAGCGTCCACGCCCGCCTGCTCGAGTCCCTCGGCGAAGGTCGACCCGGCCTTGTCGTGGCCGATGGCCCCCGCGTAGGCGGGTCTGCCGAAGGCTCCGCCGCCGGGACCCTGCAACATGGCCAGGGCCCGGGCCGTGTTGGCGCCCGAGCCGCCGGGAACCAGGGAGACCGAGCGGGCCGCGGCGATTATGGCCTCGAAGGTTTCGCGGCTGACGAGCTGCATGGTGCCCGGCCTCGAGCCGAAGCGTTCCACGAAGCCGTAGCTTTCGTGGGCGATGTGGTCGACCAGCGGGTTCTCGATGATGTAGACCGATCGCATCGCCTTCGCGCTTCCTTGCCGGACTTCGATTGACCAAGGGGCCGTCTCCATCCTAATATCGAAGACAAGCCATGTCCATTACGACCAGCCAGCAAATCGCCAGGTACTACGAGACCTACAAGGCCATCGACGTCACCTTCACCAAGGAAGTCATAAAAGCTACGGGTCTCCAGACCCCGGGCGTCTTCCTCAAGTGCGTGGGGGAGCAGTGGCCGTGCGTCATCTACTCCACCAGCTTCTCGGGGGCCAAGGTGCTCGCGAGCGCCCGCGGTTCGCTGGCCGACCGCATCCGCAAGGCCAACAACTCCGTGAGCCTGCGTTTCAGCTTCAAATTCGCCGACAAGGCCGACCCGGTCAGTTTTTTCGTGTCGGCGAAGGCAACGGGCTTCGCGCCTTACGCCCAGTCGGGCGGCGATCTCCAGTTCATCATGCTGGAGTACACCCAGCGGCCGCCGGACGACCTCCTGGAGACGCTCGGCCGCCTGCTCGAGGCCAACGTCAATTCCGCCCGGCGCCGCGACGAGCGCATCCTGGTGACTCCCGACAACGCGTCGAAGCTCCAGCTCGTTTCCAAGGAGACGGTGGTCTTGGTGCAGGGCGTTCCGCGCAAGTGCATCGTGCGCGACGTCTCGTTCTCGGGCGCCAAGCTGATCCTCGTGGGACTGGCCAAATTCCTCGTGGGCCGGGACTGCCTCCTCAGGCTAGAATTCCACGAGCCGCGCGAAACCATCGACATCCCCGGAAAATTCGTCCGCTACGAGGACGTCGAGGGGCGGAAGGATCTCGCGGCGGTCGGCGTGGTCTTCGACTCCACCGGCGTTCCAATGTCCTACAAACTGCACGTCAACGAATGCCTCTCCCAGCAGCGCAAGAAGGAGCCCGGCGAGGCCGGCCCGGGCGCCGGGGGATCCGGAGCCGCCAATGCGCAACGACGACGCTGACGAGTCCCGTCTCCGGGGCATCGCCTTCATCTCGATCCCCGAGCTTCTCGCGGGCGAACTCGCCGCCCTCGGGCTCGATCCGGCCGCTCCGATTCCCGTGGAGACCGGCGGGGATCCCGCACGCTTCCGCCCCGAGGAGCTGACCCGCGAGGCCATCGTCGCAGGCATGCTGCGCGTGCTGGCCTGGCGCCCGGACGACCCGAACGCGCCCGGTTGGCGCCGCTTCGTGCTGGCCGTACGGCCGGAGATACTCGGCGAGCTCTCCGAGGCCGGCGTGGCAAAGGCGCGGAACGGGGATTTCGAGGTGGCGGAGGAGGTCTTCCTCGCGCTCGCAGGCCTCTTCCCGGAGCGCGCCGAGCCCCTGTCCAATCTGGCCGTCGTCCTCGAGGACCGCTCCGAGGCCTACGAGAAGCTCGGCAACGAGACGCTGGCGGAGGAATTCCGCGAGCGGGCCCACGAGGTCTACCGCCGCCTGCTCGCTTTCGAGCCGCCCTACGCCGAGGCCTTTTTCAACGCCGGCTACTTCCATCTCCGCCTGCGCTCGTACGAGCGCGCCCGCGAGCTCTTCGAAACCTATCTCCAGCTCGGCTCCGACGAGAATCGCCTGGCGCGCGCCCGCGAGATCGCCGGCCGCCTCGAGCGACAGGGTTTCCTCGACACCCTGTTCAAGGAAGCCTACGACTTCATCTCGATAGGTCGAGAGGAGGAAGGCATCGCCAAGGCGCGCGAATTCCTCGAGACCTATCCGCGCGTCTGGAACGGCTGGTTCCTGGTGGGCTGGGGCAATCGCCGGCTCTCGCGCTGGGCCGAGGGCCGCGACGCTTTCCTCAAGGCGCTCGAGCTCGGAGCCGACGACGCGGACACGCTCAACGAGCTGGCCATCTGCCTGATGGAATCAGGCGACCACGCCGGCGCGCGCAAGCGCCTCGAGGAAGCCCTGCGGCGCGAGCCTGAAAACGTCAAGATCATCGCGAACCTGGGCGGGCTCGCCATCCGGCAGGGACGCAAGGAAGACGCCAAGGGCTATTTCCGCGTAGCCCTCGAGCTGGACCCCGCCGACGAGATCAGCCGCCGCGCCCTCGAGACCCTCGAGCACGCGTAGACGAAGAAACCACGGAGAAAGGAGAGAGAGGGAGATTGGGAAAGGAATGGATGCGGACCGGAAATCCTGTCCTCGCAGTTCCTTCAGTTTCTTGTGTTTTCCTCCCTCTTTTCTCCGTGACTCACCGACTCCGTGGTTTTCTTTTTGATGGAGAGCTTCGCTTGACGGGGGGGCGGCTGGTCCCTATCATCGGGCCATGGCCACCCGGCGTTCCTCACGAAGTTCCCGGTCCTCGAACAAGCCCGGAGTCGGCTGCCTGCTCTGGCTCGCGGCTTTCACCGTCGTCTTCGTCGTTTTTTTCCTCAACCTGCCAGCCATCCGCGAGACCCTCGACCGAACCGGCTTCAGCGAGCTCCTGAAAGGCCGCGGCTCCGAGGCCGCTCCGCCGTCATCGCCGGTCGGCTCCGAGCCGTCCGAAAGCGACGAGGGTCCGGAAAGCGCGCCGTCCGGGACGGCACCCGGCGGAGTGGTGGTGGTCGCGCCGGAAGGCGACGCTTCTGCCCTCGCGGAACCGGAACCGGAACCCGAACCCGTGGGCGGGAGCGAGCCCGAGACTCCCGCGGACGGCGCGCCGACGGCGACGCCGGGCGCCGGAACGCCGTCGGGCGGAAGCCCGACCAAGCCCGCGTCCGCGACGCCGGCGCCCAAGACCCGCGTCGCCAGCCTCTGGTTCGTGCGCATCGATGACGACGGGGTCATCGTCCGCGTCGAGTCGCGTCGTTCCATCCCCGACACGGGCTCACAGCTGACCGACGCGCTCAACGCCCTGCTCGAAGGCCCGAATGCCTCGGAAGTGGCGAAACACCTCATCAGCGCGATTCCCGAGGGAACCCGCCTGCTCTCGCCGGTGCGCATATCGGGAAGCACGGCCACGCTCAACTTCAACGAGGCCTTTCAGTTCAACCACATGGGGCTCGAGGGTTACGCGGCCCAGGTCAAGCAGATCGTGTGGACGGCCACCGCCTTCGCGACGGTCACCGACGTGCAATTCCTCGTCGAGGGCGAGCGCCGCGACTATCTCGGCGCCGAGGGCTTCTACATCGGGAAGCCGCTCTCGCGCAATTCCTTCTGAATTTCGGGGGCGTCATGGCAAAGGTCGCGGGGGCGGAATCCGCCAGGGGAAAAGCGAAGGCCACGGGGAAGGCCGGCCCGAACGGGACTCCCAAGCGGGCGAAGAAGCCGGCCGGCAAGGACGCCGTCCTCGAACGGCTCCGGGCCGAGCTCGTGGAGCTCGCCTCGGAACTCGACGCGGAGGGGCTCGAGTTCCTGATCGAGCAGGCACGGGTCCACCGCTACAACATGGAAGTCGGGAAGCTCGAACGCCTCGGCGAGGAGCTCGAGATGTCGCGCGGACGCTCCGGCGCCTCCGCGACGAAGGCCGCCCCCGCCGCGGCAGGCGCCCCGCCGCGCTTCGTGGCCGGCGGGGACGGCAAGACCTTCCACCTGGTATGGAAGGGCGAGTACAAGCTGTTCGGAGGCGACGAGATCGCCGCCATGCTCAAGGTCGCCCAGGGCGGCCCCGCGCGGCTCTGGGCCTGGCTCGACCGCGAACGTTCGGACGTCATCGGGGATCTCGGGCTTTCGGGTGCTTCCGATCCAGACCTGGCCCGGCTGGCCGCGCTGATCGATTCCACCTTCGTTATCCGCAAGCCCTGAAGGGTGTCACGAGGCTTCCGGGCGGCTCCCTGTCAGCGACCTCGCGCCGCCGGAGCCGGCGATCCGCGATACCCATCGGCGAGGGCCGCCCCGGCGGCCGCTTCGTAGTCGGCGAAGCCCTTGGCGCGGGCGAGCGCCTCGAGGGCGCGGGCCGGGCAGGCAAGCGAGCGGCCGAAGTAGGTCCAGGCTTCCTTCATCTTCGAAAGAACGTGGCCCGGTCCCGAGAGCGCCTCGCGGTAGAGGGCGTAAAGGTCGTCGTGGAAGGTCCGGAGCGTCGCGGAAGGGTCCGGGTCGGGGGCGAGGCGCTTGAGGCGGGCGGGAAGGAAAGGATCGTAGAGGGCCCATCGTCCGACCATCCACTCGCGTACGGAGGGAAATCGAGCGCGGAGCGCATCGAAGGCCGCTTCGTCTCGGAGGTCCCCGTTGTAGGCAACGGGATGGGGGCAGCTCTCCGCGGCGCGCGCGAAGCCGTCCAGGTCGACCGCTCCTCTGTACATCTGGATTCCGAGCCGCGCGTGTATGGTCACCGATACAAGCGGGTAGCGCGCCAGCACCGGCATCAGCTCGAGGATCTCGTCGGGGCTCCCGAGCCCGAGCCGGACCTTGACCGACAGCGAGGTCCCGAGGCGCGGAACGACCTCGTCGAGGAAGCGATCCACCCGATCCGGATGCGGCAGGAGTCCCGCTCCGCGGCCCTTCTTCGTCACCATGGGGTAGGGACAGCCGAGATTCCAGTTCACCTCGCGGTAGCCCGAGCCCGCGAGCGCGGCAGCGGTCGCGACGAAGGCCTCCGCGTCGTCGCCGAGCAGTTGCGGCACGAGGGGAAGCCGCGCCTGCCGCTCCGGCTCAAGTTCGCGGAGATGCTTCTGCCCGGAGGTTTTGACCTTGGCGGCGAGGATGAAGGGAGCCACGCAGGCGTCGAAGCCGCGGAAGCTCGCGAAGTAGGCTTTCCGGAACGCGAGGCCCGTCACCCCGTGGAGCGGGGCCAGCACCAAGCGGAAACCGGGTGTCGCGTTTTCCATGTCCGAGTTCCTTATGTCCGTCGCTTTTCCCTTGCTCCGTCGGCACGCGGACCATACCATGGCGGCAAGGGGGAAAGCATGCCCTATCGTGGACGCATCGGCCTATCCGCATCCGAGGAGCGACTCGAGCGCCTCATCGAGCAACGCATGGCTCCCGGCGCCGACCGCGCCAGGATCGACCAGCGTATCTGGGACCTGTTCGGCGAGGACTGGGCGGTCATGTTCACCGACCTCTCGGGCTTCTCGCGCAACGTCGCGGAATTCGGGATCATCCACTTCCTCCAGACCATCTTCGAATCCGAACGCATCCTGGTGCCCGTGCTCGAGGCCAATGACGGCATCCTGCTCAAGACCGAGGGCGACAGCATGCTCGTCATCTTCCGCAAACCCGCCAAGGCCCTGCAGGCCGCTGTCTCCATGCAGCACGCCTGCGCGTCCTACAACACGGGCCGGGCCGACGAGGAGAAGGTCCTGCTCTGCGTCGGGCTGGGCTATGGAACGATGCTGCGCATCGGGGACTCGGACGTCTTCGGACGCGAGGTCAACGCCGCCTCCAAGCTCGGAGAGGACACGGCCGGCGCGGGCGAGATCCTCGTGACCGATGCGTTCCGGCAGGCGGTGGGCGAAGCGGGGCATGACTTCACGGCGCTCGACGAAAGCTCATCCGTAATCGGAGCGGCCTGGCGCTACCGCCCTTGACGGCGCCCGCCCGGGCGTGCATCATCGTACCTATGGAACGGAACGTCCACGTCGGGGCCTACTTCTATTATCCCGTCCTCGGAGCCGAAGGTCGGGCGTAGGCGCGCGCGGATGGTCCGTCGTGAAGCCCCCGGTCGGGGGCTTTTTCGTTTTAAAGCCCTGACGCCGAACCGCGTCGGGGAACGAAAGACAGGGAGGCTCGAAATGGGGTATCTGAACTGAACTTCAGCGCGGCGCCGACAGTCTCGGCTGAGCTCGCCGCGACAGGCAGGTCCGTTGTTCCAGCCGGACTCAACGACGCCGGGGGGCGGGCTGCGGACCGGGGGGGCGCGGCGAGCGCGCGGCCGTCGACCCGGGGGGCCGACGCCTCCGATCATGCCTCCGGACGAGCCTCGCGCGAGGCGGCGGAGCCCTGCGGACCCTGTGGTTGGGGTTGCTGAACGCCTGACGCGGGCGGACCCTCGGACGCGGTCTTCGGGCCGTTTCCGGAGGGCCGCTCGTCGGTTCCGGGCTTGAACGAAAGCGAGACGCGCGCTCCCGGACCCGGAACGACGGCCAGTTCGGCGCGGAGCTGCGACGCCAGGGCGCGCACCAGGGTGAAACCCATGTTCCCGTCACGCCTCGGATCGAAGCCATCGGGCAGGCCGGGACCCGAGTCAGTGACGAGGAGCGTGTAGCACCCGCCTGAATTCGTGAGCGTCGCCTGGACGGACTGGACTCCTGAGCCCGGCGCGCGGCCGTACTTTACGGCATTGGTCACGAGCTCGTTGGTCGCGAGCCCGAGGGGCACGGCGTCGTCCAGCATGATCGGGAAGGGGCCGCCCTCCAGGACTGCCTCGATTCGAGCGCCGGATGCCTCGGCGAGGTCGTCCGCGATCGCGCTCACGTACTCCCCCGCGTCCAGCGAGGAGAAGTTGCCGCTCCGGTAGAGTATCTCGTGGATTCGTGCCATGGCCTTGATGCGGTGCTCGGTCTCGGCCATCAGCTCGAGGTCGCGCGGATCGTGGATGGAGTCGCGCTGCAGCGCGACGAGGCTCGATACCACCTGCAGGTTGTTCTTGACGCGGTGGTGTATCTCCCTGAGCAGCACTTCCTTTTCAGCGAGCGACTCGCGGAGCCTCGCGTCCTGTCGCGAGCGCTCGGTGATGTCGCGCGCGACGAACAGGACCCTGTCCGTCCCGACTGGCACGAGGCGGCCTTCGAAGCGGCGCGGTCCGGTCAGCACCGCGAGCTCGTATTCGATGGCCACGAGCTTTCGCGAATCGAGCGCTTTGGCTATGGCCTCGAGGTAGAGCGAAGCCACCGCGGGCGGAAAGGGCATATCGGAAATCAGGCGACCGATCATCGCCTCGGGCGGCAACGCGAGCAGTTCGGGCGACGAGGTGCGGTAGTCGAGGTAGCGCCCGTCGCGGTCGAAGGTGAAGAAGAGGTCGGGCAAGGCTTCGATGAAGGCCCGGTTGCGGTTTTCGCTGGCCTCGAGCTCCGCGATTTTCCCCATGAGCTCTTCGGTGGCTCTCGCCACCCTGCGGCGAAGGACCGCCGCGACCACGCCGAGCAACAGGGCCAGCGCGAGGAGGGCTGTGGCGATCAGGGCCAGGACGCGGAGCCGGCGCGCCTGCTCGAGCGCGGGAAGCGGCTGGCCGAGCCAGGCCCGGTCGATGTCGTCCAAGGCCGAGCGGGGAATCGCGGCGAAGCCCGACTCCACGAGGGCGAGCAGCTCGCGCTCACCCTTGGCCACCGCGCGGTGGAAGCTTCCGCCCTCGAGCCGGAAGGCGATGCGCCATTCGTCGTAGGCTCCGGCCTTGTAAAGGAAATGCAAGGCGGGCGGAAAATCCGCGCAGAACGCGAGGATGTCGCGGCGGGCCGCTGCGGAAACTACTGCTTCGTAGCTCGGGTATTCCACCAGGTCGCGGACGCCGAGCGCCCGCAGTTGTTCGACACAGGCGTCTCCGGCCTTGACCGCCACGCGGAAACCCCGCAGGTCCGCGGGCTTGGCGATACCCGAAACGTCGCGATGGACGAATATAGGCACCTCGATGTCCGCGTAGGGTTTGGAGAAGTCCCACGACGCCTCGCGTTCCAGGGTCCGGAACGTTGTGTCGATGACGTCGGCCTCTCCGCGCTGCATCGCCGCGAGCGCCTCGTTCCAATCCATCGCCCTCAGCTCTACCCGGACTCCCGTCGCCGCTTCCCACGCGCGCCATTGGTCCGCCAGGATGCCCTGGAGCGCGCCGTCCGGATCGCGGAAGATGTAGGGCGGGTATTTGTCGTCGCTGACGACGACGATGCGTTCCGGCGCCTCCGCCTCAGCGGCCGGCTCGGCGAGCGGGGACAGGAGGACCAGGGCCAAGGCGAGATGTCGGATGGCTGTCGGGCGTGCGCGCATAGGAGTGAAGTATAGGCCGCGGAAGGGAGGATCGCTACGCCCGCGCCTCGCGCCGGATATCAGGGAGCGGCGAGGATGTCGAAGGCGAGCGTCTCGCCGTCGAAGCTCGCGAGCCGCCAGACGCCAGGCTCCCGCTCGTGGTCGTAGGCCAGGTAGCGGAACGAGGCGCCGTCCGCCGAGGGGCCGAGCGGGGCGTAGACGCCGAGCGAGCCCCGGACCAGCGCTTCCAGTTCAAGCGCGTCGCCTGCGAGCCTGAACCCTGCCAGCGCCGTGTCGCCGTCCGCGAGCGCGAGGGGCAGCCACCAGCGTTCCTCGAAAAAGAAGCCCGAGCCGTACCAGCACAGGGCGCTTTCGGGCAGCCCGAGGAGCTCGAGCCGGGTTTCCGCGGGCGCGGGGGCGGCGCTCCCTCCAACGAGATACGCGGCGAGCTCGCGAGCTTCCCGCGTCCGCGCGCTCGCGAAAACCAGAAGGCGATCCGCGTCCGCGACCAGGCGCGCGAAGTCGTCACGCTTCGGGAATTCGAACAGGGTCCGCGCGGTGCCGTCCTCGCCGAGCCGCCGGACCGAATGCGTCGCGTCCGCCCGGTCCGCTCCGGCGAGCAAAACGCCGCCTTCGTCGAAGGACAGGTCCGAGGGGAAGCAGTCGAGCGTCCATGCGCCGAGTTTCCGCGGAGCCTGAGTCGCGTCGACGGCGTGCAGCGCGAACCCGAAGCCCGCCTCCCTTGTGTAGAGCTCGTCGCGGGTCAGCACGAGGGACGGCGATGCCCAGGCGGCCGCTGCCTCGAGTGGCCACGATGCGCTTACCGAGCCGTCCGTCCGGTAGCGCCTGAGCGTGTCGTCGTCGTGGCTCCAGACCAGGATGCCGTCGCCGCTCGGGGCAACGGCGCGGAGCCGCGCGTCCGCGACGAGCGCGAACGGTTCGAAGGACGCGTCGGCGGCGCGGAGGAGGCGCGAGAGCGCGAAGACGCCCCCGGCCGGCGCGTCGGCGCCAGTTCCGGCGGTCGAGGCGCTTCGCGCGGGCGCGGATACGCTCGACCCGCATGCGATGGCGAGCGAGGCCGCGGCCAGGGCGATCGCGGCGGACGGAAGGGCGGAAGCCCGCCTGGCGGTGCGCGACCGCCCTTCCTCGTTCGTCAATTGCGGATGACCTCGAAGACCTTGGTCAGGTAGGGCGATAGCATGATCTCCTCGGCGAGGACGATCTTCTGCCGCGTGTCTGCCATGTAGGCGGCGATGGCGGCCTCGGCGCGGGATCGCGACCAGAAGTAGATGGTGTAGTAGTAGTTGCGGACCATCGAGTAGAGGCCCGAGGAGGTCCAGTCGATGGCGAGGGAATTGGAGTCGATGTCGACGCCGTAGGTCTTCCACAGCTCCCAGGCTACCTTGGTGCAGTACCAGTAATACCGGTCTTCCTTGGTGACCACGTTGAAGATGTTGACGTAGTTCTTGAAGAAGCCGTAGTCCTGCTGGTCGGCGGGCAGGTTGCAGTAGTAGTCGACCGCGGCCTGTGCCGCGTTCAGTTGCGCCTGGTTGACGGTGAAGTTGGGGTTGCGAACCTGGACGTTCACCTTGCCGAGGATCCAGTCGTTGGCGCTCTCGAAGCCGGCGCCCTTGGTGATCGCCGACTGCATGCAGGGAGCGTCGAGATTGTTCGGGTCGTACTTGTCGAGGTCGAGGGCGCCGCCGTGGTAGTAGTCGCCGGGCAGGCTCTTCGGAGCGGCCCAGCCGATGACCGAGCCGATCAGGTCCTCTCCGCCGCCGGAAAGGTAGACGGCGCCGTCCCGATTGAAGGGTATGCCGACGATGGGCGGGAAGCCCGAATCGCCGGAGAGGCGGGGCGGGGCCATCAGGTCGAGGGGCTCGGCGGCTTCGATCTGGTCTACGGGAGCCAGGGGGCTCGAGCACGCGACGATGGCCGCGGCCATCGCGAGGAGGGCAAGGATCCGCGCGAATTTCTTCATCGACGGCTTCCTCCGTTCACGTTCGATAATCCGTCCGGCCAGGCACGGGCGGTCGTCCCATGCTTGACTCGATTCGGGTTTTTGTCAAAAGGATTGTCGAGCGTTTTTGCCCGATACTCGTGAAAAGCACCCCGGCATCCGGCCGGGGCGCTTGAATCCGCGGGGACTCGCTCAGAACCCGTACCGCGCGGCAGCCGAGAGCCCGTTCGAGAAGAAGCCGCCCCTGAGTTCGCAGTCGTACCGGAGGGAGACCGAGAAGCCGGCGCCGGTTTTGACGAGCAGGCCGGCGCCGATCAAAATGCCGTCGGCCGTCTGCCCGGGAGCCTGAGTCAGGAAGGGCTCCTCGGGCGCGTCGGCGAAGGCGGCTTCGATCGGGGCCGAGCCGTACAGGAAGTCGTGGCGCCAGAGGGCGGATAGGTCCGCCGAGAGCCCCAGCGGCCCGGAGACGAGCTCGAGTGCCAGCGCGAGGCCGAGATCGGAGCAGAGCGAATGGTCGGATCTGCCGGCAACGGCCAGCGAGACCGAATCGGCGCCGGTTTCGGTGAAGGCCTCCTCGGCGACGAAAACGTACCTGGCATGGAGGCCGGGCGAAACGGTGAGCGGACCGGCGCCGAACGCGAGGTTCGCGCCGAAGGTGGCATTGATCGAGTCGCCCTCATGGGTGCTCGAGGCGACCCTGTCGATGGTCCCGACCTCGATTTCCCGCGTCAGCGAGTGTACCTGCCGGCTCAGGGCCAGGGCGCCGTCGAGACGGAACACGCCCTGAACCCAGGCGCCGTAGGCCGATCCCGTCATGGAGTCGGTCCGGCCCGCGCCGGAGGCGAGGGCGGTTCCGGTGCCCGAGTACCCGGCCCCGAGACCCGCGGAAAGGCCGTCGCGGAAGGCCGCGTCCCAGCCGACGGCGGTGCCCGAGACCGAGAAGAGGAAGCCGCCGTCATCGGGCGAGTATCCGCCCCACTGGCCGAAGCCGGAAAGCCAGAACCCGTGCTCCGCCTTCGCGCGGGCGCCGGAAGACGCGCCGGAGGGTCCCGCATGGCCGAGGCGCTTGATGGTGGCGCGGCCGAGCGTCGGGCCCGTCGAAGCCCCGGACGGTTCGAGCGCCGAAAGCCGCGAGAAAATCGCGCCCGAGAAGCCGTCGATGGCGCTCAGCGAGGCCACCGAGGACGCGCCGTAGGCTCCGGGCCCGAGGCTGTCGAAAGCCGCGTCGTAATCGGCCGACGCGAGGGACTGGAATTCGCCGAGCACGAGCGAAAGGTCGCCCGTAGCGGCGGGGAGCAGGGCGTCGAAGACCGACGCGATCGCGCGCTCGTCGGCGGTGCTCGCTACGCTCGTGAACTCGGCCGCACTGGCTACCACGCGGTAACCCGTCGCGCCGCCGGGCACCAGCGAGAAGGAAAGCAGCTCAGTGGGCGCGGGGAGTTCGAGGAAGGCGAACGCGCCTGAGAGGGAATCGGCCTCGATGATGTCGAAGCTCGTGCCGTCGCGGAAGGCGCCGGTTCCGCGGGCGACCGCAAGGGTGCCGTCGAGGGCGAGTTCGCCCCCCACGGAGATGAGCCCGTTGGTGCCGTCGCCGTACACCCAGGCGGCCAGGCGGCTGCCGTCGGTGAGGGCGAGGCCGCCCTCGACGCGGAGGCTGCCCGAAGCGACCTCGAGGCTCTCGAAGACCGAGGCGCCCTCGAGGGTCAGCATGCCGGCGCCGTACTTGAGGAAGTTCTCGAATTCGCGGGTCTGCGCGGCGCTGAACGAGCCTTCCCCCTCGATCTCGAGGAGGTCGGTGCCCGCGCCGCCCCACGCGATGCCGGAGAGGTTCCCCGTGCCGACCACGTTGAGCGTGTCGTTCCCCGCGCCGAGGAGTATGTCGCCCGTGACGAAGGAACCGTCTCCGAGCGTGACCTTGTCGTTCCCCGCGCCGGAGTCGATGCCGATGCCGGCTTCCCAGGCATGGCCGGACGATGCGCGCGTCCACGCCTCGATGTTCCCGTAATTCTCTATGAGGTCGTCGCCGGCGCCGGTGCGGATGCCGTACGCGGCGCGGTTAGTTGCGGCGCTCGCCCGGGCGACTATGGAGCCGCCCTTGAGATTGACGATGAGGTTGTTTCCGCCCGCAGCGTCGACGCCGACGGCGGTCGAGCTAGCGACGGCGATTTCCCTCCGCTGATCCGAGCCGAAAATGCCCGTGTCCGCGTGCGCCTCTGCGCTGGAGCTCGCCGAGGCGTCCGCCGTGATCGTTCC
The DNA here is from genome assembly GCA_016926955.1 of Spirochaetales bacterium. GTDB lineage: Bacteria > Spirochaetota > Spirochaetia > Treponematales > UBA12059 > JAFGNN01. The sequence goes on along the minus strand of JAFGNN010000001.1, from coordinate 33,957 downwards.
CGAGTTGGCGAGTTCAAGCCCGCCCGTGCCGGAGGCGACGCCCACCGCCAGGGCGTCCGCGCGGGCGTTCGCCTCGGCGTAGGTGCTGTTGACCACGGCCTCGGCGCCGGAACGGGCCACGGCCCCGGCCGTGGCTGAAGCCCCGATCGAGCCGAAATTCGTGACGTCGTTCTCGCCGTCGCCCGCGTCGATGCAGCGCGACACCGCGTCGGCGTCCGAGGTGGAGACCGAGTTCTCGTCGGCCCAGGCGTTCCAGTCGTCAGGCGCGTTCGGCTTGGCGCTCGCCGTCGCCGCGGCGGAAACGGCCGCGCCCGTCATGTTTACAATCGTGTCGTTTCCCGCTCCCGCGCCGATGCCGGTCGCTGCGGCGTCCGCGTAGCCCTCCGCGGTGCTGTGGGTGATGGTGGTGTCGGTGTCGGTCTTCGCCTTCGTCGTGACGGCGGCTGTGGCCGACGACGTGATTGTCCCGTGGTTCTCCACGCGGTTGTCGCCTTCGCCGGCATGGACGCCCGTCGCGGCGACCTCGAGGTCGGACCACGCCGTCGCGTCGTCCGTGTGCGGCGCCTTGTAGACCGCGTTCGAGGCCGCGGAGGCCGTCGCCGTGGCGGTGATAGTCGCCGGCGAGCCGGGGGTTTCGTCCCCGTTCCATAGATGGTCGTCGCCCGCGCCGGAGCGGAGTCCCCAGGCGTCGACCTGCGCCGAGGTCTTGGCGGTCGAGTTCGCGTGGTACTGGGTAGAGCTCGAGGTCGCGAGGGCGCGGATGTCCGCGGCGGCCGTCGCCGTGATCGAGCCGAGGTTGCCCATCTCGTTCGCGCCGTCGCCCGCGTCCATGCCGGCCGCTTCGGCGGCGTTGTCGAGGCTCAGCGCCGTGGAATCCTCGTCGGACCAGGCGTCGGCCACCGAGATCGACTCGGCGGAGACGTCCACGGATGCGCCCGCCGCGTTGACGACGCGGTCGTCTCCGCCCGAGGAAGAGACTCCGGAGGCGGTCGCGACGGAGGCGGCGGAGGCGTCCGAGGCGTTGGAAAGGAAGTCGGAATCGGCGCTGGCCTTCGCGCTGCCCGTGGCGAGCGCCTGGACGCCGATGGAGGCGCCGTTCCAGACCAGGTCGGCTCCGTCGCCGGTATCGATTCCCGTGGCCCCGGCGCTGAGCTTCGTGACGGAATACGCGACGAGCTCCCCGGCGAACGCCTTCGAACCGGTATCCACCACGGTCCCGGCCTCCGCCTCGACCTCGATGGCGCCCGTGTTGCCCACCTTGTCGTCGCCCTCGCCCGAATCGATGCCGACCGCCGAGGCCGTGGCGTCCGCCGAGGCGTAGACGTCGGAACCGCCCGCGAACGTCGCGGCGGAACCGGAAGATTCGGCGATCGCGCGCGAGCGCGCGGTGACGGCACCCGCGTTCCGGACCTTGTCGTTCCCGGCGCCGCCCGAGATGCCGGCTGAGTCGGCGGTCGCCCCGATGGTGCCGGAGCTGCCGGACGCGCCGGCGAAGGTGTAGCTGCTCTGCTTCGTGTCGGCTCGCGCCGTCGCCCAGGCTCCGACGCTGCCCGTGTTGCCGATCGCGTCGTCGCCATCCCCCGAGTCGATGCCGACGGAATCGGCCGACGCCTGCGCGGCGGCGCCCGAGGAGCCGGCGCCCGCGAGGATCCACGTGGAGCCTTGGATATTTACGGCGGCCATGGCTGCGAGCGGATCATCGGACCAGGTGCCCGAGCTGATGTCGCCTGAGTTGACTACCGTGTCGTCTCCGGAGCCCGCGGCGATGCCGGTCGAGACCGCGGCCGCGCCGGCTTTCATGTTCGCCTTGCCCGCGCCCGCGACGGTCACGGTGACGCCGTTCGCGCCGGCGGTCGCGGTGGCGGTGACGTCGATGCTCGCTTCGTTGGTGACGGAATCCGCGCCCGCGCCCGAATCGATGCCGGTCGCGGCGGCCGAGGCGGCGCCGTCCGCGCGCGAATTGCCGTAGCCGAGCAGGACGACCTTCGCCGTGGTGGCGTCGGTATCGGCGCTGGCCGTGACGGTCACCCTGGAGGAGTTCGTCAGAATGTCGCTCCCGCCGCCGCCCGAAATGCCGGTGGCCGAGGCGTTTGCCAGCGTGTCCTGCGCCCAATCGCGGATCTCGTTTTCGATGCCGGTGGCGCCGACTCCGACCACGCTGACCGAAACGGTCTGGGCTTCGGCGATCGTGGTCACGGTGATCTCGCCCGTATTGTCGAGGAAGCCGCCGCCGTCGCCCAGATCGATGCCGGTGGAGCTCGCCGTCGACGTGGAGCTCGCTCCGCCCGCCGTGATGCCGCCCAGGGTGGCCGTGACCTCGACGGAGGTGGTTTTCGAGCGGGCGCTTGCGCTGATGGTCGCGGAGTTGGACACCCGATCGTATCCGTCGCCCGCCGAGATGCCGTCTGAGTTCGCCGTCGCGTTCGTCCCGCCTTCCCAGACCGAGCTCGGCGCGTCGATTGTCGCCGAGACGCCGACTATCGTCAGGGCCGTCGAGACGGACGTGCCCTCGGCGTCGGCGTCAACGATGATGGAACCGGACGCGGTGACGAGGTCGTCGCCGCTCCCCGCGTCGATGCCGACGGCTTCCGCGAGCGTGGTGGAGCTCGTGGAGGCCGCGGCGACTCCCTTCGCGGTCAGCGCGGCGGTGATGGCCGCGGAGTCAGCTTCCGAGCGGGCGGCAAGGCTGCCCGAGAAGCCGATCGTATCGTTGCCGCTGCCGCCCGCGATGCCGGCAGTCCGCGCGGTGGTTTTGGTTCCCCCGTCCCAGACCGCGTCGAAGGAAGCGGATATCCCGATGCCGGTGACGGCGACCGACGCGGCCACGCCGGTCGCGTCGGAGTCCGCCTCGATGTCGCCGTCCCACTCGATGCGGTCGTCGCCGTCGCCCGTCGCTATGCCGGTCGCGGCGGCTTCCGTGGTGGCCGTGGTAGCCGCGACCGCCACGCCCGTGCCGGTGACGGCCACGGACGCGCTCACCGTGACGGCGTCCGCCGTGGCCGATACCGCGCCCGAGCCTTTAACGAGGTCGCCGTACGAGCCCGTGGCGATGCCCGTGGCGTCGGCGGACGACGTGGTGCCGCCGTCCCAGACGGAACCCGATGCCCCCGAAACGCCCGTAACCGTCACGGCCACGTTGGCGAGTACCGCCGTAGAGGAGGCGTCCGCGGTAATGGTCCCGGAATTGAGGACGAGGCCGATGCCGCTTCCCGAATCGATGCCGGTCGCGTCGGCCGAGGCCGTGGCCGTGCTGACTGCCGCGGAGAGGCCGGTGCCCGTGACCGCGACGCTCGCGCCGGCGGTGATCGCGCGGGCGTCCGCCGCCACGGAACCCGAATTCACGATGAGGTTCGAGCCAGAACCCGCGTCGATGCCCGTGGCTGTCGCGGCGGCTTCCACGCCGCCGTCCCAGAGATCGTTGCCGGAGCCGGAAATGCCCTTGCCGCTCACCGCGACGCCGAGCGCGTTGGCGGAGGCCAGCGCGTCCGCCTGTATGCTTCCCGAATTCGTGATGGCGTCGCAGCCGGCGCCGGTCGAGATGCCCGTCGCCTGCGCGTCGGCGCTCGAGGTGCTGAGGGCGGCGCTGACGCCCTTGCCGACCACCGCGACTGCCGCCGAGGCGGAGACAGCGGTCGCTTCAGCCGCAAGCGCCCCCGCGTTGTTGACCAGGTCGAGCCCGTCGCCAGTCCGGATGGCGGCCGCGTCCGAATCGGCGCGGGTGCCGCGGTCCCAGACCGTGTCCACGCCCGCGGCGAGGCCCTCGCCCGAGACTGCGACGTTGGCCGCCGCGCCTATGGCCACGGCGTCCGCGTCGATGGCGCCCGAGTTCGTTATCCAGTGGTTCCCGTTGCCCGAATCGATGCCGGACGCTTCCGCCTCGGAGGCCGCCGAGGCCATGGCCAGGGCGATGCCCTTCGCGTCCGCCGAGACGGCAGCGGCGGCGGTGACGGCGCTCGCGTCCGCGTGTATGGAACCGGAATTGTCGATGCGCTCGTCGCCTTCGCCGCCGTCGATGCCCTTCGCGAGGGCGACGGCGAGATTGCCCGCGTCGAAACTCGCCGGATCGAGGGTGCCGGACGCCGAAGCGCCGTTCCGCGTCACCGAGACCGAGCCGGCGACGCCGAGGGCGTCGGATACGGCCGTCAGGGTTCCGCTATTGAAGATGGCGTCGTCATCGGAGCCGCCCGCGATGCCCGTCGCCGCGGCGCTTGCCGCGTTCCGCGCGTTCGCGAGGGCGAGACCGAGCATAGCTCCGGAAGAAGGGGCCAGGTCCGCCGAGACCGAGACCGCGACGGCGTTCGCGCTTGCCGTCGCGTGGATGTCGCCTTCGTTCCATACGAGGTCGCTGCCGTCGCCGGAATCGATGCCCGTCGCGCTCGCGCCGGCACTGGATGAGGCGTCGGCGAGCGAGGCGCCGAGGCCGCTCGCCTTGGATTTCGCGCCCTGCACGACGAGCGAGGCGGAGGCCGAGACCGCGGTAGCCGTGGCCGTCGCGTCGATGGAAGCGGAACTGCGGACGAGGTCGGAACCCTCGCCCGAGTCGATGCCGGCGGCAGAGGCTTCCGCCACCGTCGACGCGCGCACGGCGGTGGCGCCTGTCACGATGCCTTTTTCCGCATCCGATATCACCTCGGCCGAAAGGCCGACGCCGAGGTTGGTGGCCGTCGCGGTCGATGACACCGCGCCCGAGGCGCCGATAACGTCGCGCCCCGCGCCGCCCGAGATGCCCGTCGCGGTCGCGTCCGCGATCGACCCTGCGTCCGCCATCGTGCCCTGGATGTCGAAGCCCAGTTTTCCTTTCGGACCGGTCTTGCCCTGGATGACGACGTTCGCGGAAATGCTCTCGGCTTCCGTCGTGGCGTTGGCGATGACGTTGCCGGTGGAGACGATGAGGTCGTCGCCTTCGCCTGAGTCGATGCCCGTCGCCTCGGCCGTCGCCACGGCGAGCGCGTTCAGGCGGCAAGCCGCCGCGGCGGAGCCGTCGGAGCCGCCTTCGATGCTGAGCGAGACCGCCGCCTCGAGCACCTTCGCGTCCGCGCCCGCGACGGCGTCGCCCTCGTTGAGGATGACGTCGCTGCCTTCGCCGCCCGAGATGGCGGCGGCCCGGGCCGTCGCCTTCGCCCCCGCTTCTCCGACGGAGACGCTCGGGCTCGTGCTGAGCACGGGGACGTCGATCGTCGGGAATCCGACGCTGATCGAGCTGCCGAGCGTCGCCGCGTCCGCGGCGGCCGTGGCCGTGCCGGAATTGGAGATGAGGTCGCGGCCCTCGCCGCCGTCGAGCGCGACGGCCGTCGCGTCCGCGGACACCGAGGCGTCGACCAGGTTCTCGAGGGTCCCGAGCTTGGAGATGTCGAGCGTCATGTCGGGGAGGCCTTCGGAGCTGAGTTCCACGCCGACGGCCAGCGCCGTGGCTTCGGCCGTCGCGCTGACGGTTCCGGTATTGTCGAGCTCGTCGTCCGACGAGCCGCCGGACAATCCCGCGGCCGCGGCGACGGCGTTCGTGGAGCCGTCGTTCTCGAAGTCGATCGCTTCCTCGATCGGTTCCAGGTCGGTGACCGGCGTCAGGTCGACGAGAGCGAAGGTGAGACCGTACGCTTGGGCGTCCGCGCTCGCGGTCGCGTCGACGGAGCCCGAGTTTACGAGCGCGTCGGACCCGCTCCCGCCCTCGATGCCGGTCGCCGTCGCGGAGGCCGAGAGCGAGAAGTCGGTGAGGCCGACCCCCGCGCCGCGCAGGTCGGCGCTCGCGTTGAACATGTCGGCGCGGGCGTCGGCGGTGATGGCGCCCGAATTGGCGACCTCGTCGGAGCCGTTGCCCGCCTCGATGCCCGTGGCGGCGGCCGTGGCCGAGAGCGAGGACCTGGTCGCGCCGAGTCCGACCAGGTCGACGGTCAAGGACCGCGAGGTCGCCGAGGCCTCCGCGTCCACGTCGAGCGTGCCGGAGTTCAGGATGGCGTCCTTGCCGTTGCCGCCCTCGATGCCGGCCGCGCCGGCTTCCGCGGAGACCGAGGTGTCGGCGTACGAGAGGAAGTCGAGCAGGGTGACCGAGAGCGAGTCCGCGACGGCCTCCGCGTCCGCTTCGACCGTGACGATCGCCTCGTTCGAGACGAACGCCTCGTCCTTGCCGTTGCCCGATCTCATGCCCGTGGCGGAGGAGCTCGCCAGCGTCGAGCCGTCGAGCGCGGCGTCGATGGGCCAGGGCACCATGATGCCGGTTATGGCCACCGAGCCCGTCGTCACCGTCGCCTCGGCGCTGACCGAGAAGTCGCCCGAGTTGGCGATGCCGTCCTTGCCGTTGCCGCCGTCGAGGCCGGTCGCGCTCGCGATCCCCGCGATCGCGGCGTCGGGATGCTCGGCGTCGATCAGGGTCACCGCGACGTTCGTCACCGACACCCCGGTCGTCGCCGAAACGGCCATGGTGCCTTCGTTGACGATGCCGTCTTTCCCGTTGCCGCCGGAAATGCCGACGGCCGTCGCGGAGGCGTCGACTCCCGCCTCGCTTTCCGATCCGACAAGATCCCAGGCGGCGTCCGACACCGTCACGGTCGTGGCGGCGTCCACCACGATGTCCGGGGCAAGCGCTTCGCCCTCCGCCCCGCCTTCGGTGAAGACGCCGTCCTTGCCGTTTCCCGCGTCGATGCCGATGGCGACGGATTCCGCTTCGCCCGCTCCGGTCAGGCTCGCGGTCGCGGAAGCGTCGATCGTGCCCGAGTTCACGACGAGGTCCGGGCCGTTGCCGGCCAGGATGCCGATGGCCGTCGCCCTCGCGTTGTCGCTGTCGGCCTGGGCCGTGGCGTTTGCCGACGCGACGAGGTCGTCAAGGTTCACGATCCGGTCCCTGCCGTTTCGGCCCTGCAAGGCCACCACTCGGACTTCCGAGGCATCGCAGCCGCCGCCTTCGCCGTTTTCTGGCGCGCAACGGGGTGCCGTGCGGCGCGACGCCGATCCGTCGATGCCGCGGTCGGACTGTCCCGGGCCTTCGCCTGAGGCGGGCGAAGGAAGGGCCAGCACCGCGAGCACGATCAGCGCGATGAAAAGGGACGTGGAGACGCAGCGCGGGCGGAACGGGTTTTTCACGATGGGCTCCCGGCATGGCGGCGGGCAGGGAGGCGGTCGGGGTGCGGCAGGAGTCGTCAGATCGCGGCTCGCATGAGCGGGACCTCGCGGTCGGCGTTTCGCATCGGGGTCGCCTGAGGCAAGGCTGAAAGGTTCGTACGACTGGGGTGCGGGGGGGCTTGCGATCGGTGCTCGTCGGACTTGTTACTTGATGTAGAATCATACGCTCTTCGCGCCGCCTGTCAATCGGTAAAACACAAAACTTCCTGGGGAAAGTGGACGGCCGATCTGCCGGGCGGCCGAGCTTGCGCGCCCGGACCGCGCGGTGTACAAGGGTGGTGCTCCGGAACCCGGGCGGGCCGGCTTCGCCCACCCTCGATCCGGGGCCCGGGGAGGGAACGGCCCATGACTTCCGCATTCCGCGCCATGCTCGTCGCTTCGGTTCTGTCCCTGCTCGCCTCGTGCTCGTACCGCTACGCGGTCGAGGTCGAGCCCCCCGACGCCGCGCTGTACGTGGACGGCACGCCGGTCGCCGCGGGCGCGGTCTTCGAGTCGAAGGAGAAGTCGGTCTCGGTGCGCGCGGAGGCCGTCGGCCATGTCCCGCATGAAGGCAGGCTCGACGCGGCGGGTCCCTTCGGCATGGCCCGCCTTGCGGTGGTCCTTGAGCCGATCCGCTACCCCGTGACGGTCGCGACCGTGGCGCCCGGCTCGACCCTGTCTGTCGACGGCGGCGCGGCGCTCGACCTGCCCGCCGCGCTCGAGCTCGCGCACGGAAGCCACGTCCTCGAGCTGCGCGCGCCGGACCGCCCGCCGCAAGCCGTCGCGATCGTGATCGACGGTCCGCGCGACTTCCTGTTCCGGCATCTGCCGTCCCTCCCGGAGGCGCCCGGCCTCGTGCTCGAGCAGCTCGGCGTCGCCCGCACCGGACGCCAACCCAAGTCGGTGGTCTTCTCGCCGGACTCGCGCCTCTTCGTTGTCAACCTGCTCGACGACGGGGGCTTCCAGGTTTTCGATGCCGCCACGCTTGCCGAGCTCGACTTCGTGAAGCCCGAGGGCTTCGCCGCCTCGAAGGGCTTCGTCGAGGGAATTTTCGTCGAGGGGAGTTTCGTCGCGGAACCCGGGGAATACTGGGTGTCGCAGATGACCACGGGGACGGTGTTCCGCCGCGACGTCGCGGAACTCGGAACGGGAACGCCCGGGACCGTCGACGCCTATCCGACCGGCGGCTCGTGGTCGAAGGTCATCGCGTACTCGCCGGCGCTCGACCTCGTCGCCGTCTCGAACTGGCTTTCGAACGACGTCACCCTGCTCGAGCGGGAGACCGGCGCCCCCGCGGGTCGCATCGGGCCGGTGCCCGTGCCTCGCGGCCTCGCGTTCTCGCCTGACGGCGAGCTCCTCTACGTGACGAGCTACGACGCCGGTCTCTTCCTCAAGTACCGCGTGGCGGACGGCAAGGAGCTCGCGCGCATCGCGCTTCCGGGCGCCAACATGCGTCACGTCGTGCTTGCGCCGGACGCCGGCACGGCCTGGGTGAGCGACATGGGCCTCAACGCGGTCTACGAGGTCGAGCTCGCCGCGTTCCGGGTCGTCTCCACCCTCAAAACCTCGATCAACCCGAACACCATCGACCTGACGCCAGACGGCGGCTGGCTCTTCGCCTCGACCCGCGGCCCGAACAACCCGGAAAGCTACCTGCTCCGGAGCCTCAAGCCCGGGAAGCTCGAGGTGTTCGACCTGGCGACGAAAACGCGCGTCATCTCGATGGAAGGCGGCACCCAGCCCACCGGCCTCGACGTTTCACCGGACGGAACCCTGCTCGCCTTCACCAATTTCCAGGACGACACGGTGGAGCTGTACCGGATAGCGATGAAATGAAGCCGCTCGGCGGCAGGCGGCTTTCCCGTGGCGCGGTCCCCGAGGCTGTGCTCGCGGCCGGATGGCCGCGGAACGCCGGCATTTCCGGTCCATCCGGGCGGAGAAGGGAAAGCCCTCCGCGCGGAGGGCTTTTCAGGCGGGAGCGCGAAGGGACTAGAGCCGATAGCCCACGCGGAGGCCGAGGTCCAGGCCGATGATTCCGGTGCGGACATAATCCGCCATACCGCTTGCAGACTCATTCCAGTCGGCCAGCTGGGGCTGGTGGAGGGCGTAGAAGAAAAGCGCTTCGGGACGCACGTAGAAGCGCTCGCCCGCATCGAAGTCGGCCGAGACGCCGGCCTTGAGCGAGAGGACGTTGTAATAGGAGAAGCCCGCCTCCGCGCCGGACAGGTCCATGATGTCCGAGGCGGCGCGCGGGTCCCCGTTCCCGTCGGTGACGCCGAGGCAGAGGTCGAAGCCGAAGCCGAGCAGGGGATTCAGCGTAAATCCGCCCATGCCGATCGGATACTTGCCGAGCAGTTCCACCGAAAGGTAGGCATAGCCCGCGCCATTGTCCTCGTATGAGGTGGAGCTGTCTTCCTCGCCGTCAACGATGAACGCCTGCGTCGCTCCATTGAACGCCACATGGCGGTAACCGAGCGAGGCCTGGACATAGGACGCGTCCACGAAGACGCCGAAACCCATGCCCAGCTCGTTCAAGATGGTGCTTGTGTGATTGTCCTTGTCCGTGCCGCCCTTTTCATACAGCCAGTAAGGGCTAGCCTGGAAGCTGATGCCGGCGCTCAGCGCCTGGCCATATGCGAGCGACGCGGCGGTGGCCAGCGTGAGCGCGATGATCGATCGTTTCATGATTTCCCTCCATTTGAGATGGGTGGACTTTTGATGGCCGCAGTATAGCACCGCGACCGGACGGGGCAAGCGCGATGCTCTATGTGCTTCCCCTGTGCTTCCCGCCGCTCCGACCGTTTGCGGCAGGCGAAGGCGGCGCCACTGCCCGGCAGGCATCTCGAATAGGGCAAACCCGCCCCCGCGCCCGCTGCCGGGCCGGCCTCGGGACATGGGGTTCGACGCCGGGCGCTTATGCTTTCGGCACAAGCGTGCTACCCTAGGGGGAGTCCCGATCCCGAAGAACGGCGTACCGCCGCTCGCCATGGAGAGTCCCCCGATGAGCGCCTCGCCCGCAAGCTTCCTTCGTCGTTCGATCCTCGTCCTCGCCGTCCTGGGTTCGGTCCTGGGACTCTCCTCCTGCGCCTCGGGCATCGCCTACCGCAACGCGGCGCGCGAGCTCGAGCGGGGCGATTACGCGGCGGCCGCCCTGCAGGCCGCCACCTCGCTCTATCACGACCCGAAGAACGAGAAGGCGCTCGACCTGCTCGTGCGCGCGCATCCCCTCGCAACGGAGAGCCTCGAGCGCGCGGTCGACGAGGCGATGGAAAGCGTCGAGCGCCGTCGCTGGGAGACCGTCGCGGATTCCCTCGCGACCCTCCACGCCGTCAACGACGCGATCCAGAGGCTGCCGCCCCTTTACCGCAAGGGTTCGAAGACCCCGGTGGGCTTCGAGCTCCGCTATGACCGCGAGCTGCTCGCGAGCGCCCGCGCCGCCGCCGCCGACAACCGCTACGCCGAGGCCGGCGAGCTCATGCGCCCGGGCGACCGGCGTTCGTTCCGCGATGCGTACGAGAGCTTCCGTCTGGCCGACTACTACGCCCCCGGCTACCGCGACGCGCTCGCCCGCGCGGAGGAGGCACGGAGCCTCGGTTCCGACCGGGTGGCCGTCCTTCCCTTCGGCACGGGCCTCTTCTCGTTCGAGGCCCGCTCGGCCGCGGACGCGCTCTACGGCGCCTTCGTGTCGAACCTCGTGGCCGCGGCGCGCCGCAAGACTTTCCTGCAGGTGGTGGACCGCGGCGGCGTCGAAGCGCTTCTGGCCGAACGCGAGCTCTCGCTCGGCGACCTGGCCGATCCGCGCATCCGCGCCGACATGACGGGCATCTACGGGGCCAGCGTGCTCGCCATCGGACAGGTGCTGGCCCTCGAGGCGAAGTATCCGTCCATCGTCGGCGTCACCGAGATCTACAAGGTCACGGTGGACGAGGTCATTCCGGGCTCGACGCCGGTCGACGGCGTGTACCCCACCTGGAAGGCGGAGAAGGCCGCCGTCGTCACCACCTTCACCAAGAGCGCTTCCCTGTCGGCGACGGTCGAATACCGCGCGGTCGACGCCGCGAGCTCCGTCGTGGTCGACGCCGCGAGCGTCACCGAGAAGCTCTCGGACTCCTGGAGCTGGGCGGTGCTGACCGGGGACATGGCCGCGGTGCCGGCCTCAGTGCAGCCCCTGCTCCTGCTTTCCGAGCGCGACATCAAGGGCCCCGAGCTCATGATCGGCGAACTGGCTTCCTTGGTCGGCGCCCGCATGGCCGCGAGCCTCGCCGCCCGCTTCGAATAGGGGACGGCAGTGTCCGGCTCCGGCGGCGAGCGGCCCTTCGTCACCCTGACCTGGGCGCAGGCTCTCGACGGCTCCATCGCATCGGCCCCGGGAACGCGCACCGCGATCTCGGGCCCCGAGTCGCTGGCCCTGACCCACCGCCTCCGCGCCGCGCACGACGCCATCCTGGTCGGCGTCGGCACGGTGCTGGCGGACGACCCCTCGCTCACCGTGCGCTACGCCGAAGGGGTCGATCCCCGCCCCGTCGTGCTCGACGCACGGCTCAGGACGCCGGGCTCCGCGCGCCTGTTCGGCGACGGAACGCGTTCTCCGATCATCGTGGGCGCCGTCGGCGCGGACCGCGGCGCCGAAGCGGCGCTCGAGGCTTCGGGCGCCCGGATCCTGCTGCTCGAACCGGACCCGGACGGCCGCCCCCACCTCGCGGACTGCCTCGAGGCGCTGTACGCCGAGGGCGTCAGGCGCCTCATGGTGGAGGGCGGCGCCTCCGTGCTGGCCGCCTTCCTCGCGGAGGACCTCGCCGACGAGCTCGTCGTCACCGTCGCGCCGCGCATACTCGCGGGCCTCAACCCCTTCCATCCCGCTCCCGCCGGCATTGACGCCGCCCGCCTCGCCCGCTCCCTCGTCGACGCGCGCTGGGAACGCCACGGCGACGACATGGTCCTCCGCGGCCGCCCGAGGCGCTGAGCTACCTTTCAGCAGAATTCCGCGCATCCGCGTTTGCGTCCGCGATGGCGCGCGAGTATCTTCACCGTCGGGTCGCGCAGGCCCGGCCGCGAGTCCGGAGCGCGCGATTTCCAGCCGGAGGCATCATGCAGGTTCCCAGCATCGAGGAAGTGCTCGCCCAGGATCTCGACGAGCTTCGCCGCTGCCCCGCGGGGCCGGCCGCCGACGACGCGGCCGCGCTAGCCGCGTGCGCCGAATGCGAGGCCGAGGTCTGCGTAAAGATCGTCTCGGTCGCGGACTTCCCCTCTGAATTCGGCCATTTCCGCATTGTTGGCTTCGTCAACAACAAGGACGCCAAGGACCATATCGCCATCGTGAAAGGCGAACTCGGGGACGGCGAGGATGTCCTCGTGCGCGTCCATTCCGCCTGCCTGACGGGCGACGCGCTCGGCTCGCGGCGCTGCGACTGCGGGCCCCAGCTGCACGCGGCGCTCCGAGCCATCGAGAAGGCAGGCCGCGGCGTCGTGGTCTACCACCAGGAGGAAGGACGCGGCATCGGGCTCGTCAACAAGCTGCGCGCCTACGCCCTGCAGGATTCCGGCTACGACACCCTCGACGCGAACATAGCCCTCGGGTTCAAGGCCGACGAGCGCGAGTACCGCATTCCCGCGGAGATGCTCCGCAAGCTCGGCGTCAGGAGTGTCCGCCTCATGACCAACAACCCGGAGAAGGTCGAGCACATGGAAGCCGCGGGCTTGCGCGTCTCCGAGCGCGTGGCCCACGAATTGCCCGTCCATCACCACGACGCGGCCTACCTCCGCACCAAGAAGGAGCGTTTCGGCCACTTGCTGGCCCTGGATCACGAAGTGAAAGGGGCCTGAGCGCGGAATTCGGTTTCGCCGCCGGCCGTTTGAAGGTATCCTGAGGCGAGCGGGCCCTTCGGGGCGGCCGGATTCCGCGTCGGCCTGACTGATGGCAGGCGCGCTACGGAGGGAGCGGAATGAACCTGTTCTCGAGCCTCGACCTGGCTCTCGCCCTCCTCTGCTTCTACGTCGGAACCTTCCATCTCTATCTCTACCTCAAGCGGAGCGCCGGAGGGGCGACCGTCCACTTCCCCCTGCTCTGCTACGCGATCGCCCTCTACGCGGCGGCGAGCGCCTTCATCTATGCGTCCGACACCGCGGCATCCGGCCTGAACTGGCAGCGGATCCAGTACTTCTGCTCCATCGTCCTCGCCGTCGAGTTCCTCAACCTGACCTACCGCTTCCTCGACCGGCGGAGCGACGCGCCAAAGAAGGCGTTCCTCGTCGCCCTGGGAGCGCTCTTCATCGCCGGGTTGGTCTTTCCGGGACTCACGGTCGACGCGACGCGGCAGGCGCCTCGGGAACTGGCTGCCTTCGGCGCGTCGGTCTCCTTCCACGAAGCCGCTCCCGGCCTCCTCTGGAACGCCTTGATGGCGGTCGAACTGCCGGGCATGGTCTACGTCTACATCCTGCTCGCGCGCGGCCGCCTGCTCCGCAAGCAGCGTGACCTGACGCCCCTGCTCGTCGCCTTCCCGGCCTTCTTCGTCGCGGCCATACTCGACAACCTGGTCTACTCAGGATCCCTGCGTTTCATCTACACGGCAGAGTACGGCTTCATGGCGGTGCTCATGGCGATGGACCTGCTCCTGCTCCAGCGCTTCATCGGGGTGTTCCGCGAGGTCGAGAACCTCAACCTCCACCTCGGCGAAAAAGTGGAAGAGCGCACGAGGGAGATCAAGCGGCTGGCCGACGAGCTGCGCGAATCCAACGCGGCCCTGCTCGAGCGCAACGCCGACCTCCAGGAGCACGCGGAGCGCGACGGCATGACCCTGCTCCTGAACCACGCCGCCTTCCACCGGCGCCTCGGCGAGCTCTACAGCCTCGCGCGGCGCCAGCGCTTCGCGGTGGCGGCCATGCTGCTCGACGTGGACAAGTTCAAGGAGATCAACGACAGCCTCGGCCACCAGGCCGGCGACGAGGTGATCAAGCGCATAGCCGCGGCCCTGAAGGAGAGCGTGCGGGACTACGACCTCAAGTCGCGCTACCGCGGCGAAGGCGAGGCTCCGGCCCTGCGGAGCTACGACATAGCGGGACGCTACGGCGGCGACGAGTTCGCCATCGTCCTGCCTTTCTGCGGAGCGAAGGACGCCGTGACGGTCGCCGAGCGGGTGTGCTCGCGCATGCGCTCCCTGAGCTTCGCCGACCGGCCCGAGCTGCGCGTGACGGTGAGCGTCGGCTGCTCGGTGGTGGCCGATCCCTCGCTCCTCCAGGCCGAGACCGAACTCATCCGCCTGGCCGACAAGGCCCTCTACGTCGCCAAGGACCGCGGCCGCGACCGCGCCGTAGTCCTCTCCTTCGACGCGGCGGCGCCGGACGGGGTGGAGCTCGGAGGGGCGGAGGGGTAGGGGAGGACGGATTCGCTTCAGCGACATTCAGGGGGTCGGTTCTCTGTGTCGCCCGAGGGTCAGTTTCCCATGTCGCCTGTCACCCTTACTCCGATCCCAGCACCATGACCACGCGGTGAGCGCTCACGGAATAGACGAGTTCGACCGCGCCGAGCTTGCCCGATTGGAAGCGGCGACGCGTGGAAAAATCTTGGCCTCGGAACTTTTCGGGATCCATGAAGAGCTGTCCGGAAAGCCAATCGATAAGGCGTCGCAGAGCAGGGCGGCCCCATGGATCGAGGTAACCAGAAAGGAAACCCGGCTCGCTCAAGGTTTGCACCTGCAATCCGGTTTCGCGGGCCAGATCGGATATGTCGACGAGTCGACCCGTCGCGAGCCGCTTGTCGATATCCGTAAAGCGCTCGAGCGTTTCCGCCGCTCCCGAAGTTCCTCCGCCGCTAGCCATTCCACATGCCCCCTTGTAGAAGAAGGTTCATAATTCCTGGCATAACCAGGAATTCCAAAGCAGTCAAGGGGCATTTGAGGGGCGAGATGATGGGGGGATGGGTTGAGCCTGAGGCTAGGCGTCACGCAGGACGCTGAACTCCCGGTAGAGCGAAGCGGGGAGGGACGCGGCGAGCTTCCAGACGATCGAGAGCGGCCGGTCGCCCGACCAGCTTTCGAGGGCTACGGGGCCGCATGCTTTGAAGGAATGGTCCTTGTCGATGCGGACGAAGAGCTGGAAGGTCCAGCCGTTGCCCGGACTATCGATGTACCGCCGACCGGCGCCGGTGTCCGGTCCAGCGGCGTTCTGGCTCTGCCAATGGAATAGCTCGGGACTGATGGCGTAATCGTGGTATGCGATCGCCTCGTGGAAGCCCTCGCGTTTGTCGAGGGTGACGAAAAACAATTCGAGCTTGCGGTCGTGCATCGGCAGGACGCCTTCCCGATACGACGGACGGGCCGAGGCAGTGTGGAGTCCCACGGCTGTGAGGATCTCCCTGCGGCTATAGGATGCGTGCAATGAAAGCGGTGTGTCTTCGAGTCCCGGCACCGGGATCGATACGCCGTTCGCCTGTTCCTGCAGCACCTCCGTGAGCTCTGTGAGTTCTGCCTTGATGGCCGGGTACGCGTCGAGTCTCTGGAGGAACGCATCGAACGACCCGATCCTTCGGGCATCGCCATCGACTTGATAGGCGAGCATCTGGAGCAGGGTCCGCGCTCGCACGTCGAGTCCCGAGCCGGCGAGGCCAGAGGACATGAGGCGCAACGCACCGATCCGTGCCGCGTCGTCGAGATGGAGAAGCGAGAACAGGCGGCGGCCGTAGTATTCCTCCTCGGGACCGGGGGGTTCGCGGACGAGCCCCGCCGCGCGCTTGAGGGCGGTCCAACCGGAATTCCCGCCCGACCGGTAGATGTCACCGAGTTCGAGCTTCTGGTCGTAGAGAAACCCGGCGAGACGTACGGAATCGCGGCCGTTCAGCACCGCGTAGCGTTCCAGCTCGGCTCGAAGTCGTGGCCACGATTCATTGGTGACGGCGCGAATGTTTCTGAGCACGGTCTCGCGGGCTTGTTTCTCCAGATGGATGTGGCAGCCGGGCGGCAGGCGGTCGAAGCCGTGTTCGACGCTCTGCTCGAGCTCCCGCCGCGAGAGTCCTGTTATCGAGCGCAGGAGCGTCTCGATGCGGAAATCGGTCCGGAACCGGCCCACGAAATCGAGGACGAGGCAGGCCTCCTTGCCCCGGTCGAGACGCAAGCCCCGTCCGATCTGCTGTTGGAACAGCACCGGACTCTGCGTCGGCCTGAGGAGGAGGATCGTATCGACAGAGGGAATGTCGATGCCCTCGTTGAAAAGGTCGCAGGTGACGATTGCGCAGATCTCGCCCCGTTCGAGCATCCCAGGCGCCTTGCTTCGGAGCGCGGGGTCGCTGTCGCCGACGAGGCAGACGGACGGAAGACCGGCGGCCTTGAAACGCTCGGTCATGTAGCGGGCGTGGGCGACCGAGACGCAGAACGCGAGCGCGCGGGTGGATCGTGCGCCGCCCGAAAGCCGCTCCCATTCGTCGACGACGAGCCGAGCCCGGACTTCGTTCCCCGTCAGAAGCCTGTCGAGCGCCGCTTCCTCCGCCGCAGCCCGGTCCCAGGGAACTCCGGAAAAATCGGTGTCGTCGTCGCAGCCGTAGTATTCGAAGGGCGCGAGCAGCTGCAGGTCGAGGGCGGTCCAGAGCCTGAGCTCGGCAGCCGGGGATCCGTCCGGTCTCATGTCGAAATACGGCGCTATCGGCTTCCCGTCGGAGCGTTCGGGCGTCGCCGTGAGCCCGAGGAAAATGCGTGGCGTCAGAGCGCGCGCGAGCCGGTCGAAGGAGTCAGCTGCCATCCGGTGGCATTCGTCGAAGATCACCGTGTGCCAATGCTCCGTACCGAACCTGTCCGAAAGCGATCGAGACGAAACGCTGTTGATGGTCGCGAAGAGATGGTCGTAAGAGGCCGGGTTTCCGCCCTCGGCCAGTATTTCTCCGAACGAGTGGTCGCGGAGCACTTCGCGGAAAGCGCGGCGCGCCTGCTTGAGGATTTCTGCGCGATGCGCGACGAAGAGAAGCCGAGGACGGCCGCCTTCCCGTTCGCAGGTCCGACGGTAATCGAGCGCGGCGACGATGGTCTTGCCGGTGCCCGTGGCCGCGACGAGCAGGTTCCGGAACCGTCCGCGGCCGCGTTCGGCCGCGAGTTCGTCGAGCATTTCCGCTTGGTAGCTCTTGGGCTCGATGCCGAAGAAGAACGCCGCAGGCTCGGAATCGATCGACTGCGTCGAGCCTCCGCGTTCGCGGATGAGCGCGAGCCGCAAAGCCTCCCTGGAAGCGGGATCGTCCGGATCGTAGCGTTGGAATTCCGAGTCATGCCAAAGCGTCTCGAAATGCGAGCGAGCGCGTTCGAACACCTCGGACTGTCCGCGTTCGGTGAACTTGATTGTCCATTCAAGACCGCCGGTCAAGGCCGAGGCGGACAGGTTCGCGGATCCCGCATAAGCGCAACCGAAGCCGGATTCCCTGTGGAATATCCACGCTTTGGCGTGGAGCCGCGTGCGCCGGCCGTCGAGCGAGACGCGCACCTCCGCGCCGGGCAATCTCCCTATCCGGTCCAGTGCGGATTGCTGCGTCGCCCCGGTATACGTGGTCGTGAGGACGCGCAGCTTGAGCCGGGCGTTTCCGTCCGCGTCGAGCGCGGCGGCCCGCTCGAGCAGGTCCATGATTTTCCGGACGCCAGAAACGGTGATGAAGCTGACGAGGATATCGATGCGGTCGGCCGAGGCGATTTCGCGGCGGAGCTCTTCGAGCAGGGCGGGCGCGTCCTTGCCCGCCGCGAAGAGCCAGGGAGCCGAAAGCCCGGTTTCGGGGCGGACGAGCGTAGCGGCCTCGGGACCGATGGCGAGCAGTCGCTTCGGCGGAACCGCGATCCGCTCGGGATCGAAGCGAGCGCCTTCGGCGATCGAGCGCGCGTGCACGAGCAGGCTGTTTACGAGATTCGCCGATTCGAGCAAGCGCCCGCGTTGGTCTTCCGAACTCGAGGATTTGAGCTCGTCGAGCAAGCGCGCCAATTGGCGGCCCGCCGCCTCCGCGAGCGCCAGCGCCGCTTCGCGTGGCTCGAGCGTGCCCACGGAACGCTGCCCTTCCGGCAGTTCCGCGAGAGCCGCGTCGAGCGCCTCGGATACGAGGACGTCATAAAGGCCGTTTTTCAGATGCATTTTCGCTCCGTCCGTTCGTTGAGCAAGCCTACAGCCGCTCGTCCGGGACGTCAACGCGAAGTCCGGCCGGCCGGATGCCCAAACTTTGGCAAAGTCCTTGACACGTGTCAAAACACGTACTACGTTGGTAGTGTGAAGAGCCGTTCCTCTCGGGAAATCCTCAAGATGCTCCACGCGGACGGCTGGATAGTGAAGCGTCAGGTCGGTTCTCACCTACAGCTCGTACATCCGACCAAGCCGGGCAAGGTGACCGTTCCGCACCCGAACAAAGATCTCGCGCCGGCCACGGTCGCGAGCATCGCCCGGCAGGCCGGCATCGATCTCGGAGGCTCATGATGAAGCGCTGGCTTTTCCCCGCCTGTTTCCGCCATGTCGAGGGCGGTTCGTGGTCGGTGGACTTTCCGGACCTGCCCGGTTGCGTCACCGCGGGCGACACCCTCGAAGAGGCGCTCTCGATGGCCCGCGAAGCCCTCTCGCTGCACCTGTACGGCATGCTCGAGGACGGCGACGCGATTCCCGAAAGCTCCGACCCGACCCGCGTCGATCCGGGCGAGCGCGCGTTCGTGGCGCCGGTGGAAGGCCTGCCGGACCTCGCGCGCGACGAGATCCGGAACCGCGCCGTCAAGAAGACCCTGACCATCCCCGCCTGGCTCAACGAGGCTGCCGAGGCGCGCCGCGTGAATTTCTCGCAGGTCCTCAAGGAAGCCCTCATCGAGCGCGTCGGCGGCTGAGCCCCACGGAGTTCCGCCCGGTAACGAGTGGGGGCAGGCCGAGATCGCCGCCCCCGCTCACTTCTTGGCCCGGCGCGGGCTCTCCGAGACCGCGCTTCCTGAAAACACCCGTGGGGGCGGAAGCTCGGCCGTGGGGGGAGCCGCGTCTACGAATGCGCCGCCAAGAAAAAAAGGAGCGCCGCCCCAAAGGACCGCGCTCCCCCTCTATTTTCCTCTTCTCTTAATTCCCTTTCTTAAATCCTTTTCTCTTTCTTCCCTCCGCGTCTCCGCGCCTCTGCGGTTTCTTCTTTTTAGATCTTCCCTATCGTCGCCACCATGATGGCCTTGATCGTATGGAGGCGATTTTCGGCCTCGTCGAACACCACGCTGTGGCGGCTGCGGAAGACTTCGTCGGTGACTTCCTGCTCCTTGACGCCGTGCTCCTTGGCGACGGAGCGGCCGACCTCGGTCTCCTGGTCATGGAAGGCGGGCAGGCAGTGGAGGAAGACGCAGTCGGGGTTGCCGGTGCGCTTGATGAAGTCCATGCTCACCTGGTACTCGCGGAGCTGCGCGATGCGCTCGGCGAACTTGGCTTCCTCGCCCATCGAGACCCAGACGTCGGTGTAGAGCACGTCGGCGCCCTTGAGCGCGGCGTCCTTCTGCGCGATGTCGAAGAACTCGATCGTGCCGCCCGTGGCCTCGGCGACCTTCTTCATCTCCGCGGTCAGCTGCTCGTTCGGCCAGAGGGCCTTGGGCGCCAGCGCGACGAAGTGCATGCCCATCTTGGCCGAGCCGATCATGAGGGCGTTGCCCATGTTGTTGCGGGCGTCGCCGCAGTACACCATCTTCACCTTGTTCAGGGGCTTGGCGACGTGCTCCTCGATGGTCAGGAGGTCCGCGAGGATCTGAGTCGGGTGGTCGTCGTCGGTCAGGCCGTTCCACACGGGGACGCCGGAGTGCTTTGCCAGGTCCTCGACGAGCTTCTGCGAGAAGCCGCGGTACTGGATGCCGTCGTACATGCGGCCGAGCACCTTGGCGGTGTCCTCGACGGATTCCTTCTTGCCCATCTGGCTGTTGGTCAGGAAGGTGGCGTTGCCGCCCTCGTCCCAGCAGGCGGTCTCGAAGGCGCAGCGGGTGCGGGTACTGGCCTTGTCGAAGATGAGGACGATGTTCTTGCGGTCCAGGGCCTCGCCGCGGATCCCGGCGCGCTTCTTGGCCTTGAGGTCGGCGGAGAGGTCGAGGAGGTAGCGGATCTCCTCGGGACTGAAGTCCTTGAGGGTCAGGAAGCTGCGGCCTTTGAGATTGACGGGCATGACGGGTCCTCCTTGTCGGATCGAGAAGAAGATGAACCACGGAGACACGGAGGCACGGAGAGGGGAGGGGGAAGCAGGGAAGAAGTCCGGATCCGCGCTTCCCGTCCGCCCGGATGCCCGTGTGTCTCGGGGGCGGTTGCCCGCCTGAGGTGGATAATGCGACGTGTCGGGGTTTGGGTCAATGGGGCGGCGCGGGGGTCCGGGGCGGGGCAAGTTTTTCGGGTATAAGTATTTAGCTCGGGCGCATGAATATGGGACTGTCCGGGGCATATGACGGAAAGTAACCGCAGATCAAAGTAGTCCTTGGTGACCAGAAGAGGTTTCTGGAGATCGACGAAGCGTGAATGCACGCGGGGCGTTCACGCTTCGTCGCCGCGACGGCACCTCGTGCCGTCGCGCCCCCTCATCCCCACAACAGGCGCGGGGCGCGTCAGGGCGGTGTCACGAAGCTTCCGGGTGCGGACGCGCCCGCGGCGCTTCACGGGGCGCGGCCGGAACGGTCGCGTCCGTCCGCCGATTCCCGCGCCGTCCTTGCCCGCGCGTTTCCGAGGGCGTATCCTTTACTGGGTGCGGAGGAAGCCTCCGCGCGGAGCGGTCGATGGCGGAAGGTGTTGACGGGCGTGACGGAAAGGACGGGGACGCTATGCCCGCCGTCGTCCCCGCGTCCTCCGGCCCCGGTGCGCCTGCCGCCGCAGGCGCGACGCTCCGCGAGACCGCGACGCTCCGCGAGGGCGAGCGCCGCACGGTGACGGTGCTCTTCTCCGACATGAAAGGCTTCACGGCCCTGTCGGAGCGGCTCGATCCGGAGGAGATGGACGCGCTCATGAACCGCGTCTTCTCGCGCTTCGAGGACTGCGTGCGGCGCCGCGGCGGTACGGTGGAAAAGTACATAGGCGACGCGATGGTGGCTGTCTTCGGCGCCTCCGAGATCCACGAGGACGACGCGGCGCGCGCGGTGGATGCCGCCCTGGAGCTAGCGGCCTTCGCCAGGCGTCCCGCTTCGCTGCTGCCCCAGGATATCTCCTTCCGAACAGGCGTGCACACGGGCCTCGTGACGACGGGGCGCCGCGGTGACTACGACGTGGTGACCGGCCACACGATGGCCATCGCCGCGCGCCTCGAATCGGCGGCGCCGGCCAACGGCGTCCTGGTCTCGTCGGCGACCGAGGAAGCCTGCGGAGAGCGCTTCGCCTTCGCCGAGCCGCGCGATCTTTCCCTGAAGGGCAAGGACGAGCGGGTGACGGCCTGGCTGGCGCTCGCCCGGCGAAAGGCGGCGCTCTTCTTCGGCGGACCCTTCATCGGCCGCGACGCCGTCCTCGAGCGCTTGACCGAGGACTACGTGAAGCGCATGCGCGGCGTCCCCGGCGGCTTCTACCTGACGGGAGACGCCGGCATCGGCAAGACGCGGCTCGCGTCGGAGTTCTGGGCGCGGCTCAAGGCCTTCCCCAATTTCAGCGCCACCTTCCTGGCCATCGACCCGGCACGCTTCTGCGCCGACGAATACGCCGCCCTCCGCTATGCCGTGCTCGACTTCCTCGACGAGGCGGCCGAGCCGCCGGAGGCCGAATTTGTCGCGATGGCCCGCGACCGTCTTTCCCTCGACCCGGAGCGGGCGCGCGTTGCCTACCGCGTCTTCAGGCCGGCCTCCGAACGCGGCGATCCGGCCGCCTTCCGCGAAGCGCTCGCGGACCTGTTCGACGCGATCCTCGCCTCGGACGGCGACCTCTATCCCGACGTCATCCTGGTGGACAACGCCTCGGCCATGGATGGCGCGAGCCGCTCCTTCTACCGCGCCTGGCTCGCGCGGCCGCGTACCAGGCCCTTCGTGCTGCTCTGCGACCGCCGCGAGGATCCCGAGATCGCGGCGATCTTCGGCGTCGTGGACCGCTTCGCGCTCGGTCCCCTGGCCGACGAGGACGCGGCCCGCCTGGCCCGCGCGCTCGAGCCCGAGGGCCTGGACGAACGCGCGGTCTCCCTCGTGGTCGAGCGTTCGCAGGGCTACCCCCTCTTCGTCGAGGAGTACGTGAAGCTCCTGCACCGCGACCGCGAGGCGCTCGCGGTTCCGGATTCGATCAGCGCGACCATACTTTCCCAGGTGGACCGGCTCGACTCCGAGGCACGCTCGCTGCTCCGCAAGGTGTCGGTCCTCCGCTACCCCTTCGACGCCGGGCGCGCGCGCGCCATGCACGGCCGCACCGGCGGCGATCCGCGCTCGGTTGAACGCTCGCTCGAGCTGCTCGTCGCCGAGGAGCTCATCCGGAAGCTCGAAGGCGGGCTTTGGGATTTCCGCCACGCCCTCGTGCGCGACGCGGTCTCGTCCTCGCTCCTCCACCACAACCGGAGGCTCCTGCACGCCGTGGCGGCCTCGATGCTGCGCGAGGAATCGCCCGAGCGCGAGGCGGACGTGTTCTGGCACCTCGCTAACGCCGAGGACTGGGACGGCGCCCGCGACTGGCTGCTCGAACGGCGGCCCCGGCTGCCCGCGAGCCACGCCGCCCTGGTGGACGCCCTGGTCGAGCACTGTCCCCCCGAAAAGACCGCGCTCCGCATCGAGCTCCTCTTCCAGAAGTACGCCATCCGCTTCAACAACGCCATCTGGGAAGGCCTCGTCGACATCGTCCACGAGATGTACCGCCTGGCGCTCGCGACCCGAAACCGCCCCGCGCTGGCCCGCGCCTACCACCTGCTCATGACCAGCGCCTACATGGAAAACGACTGGCTGACCGGTACCTTCTACGGCCGCAAGGCCCTCGACGCGTACGAGGGAGCCGGCAACGAGCGGGGCGCGGGCAACGCGCGCTACTTCCTCGCGCACGGCTACATCAACCTTGGTGACTTCCGCCGCGCGCTCGAGGCCATCGAGGGCATGAGCCGCTCCTCCTCTTTCGAAGAGGCGTACTACGCCTCGGCCCGCGCCATGTACCACCACTACCGCGGCGAGCACAGCGCGGCCGGGGAATGGAACGAGGCCCAGCTCGCGGCCATCGAGGGTGGGGCGCCGCTCGCGGTCTACGAGCGCGACAAGATACGGATGACGCGCGTGGCCAACGTCGCGGTCGACTTCGAGTACGAGGCGGCCGGGACCGTCGGCTCGGGCGGCTCGGCGCCCTGCGACGACCCCGAGACCTGCGCGATGTACTGGTCCGGCGCGGCCCTGGCCGCGGCGAGGCTCGGGGACGGGGACGCCGCGAAGGAGCGCTTCGCCCAGGCGGAGTACTACCTCGCGCAGGAGCGCGAGGCCGACGCCCGCGCCGGCCTCGGCGCCTGGCTGGCCAACTGCCTGCTGCTCGCCGGCGAGCACCGCGCCGCCCGCGAGAAGGCCGAGGCCGCCCTGCCCGACGCCGCGCGCTCCCTCCGTTTCTCGACGGTCTTCGAGCTCGAAACCATCCTCGCGGAGCTCGCCCTGGTCGAGGGCCGCGAGGAAGAATTCGCCTTTTTCGTGCGCGACGCCGCCATCCTGCTCGGCGAGCCGATACTCCGCGAGCCGCGCGTCGAATCGCGCTTCCGCTACTTCGCCTGGCTCTTCCTCGAGCGGCAGCTCGACTCCCGGGGCGACTCCCGCGGCGCGGCCTCTTCCCCCCAGGGTTCCGGCCTCGACCCCGCCGACGCGGAGCGCCACATAGCGCGAGCCAAGGAGCTGCTCGAGTTCGAGCTGTCCCAGCTCCGCGACGATGCCTGCCGCCAGCGCATGCTCGAATGCTCGCTCTGGCGCCGCATCCTCGAAGCCTAGAGGGAGCTCGACCCGATCCAGGCGCCGCGAGGCGCCGGGAGCCGCCTCCGCCGCGTCGCGGGCCGTTGTTCGTTGACGGCAAAGGAAAAGCGGTTTATCCTTCCCTCCATAAGATATCCCCCGACGGAGGAGCCTCAAATGGCAAAGGTCGAGCTCAGGAACATCTCGAAGGTGTACGAGGGCGGCGTGAAGGCGGTAGAGAACGCCAATATCGTCGTCGAGGACAAGGAATTCGTGGTTTTCGTCGGACCCTCGGGTTGCGGCAAGTCCACGACGCTCCGCATGGTGGCCGGTCTCGAGGACATCACCGGCGGAGAGCTCTACATCGACGGCGACCTCGTCAACGACGTGCCGCCCAAGGACCGGAACATCGCCATGGTGTTCCAGAACTACGCGCTCTATCCGCACATGAGCGTGTACGAGAACATGGCCTTCGGCCTCAAGATCCGCAAGGTCGACAAGGCCGAGATCGACCGCCGCGTGCGCGAGGCGGCCCGCATCCTCGACATCGAGGGACTCCTGGACCGCAAGCCCAAGGCCCTCTCCGGCGGCCAGCGCCAGCGCGTGGCGGTCGGCCGCGCCATCGTCCGAAACCCGAAGGTCTTCCTCTTCGACGAGCCCTTGTCGAACCTCGACGCAAAGCTCCGCGTCCAGATGCGCGCCGAGATCATCGAGCTCCACGACCGGCTGCAGGCCACCATGATCTACGTCACCCACGACCAGGTCGAGGCCATGACCATGGGCGACAAGATCGTCGTCATGCGCGACGGCCTGGTGCAGCAGATCGGCACCCCGCTCTACCTCTACAACTCGCCGGTCAACAAGTTCGTCGCCGGATTCATCGGCAGCCCGCCCATGAATTTCCTCAACGTCAAGGTCCTCGAGGAAGGCGGCAAGCTGCTCATCGACGAAGGCTCGTTCCGGCTCCGCCCGGACGACGCCCACATCGGCTTCCTCAAGCCCTACGTCGGAAAGGACGTGGTGTTCGGCATCCGCCCGGAGGATATCCCGGTCGCCGAGGGCGGCAAGGAGCAGAAGATCCCCGCCAAGGTCACCGTCGTGGAGCCGCTCGGCGCGGAGATCCACCTCTACGCCTCGACGCCGACCCAGTCGATGGTCGCGCGTACCTCGCCCCAGCACCACTGGCGCACCAACGACAAGGTCGAGTTCGCTCCCCTCATGGAGAAGGCGCGCTACTTCGACCGCGAGACCGAGCTTTCGATCATCCCCGTGGCGGAAGAGAAGAAGGCCTAAGCCCCCTCCTGACCGGAAACCGGAGCCGCCCGCGCGAAGCGGGCGGCTTTTTCTTGTCCGCGGCCGGCCTTGCCTCGGCATTCCGGCTCGGCTATAGTGGTTGCGATGAACCCCGCGCTGGCTATACCGGTTAACGCCCTCGTCGAACGCCTGCGTTCCCATGAGCGCGAGTCCGAAGCCATCTTTCTGGGCCTCGGCGACCTTTTCGCGCGCCTCGTCGCCGAGACTGACCGGAGCGCCCGCGAATCGCGGCGCCAGGTGGAAGAAGTGCTCGCGCAGGCTGGCGGGATCGGCTCGCGCAGGACGAGGCGCACGCACGCCGCCGGCGCCGAGCTCGAAGCCTTCCTGGTCGAGGCCGAGCGCTTCTACGCGCGCATCGCCGAGCGCGACCGGGCCTTCCTCGAGGCGCTCCAGGCGGGCGCCCTGCGCCTCGCCGACCTCGACGGTATCATCGCCCGCGTCAGGGCCGACAGCGAGGAGATGGAGATCGTCTCGCTCAACGCCATGACGGTCGCCCTCAAGTCGGGAGCGAACGGCCGCGCCTTTTCGGTCATCACCGAGGAGCTCAAGCGCCTCGCGGCCCGGACCATCTCGCTGACCAACGAGATCGCGGCCATCGGCCATGACCTGC
This sequence comes from Spirochaetales bacterium, assembly GCA_016926955.1. Taxonomy (GTDB): domain Bacteria; phylum Spirochaetota; class Spirochaetia; order Treponematales; family UBA12059; genus JAFGNN01. Next base: position 8,139 of record JAFGNN010000001.1, on the reverse strand, counting down.
TCGAGTCCTTCGACGCGCTCGGCACCGAGATGCGGGAGCTCGAGGCCACCCAGATCCGATTCTACGGCCGCATGCGCGACGACCTCGTCGTCGGCTTCGAAAAGCTCGGCGAGCACGTTTCGGAAACCGCAAAGGTTTTCGGTGAGCTCGCCGCCAAGGCGGCCAGGGTACGCGACCCCATCGCGCTCATCATGCAGCGCATCCAGCTCCAGGACATCATCCGCCAGTCACTCGATCACGTCATCATCTCCATGGTCGAAGCCACCCGCGACGAGGGCGACGCGGTCGAGGAGTCCGACGAGTACGCCTTCGCGGTGTCGGTGGCCGAGCTGTCCACCTCCCTGCTCGACGACGTCATCCGCAAGGTGAAGGAAGCGGGTTCGCATTTCGGCGGCGATATCGCCGACGTCGTGGGCGCCGTCGAGACCTGCGAGGACGAGCGGATGACGGCCACCGCGGGAACGGAGCGGATGGCCGGAACCGCGAGCGACGCGGTCGTGGAGGAGTCCCGGGACTACCTCGAGCGCAAGACGCGCGTGCTCGCATCGGCGCGCCGGCTGGCCGAACGGGTCAACGAGCTGGATGAGCTGTTCAAGACCCTCGGCGTTCTGCTCGGCCGCTTCCGGAACATCTTTACCGCGAGCCGCATCGAGACGGCCCGCAACAAGGCGCTGTCCATCGTTTCGAACACCGTGGACGGCATGGGCGCGCTGACCGAGCGCATCGAGGTCGATTCCGGAGAGGCCTCGGCCCTGACCAAGAATTTCATCAAGACCGCCACCGCCGCCGTGCTCGCCTACGCCGAGGCCCAGATTCGCGACGACGAGCGGATCCGCGGCGTGACCGCGCGCATCGTCACCGAATTCGAGCGGCTCGAGACCGCCCGCTCCAACCTGGCGCGGGCGGTAGCCGGTTTTACGCTGTATACGCCCGCCTTCATCGAGCTCATCGGCGACGCCCGCGCCCAGGTCGACAGGATCGACGCGGTAGCCGCCAACCTGACCGAGGCTCGCGGCGACCTGGTGGCCTTCCGCGACGGGGCCTACGACGCGGCGATAGCGCTCGGCGAGGACGATCCATCGCGCCACGACATCGCCAACGAGCGTCTCCGGCGCATGATCGAGCGCTTCACCATCTTCACGCACAAGAAGGCCGCGGGCGAGCTCGCCGACTTCGAGGTAGAGGAAGGCGCCGAGCAGGGCGCCATCACGCTCTTCTAGCCGTGTATCACCACCGGCTCTCCGGTTTCGACGTCCCCATGGTCACCATCCATCCCGGTGAATTCTGGGTCACGTCCGACGACGTGGCCATTGTCACCGTACTCGGCTCCTGCGTCTCCGTGGCTTTGCGCGACCGTAGCGGCGCGCGCGGGGGCCTCAACCACTTCATGTTGACGGGCGACCTCAAGGGATCCGACCTGGCCCGGAGCCCCGACGCCAAATACGGCATGTATGCCATGGAGCTCCTGATCAACGAACTCATCAAGGCCGGCAGCGCCAAACGCGATCTCGAGGCGAAAGTGTTCGGAGGCGCGTCCGTGCTGCGGCTCGCCGCGGGGAGCCCGGGCTCGCGGCTCCACGAGGCCAACGTCGCGTTCGCGCTCGACTACCTCAAGCTGGAGGGCATACCGCTGCTTGCCAGCGACACGGGCGGTTTCGCGGCGCGGAAGATCTTCTTCTTCCCCCGAACGGGGCGCGTGTTGCTCAAGCGCTTCGGCGGGGCCGCCGTCGCGGCGGTGGAGCGCGCGGAGGAAGGCTACCTGAGCGACCTGCGCCGGCATCCGCCCGAAGGCGACGTGGTGCTGTTCGGCGGGGACAAAGAAGCCGCCCGCCGCGGGAAGGACGGCGGGACGGGCCGCTAGCCGCGCTGGATCCTTGGCGGTTTTTCGCCATGGGGAAAGCGGGCGAGCTTGAGGGCCGGCGGGTATCCGGGAAACGGGCCGGACTGGCGCCGCTCCGTCCCCGCGTCAGGGCCGGGCGGATGCCCTTTCCATGAGCGGTTCGCCCTGCGGCGCGTAGACGCGGGTGCCGGCCGGCACGCTCCGTGTCAGCCAGACGTTTCCGCCTATGGTCGATCCGCCGCCGATCACCGTGTCGCCGCCGAGTATGGTGGCGCCCGAGTAAATGGTGACGCCGTCCTCTATGGTCGGGTGGCGCTTCTGGCCGCAGGCTCCCTTCTTCACGGACAGGGCCCCGAGCGTGACGCCTTGGTAGACCTTGACTCCCGCGCCGATGACGCAGGTCTCGCCTATCACCACGCCCGTGCCGTGGTCGATGAAGAAGCGCTCGCCGATCTCCGCGCCCGGATGGATGTCGATGCCGGTCTTGCGGTGGACATACTCGCCCATCATGCGCGGGATCAGCGGCACCTTCCGGTTCCAGAACCAGTGGGCGAAGCGGTGCACGGTGATGGCCTCGAGTCCCGGGTAGGAGAGGATGACCTCCTCCACCGAACGGGCGGCGGGGTCGCCCGCGAAGGCCGCGGCCACGTCGGTCATCAGGAGGCGCCTGATGCCGGGCAGCTCTTCGAGGAAGGCGAGGGCGAGGTCGCGCGCCTCGAGGTGGCAGGCGGCCGGGCAACCGTCCCCACCGTCGAGCCGGGCCGCGTACTCGAGCGAGCGTTCCATCTCCGCGACCAGCGAGCCGGCCACTCGGTGCGCGATCTCGCCGGCCATGTAGCCGACGTTCGAGTCGTCGATGCCGTCCTCGCGGCGGTAGCCGGGAAAGGCGAGGGTCTCGAGGTCCTGCACGATGCGCACGACGCTCTCGGTCGAAGGCAGGTTGGCTCCGCTCCGGTGGTTGATGCCGCCGACCTCGTCGTACGAGCGGAGCAAACCCTCCACTGCGCGGTTGATGCTATCCATGGAAATCTCCCGCACCGTAAGGTACCGCCCCGCCCGTTGAAGGTACAGACCCCGGTCAGGGGACGAACCGCAGAGATTCGGCGGAGAAGAGGGAGAAGAAGGGGAGAGATCACCCGGGAAGGGAGTGACCCACCTTCCCCGTTCCCGTCTTTCCTCCCTCCTGTCTCCCCCGCTCCGTGCCTCCGTGGTCTTCTTGTTACTTGGCGGCGGCGGGTTCGCCCTTCTTCACGAAGCCCATGACGATGAAGGCGGCGGCCATGCAAAGCGCGCACCAGGCGAAGATGCCCGGGTAGCCGAACAGGTCGATGATGGCGCCCGTGACCGGCGGCGACGCGATGGCCGCGGTCTGGCTGAAGAGGTAGTAGAGCCCCGTGTAGACGCCCATCGTGCCCCAGCTGGCCATCTGCCAGAGCATGGGGAAGCTGTTCGTCACGACCGTCACCCAGAACGCGCCGAACACGAAGAGGATGGCCCAGAACACGTAGGTCCGCGCCATGCCCGCGAGACCGAAGCCCGTGAAGCCGTGGACCAGCAGGGCGAGCGCCAGCAGGGTCAGCACGACGAGGGCGATCCGGATTGTGCGCTTTCGTCCGAGCTTGTGCGCGACGTAGCCTGAGGGCACCGCGAACAGGGCGTAGGCGATGCCGACCGCGCCCGCGGAGAGTCCCGCGACTCCCTTGGACAGGCCGAGCACCTCGATGCCGTAGCGGCCGACGAAGGGCAGGACGCCCTGGTAGCCGAGGAACCAGAGGAAGATCGCGACCAGGATGAGGATGGCCGACTTGTCCTTGCCCTCGCCCACCTTGCGCAGCGACTCGAGCAGCTTCGGGCGCTCCTCGGCGGCGGTCTCGGCGGAACTCCGCTCCTTGACGAACAGGCCGACCAGGACGGTGGCCAGCACCACGAGCAGGGCGGCGACGGGGAAGGGCAGGCGGTCCTTCGTGGAGCCGAGCAGCGGCAGCGTGACGTCGACGTCCATGAGGCGCGCGAGCCCCACGAGGCCGACGATGCTCGCGATGCCGCTCATCATGTTGATGACGCCGTTGGCCTCGGAGCGGTACTCGCCGGGGACCGTGTCGGGCATGAGGGCGACCACGGGGCCGCGCGCGGCCTGCTTGGCCAGGTTGAGGAAGAAGACGAGGATGACGAGAGCAGCCAGCGATACGCCGGCCGCGTAGGGCAGGAAGCCGAAGAAGACCGCGGAGAGCGGCAGCAGGGTCAGGATGAAGGGCTTGCGCCTGCCGATCGGGGTGCGGATGCGGTCGGACCAGACCGATACCACCGGGATCAGGAAGAGCGCGAAGACGTTGTCGAGCGTCATCACCGTGCCGATCAGGGCGTTGGACTCGATGTACTGCCCGAGGAACACGGGCAGGTAGGTGTCGTACAGCGGGTCCATGAGGCCCATGGTGAAGAAGCCGAAACCGATCAGGACGGTGAGCGGGAGCCAGGGCTTGAAGCCAGTCTTCTTTTCGTCTGCCACGTCGCTTTCCTTTTTTGTCAGAGTTGGGCCCGGCCTTCGGGCCGGACGCGGAGCGCCATCACCGAGCCGGGGCCGAAGACGGCCTCGACGCGTTCGCGGAATTCGGGAAAGAGTCTTTCCGGTACCCAGGCCTGGGCGGTTCCCGCGAAACCGCCGCCGTGCACGCGCGCGGCGCCAGAGCCGCCGAGAATCTCGCGCGAAAGCGCCACGGCCAGGGCCACGCCCTGCTCCCGCGGAGTCCGGGGGTTGGCCACGTTCTGCAGCAGCTCCCAGGAGCTGTCCCCCGACTCGTTGACGAGCGAGAGGAAGCGCGGGAAGTCGCCGGAATCCAGGGCGTCCGCCATGGCGTCCACGCGGGCGTTCTCGCGGACGCAATGCAAGGCGCGCAGGGCCGCGCGGTCCCCGGCCGCCTCGCGGATGGCCGGGAGCGCGGCGATCACCTCGGCAGCGTCCGCGGTGCCGAGCGCCTCGCGCCCGAGGACGCGCGCGGCGGCGAGCATCTCGGCGGGCACCGCGGCATAGTCGGCGGAGAGGTCGGCGTGACTGCCGCCTGAGTCGATCACCGCGAGGCGGTGGCCGAAGGAGCCGAGCTCGGCGCGCACAGGGCGCGGAAGGGGGCGCCCCGGCACGGCGAAGTCGAGGCCGACCACGCCGCCGAGCGCGCTCGCCGCCTGGTCCATGAGGCCGCAGGGTTTGCCGTAGAAGCGATTCTCGGCTTCCTGCCCGATCAGCGCCAGTTCCAGCGGCGCCGTGGAGCCCGTGCCGAAGAGCGCATCGAAGGCGGCGCCGACCAGGACCTCGACGGCAGCCGAGCTCGAGAGCCCTGAACCGGGCAGCACCGAACTGGCCATGCGGCCGCGGAAGCCGCCGACGGGCAGGCCCCTCGCGGCGAAGCCGGCGGCCACGCCGCGGATCAGCGCCTCGGTGCTCCCGCGCTCAGCCTCCACGGGTTCGAGCGAGGCGAGGTCCAGCTCGAAGGCCCGCGGCCATCCCTCGCTCTCGAGCGTGACGCGCGAGTCCCTGGAGGGCGCCACGCAGGCGATGGCGTCCAGGTCCACCGCCGCGGCGAGCACGCGGCCGCCCTGGTGGTCGGTGTGGTTGCCGCCGAGCTCGGTGCGCCCGGGCGCGGATACGAAGCGCCACGGCAGAGCGCCGAAACGGGCGGCGGCTTCGCGCGCGAGCGCCGTCCAGCGCGCGGCCTGCGCGTCTACCGAGTCCGCCCCGTAGAGCGAGGCGAGCCGGTCGCGGACCGGTCGTGTTGCGAAATGCGCTTCGGCGTCGTATCGGTCCATCGGCAACCTTTCGCGGCCCCGCGGCCGCCCGCTCGATTCTAGCGCCTGTCCCGCGGGAAAGGAAGCGAGAATATCGCCTGACTCCTCCTCCCTGTCGCCGCGCGTCCGAATCAAGTCCGTACGCTTTGAAGAGTCGGCACCTCATTCGTATCTTGGGTCCATGAACAGCATTGTCCCCGCCCGCACTGCAAGGCGGCGCCGTCGTGCCACCGGCCCCGCCGTCGCGCTCGGCCTCGCCGCGGCGGCGCTCCTCGCCGCCTCGTGCGCCACCTATCCGGCCCAAGGCCTGCCGCCCGGTACCCTGGAGTCGGACGGCGCCGTCTCGGTAATCGAGGCCGCGCGCTGGACCGCCTTCGTTCCCGCAAGGCCCGGCCCCGACTCAGGCCGCGCGGGGTTCATCTTCTACCCGGGCGCCTACGTGGCGCCGGAAGCTTACGCGCCCTGGCTGAGGCGCCTCGCCGAGTCGGGCCGCGTAGCGGTGGCCGTCAAGGTGCCGTTCGGCGTGGCCCTCCTCGGCGCGGGCCGCGCCGCCGCCGTCATGGAGGCTTTCCCCGAGACTCGCGCCTGGGCGCTCGGCGGGCATTCGCTCGGCGGTGTGGCCGCCGCCTCCTTCGCCTCGAAAACGCTCGGGCGCCGGGCCGCCGGCAACGCGGATGGGAACTTCGTCGCGGGTATCGCCTTCCTGGCCTCGTACCCGGCTGGCGGCGCCGACCTCTCGGCCGCGCCCTGGCCCGTCCTTTCGCTTTCCGCTTCCGAAGATCTCCTGGCCACGGCGGCCGACATCGAGGAGTACCGGCGCCTGCTGCCCCCGCACGCCGCCTTCCGCGTCGTCGAGGGCGGGAACCACGCGGGTTTCGGCTCGTACGGGGCGCAGAAGGGCGATGGCGCGTCGACGCTCGCCGTCGGCGCCCAGGCGGACCTCGTGGTCTCGGAGCTGGCGGAATTCCTCGCGGCGGTCGAGGTCTGGGCCGCGCTAAGCGCGGGTCCTGATGCGGACCCGGGAACGGATTGATGGTTTGAGGCATTCCCCCTTCTCCGGGGTTCCGGGAAACCGGTGCTCCGGGGACAAATCAACGGGCCGCCCCGTTCCGTTTCCGGAAGCGGCGCGGCCCGGGAGGGGCGACATTTATGGAATGACTGGAACGCGGCGACTCAGGGGCCGCGCCCCCGATCAGGCCGAGAGCTCCTGGATGTAGCCGGTGCGCAGGCAGGTGTCGAAGAGTTCGCGCGTCATGAACTCCTCCTTGACGTCCTCCCAGTCGGGATGCCGGTGCACGATGCGGACGTAGAAGCCGTCCTCGATCTCGTTGATCAGTTCCAGCTCCGAGGGAGCGTCGCCTATGCTCCGGATGGCGAAGTGCTTCATGCGCTTCCTCCTTCTTCTACCCACGAATTTCGGAGCCGCACAGGGGCGGCCTTGAGGGAAAAGCGTTCCGCCCCGGCGTCCGCCCCGGCGTCCGCCCGCGCGGACGCCCGATTCCGCCCGGAGGCTTCGTGACAGCACCCCGATGCTTCTCGATGGCACCCGGAAGCTTCGTGACAGCTCCACGCGCTTGACAGGCGGCGGCCCTCCGGAGAAAATTCGCCTTCTGCCGCCCGGCCCCGAGGCCGCGCGAGGCGGGGGAGGGGACGTTCCATGATCCATGATTTCGAGGACCGGAAACCCGAGCTCGCGCCGGGCGTCTTCGTGGCCTGGAACGCCGAGGTGCTCGGCTCGGTGAAGCTCGCGCCCGGTTCCTCGGTCTGGTACTCCGCAACCCTCCGCGGGGACATCAACCGGATCGAGCTCGGCGAGCTCACCAACGTCCAGGACGCCTGCGTCCTCCATGTCACCGATGAGCATCCCTGCGTGCTCGGCAGCCGCGTCACGGTCGGCCACGGCGCCATACTTCACGGCTGCGCGGTCGGGGACGGCTGCCTGGTGGGCATGGGCTCCGTCATCCTCGACGGCGCGGAAATCGGCGAAGGTTCCATCGTCGCGGCGGGGGCCCTGGTCACCCAGGGCAAGCGTTTTCCCCCGCGCTCCATGATCATGGGCAGCCCCGCCAAGGCCACGCGAGAGCTCTCCGACTCCGAGGTCGCGGGCCTCCTCGAGCACGCGGAGCGCTACGCAGCCTATGCCCGCCGCGCCCTCGAGGGCCTCAGCGAGCGGAGCTGAAGCATCCTGGGCGGATACCGTCCGAAAGAGGAACCTGCGGTTCCCCTCTCGGCTCTTCCTTCCCTATGCTTGAAAGCGATGCGTCGCGCTCAGTCGCCCCGCGAGACCGGGCGGCGCATGGCCTTCGCGCTGAGGCGCGCCACGAGGCCCTTGCCCAAAAAGCGCGAGAGGAAGGCGGTCGCCTTCCACGAAAAATAGGGCACGCTCGTCCAGCGTCCTCGCCGCGCGTCCGCGAGGCAGCGCCGCACCACCGTCGCGGCGTCCCTGCCGTGCTTAACCTCCGCGCGCGCCCCCTCCGACGCCACCAGAGCGAACTCGGTCGAGGCCGGCCCCGGGCAGAGGC
>JAFGNN010000017.1 GCA_016926955.1 Spirochaetales bacterium | reverse complement strand
GTGCGGCGTGATAGCGCACACCCGGCGCAGCGCATTGCAGGTCCGGCAGGACGGCGGGTGACTCGCGACCGATGCCGCGGTCGCGGCGACGAGGCCGCGGAACGGCTTTGTCGATCAACCGAGCCCCCCGTGAAGCCGCCGTCTTCCGGATTCACCCTCGTTGCGTGCGGCGTGATAGCGCACACCCGGCGCAGCCGCTTTCAGGAGCAAGCAGGACGGCGGGTGACGCCGGCGAACATGCCCCTGACCGTACGGGAAGGGATATGTTCGAAGGCGTCAGGCCCCGCCCTGGCAGGCCTTGATAACGCCCTTCGCCGGTTTTTCGATTTTCCCGTCAGAACAGCGCGGGCGATTTCGGCTGCGTCGGCAGATGGTTGATGCGGTGCCACTGCACGAAAGCCCCGTCGCCGAGCGGCACGGCGAGCAGCTCGAAGACCCCGCAGTTGCCGGTGGGGATGAGCGGCATCCAGCTGTCCTCGAGGCCGAAAGTGACGCGCACGAGCCACTGGATGAAGCCGCCATGGCTGACGCAGAGGACGTTCCCGCCCGAAGAATTCGCCTCGGCCCTGAGACGCTCCCAAGCCAGGCGCGCGCGCGAAGCCAGTTCCGCCACACGCTCGGCTCCCGGAACGCCCTCCCAGCTCAGTCGCTCGAAGGCTGCATGTTCGGCGGGGTACCGCGCGCGGATCTGCTCCATCGACAGGTCGGAGAAGGCGCCGGTATCCAACTCGCGGAAAACCGGATCGAACGATGGCGGAGGAATGCCGGCGAGCTCCGCGGCGATTTCCGCCGTCTCCCTCGCGCGTGCGAGCGGCGAAGCCGCGCAGGATGCGATGCCGCGGTCGCGGAGCCAGGCGCCGAGCGCGGCGGCCTGCTCGCGGCCGGATTCGTCGAGCGGATAGTCGGTAAGGCCCTGTATGAGGCCTTTCGCGTTCCCGACGCTCTGGCCGTGCCGGGCGATGAAGAATCGCGTCTCGCGGGCGAGTCCCGCGAAAAAGCGCGCGTCGACGCGGGCCGCGCCCTCGGCTCCGGGCCGGTTTCCAGCATGTTCCATCGGAGCGGCAGTATAGCCCGCCGGCATCCGATTCGGGAAGGCGCGGGGCCGGGCGGCTTGTCCGCCGGTGGCGGATGGCCTATCTTCTAGCGAGCATCCGACGCCGGGCGCGAGCCTGGCACCGAGCGCAGCATCCCGCTTCCAGGAAGGGCCATGAGGGACCTCACGACCGGCAACGAAACGAAATCGATTATCGCTTTCGCCCTGCCCATGCTGCTGGGCAATGTGTTCCAGCAACTCTACTCGATGGCAGACAGCGCAATCGTCGGTCGCTTCGTCGGCAAGACCGCCCTTGCGGCCGTAGGCGCCAGTTTTCCCGTCATGTTCCTGATGATCGCCCTCATCATGGGCGTGACCATGGGAACGATGGTACTGGTGGCGCAGTTCTACGGCGCCCGCGACCGCGAGGCGGTCAGGCGCGCCATCGACACCGGCTACATCGTACTCTTCTGGGCGGGACTGGCGCTGACGGTCATCGGACTTTTCGCGGCGGATCCCATCCTGCGGTTGCTCAAGGTGCCCGCCGACACCTACGGCGAGGCGTCGACCTACCTCCGCATCATCTTCGCCGGAATGCTCCCCATGTTCGGATACAACGCGGTATCGGCGATACTCCGCGGCCTGGGCGATTCCAAGACCCCGCTCTGGATCCTCATCGCCTCGACCCTGGCCAATATCGTTCTCGACCTGGTCTTCGTGGTCGGTTTCGGGTGGGGCGTCGCGGGAGCGGCCTGGGCCACCGTCATCGCCCAGGGCCTCTCATTCCTCGGCGCGCTGGCCTGGCTCGACCGGCGGAACGAATTCGTGCGGCTCGAAATCAAGGCGCTGCGCTTCGACCGGGGCATCTTCATCCAGTCGCTGCGCATCGGACTGCCGAGCGGCATCCAGCAGACCATGGTCGCGGCCGGCATGATGGCGCTGACCCGCGTGGTCAACGGCTTCGGCACCGACGTGATGGCGGGATTCGCGGCCGCCAGCCGCCTCGACGCCTTCGCTTCCATGCCGGCCATGAACCTGTCGCAGGCCATAAGCACCTTCACCGGGCAAAACCTCGGCGCCGGCAAGAGCGAGCGGGTCAAGCGCGGCCACCTTTCGGCGGTCGCCGTCGGCGCCGCGATCTCCGTCGCGGTCGGCGCCGCGGTCATGCTGTTCGGCTCGCCCCTCATGAGCATGTTCACCGCCGATCCGGAGGTGGCCGCCATCGGCGCCCGCTACCTGTTCATAGTGGGGCTTTTCTATACGCTCTTCTCGACCATGTTCATCAACAACGGCGTCATGCGCGGGGCGGGAGACGCCTTCATCCCGATGATCAACACCCTGCTCGCGCTCTGGGTGGTACGCATCCCCGCGGCCGTCATCCTCTCGAAATACCTGGGACCGGACGGCATCTGGCTGAGCGTGCCGGCCGGCTGGGCGGTCGGAGCGGCCTTCTCCACCTGGTACTACTCCACCGGCCGCTGGAAGACCAAAGCCGTCGTCCGCCGCCCGCCCCGATAATTGAACCACGGAGACACGGAGACAGGAGGCGGAAGCGGGACGAAAGCATTCGTGGAAGCGGAATAATCGCCCTCTTCCATCAGTCCCCTCCGACTATTTCGAACCGCGCTTCCTCCTCGGTCCGGGTCGGGAACCCCCGCTCCTCTTCTTCTCTTCCTCCGTGCCTCCGTGTCTCCGTGGTTTTCCCTCGGGAACCAGGGGCTCGTCGTCGAGGGCGACCTTGCGCTTTTCCGGGTCGGGATTGCGCTTCCAGAACACCGCGACGTTGCCGATCACGCGGACGAGCTCGGAGCCGGTGGAGGCGGCCAGTTCCCGCGCGAGCTCCTTCTTCTCTCCCTGGAAGTCGCCGAAGCGGAGCTTGACGAGCTCGTGGATGTCGAGAGCGGCGGCGAGGGCCTCGCGGACGCCATCGGAAGCGCCGCCGCGGCCGAGCATGACAACCGGGTCGAGCGTCGCGGCGATGCCCGCGAGTCGTGCGCGCAATTTCGAAGTAAGCATGAGGTTCCTTTCCCCGTCATCGCAGGGGCCTGGGGCGCGGAGCGGGATCGCAGCCCCGCCCCCGCCCGCTCAGAAGGGTATGCGGGCCAGAAGCCCTGTCAGCGCCGTTACGCCGAAGCCTCCGGCCACCCTGATCAGCGCCAGGATGACGAAAGCCGTGGCGAGGCCCTGGAGATAGTTCACGATGCGGTTCCGGTACACGAGGCGGTTCGTGCGGTACACGACCGGGTTGATGAGCGCGTCGATGGCCCGCCAGGCCGGGTGCAGGCTGTTCCAGCGGAACGCATAGGCGAGCCCTCGGGCGAGGATCAACACGGCGAAAAACGAAGCGAAGAAAGCCAGGACCGACCAGGCCACGCCGACGATCGAGGCCAGCACCAGACCGAGCCGCACGCGGCCGAGCACCGCGAGCTGGTTGAACACGCCTCCGATGACGTAGAGGACGCCGATGGCCACCATCGGGGAGAAGTCCAGGTTCCCCGCCCGGAGCCGGCCGGATCGGCGGAAAAGATCGAACCACGGATCCGCCAGGGCGCTCGCCGCGCGCGTCACGAACGAGCCGCCCGGCGGGGCGGGCAACCAGGTGGAGATCAGCCGGACTATGCACACGAATACATAGATGGTCAGGACGGCGTTCAAGCCGTGGAATATCACGGATAGGGCGTTCATGGCGTTCCTTCGGTTTCGCTTGCGGGGGGTTCGGGCGCGGGAACGTCGAGGCGGCGTGTCTCCTCGAGCAGGTCGATCAGGTCGAGCAGGGCGACCGCCGCGTCGAGGCTCTCGCGGGCGGGGTCGAAGGACGCGTCGAGATCGAGGGCCTGGCGCCAGAACGAGACGGCCAGCTCGGAATCGCCCGCCGCGTAGGCGTCGAGCCCGGACAGGTAGAGCTCCTCGACCCTTCGCGCGCGGTCGGCGCGGCCCCGGTCGCCCAGGTCGAAGCGCGCCTCGAGCGAGAGCCGGTTCAGGGGGCCGAAGGTAGTGGCCAGGTCGAGGGTGTAGTTCACGAGCAGCGTGACGGGCTCGATCTGGACCGCGGCGCCGAGCGATATCCGCGGGTTCGCGCCCTTGAGCTGGAAGCCACCCTGCAGACCAAGGAAGTCGGTCAGCTGCGAGAGGAATCCCGCCGACCAGTACCAGCGTTCACTCGACGCCGGGTCGAGCAGGTTGAGCGGTTGCGAGACATCGGCAGACAGGGTGACGGGACGGAGCGGCGACCACGCGAATCCGGCCGACGCCACTGTCGGGAGCGCCTCGCCCTTGGCGGGCGGGCCGATATTGCGGAGGGTCAAACCGAACGAGGCGTTCTTGGACCGCGATCCGTAGAATTTCAGGAGGTTGAAGCGGGTGAGCAGGCCGGCGTCGGCCATGACGGCGAAGGCCGACTGGTCCTCGCCCGTCGAAAGCTCGTCCGGTTCGAGCACCCCGTCGTCATCGAGGTCGTAGTCCGGAAAGGAGCGGTAGGCGGCCTTGAGATTCAGGCCGACCGCCACTCCGTAGAAATAATAGCCGGGAAACAGCCGGATCGAAGCGTTCGCGGTGGCTATGGCTTCCGCGTAGTAGGAACCGGTGACGGAGTCCGCGTACTGGTCGTATTCGGTGAAGGGCAGGTAGAGCCATTTGCCCGATACGGCCAGGCCGAGGTCGCCGAAGCGCATGGCGTAGACCGCGGCCTCGACCTTCGCGTCCTCGATCCAGTTGTTGTGGTAGAGGGCGAGCTCGGTACGGTCGATGACGGCGCTGCCCGCGGGATTGTACTCGATGAAGGAGTTGTCGCGGGCGACGGCGAGGTAGGCGCCGCCCATGGCCTCGCCGAGCCCCCCTATCGGCACCAGGCTCGAGAGGAAGACCGTTCCGCCTTCGTTCGGGTCGACGCCGTCCGCGAAGAGGTCGAAGAACAGGCCGTAGATGTCGGGAAAACTCGTCTGGGCGACGAGCGGCGCAGCGCCCGAGACGGCGAGGGCCAAAGCCAGGGCGAGAGTCGCTGCACGCTTCATCTTCATGCTGGAGTATACTGTAATGTAACGGCCATTTCTATCCGGGGCGGGGCGTCGGGAGGCTCAGGGCCCCGATGCGGCTCCACCCCGGGGCCGATCTTGCCGAGAATCGAACAGAGGACCCGCGCCTTCCGCGCGCGGAAGGGCGACGCGCCGCGAACACCGACGCCGTGCGGGCGCCGGGAATCGGAGCCGGGGGAAGCATGGCGAGGGATGCGGACGGAACTCGAGTGGAGGGAAGGGAGGGGCTCCGCGCCGCTCCCGTCCCGTCGCGCGTCCGCCCGAAATCCGCCGTCGTCGCGCTGGCCGCCCTCATCCTCGCCTTCCCGGCCGTGCCCGCCTTCGGTCTCGGCCAACGCGAGGGCCCTTACGACACGGTTGACGCCCTCATCGAGGAGCAGCGCTACGACGAAGCGCTTTCGATCCTCGCGGACCTGGCCAGGGCGAGTCCCGACGACTTCGACGCCATCCAGTCGCGCATCCGCCACATCATGGAGAAGCGCTACGAGTACGCGAAAACTGCGGAGGAAGTCGTCGACGTCGTCATCAACGACCCCGAGAACCAGGAACGAAAGCTGGCGCTCATCGAGGAGCTCAAGGGCATCGAGCGCTCGCCGAACCCCATCATCAGGACGACGCTCCGGGACATCGAGATCACCGCTCTGTTCACGCAGAACCGCGCCCTCTTCGACCGTGCCATGGCCGAAGGCCGCGCGCTCATCGAGGACGGACGCTTCGTTGACGCGGCCCGACGTTACGCTTCGGCCTTCGGCCTGTACCGCGAGCAATTCTACGAGGCCGGATACGACCCGCTGACGGTCAACGCGGTCCAGTCCTGGGTTGACGCCGCGAACGCGGCCATCGATCGCTCCGCCGCCCTGGGCTCGAGGACCGAGGATGCGCTCGCGGCCCTGTCCCGGGCATTCGCGCGCTCGGACCCGTCGGCGATCGACACGGCCTGGCCCGCGGCGGAATCGGCCGTCCGCCTCGCGGCTTCGATCCGGGACGACGCGGCCGACGCGGGGCGTTCGCTCCGGCGGCAGTTCGACCTGCTCAAGGCATCGAGCCCGGACCTGACCGACGACTCCTGGCTGCCCTTCGCCTGGCGCCTCACCCTGGGACGGCCCGAGGCAACCTGGCTGGAGGGCGTGGTCGGAGCCTTGGACGCGCGGGTCTCGCGCTCGCTGCGCGAACTCCAGACGGCCGCGATGGACGCGCTGGATTCAGGCGGCGCCGCTGCCGACGAGGCCTGGGCCGCGCTGGACCCCTCTGAGGCTGCCGTACGCTACCGCGCGCTCGCGGAGCTGGCCGGGCGCGCCGCGAACGCGGTGGGGCTATGGTCGGCGGTGGCCGCGAACGACATCGACTCAGGCGAATCGGGCTTCGGGGCGGCTGCGCTCGCCGTGGCGGCCCCGGATTGGTTCGCGGCGCTGCATCGCAGGGACTCCGCCCTCGCCGCCGCGCGCGCCGCCGATTCTCGAGCCAGGGCCCTGGCCGTCGCCCGGGAGGCGGACGCCTGGGCGGCCTCCGACGACGGTTCCGCGGATCTCGCAGCGGCCCTCTCCGCCTACGGCGCCTTCCGCTCCTCGATCGCGAACGAACTCGGAGCCTTCGACGCCGAGTTCGACGCGTCGTTCGCCCGGGCGGAGGACCTGGTCCGGCGAAGCGCGCTCGGTCTCGATTCGGCCGGAGCCGAGCTCGTGCAGGGCGCCCTCGACGCGAGGCTCCTGGCCGCCCGCGACGAGCTGCGCTCGATGGCCGCCTCCGTCGCCGCCTACGCGGCGCGACGGGAGCGCGACGAGTTCGAGCTCCGCCTGGCCGCTGCCGTCGCGCGCTACGATGATTCCAGACCCTTCGTGGACGGGGTCGCCGAGGAGCTTACGGGATTCCTGGCGCGCTATCCGTCCAGGGCCGAGCCCCTCCTGCTCGACGCGGAATCCGCCATCAGGGCGCTCCGCGCCGCGGCCGCCGAGTACCTGGATCGTTGGGCTCGCGAACCCGATTTCATCGGAGGCGCCGCGGAAATCGCGCTCCAGCTCGAGGCGGTCCGCGCCCTCGACCGGACTGCGCAGGCCGCCCTCGAGCGCGTCGCCGAAGCGCTTGCCGCAACGCGAGACTTGATCGCGCGCGCGCGCTCGGCGAAAGCCGAAGGCGACCGCCGTGTCGCGGAGGCGCGCACCGCCCTGGCCCGCGACGACTTTGACGGCGCCCGCGAACGGCTCGAGCAGGCGGAGGCGCGCTATCGGGCCAGCCTCGCTTTCGAGAACGACGCGGCGCTCAAGGCGGCGAGCGAAGCCTCGCTCGATCGGCTGGGCAAGGACATCGTGGCCACCGAGGACGCGCGCGTTGTCGAGCAGACGCGCGCATTGATCACCCGCGCCCGCGACGCCTACTATGCCGGAGAGTTCGAGCGCGCGGAACAGTCCCTGCTCTCAGCCCGCGTCACCTGGAACCGCACCCGGTCGGGAAGGAACGACGAGGTGGAGAGCTGGCTGACCATCGTCCAGACCGCCCTGTCCATCAAAACCGGGCGCGACATCCCCGTCACGGCCCCGCTCTACGCCGAGATGAGCCAGCTCCTCTCGCTCGCCCGGCGCTACTTCGACGAGGGCGCGGCCCTGCTCGACAGACGGGACCGGGTCGGCGCGCTCAAGGCATTCGACCAGGCCCGGCAGAAAATCCAGGAAGTCAAGGTCGTATTCCCGCTCAACCAGGACGCGCGGGTCCTCGAACTCCGCATCCTGCTGCTCGTGGACCCGCCCGCCGGAAATACCCGCTTCGCGCAGCTTTTCACCGAAGCGCGCGCCAAGATCGCGGCCCGGGGCGACCTCCAGGCGGCCTATACCGACCTGCTCGACCTCCAGGCCATCAACCCGCGATACGCGGGGCTCGCCGCAGAGATACAGCGCGTCGAAATCCTGCTCGGCATCCGCCTGCCTCCGCCCGATCCCGCGTCGGTGGCGTCCGCCCGCGCCCTCGTGGCCTCGGCGCGTCGCATCTGGGATTCCCGCCAGGTGGCCCAGTTCGACAACGCGGTCGCCCAGCTCGACGCCGCGCTCAAGCTGGTCCCCTCGAACGACCCGCGGCTCGGTGAGGTTGCCCGCCTCAACGACGAGGCGACCGCCCTCAAGGATCGCCTCAACACCTACACGGGCGGAACCGTCACCCTGATCCTGCCGCCCGGCGGGGGCGAACTTCTCGAGCAGGCCATCGCGCTGTTCACCTCGGGCAGCTTCATCGAGGCCCGCGGAAGGCTGGAGCGTCTCGTCGCGGCCTACCCGCAGGCCGCCCGCGTGCCGAGCTATATCGACCTCGACTCGCGCCTCTCGGCGCGGGGGTACTGATGAGCGTCCGGAAAAACTCGACACGACGCATCCTCGCCGCCCTGGCCACCGGAGCCTGTTTCCTCGCCCTGGCCGGTTCGGGCTCGGCCGCCGTGCCGGACCAGTACTGGGAACTCGCGCGCGTGCTCGTACAGCGGCAAGCTTCCTTCCCCACGGTACTCGAGTCGGGAGACGAAGCGCTCATCCTCTGGCAGGAGTCCCGCGCCACGGAAAGCGGGGGGGAAGCGTGGATCTCGCTCGAACGCCACGCCAGGGGGGGAGCCGTCACGGCCTCGCTCGCGCGCTTCGCCGGCCCTTTCCGCTGGAACGGCACGGAGCCCGTCCTCTACTCGGCCGCCGCCTCGGGTACCACCGTCGTGGTCGCGGGCACCGCCCTCGAGAACGAGGTGACGGTCTGGCGATCGAGTGATTCCGGAACCAGTTTCGACGCGCCCTCAAGCGTCCGGTCCGCCTGGCCTGTCGTGGCGCCGAGGCTCTTCGCCCGAGCCGACGGGGGCTGGCTGCTGTTCGCCACGGCCGGCGGCTCGAGCGCGGAGGCGAACGGCGACGTAGCGCTTCCCGGCACGACGGCGGAAGCCGGCGTGCCGGAGGGTGACGCGCGCGACATCGTCAGCCAAAGCCTGCGCCTCGTGATGGCGCGCTCCGACGACGGCGTGACCTGGACCGAGTTCACGCCTTTCGTCGACCAGACTGACGGGCTCCTGCTCTCCTTCCTTCCCAGCGCCGCGTCCGTTCCAGGCTCGGGCCTCGACGTTGTTGCGTTCCAATCGTTGGTTGCCGGCGACCGACCGACCTTCCAGATCTTCACGAAGACGAGCGCGGACGGCGGACTCAGCTGGTCGCGGGCGGTCCGCATCACCGACTTCGAGGAACCCGTGCCGCAAGCCCGCCGCGACCCGGCGAGCTTCGACAATCAACGCGCGCACCTGGCCGCCATCGGCGGGAGGCTCTCGCTCGTCTGGGAACGACGGCCGCTAAGCGGGCAGACACAAGCCTATTACGCCGAGCTCGACGGTTCAGGCGAATACCTCGGAGGAAGCGCGGAGCGCGTAACGCTGGGCCAGGGCTCCGTCGGCGAACCGCGGCTGGTCGAGCTCGGCGGCGAGGCCGCCGTCATCTGGTATGACGACCGCCGAGGAGACAACCGCGTCCACCTGGCATCGCGCTCCGGCCTGGATTGGCGCGACCGCGACATCTCGGGGGCCTATCCTGGCGCAATAGCGCGAGGCGCCGCGGTCGGCGGCCGTCTCTGGGCCACCTGGCAAACCGAGTCCGAATCGCCGCGCGTAGTGGTGCTTGAACCCGACACCAGAGCGCTTCCCCCGAATCCGTCGGGCGTCGATTTCACCTCCGGCGTCCCCTCGCGCCGCGAATCCGTCTCGGTGCGGTGGAGCGCGCCGGCCGATCCCTCGGGCATCGAGGGTTACGCCTGGAGCTGGTCGCAGGATCCGTCGGCGCTTCCGCCGGAAACCGTCATGGCCATCGAGGCCGGAACGCGGTCGGGATTCGAGGCCACGGCGGACGGCGCCTGGTACTTCGCCATCCGCGCGCTCGACTTCGCGGGCAATTGGTCCGAACCGGCGCGGACACGTTTCGTGCGGGACCGTACGCCGCCTTCCGTGCCCCTGATCGCGACGCCTGACGCCGGAGGGGACGGTTTCCTCCTCTCCAACACCTTCGAGCTCTCCTGGGATCCGCCGCCCGAGCCGGACACGCGCGAATACGTCTGGAACCTCCGCTGGATCGGCCCGCTGGACAAAGTGCCGCCCAGGCGTCTCCCGGCCTCGGCCGCGGGAATCGAAACGGCTGGCGAGCTCGCGTCCCCGTCGGAGGCAGCTCCGCCCCGCCCTCCGGCCGAGTCGGTCTTCTATGCCTTCGGCCCCGCCACGGACTACGAGCGTTCGCTCGTCGAAGCGGCCGGAGTGCCGACGCCCGACCTGGGCACGAGGACTGAGGCGCGCTCGCTCTCGTTCCGCAACGTCGAAGACGGATACTATGTCTTCGCGGTTTCGGCGGTCGACGCGGTCGGCAATGTCGGCGACACGGTCTGGACCCTGCTCCGCGCGGACAAATTCCAGCCGTACACCGTCGTGTCGGACGTCGTGGCCACGCGCGACGCATTCGGAAAGGCTTCGCTGCGGATACTCGGCCGCGGCTTCCTCGAGGACGGCGCCGTCAGGCGCGTCGTGCTCGACCTCGACGGCAGGGAGCCCTGGGATCGGGAATACCTGCCCGGCACTGGCGGCGTGCGCGTCGACTCCGACCGCGTAATCTCAGGCGTCGAAGCGGCCGATTTGGACGAAGGCGTCTACCGCGTCGGCGTCCTCCATCCCGTGCGCGGATGGGCCTTCAGCGCGCCGCGCGTCGCCTTCGACGCCGCCGGATCGATCAAATTCGGCGACTTCGCCTCGACCTGGAAGCCGTCCTGGAAAGCCCAGCCCGAGCCGAAGCGCTTCGTCCTGTCCATACCCGACCTGGCCCTGCTGTCCGCGTTCATCTTCGCCCTGGCAGGCATCGTGCTGACCTCGCGCGCGACGCTCCGGGTCGTCGCCGAGGGCGGCGCGCTGCGCCGCGAGATCATCGCCCTCGTGGAAGGAAGCCCCATGCAACTCGCCGAACCGCGCGCGGCAGCGCGAAGGAAGCTCCGGACCCAAGGCCCGGGGCTCCGCGTGAAGTTCACCTTGACCATTTCTCTCCTTGTGCTCTCGGTCGTCGTCCTGCTGGCCGCCCCGCTCGCCTTCTTCGTCACCGCCACCGAACGCGCGAGCCTCGCGAGCGGTCTCGAACAGCGCGCACGCGTGCTCCTCGAAAGCGTCGCCCAGGGCGCCCGCTCCAACCTGCCCGGCCGCAATCTCATCGAGCTCGGTCAGTTGCCGCAACAGGCGCGCGCGCTCGACGAGGCCCGCTACGTGACCATCACCGCCTACGGAACCGGCGCGAGCGCCTCGCCCGACACGGTCTGGGCCAGCAACGATCCCGGCATCCTCGACAAGATCGACACGGCCGAGCTCGCGGCGGGGGTCTCCGTCCTGGAAGACCCGGTTTCCTCCATCGTGGAAGCGGCGGCGAAGGACATCGACGCGGCGGCCGCCGCCGAGGTGGGCGCGCTCTCCGAATCCATCGCCAGCCTCCAGGCAGAGGCCCGCGCCCTCGCCGCGCGGCTCGACGCCGCCAGCCAGGCGCGCGTGGCCGAGCTCGGCGCGGCCGCACGCGATCTCGAGCTGACCCTCACGGAAAAACTCGGCGCCATCGCCGAAGCATCGGTCGGCTCGACCCCGCGCTTCGATCCGGCCGCCGTATCGGGCGAGACGCGCACCTTCATCTTCTGGAAGCCCATCCTGTTCCGGCAGGGCAACGACGGCCGCTTCTTCCGCGGCATGGTTCGCCTCGAGCTCGGCACCGAGATCATCCTGGCGGACATCCGCCGCGCCCAGCAAGGCCTGTTCGCCATCATAGGCGGCGTGGCGCTGGTCGCCCTCGGCATCGGCATCGTCGGCGCCATCATCCTCTCGAACATCATCGTGAACCCGATCCGCCGCCTGGTGGAAAAAATCGAGGAGATACGCGACACGGAAGACAAGTCGAAGCTCGAAGGCTTCCGCATCGGCATCAAGAGCCGGGACGAGCTTTCGATACTGGCGGGAACGGTGGAGGACATGACCCACGGCCTCGTCAAGGCCGCCGCCGCCGCCAAGGACCTGACCGTCGGCAAGGAAACCCAGAAGATGTTCATTCCCCTCGAGCGCAACGCGCAGGGGAACAAGCTGACCACGCTCAAGCAGTCGGCGCCCGGCCTCGAAGCCTTCGGCTACTACGAAGGCGCCAAGGGCGTCTCCGGCGACTACTTCACCTTCGAGAAGCTCGACGAGAGGCACTGGGCCTTCATCAAGTGCGACGTGGCCGGCAAGGGCGTCCCTGCCGCCCTCATCATGGTCGAGGTGGCGACCATCTTCCTCGATTTCTGGGCCGGCTGGACCCCGGCCCGCGGCATCAAGCTCGCGGAGCTCTGCTATCGCGTCAACGACCTGGTCGAAGGCCGCGGCTTCAAGGGCCGCTTCGCCGCCTTCGTCACGGGCGTGGTCGACGCGCGATCCGGCGTCGTCGAGGTGGCGCACGCGGGCGACAAATTCCTGCACGTCTTCGACGGCGCCGCCGGTAAGATGATCACGCGCGAACTGCCCGACGCGCCGGCGGCCGGAAGCTTCCCCAACTTCATGGTGGAGATGAAGACCCCCTTCACCCAGACGCGGCTCACCCTCAATCCGCACGACGCCCTCATGCTGTACACCGACGGTCTCGAGGAAGCCCAGCGCGCCATCCGCGGACAGAAATTCGAGCCGCTGTTCGAGAAGGTCGAGGTGCGCAACGCGGACGGCACGACCTCGATCCAGGACCAGCCGCGCATCGAATTCTTCTCTCCGGAGGACGGTCCGTTCCGCGTCGCCGACGTCTCGGCCGCGGTCATGGCCCGTGGCCGCTATACCCTGGAGCGCGCCGAGAACCCGGTGCCCGGCGAGTTGCTCAGCTTCGATTTCTCCGGCTGCGAAGGCTCCGTCGAGGACCTCGTCCTGGCGCTCGCCTCGGTCGAGAAGATCTTCCGCGTCGTGCCGGACCCCGCGACGCCGAAGGGCGACTTCATCCTCGTCGATGCGAAGATCGACGCCTTCCTCGAGGCGCACTTCGACCAGTACCGCCTCTACGCGCGGGACAAGCGGGCCAACCCCGACGCCGACAAACCGGAATACGTAGCCTGGTACGGGCTTTCCGAGGACGGGCAGTACGACGATCTTACGGTGCTCTGCATAGAGAAGAAGTAGCCCGAGGGAAAACCGGCGCGGCGAAAGGCCGTTATCATGACCGGCCATCGGGGGTGGGACTTGCACGCCGCTTCTACGCCAGGCGCCGCTTGCGATTGCGGAGCTGACCGGGGGAAAAGGGGCGTCGCGACGCGATTACCACCGCGACGCGACAACCATCGCAACGCCCCTTCTCGCCCCGGACCCCCTCATCCCCGACCCGCGGAACGCGGTCGCGCTAGCGGGCGTAGTACTCGACGACGAGCTGGACGGAGCCCGGGAAGGCGGCGTCGGCGGGCGCGGGGCGCGCTGCGACGCGGACCTTGAGTCCGTCCTCGCCGCGCTCGAGCCAGGCCGGCGCCGGTCCATGCCGTTCGATCGCGGCGCGGGCCTGCGAGGCGAGTGCCGCCGTACCCCGGAGCTCGAGCAGCGCCCCGGGAGCCACGCGCATCGAGGGGCGGTCAGCCCGGCGGCCATCGACGCTCACGTGGCCGTGGACGACGAGCTGCCTGGCCGCCAGCCGGGAGGCCGCCCACCCCGAGCGCCATACCGCGTTCGCGAGCGTCGACTCCAGCGCGACGAGCAGGTTCTCGCCCGTGACCCCGGGCGCGGCGAGCGCCTCGTCCACGAAGCGCCTGAATTGCCTCTCGCCGAAACCGTAGCCGTATCGGAGCTTCTGCTTTTCCGCGAGCTGGACGGCGTACTCGCTCCGTTTTCGCGGCCGCGCCTTGGGCGACTGGCCGGGACCGTGGGGTTTCCTCTCGAGCAGGCGATCGTACTTGGGGTTGCCGAAAACATTGAGGCCGAGGGCGCGGGCTATCTTGCCGCGCGGCCTTCCGTGCAGGGTCATGGAACGCTCCTCATTCGCGATCTTCGCCGGATCTGTCCGGAGATCGCCGTTTCGAGGCGCGCGGGGAATGAGCTCCGGGGGCCGGCGGGCTAAACGCGGGCGAAGGGAGCCTTCACGGCTTCGTTATAGTTTACCTTTTATATAATGTTTGTGTATCACGGTCAAGCGCCCTCTTCGGCGCCGGCGGTTTCCGCTTCGCTCCGTTCCTTCCTTCTTCCCAGCAACTCGAGCCTCGCAAAGACGTAATCGAGCGGTTCCTCCGCCAACACCCACCGTCGATACGGCGTTCCAGGCACATCCTCGAACCCGGAAGCCTCCGCGGCGATATACGGTCGCTCCGTCCCGGCCCGGGTCCAATGGACCAGGGCGATGCGGCCGGCGGCGATCTCGAGGGCGGTCGCGCCGTGACGCCCGGTCGCGCACCCCGAATTGAAGAGGCAGGGAAGCAGCGCGTCGCTTTCGGCGTAAAGGCTCCGGCCGACGTCCGCGCCGCGCCTCGTGGACGAAACCCGCGAGAATTCCGCCGCGCAGTCGTCGATGGTCCGTGACAGCTCAGCCCGCTCGTCGGCCTCCGCCATCGTGTACCGCCTGAGCAGGTCCTCGAGGATGTGCCGGAGCCGGTCATACTTCGTGAGCGACTCGAAGAGCGGGCGGTGCGTGTGGCCGATGACGCTGACCAGTCCGAGCCGCCGCGAAGCGCGATAGACCCTGCGCTCCGTCTTGAAGCGCCGCTTCGAGGTGAGCGGAAACTCCGCGTTCTTGATGCGCAGCGGGTTCGCGAGCCACCGGACCACGAAGTCGGACAGGTAGTTGTAGTCGACGAAGAAACGCGAAGCCTGGTGCCCGTGGTACGCGAGGATGGGCCGTCCTTTCCATTCGTAGCGCACCGCGTGCTCCAGCCGGTAGGGATAGCCCTTTTCGGCGAGCAAGCCGAGGTCGTGGTTGCCGACGATCTTCCGGAGCGCACCGCGCGCGGCAAAGCGGTCGAACAGCTCGTAGAGGCCGCGGTGGGCCTCCATGATGGACCCGAGCGTAAACTTGTGCAGTTCCTCGACGTCCCCGTTCAGCACGAGCTCGAACCCGCTCGGCTCATACCACGAACCGAGGGCCGCCTCGAGAAGCGGCGCATTGCGCCTTCCGTCGTCGCCCGGTGATCCGTCCCCGAGATGCAGGTCGCTCAGGAACACGAGCTTCGAATCGCCGTCAAGGACGACGCGGTCCGCCGAGGCGGCCAGGGTCGAAAGGGATGAGAGGAATTCCTTCATCTTCATGTTCACGCTCCTCGAGGCCGGAGCATGCGCGAAGAACGTTCGGATGAAGCGAGAATCGTGTCAGTTTTCCGTGAGAAGCGCGCGGGCGGGCCGGCCCCGGCCGGAACGGGGGCCGACCCGCCCGATTCCCTACTGCGCCGCCGCGTCGACCAAGGGCTGGAGGGCTTCCTTGATCACGGAGAACTCGACGCCGTTCTCGCCGGCCCAGTCGCGAATGACCGCGTTCGAAGGCCCCGGTTCCCTGCCCATGGCCTCGGCCATCTTGGCGCGGCTCACGCCCCAGTCCTCGACCTGGCCGAAGGTGGTCTTGCCGACTATCGTGCGCGTCTCCTCGCCGCCTGACCCGGTTCCGGTTCCGGCAGCCTCGCCCGCGCCGGCCGCGGCGGGCAGGTTCTCGAGTCCCGGCAGCTCCACAACCACGGCGCGCGCCGCGTCGAGGAGTTCCGACGGGACGCCGGCCTCGCGGAGCACCGGGATGGCCGTGTTCGGCAAGCCCGTTCCCTCCTCCTCGGGCTCGTAGGGCAAGCCGGCGTACAGTGCGGTGAACCAGCGCACCGAGTCCGTGCCGACCTCCAGGTCCTCCGAGAGTCCCGCGTAGATTTCCTCGAAGTTCTTGACCTGGTAGGCCGCGAGCCCGGCCGTTCCTGCTGCCTCGGCGCTGACGCCGAAAGCCCGCGCGAGGACTTCTACGGGGATGCCGAAGGCCTTCTCGATGTCGCCGAAACTGTACGAGCCTCTGATGTCGGCCGGGTCGGCGCTGCCCGCGAACGCGCCGCTCGTGATTTTCGCAGGTTGCTTGCTGCTTTCGGTATTCCAGAGGTTGAAGGCCATCGAGGCGCCGATGCCGATGACGAAAACCGCGGGCACGGCGATGGCAAGATGGACGATCCGGATCTTCATGTCACTTCCTCCCCTGTCCGTCCGTCCCCGCGAGCGGGACGACGAACGCCGCGAGGGCGGCCTTCGGCTTCGCCGGTCCCGGCGGTACCAGGTCCACCGTATCCTTGACCGGGCAGGCGCGCTCGCTCGTGCATTCCATGCAGGTGATGCACTGGTGGTCGCGTACGACGCCGGACGTGGACACCTCGATGTTCATCGGGCAGGCGCGGTCGCAGGCCTTGCAGTCGATGCAGGTCTTGGCCACGCGACGGATCCTGAAGATCCTGAACAGGTTGAACACGCCCTGCAGTGCGCCGTATGGGCACATGTACTTGCAGAAAGGCCGTTCGACGAAGAGCGAAAGGACGAGGGTCGCCGCGAGGATGGCGGCGGCCTGCCAGGCGAGCTCCGCCGACCACAGGTTGAAGAGCGCGAAGTACGGATCATAGGTCTCGAACACGAGTGTCCCGAGCCGCGCCGTGTTCCAGACCACCATGGCCAGCACGAGGTACCGCAGGTAGCGCAGCGGCTTGTCGAGCCTGCGCGGGACGAAAGCGTTGTACTTCTTGCCGAAGAGCTTGCGGCCGAGCTTGCCGAACCATTCCTGCACCGAGCCGAGCGGGCAGGCCCAGCCGCAGAACGCGGGTCCGACGAGCAACGCCAGGCCGAGGCCGATCCACATCAGGATGAAGCTCGACTCGTGGATCTTCTTGACGAAGGTGGCCTGGGTCGCGACCTGCCAGATCGACACGACGCCTCCGAAGGGACAGAGCGCGTGCAGGCTGGCCGTCGAGAGCCACCGGATGCCCCCCCCGTTCTCGACCAGGGTATGGTTGACCGAGATGGCCGCTATCAGGACGAAGAACAGGATCTGGACGCCGAGCCGCACGAAACGGATCGACTTCGATTTCGCTTTTGCTTTCGCCATCGATGACTCCTTTCCGGGTTCATATAGCAGAATTCGTGCCACGGTACGGCTATCGCCCTTTTCCGGATCGAACGCAACAGGAGCGTGGAAAACACCCGTATCCGCGCGGTGGGCGGGTTTTTATGAGAAAGTAAGTCATGAATATATTTCCGGGCCGCTTGCGTCACGGTGCAGGAAATTCCCATACTCGTTCCCATGGGCGAGATCCTGGTCGGCACCTGCGGCTACTCCTACGAGGACTGGCGCGAAACGCTCTATCCCCCGGAACTCCCCAAGAGCGGGTTCCTCCATTACTATAGTCTCTTCTTCCCGTTTGTCGAATTGGACTTCACGTATTACGCCATGCCGACCCCGCGCTCGATGGCGGCCATGGCCGCGCGCACCCCGAGCCCCTTCTCCTTCGCCGTCAAGACACACCGCACCCTGACCCACGAGATCGGCCCCGGCTGGAAGGACGACGCGGCCGCGTTCGCCCGCGCGCTCGAGCCGCTTGCCCGCGACGGACGGCTCGCCTGCGTGTTGGTGCAGCTGCCGTTCAGCTTCCGCCACGAGAAGGCGAACCGGCTCCACCTCTCCTCGCTCTGCGACGCGCTCGGGGCCTTACCGTTGGCCGTGGAATTCCGCAACGCCGACTGGTATACGGAGCGCGTGTTCGATGAGCTCGAGCGGAGGAAGCTCGCGCTCGCGCTCGTGGACCGGCCGGAGCTGGACGGGTTGCCGCCCGAAGCGGAGCGGGTCACCGCGGATTTCTCATACCTCCGCTTCCACGGGCGGAACGCGGACGCGTGGTGGAAGGGCGACGCGACGAGCCGTTACGACTGGCTCTACTCCGAGGAGGAACTGCAGGGCGCGGCAGCCCGGCTGGGACGGCTGGCCCAGAAGGCGCAAGTCGTCTACGCGGCCTTCAACAACCACGCCCGGGGCCGAGCGGTCGTCAACGCCCGGAGGCTCGACGAGATTCTCGGCCCCCGGCGTGAAGCCGCGCGCAGGCAGGAATGACAGTCCCCGAGGGCACGGGGCTCCGGGGTCCGGGCCTCGCCGGCCCGGTGGTTCGGGCACGGGCGGTCTCAGGTTCCGAATTTGGCGCGGAAGGCGGCGGCGTCCGCCTCGTCGCCCGGTCCGACGCGGACATAGCCTTCCTCGTCCATGGTCATGACCAGGACGTTCCTCCATTTGCCCGCGTTGCGCGCTAGGAAGGTCCGCGCCCGTTCGAGCACCTCGTCGTCGTCGCGGCGGGTGAGCATCAGTTCGACGTAGCCTTCGGAGAAGACCGCGACGCCGATCCAGCGCGTGCGGAGGACCACCTCGCAGGCGTTTGCGGCGTCGCCTACCAGGTCTCGGTGCGCAACTATCCACGCGTCGTGGAAGCCGCGCACTATCCTGACCGTACCGTCCGAATCCAGCCAGCTGGCCCCGTGGACCATGGCCCAGGGTTCGGCGCGCGGGTCGGAGCCGTCCGCGCTCACGCGGGTTCTCCGGGCACAGGGCCGGCTGGAGGCGCGGTGCCGTTGCGGAGCCGCTCCAGGAAAGCGGCGACGTGAGGGGGCGGAGGGGCGGAAACCTTTATGGGCGGTTCGACCGGCAGCTCGAGGCGGGCGGCCCAGAGCATGAGCCGGCGCGCGCCGTAGGCCGCGGCCCAGGCCTTGTTGCCGGCGAAATCGCCGTGTCGGTCGTCCGCGACGATCGGGTGCCCGATCGACGCCAGATGGATGCGGATCTGATGCATGCGCCCGGTGCCCAGCTCGACCTCGAGCAGGCTGAAATCCCCGAGGGCCTCGTCGAGGCGCCAGCGCGTCAACGCGCCCTTGGCGACGCCGCGGACCCGGACGTCGTCCTCGATGACGCCAAAGGGTTTCTCCATGACGCCCCCGACCACCGCGCCGTAGGCTTTGAGGACGCCGCGGACCTTCTCCTCGAAGAGCGGCGCGAAACGGGCTGCCGCCCTCGGGCTCCGCGCCAGCAGCACGCAGCCCGAGGTGTCCTTGTCGAGGCGGTGGACCGGATACGGCTTGAAGCCGAGTTCCTGCTCGGCGAGCTCGACGAGGCTCCGGGTGACGCCCTCGCCCGGCTGGAAGGCGAGGCCCGAGGGCTTGTCGATGACGACCGCGTCGTCGTCGACGTACAGGACGCTCAGCATGGCGGCCTGAAAGATAGCGGGCTCCGCCGCGAGGGGCAAGGCCCGCCCTTCCCCGATTTTCCGGAACTCAGGAACGAGTCCGTACCGGCGCGACGCCTCCGTGCACGATGCCGGCCACCGGGGCCGCCACGCGCGCGCGCCGGAGCCGGGGCTTGCGGTCGCGCAGCACGATGGCGCCGACGAGTCCGAGCCCGAGCGAGACGCCGCCCACGTATACGAGGGCGTACGGGTCGTCGTGCCAGGGCAGGGGAATGTTCATGCCGAAAGCGCTGACGATGAAGGTCGGCAGCATCAGGCAGATCGAGATGACGGTCAGGCGCTTCATCACGATGTTCAGGTTGTTCGAGATGACGCTGGCGAAGGCGTCCATCGTGCCCGTGATGATGTCGGAATGGATGTCCGCCATGGAGATGGCCTGCTTGTTGTCGGTAAGCACGTCCTCGAGCAGCTCCGACTCCTCCTCGCGGAAGCGGAGGATGCGTCCGTTCTGCAGCTTCTCGAGCAGGAGCTCGTTCGCCTTGAGGCTGGTGGTGAAGTAAACCAGGGACTTCTGGATCGAAAGGAGCTGGATGAGCTCGTGGTTCTTGACCGAGCGCTGGAGCTCGCGCTCGATCACCGTGGTCCGCCGGTTCAGGTCCTTGAGGTGACGGAGAAAGACGAGGGCGGCCCGTCCGAGCAGGTGCAGGACGAAGGCGCTGCGGTTGGCCACGTCGAGGTCGCGCACCTTGCCGTCCGCCAGGTCGCGAAGGACCTCGCAGTCCCCCTGGCAGACCGTGACGACGCGGTCGGGAAAGAGGAACACGCCGAGCGGCACGGTGAAGTAGGACACCTCGGCGCCCGGCTCGAAGACGGGCACGCGGACGACGAGCAGGGTGTACTCGTCCTCCTTCTCGATGCGCGACTCCTCGTCGGCGTCGAGCATGTCCTGGAGGTGGTCAGGCAGGATGCCGTACTCGCGCTCAAGTCGGTCGAGGTCGGCGCGGGACACCCGTCGGACGTCGTTCCACGAGCCCCGGCCGGCCGCGTCGTTTTCGAGGGCGGCGCCACGCGCGCCGCGGATGGTGATCATTTCGTTCGCCTCCCGCCCCCTGGAACGCGTCCATCCGGGTCGACCGCGATTCCGGCGGGAAGGGCGGTTCAGGCGGGAAGGGATCGCGACGGGGGCATTCGTATCAGCGGAATCGGCGACTGGCTACTATGGCCGTCGGAGTCTGGCATCCGAATCCTCCTCGTCGCGTAATGCCTTCCCCACGGGGAAAGCGCGGAACCGGGCTGCGGTCCGCCATGCACAGTATAGCCGCGCCGCCCTTTCGCGGCAACAAGCGGCGGACTCGACAATTCGGCAAATGCCGCCGATACTTGAAGGCGGACCCAGGAGTCTTCCTGAGGACGTGCGGACGCCTCCCGCGCCGCGCTCCAACCACCAGCTCGGGGAGCATCGATGAACGAACGTGCCATCCTGTGTGTCGACGACGAGGCGATCATCCTCATGGCCCTCAAGCAGGAACTGAAATCCCATTTCCGGGACCGCTTCCTCTACGAGACCTCGATCGACGCGGAGGAAGCCCTCGCCGCCATCGACGAGCTGGTAGCCGAGGGCGTCGAGGTCATCCTGGTCATCTCGGAT
Organism: Spirochaetales bacterium; assembly: GCA_016926955.1. Taxonomy (GTDB): domain Bacteria; phylum Spirochaetota; class Spirochaetia; order Treponematales; family UBA12059; genus JAFGNN01. The sequence goes on along the minus strand of JAFGNN010000017.1, from coordinate 35,569 downwards.
TGGTTGATGCCCGGCATGAAGGGCGACGAATTCCTGCTCAAGGTGCACGAAAAGCACCCCGGCATAAGCTCCATCATGGTGACCGGCCATGCCGACCCGGAGTCGATCGCGCGGGTCCGTTCCGCCCTCGGCGCCTGTACCATCATCTCGAAGCCCTGGCGCCGCGAGGAGCTCATAGGGGCTGTCGAGACCTTCGTCGACCCGGACGCGCTCGTCGGCCAGGCGTCGCGCCTGCAGTGATTCACGGAACCGGGGACGCCCGAAGACGGCGCTCCGGCGATGACAGGATAGCGGGAGGCAGGCATGGAAGGCATCCGGGACCCCCTCTGGCGGCGGCTCCTGGTTTCGTTCCGCACCGTCGAGCGCTTCGAAAGCGCCGGATGCTCGTGGTCCATCCTCGCCGCCCCGCCGGAGCGCTTGCGCAACGAGCGGTACCGCTACGTTCTGCTTGTCTTCGAGGACCCGGGCGCCCCCGCGCTACAGCTGACCCTCGAGACTGACATCCTCGGCACCTGGATCGCGAGCCTGGCGGATGCGGCCGGTCGCAGGACCCTGGCACGATTCGACGCGGAACCGGCCTACGAAACCTGGCGGGAATCGGCCATGCAGGCGGCCTGGGAACGGCTCGCGGCGCTGCGCGGCCCCGATAATGGCGGCGCCCGGCGCCCGGAACGCGGCCGGGCGCGCTATCCTTGAGTCCATGACCGCGTACCTCCCGCCCCGCAAGCGCCTCGGCGCATCGACCGGATCGCGAGCTTTTCCAGCCGCGATGCTCTGCGCCCTCGTGTTCCTCGCGTTCGCGCCGGAAAGCCACGCCGAGGAACTTTGGTCCGATTCCGGATTCTTCATCGACCTGCCCGAAGGATTCCGGCTCACCGACGGCGACGGGGCCACGCGCTTCGCGTTCGAGGACCCTTCAGGCCGGATCACCTTCCAGATCGCCCTGTACGAGCCCGTCCGCTTCCCGACGGCCGCCGCCTTCCGGGACGGGGTCCTGGGCATGCTCAAGGCGGACGGCGACGTCGAGCTCTTCGAATACCAACGCCGTGACGCCTACCTCGGGATCGTGGATTTCGCCGCCGGAGCCGTCCCCGTTTCGGGCATCGTGTTCGGCGTCAAGGGTGCGGTCCGGGGAGCCGGTCCCGCGCCGGGCGCGCCCCCCCCCAAGGACCTGCTCCTTCTCGCTTACTCGGCCGCCGAAGACTTCGAACAGCTCGTCGGGTTCATGCTCTCGTGCGTCGACGGATTCTCGATCGACGCGGAAGCCCGCCTGTCCCCGGGACCGGTTGCACAGTTCGAGCGCGGGACCGGCTCGGCAAGGGAGCGCGCCGAACTGATCATCGGTGACGCGAAGGTCTCTATCGAGTACGAGAGCGAGGATCTCGCCTGCGCGGCCTCGGTGGTCGACCGCGAATTCGGCGTCCTCGCCGCCTATGCCGAGGCGGAAAGCGAGCTCGCGGTCGCCGCCTGGCGCCGCTTCTACCGCATGATAGCCCGCGATTCCTTCCGCCGCGTCGAAAGGCTCGCCTTCGCGATCTCGCGCGAGCTCGGTCCGGCCCTCGACCCGAGGGCGCGCGCCGAGGCCCTGGTGCGCTGGACCCAGGGCTTCACCTACGAGCGGAACCTGGAAGGAGCCGACTTCGTGAATCCGCTGGCCGCGGCGGTGGACGGGCGCGGGGACTGCGATTCGCGCGCCCTCCTCGTCCTCCTGCTCCTGGCGCACGAGAACATCGAAGGCGTGCTGCTCGTCAGCTCCGTCCACGCGCACGCGCTCGCGGGACTCGACGTCGAAGGCCCCGGCGCGCGCTTCCCCTGGAACGGCCGCGACTGGCTGGTGGCCGAGACGACCGACGAGGTCGACATCGGCCTGATAGACAGGGAAATGGCGGACCCTGCGGACTGGCTGGCGGTGGACTTGCCGATTTGGCCGGTGGCCTACGCGGAGTAGGGCCCCCGGGGCCGGAGAGCGGGGAAAGCGGCGAAGGGCGTTATTTGGACCCTGTTGGGCGGGGCCTGACACAGGAACGAACACCCCACTCTCTGACGTTCGGGGGCGACCGTTCAGGCGGCCGCTCGGGGTCGTTCAGGGCTTCACGAAGTCTGCCGGCGGCAGGTAATACCAGTATTCGCGGCGGCTCGACGAATGCAGCGTCCCGTCGACGTAGCGGTCCAGCGCCGAGGCGAAGCCCTGCCAGTCGAGCCGCAGGCGGACGTCCCCGTCGACGAGCGTCTCTACGCTCGCCGCTTCCGCGGGCGCGTATCGCAGAACCTTCCCCTTCACGTCCGGCGTATCCAGGCGCGTTTCGAGCACCAGGGTCCCGGCGGCGTCGAAGCGGTATTCCACGATTACGCGCCCGTCCCCGCCTACTACCCTCACCGTCGACTCGGATCGCACATAGGTCCACGTAAAGCGCTTGGGCGCGATCGGCCCCTCGGGCACGTCGGAGAAAGCGTCGACCCTGACGATGCGGCCGTCCTCCCAGATCACGCGGAGCACCCCGGAATCGTGGTCGCTCCGGAAGCGCCCGAGCACCGGATTGCCAGTCTCGTCGCAGTACCAAAGAATGCGCGTCGCTTCGCCAACGGCCGGATGGACGTCGACCGGACCCGATGGCGAAACGAGGGTGAACTCGGCGACGCACACGTCCTGCCAGTCGGCGCCGGGATGGATTTCGTCCACGTACACTTCGATTTCATATACGCCCCGGACAGGGGCGGAAAGGGCGAAGGTCTGGATCCGCATCCGGTCGACGAGCTCGAAGCTCTGCCTGTGCTCCCCGTAGCGCGCCCCCCCGTCCGTATGCATCGTCTTCAGCACCACCGTGAGCTTCTTGACGCGCGCGTTCCGGCCGTAGAGCTTGGCATCGAAGAAGCCGCCCCCGACGCTCAGGCCGCGCAGTTCGACGCCGCCCGGCTCGGTGGATCGCATGCGAAAGAGGAGCTTGCCGTTGGCGAGCAGGTCCGGCCAGCGGACCGCCATGCAGGTCGCCGGATCGCCGTCGAAGAGCTTCAGGGGAGAGTAGGCGAAGGCGTCCCCGGCGGACCGGACCAGCGGGGGGACGTCGCCGATCTCGAAAGCGCCTGCCTCCTGACTCCATGAGAACGCGGCGAGCGCCACTGAAAGCAGCGCCGCGCCGAAGGCCTTTCCGGACACCATGCGTCACCTCGTCATATTGGGTCCCGTTCGCGCGCGGGCGCGTCAGGTTTCGCGGACTTTGAAGGGCGGCGGAAGGAAGGCCGCGAGCGCCGCGGCGAGCGCCCGCGCCTTGCGCTCGGGGATCGAGCGTTCCAGGAGGACCTGCCGCCCGCCGAGCTCCAGCGACACGAGCGCGCGGCGCTCGTCGCCGAAGCCGGGCTTCCGGACGCCGTGCCAGGAAAGCTCGATGGCGCCCAAATCGGCCAGGGGCCGGGTCTTCCGCGAAGCCAGGGGTCCGAGGCCACGGATCAGCGAAACCTTGGCGGCTGCCCGATCGAGCAGGATCCCGTCGCGATAGATGGCGGCGGCACCGAGCAGAACGAGCACAAGGGCCGATCCGAGCTTCCCGGAGGCCGGGAGGCCGAGCCAGCGCCCCTCGAGAACGAGGCTCGCGAGCGCCAGCAGGAACGCGACCGCGAGCGATATCCGCAAGCCCGTCCCCATGCCGAGAAGCAGGCGGTTCCCGTCCTTCGAGAGCCGCACGGCGTAGAAACCCACGGTGATCAGGCTCCCGGCGCGCGGACCGTCGCGCCGGCGGAAGGCGGGCGGCCTCCGGGGAGCGCCGGGCCTGGCCCCGGCGCGGCGCGGTGCGGCGGGCGCATCCAGCACGCGACGTAGTGTCCCGGGGCGGCCTGCACGAGCGGCGGTTCCTCGACTCGGCAACGCTCCGCGGCCTCCGGACAACGGGGATGGAAACGGCAACCCGGGGGCGGCGCTATCGGCGAGGGCGGCTCGCCGCGAACCGGCGCCCGGCGACGGACGACGTTCGGGTCGGGCACCGGCGCCGCGTCGATGAGGGCGCGGGTGTACGGATGGAAACGACGGCTGAACAGGTCCGCGCGGCCGGCGCGCTCCACGATCTTGCCCAGATACATGACGCCGACCTCGTCGGCGACTCGTTCCACCACGGCCAGGTCATGGGCGATGAAGACGTAGGTCAGGCCGTAGGCGTCCTTGATGTCCTTGAGCAGGTCCAGGATCTGCACGCGGATGGACACGTCGAGGGCCGAGACCGGCTCGTCGAGCACGAGCAGCTTCGGCCTCAGCGCGAGCGCACGCGCTATGCCGATGCGCTGCCGCTGCCCTCCGGAGAATTCGTGCGGATAGCGGTCGATCGCGTCGGGGTCGAGCCCGCACGAAGCGAGCGTTTCGCGCACCAGGTCCGCGCGCTCGGCGCGGCTCCCGCCTATGCCGTGAACGACGAGACCCTCGCCTACTATATGCCCCACGGTCATCCTCGGATCGAGCGAACCCCAGGGATCCTGGAACACGAGCTGGAATTCCCGGCGCTTCGCGGCGAGCTTCCGCTTCGGCAGCGAATAGACGTCGTACTCCCGCCGGAGGACCTCCAGGCGCTCTTCGAGACCGGCCAGCTCCGCGCGCGCCGCGGGACCGCGCGCCGTTCCGGCCTCGGCGATTCTCGCCCTGAGTTCGAGCACGAGCTCGACCTTGTCCGCCGGAGTGTCGAAGAAGAGCGAACCCGCGGTCGGCCGGTAGAGGCCCACCATGGTGCGCGCGAGCGTCGTCTTGCCGCAACCGGACTCGCCCACGAGGCCGAAGGTGCGTCCCCGCCTGACCTCGAACGAAACGCCGTCGACCGCCCGCACCTCGGCCACGGTGCGCCGCGGGAAACCTGCCTTGATTGCGAACCGCTTCTCGAGCCCGCGCGCGTCCACCAGGAATCCGTCGCCGTTCATCGCGCGGCCCTCCCCGTAGCCAGGATGCAGCGGACCTTGCGGCCGGCTCCCACGTCGATAAAATCAGGTTCGGCCACGCGGCAGGCCCCCTCGGCCAGCGGGCAACGGTCCGCGAAGCGGCAGCCTGAGGGCAGGCGGGCCAGGTTCGGCACGCGTCCGGGTATGGTCACCAGCTGCCTGTCGGCCTGGCCGACCACGGGAATCGAACCGAGCAGGGCCTTCGTGTAAGGATGCGCCGGTCGCGAGAATACATCCTTGACGGGGCCGGTCTCCACGAGGACGCCGGCGTACATGACGGCCACCTCGTCGGCGGCCTGCGCGACGGCCGCGAGGTCGTGGGTCACCAGGACCACGCCCATGCCGGTGCGTTCCTGCGTGTCCTCGATCAGGTCGAGGATCTGCGCCTGTACCGTGACGTCGAGGGCCGTGGTCGGTTCGTCCGCGATGACCACCTTCGGGTCGCAGGCCAGCGCCATGGCGATGACGACCCGCTGGCGCATGCCGCCCGAGAGCTCGTGGGGCCAGGCCTTTGCCCGGAGAGCCGGTTCCGGCACGCCCACGGAGGCCAGGAGTTCCACCGCCTTCTCCGCGCGCTGGCGGCGGTCGAGGTCGGTGTGCATCTCCAGGCACTCGGCGATCTGCGCGCCGGTCGTCATGAGCGGATCGAGCGCGCTCATGGGCTCCTGGAAAATCATCGAAACGTCGCGGCCCCGCATGGCGGCGAGGTCCTGCTCGGGCATGCGCAAAAGGTCGCGCCGGCCGAGCACCGCCTCGCCGCGGACCACGCGCCCGGGCGGCGGCAGAAGCCCGAGCACGGCAAGCCCCGTGGCGGTCTTGCCGCAGCCCGACTCGCCCACGAGGCCGAGGGTCTTGCCCTTGCCGATCTTGAAGCCGACGCCGTCGACGGCCTTGACCGTGCCCTCGTCGGTGAAGTACCAGGCCGCGAGGTTCCGCACGTCGAGCACCGGCGCCTCGGCCGCGAGCGCGGCAGCCAGTCCCGCGGGGCGCGCGGGCAGGGGGCGCCGCGCGTCACCCGTCGCGGCGGGCGCGGCGGGTCTCGGGACGGCGCCCGTCGGCGCTCCGCCTCCCGGCGGCCGCGCGGGATCACGTTCGCCGGTCACGAGCGGACCTCCTCTGAGTTCTTGAGCTTCGGGTCGAGGGCGTCGCGGAGAGAGTCGCCGAAAACGGTCATGGCCATCAGGAATATCCCCATGAAAAGCGTCGGGCCGATCAGGTTTTGCCAACGGCCCGAGGAAACTTCCGAACGCGCCGAATCGATCATCGAGCCCCAGGTAGCCTCGCCGACCAGGGTCAGGCCCACGAAGGCCAGGAAGACCTCGCTCTTTACCACGCCGACGAACTGCAGGACGAAGTTCACCGTGACGAAATGGAAGACGTTCGGCAGCACGTGCCGGAACACGATGCGGGCGTCTCCGGCGCCGAGGGCCCGCGCGGCCAGCACGTACTCGCTCTCGCGGGCCTGGAGGAAGGCTCCGCGCACCACGCGGGCGAGTCCCACCCAGCCGGTCACCGCGAAGGCGAAGGCCATGGTGGTGAAGCTCTTCCCCACGATCTGGATCAGGCTCATGATCAGCAGGATGCCGGGCACCGCGACCACGACGCTCATCAGCCAGGTGACCGCGTCGTCGACGAGGCCGCCGTACCAGCCGGCCACGGCGCCGAACAGGAGGGCGATCGGCACCGTCATGAGGCCGGCCAGGTAGCCGAGGTAGAGGGCCGTGCGGATGCCCATGATCGAGCGCGCGAGCACGTCGCGGCCGAAGCCGTCCGTGCCGAGGATGTGCCCTTCCGTGCCGACCGGCAGGTAGCGCATCGTGTCCAGGCTGTTCTCGTCGAACTCGGTGGCGGCGGCCTTTATGCCGAAGGCCCCGGAACCGGCCACCAGGGCCGTGGCGATGAACGCCGTGATGATGGCGGCCGCGACCATGGCCGAGCGGTCGCGCGCGAGGCGCCGCATCGAGAGGCGGAACGGACTCGTGCCGCGGTCGCGGCGTCGGTTTTCCACGGTACCGTCGCCGGTCTTCCGGCGCGTGGCGCTCATGCCGCCCATGTTTCCCCCGCTCATCCGAGCCTCACCCGCGGGTCCACCGCCGCGTAGAGGAGGTCGGTCACCACGGAAAAGCCGATGAAGAAGAGCGTGTAGAAGGTCACGGTCGCCTTCATCACCGGCAGGTCGTAGGAGAGTATCGCCTGCACCAGCAGCTCGCCGATGCCCGGTATCGAGAAGAAGCGCTCCAGAAGCATGGAACCCGTGAGCAGGAAGGGCACCTGGATGACCACGTAGGTCAGGATCGGCACCAAGGCGTTGCGGAGCACGTGGCGCCGCATCACGAGTCGCCGAGGCATCCCCTTTGCGAGGGCCGCCCTGACATATTCCTTTCCCTGTTCCTCGACCAGGGCCGTGCGGAAGAAGCGAACGTCGTAGCCGACCGTGACCGTCACCCAGAGCAGCCAGGGCAGTGCCAGGTAGCGCACGGCACCCAGGCCCCGCGTCCAGCCCGAGATGGGAAAAAGCCCGGCCTCGAAGGCGAGGAAGCGCTGGCCGATGATCACGAGGGCCAACATGGGCAGGCTCATGCCCGCCACCGAGAGCACGCCCACCAGACGGTCCGGCCAGCGGCCGCGGGTCCGCGCGCAGAGCATGGCCAGGGCGAGGGCGAGCGCTATCTCGACCGCGAAGGCGGGAACCGCCAGCGCCGCGCTCGCCGGCACGTAGCGGGCGATCAGGTAGCTCACCTTCTGCCGCGTGCTCTCGGAGCGCCCGAAATCGAAGGTGACCATGTCGCCGACCGTGTCCAGGAACTGCACGATGACGGGGCGGTCGAGTCCGTAGGCCTCGCGATACTGGTTGATCGTTTCCGGCGTTCGGCCCTTCGGCGGCAGGATGTTGTAGAGGAAGCGCTCGCTGCCGCCCACCAGGTTGAACACCAGGAAAAAGACGAGCGCGACGCCCAGCAGGATCGGCAGCGTGGAGACGATCCGCCTGGCCAGGTAATGCAGCACGATAACCCCCGGGTGGCCGCTGACTTCGCGCGGGATTATAGCACGTGTCACGGAACGGGCGGGGCGAATCGACGGCGGGTCGCTTCGATTGACGCGCCGGAGGATGCGCGCCTATACTCGCCCACGGTCCAGGAGGTCGCCGATGGAGCCGTTGAGCGTACGATACCGCGACGTGATCATGGAAATGCTCAAGAAATCGCGCGGGCAGACTCAGGTGACGGACGAGAACGTGCTGCAGTACGGCAACGCCGACATCCTGCCGTTCATCGACCGCATCCTCGAGGAAAACCTGTTGCCCGGCTCCGAAATCCGGGGTTTCGAGCGCCTGGCCGAGCTGGCCGAAGCCGCCGAACGCGGCGAGTCCTGCCTGCTGCTCATGGAGCACTACTCGAATTTCGACCTGCCAATCTTCCATTACCTGCTCCGCAAGCGGGGGCCGGAGGGCGCGCGCGTCGCCGAGCGCCTGGTGGCGATCGCGGGCGTGAAGCTCAACGAGTCCCATCCCATAGTCCTCGCCTTCGCGGAAGCCTACACCCGCATCGTCATCGTGCCGAGCCGGGCGCTCCAGTCCATCAAGGAGCATCCGAGCCAGGCGGCCGAGGCGGTGGCGGAGATGATGAAGGGCATGAGCATCAACCGCGCCGCCATGAAGGTGCTCGCGGAGGAGAAGAAGGCCGGCCGCATCGTGCTCGTCTTCCCCTCGGGGACGCGCTTCCGCCCCTGGGATCCCTCGAGCAAGAAGGGCGTCCGCGAGATCGACAGCTACGTCAAGAGCTTCGACCACATGATGCTCGTCTCCATCAACGGCAACATTTTCCGCCTGTCGGAAAAGGGAGCCATGGAGGAAGACCTGCTCGTCAAGGACCGCGTGGTCTACAAGGCCAGTCCGATGATCGATCCGGCGGAATTCCGCGGAAAGGTCAAGGAGGTCGTCCATTTCGGGCACGACCGCAAGCAGGCCATCGTCGACGAGATCATGAAGGGATTGGACGAGCTCCACACCGAGGTCGAGAAGACTCTGTCATAACAGGGAATACCACGGAGGCACTGAGGCACGGAGAGAAGAGGGAGAAGAAGAGAACGGGTTCGGGATAACCGGAATTCTTCTTCCCGTTCGTTTCCCCTTCCCTATTCCTCCCTCCAATCCTCCGCGACTGCGCCGCTTCGCGTCGCTTTCGGAGCGGAAAGGATTGCAGCGCGCGCTCATCGCGCGCGACCTCATCCGTGGTTACATACGTGTTTCAGCTCAATAGGCGGGATAGGGGCGGATTTCAGTCGCCTTGACTCGGAGGCGGACGGTCGCCACGTAGTCGCCCGAGCTTATCACCACGCGCGGCGCTTCGGCGAAGGCCAGCACGCCGGAGATCTCGCGCGGCTTCTCGAGTACCACGGTACGGAACAGCGCGCGCAGGGCTTCCGCCACGGCGTCTTCGACGGCGGTGCGCCTCCGCTCCACGCCGCCCGCCACGCGCGCGCGCCCGATGCCCGCAGCCGCAAGTAAGTCAGCAGATCGCCACGCCGCCAGCTCGGCCGCGCGCGATCCCTCGCAGTCGAATTCGATGCGCGCGCGAAGGGTGCCTTCATTGAAAACCATTCCGACCACGCGCAGGGCCGGGTCGCCCCAGGGTATGCCCCCGAGGCTCTCGAGCTCGATCAGCTCGGCGACGCCGCGCGTGAGGTCAGCGGGCACATAACGGAAGCGGAAGCCGCGGATCATGCCGGCGAAGCTCCAGCGCGCTTCCTCGAGCAGACGCCGCGCGGCTTCCTCCGGCCCTATCGGCGAGGCGCCGCCCGCCGGGTCCGGCGCCAGCTCGGCCCTGAATTCCGCGGCCAGCGTGACCGCTCCCTGGGCCGCGAGACCCGCCGCCAGGCAGGCCGCGAGCAGGAGGCAGACTAAGGCGTGGAACTTCCGCATAGCCCATTATCGGCCCGAATCCACCCGACCAGGAATCGAACCACGGAGGCACGGAGGCACGGAGGGAAGAGGGAGAACTCATGAGGGATCAAGAGCATTCTTGTCCCTACTACCTGATCTTCCTCCCTCTTGTCTCCCCGACTCCGTGTCTCCGTGGTTTTCTTCGACGTCGGAGCTATTTTCCGGGGGAGGCCACCAGGTCGGCGAGGTAGGGCTTCTTGGCCAGGTCGGCTTTGAGGCCCTCGGCGCGCTGCTTGTTGACGTAGCCCGCTTCCTGGAAGCTGTAACGGTACTTCGTGTGCACGTCGTACTTGCCGTTCACCAGGGCCCAGGCGTCCTCGGTCATCACGAGCTCCTCGTCGGTGGGGATCACGAAGACCTTCACCTTCGAGTCCGGCGCCGAGATCTCGAGCTCCGCGTTGCGGCACTTGGCCTTGGCGTTGCGCTCGGCGTCCACCTTGATGCCCAGGTTCTCGAGCCCCGCGGTGGCGAGCGCGCGGATCATCGGTCCCATCTCGCCGACGCCGGCGGTGAACACGAGCGCGTCGACGCGGCCGAGCGCGGCCATGTAGGCGCCGATGTACTTCTTGATGCGGTAGCCTTCCAGCTCCATGGCCACCTGCGCGCGGTGGTCGCCCTTCTCGGCGTTCACCTCGATGTCGCGGCGGTCCGCCCATTTGCCGCTCACGCCGAGCACGCCGGACTCCTTGTTGAGCTTCTTCTCGACGTCCGACGCGCTCATGCCGGTCTGGCGCATGATGTGGAACACGATGCCCGCGTCGATGTCGCCGGAGCGCGTGCCCATTACGAGGCCCTCGAGGGGGGTCAGTCCCATCGAGGTGTCGAAGCTGACGCCGTCCTTGACCGCGTTGATCGAGGCGCCGTTGCCGATGTGCGCGATGACCAGGTTGGTCTTGAAGGGGTCCTGGCCGAGCAGCACCGCGGCGCGCTTCGCGGTGTACAGGAAGCTGGTGCCGTGGAAGCCGTAGCGCCGCACCATGTGCCTGTCCTGCCATTCGTGCGGCACCGCGTAGGTGTAGCTCGTCTCGGGCATGGTCTGGTGCCAGGCCGTGTCCATGACGGCGCAGTGCGGCACGTCCGGCATCACGGCGCGCGCGGCCTCGACGCCCATCAGGTTGGCGGGGTTGTGGAGCGGCGCCAGGTCGGTCAGGCTCTTGAAGGTCTCGAGGAACTCGTCCGTGATGATCGCGCTGCGGGCGAACTTCGAGCCGCCGTGGACCATGCGGTGGCCGACGGCCTTGATGTCGGACATGCTCTTGATGACGCCGTACTCGGGGTGCTGCAGGGTCTCGAGGATCAGCTCGATGGCCACGGTGTGCGTCGGGCACTCGTGCTCGTTGACGTACTCGGCCTTGCCCCTCGCCTTGTGGCTTATCACCGAACCGCCGAGGGTCACGCGCTCGACGATGCCGCTCGCCAGCACTTCCTTCGCGTCCCAGTCGTACACCTGGTACTTCACCGACGAGCTGCCGCAATTCAGGGTCAATATGTCCATATTCCGCTCCTTGCGTCCATAATGCGGGTCACCGTCATTTATAGCCGGGTATCGCGCGAGGGTAAAGGGCAACTCGGGCGCCTTCGCCGAGTTCGGTGACCGCGGTCAACCAATTCGGGCGCCGCGTGCGTCGGCACCTCCAGGCTCGCCCTACCCGCCCGCCGCAACGGTTGGGGGCGGCGTCCTTCCGGCGGTCGCCCGGGGGCTTCATCGAAGGCGGCGCCCTTTTCGCGCTTGCCCCCCGCGCGCCGTCCGCGTAAAGTTGTTGGCATGTTCACCGACATCGTAATCCTGGCCGGCGGAGCCGGCACCCGGCTCTGGCCCGCCTCCGTGGCGAAGAGTCCCAAGCAGTTCATGTCGCTCGAGGGCGGCCGCTCCTTCTTCCGCATGGCCCTCGAACGCGCCCTCGCGCTCGGGCCCTCGGGCTCGGTGCTCGTGGTGTGCGGCGCCGTCCAGCTCGACGCCCTGCTCTCCGAGGTGGAAGCCTGCCCGGAGGCCCGCGGGCGCGTGCTCGTGCTGCCGGAGCCGCGAGCGCGCAACACTGCGCCCGCGGTCGCGGCGGCCCTGGCCCTGCTCGAAAAGCCCGGCCTGCCCGGGCGCGCGCCGACCCCGGAAGCGGGCGGCTCGGCCCTGCTCCTCACCAGCGACCACCTGATCGAGCCGGCGGAGACCTTCGTCGCGGACGCCGCGCGCGCGTCCGCCCTCGCGGAGGCCGGCAACCTGGTGTGCTTCGGCATCAAGCCCCGCGGCCCGGCCACGGGCTACGGCTACCTCGAGACCTCGGAGCAGCTCGGGTCCGGCTTCAGGGTGGCGCGTTTCCGCGAAAAGCCCGACCGGGCCACGGCCGAGTCCTTCCTCGCGGCCGGCAACTTCTACTGGAATTCGGGCATGTACGGCTGGCGCTTCGACCTCATGCGCGAGGAGCTCGAAACCCGCGCCCCCGAGGTGGCGGCGGCCTTCGCGCCGCTCGCCGCCGCGGAGCCGCGCTTCGCGGAGCGTTCGGGCGCCTTCGTGCTCGAAGCCTGGGAAGGCTTCGCGGCCGCCTACGACGCGACGCCCGCCATCAGCCTCGACTACGCGGTCAGCGAAAAATGCCCGCGCGTCGCCCTCGTGCCCGCGGCCTTCGGCTGGGACGACGTGGGCAGCTGGGACGAGTTCGCCACGCTCTTCTCACGCCACTCGGGCGAGGTGGTGGAACCGGGCTCGACCGGCTGCTTCGTCTACTCCGACCTGCCCGTGGCGCTCTGCGGCGTCGAGGACCTTGTGGTGGTGGTCAAGCACGGCGCCGTGCTGGTGGCCCGCAAGGGCGAGACCCAGCGCGTAAAGGACGCCGTCGAAGCCTGGAAAGCCCTCGGCCGCACCGACCTGCTCTAGATGCGAAGAAAACGCCGAGGCGCCGAGAACGCCGAGGAACTGGAAAGATAAAAAAGAGGGGAGCGGTCTTGCCGTTCCCCTCTGCGTCTCTGCGCCTCGGTGTCGTACTCTCTCAGGCTTCAGACCTGGCTAGCTGCTCAACGGCGCCTCGGCGTCGATTTCCCTCTACTCAGGCGACCTTGATCTCGATCTTCTTCTCGCGGGCCGCGGCGCTCTTTGGCACCTCGACCTCGAGCAGGCCGTTGCGGAACGTCGCCTTGATGCTCTCGGCGTCGACATCGCGGGGCAGGCTGAAGGCCCGGCTGAACGAGGCGCGGGAGCGCTCGCGGAGCAACCAGCCTTCCTTGCGCTCCTCGCGCTTCTCCTCGACCTTCGACTGCAGGGTCAGGATGCCGTCCTCCACCTTGAGTTCGACGTCCTTCTCGGTCAGGCCGGGAAGCTCGGCTTCGAGCACGTAGCGCTCCTTCTCCTCGCGGATGTCCACCGCCGGAACGCGGGAAGCGCCGCGGGCAAGGCCGGCGCGGGCGCCGGTCCAGAAGCCGTTCATCAGGTTCTCCATCTCGTCGAAAACGCTGGCGACGGCGGGTTCGTAGGCGATCAGGCTGCGGTTCATGGTCTCCTCCATTTCTATGGCGCTCTCGTCGCGCCATGGCAGGAACGGTATTTCGCCGGTCCCGGCTTGGCGCCGCGGACCGGAGGCGATGGTCGCCGGCCACCGGCCGGGTCCCCGAACGGGGGCTCCATCGCTCTCACTACCAATATTGCAAACCGCGTGCCAACTTCACCAAGTGGTGGAAAAAAAACCGCAGAGGCATGGAGACATAGAGCCAAGAAGGAGAAGGAGAGGGCGTAATTAACTGTTACAACAACACTTGCACATGCAGTCGCACTTGCATGAAAAGCATGCGGCGCGAAGCGGATGTGGCGGAAGAAGCCGGCGAGAGGCCGAGGGCGCTCTCGCGGCTCCTTTTAACACACGTGCGTGTTTCCTTTTAACACACCTTGCGCCCCTGTAGTGAATGGGTGTGTGCACCCGGGAAACAGGAAGCGCCCGAGTCCGTCCTGCCTTGTCCTCGCGGGATCCGACCGCGCCGTCAATCTTCCCCGAACGGCTTGCCGAGCGCCTCGGACAGCTTCACCGCGACCGCGGCCAGCCGGTTCTTGCCATGAGACCGGGATGCGTCAATGACGAGCTCGGTTCCGTCGGCCAGTTCAGCCATTACGCGCCATTCGAGGCCTCGCCCCCCGCGCGAGCCCGCTGGCCCGTCGGCGAGCTCCGCCCCGCGAGCCCGGTCCTCCACGCCACGCCGGTAGGCGCGGAGCGAGAAACGGCGCAGTTTGGAGACGGCGACGGTGCGGCGGCGCGCGAGAAACAGCAGGCCGACGCGCCAGGCCACGAGGTCACGCGCCGGGTCGAAGGTCCAGCGCTCCTCGTAGAAAGCGGCGACAAAGGCGCCGACCACGAAAATCCAGCCGAAGACGCCGGTTCCGCCCGCGCTCGCGATGGCGGCGACGATGAGGCAGAGCATCGCCGCGGCGCCGGCGCGATACCAGGGGGAGATCGAGTATACGAGGGCGCCGGACGCGTGGCGGCGCAGTACGAGCGGCATGTCCATGTTCAGCCTCCGGAAGCGATAATGCCCGAGCGTGCGGCGCGCGGGCAAGGGCCGGGGCGGCTCAGGCGGGTCGCGGGGCGAAGCCCCGGAATTCGAAAGCCAGTATCGCCCGATCGTCCTCTGGCGGAGCGCCCATCAGGAATCCGTTCAGATCAGCCAGTATCCCGTCGATGACGCTCCCCGGCGGGGCGCCCGGATTCCGTCCGATGGCTTCGAGGAAACGGGCGTAGCCGAATTCTTCCTTCAGATAATTCCGCGCCTCGACGATGCCGTCGGTGAACAGCACCATGCGGTCTCCGGGGCTCATGGTCAGCTCCACGGAGTAGAATGGCGCCTCGTCGATGATGCCCAGCGGTTGGCATTCGGTGTCCGGCCTCAGTATGGTGCCGTCCTTGCGGATCAGGACGGGCGGGTGATGACCGGCGTTCGTGTAACGGAGCAGTCCCGTCTCGAGGTCGAGGATGCCGTACCAGGCCGTAACGAAGCGGTCCTGCTCTCCGACCAGCTGGCACAGGGTGCGGTTGACCGCATCGCATACGCCCTCCGGGCGTATGCCCCAGGCGGCCTTGCCGTCGAACGCCACCTTCACCAGCGCCGTGACGAGGGCGGCAGGAACGCCATGTCCGGCGACGTCGGCCATGAGGAATCCGTACGAGTTGCGGCCGATGCGAACGACGTCGTACAGGTCGCCGCCGACGTTGTCCATCGCGCGGTACCAGGCGGCGACGTCCAGCTCGGGGCGAGGGGGAAGGTGGTCAAGCCGCCCGACTATGCAACCCTGGATGTCCCGGGCGACCCGGAGTTCCTTCCGCATGGACTCATGCTTGTCGGCCAGCTGGTTATAGGCCGCGGAAAGCTCGTCTGCGCGGGCGATGACCCGTTTTTCCAGCTTCAGCTCGCGCTCGCCGGCTTCGCGGACAAGCTCGACAAAGCGGCGGGCCGAACGGGCGGCCACGAATCCCGCCGTTGCCGCGCCCGACGCGGCGGCGAGCGGAATCGCCCAACGCGGAAAGCCCGGCACCAGAACCGCGAACAGCGCCACGGGAACGCCGATGAGCAAGCCGGCCGCGGCGGCGAGGAGGCCCGCAGCGAAGGGTTTCGGCGCGGATCGGCTGGCGGCCTCGACCGCCGCGGTCTCCGGAGTTTCCCTGCCCGCGTCCACCATGCCTTCCAGTCTAGACGCTGGCCGTGCCGCCGTCAAAAACGGGGCTTCTTGCCCAAGGGCTTCGGCCGGGGCTACATTCGCCCCATGTTCCGAACCACAGGCACCAGAGCAAGACTCCTGTCGACCGCCCTCCTTTTGCTTCTCGTCCGGCAGGCGCCGGTTTCCGCCAACCCGCGGGCCGAGGGCGCCTGGTTACTGGCTCCGAATAGCGCGCGTCCCGGGGATCCGGTCTTCGCAACGTGGTTCGTCCTCGAGCCAGGATTCTCTGGAGAACTTCGCCTGATCGCCGCGGACGGCGCCGTCATCGCGCGGGCCCCGTCCTTTTCCCTTCCGGGGATGGAACGGAATTTCGGCTTCGCGCTCGGGCTGCCCGACACGCTCGCGCACGGCGCGTACCGTCTCGAGCTCCGGTCGCTTCCGGACGCCTTCGTGGCGGCGAGCCGCGTCCTCGAGGTCCTTCCGCGCTCGTTCCGGGCAAGCACGGTCCGGTTCACCGCCGCGGCGAGCGCCGCCCGCGACGACCCCGACCCGCGACGCGAGGAGCAGTCCATCCGCTATCAGGCGGCGCTGGGCAATTTCGACCCGGCTGGCGTCCACGCCCCCGACCTGCTGCTCGGTCCATCCTTCGCCTGGCCGCTCGCCGCCATCCGCTTCACGGCGTACTTCGGCGACCGTCGCCGCTACATTTCCCCGTCCGGGAAACCCGCGGGAGAATCCGCCCACTACGGCATCGATTTCGGGGCGCCGACGGGTACGCCGGTGCTATCGCCCGGTCCGGGGAAGGTCGTCCTTTCCGAGTTCCGCGTCCTGACCGGCAACACGGTAATCATGGAGCATTTGCCGGGAGTCTACTCCGTGTTCATGCATCTGGACTCGCTGGCCGTCGCGACGGGCGACTCGATGCTGCAGGGCGAGGAACTCGGCGCGGTCGGGTCCACGGGCTTCTCCACGGGGCCGCACCTGCACTGGGAACTGCGCGTCAACGGCACGGCCTGCGACCCCGAAGCCCTGGTCCGCAAGCCCTAGGATCCATCTCGGGAAATGGCACTTAGGCGCGCGGGCGGCAGGCTTCGCCGAGGCGGAAACGGGAGAGGACCGCTCGATCCCGACGGCTTGACTCTCCCGGCGACGAGCGGATATACTGCCGCCCTCGACGCGAAAGGGGGTGATAACCATCAGCCAGATTATCGTCGACGAGAGCGAAAGCCTCGAAAAGGCCATCAAGCGCTTCAAGCGTTTGGTGGAGAAAGAGGGCATCATCCGCGAGTGGAAGAAGCGCGAATTCTATGAAAAGCCTTCGACCATCCGGAACCGCAAGGAAAAGGCCCTCGCCCGCAAGCTCCTCAAAAAGTCAAGGAAGAGCCAGGGCAAGAGCTACTGATCCCTCCATTTCCTGAACGGAACGAACGCGCTCCCCCCCCGGGGAGCGCTTTTCGTATCATCGTGGCCCCGCCGTGGCATCCCGCGCTCCCGCCGGGGCGGGATCCCGCGCTATACTGTGGCCCGCCGGACGCCCGGTCGGGCTCGGGGAGGAACCATGAAAGCGTCAACCGTCGCCTTGATCCTGTTTGCAGCCCTTTCCCTCGGCGCCTGCGAGGGGGACGACGCGCTCCGTACCGTGACGCTCCGTTCAGGAAGCGTCGAGCTCGTAGCCGAGCTCGCGATCACGCCCGAAGAGCAGCAGCAGGGGCTCATGTTCCGCGAAGAACTGCCGGACGGACGCGGCATGCTCTTCGTCTACGGTTCCGACCGACGCATGGCCTTCTGGATGAAGAACACCAAGATTCCCCTGTCCATCGCCTTCCTCGCCGCCGACGGCACCATCCGCGAGATCCGCGACATGCGGCCGGAAAGCCTCGAGGTCATCGAATCGGCACGCTCCGCCCGCCATGCGCTGGAAGTGCCGCAAGGCTGGTTCGCGCGGGTCGGGCTTGCCGTCGGCGACCGCTTCGAACTCCCCCCGGACCTGCGCGCTCCTTGACCACCGCCTCCAACGCCTGTAATTTGTTCGGAACGAACCATATCCACACCACGGGAGATTGACGGGATTCGGGTTTCTCCCCCGACCCTTCCCATTCCTTCCGTGCCTACGTGGTTCTCCCGCTTTTGGAGTGAAAGATGCTCGACATAGTCACCATCGGGGCCGAGGTTCTGACCCGCACTGCCGAACCCGTCAAGGATTTCGACCAGGGACTCAAGGACTTCATCGAACGCATGTTCGACGCCATGCGCGTCGGGCGCGGCATAGGCCTGGCTGCCCCGCAGGTCGCGGTCGGCAAGCGGGTCTTCGTGGTCCAGGTCGAGGACGACGTTCCGCGCGTCTTCGTGAACCCCGAACTGGTTCGCACGGGCGAGCGCGTCGTGTCTCTCGAGGAGGGCTGCCTCTCCATCCCGGGGGTATACGCCGACGTCAAGCGCTCGGCGGAGCTTACCGTGCAGGCCTGGAACGAGCGGGGCCGTCCCTTCACCCTCGACGCCGACGGGCTCCTCGCGCGGGTCATCCTGCACGAGCTCGACCACCTGAACGGAGTGCTCTTCGTCGACCGCCTGCCCGAGGCCTCGAAAGCCAAGGTGCTGGCGCAGTACGAAAAGCGCCGGCGCTACTAGGCCCCCGTCCCGTGAAAGTCCTGTTCGCCGGCAGTCCCGCGATAGCGGTGCCTCTCTTGCGCGCGCTCGCCGCGTCCCGTCACGAGCTCGTCGGCGTGCTCACGAACCCTCCCTCCGCCAAAGGACGATCGGGAACGCCCGAGCCTACCGCGGTGGGCGCTCTGGCCGCGGAAATCCTGCCCGGCGTCCCTGTGCTGACGCCGGACCGGCTCGGTTCCGGGTCGCGCGCGCTCGTCGCCCCGCTCGGAGCGGAAATCCTGGTCGCGTTCGCCTACGGGCGCATCTTCGGACCGAAATTCCTCTCGCTGTTCCCCGCGGGGGGGCTCAACGTGCACCCCTCGCTCCTGCCCCGCTGGCGAGGCGCCACGCCCATTCCCGCGGCCATCCTGGCTCGCGACGCGGAGACCGGCGTGAGCGTCCAGCGCATAGCCGCAGAGCTCGACTCGGGCGACATCGTCGCGCGCGAGAGCATCGCGCTCGACGGCACCGAGACGACGGCCAGCCTTTCCGATCGTTGCGCCGAGCTCGGCGCCGGGCTGCTCGTGCGCGCGCTCGACGCGCTCGAGGACGGGAGCGCGGTCCCCGAGCCGCAGGACGCCTCGAAGGCGACGTACTGCCGCGAGCTCGGAAAGGATGACGGCCTCGTGGACTGGAAGCTCGACGCGCTCGCGATAGACGCGCGCGTCAGAGCCTTCCAGCCCTGGCCAGGCGCCTTCACCTTCCTCCGCGGTGAGCGGCTCGCGCTGCTCGAGTCCCGGCCCTACCCCGACGAGGACTCCGGCCTCGAGCCGGGCTCCGTGTTCGCTCTGGACAGCGGCCGAGGTCTGATGGTACAAACAGGAAGAGGGTTGCTCTCGCTTCGACGGCTCCAGCTGCGCGCCCGGAAGGCCTTGCCTTTCCGCGAATTCGCCAATGGCGTGCGCGACCTCATCGGGAGCCGTCTCGGCGCCTAGCGGGTTTTTGGAATACTCGAGGCATTTCAAGAACCCGGTTCGCGATTCCTCGAAAAGCTTGCGCTTTTCCGTGGAATCGCGGAGGTCAAGGTAATGTCGAAACGGGCCCGATGGCTGTTTCGACATCCTGCCAGAGCCACCCCGAAACCGACTGGCACGGGGAACTCGAACCATGAAGATCCGCTTCCACCTTACCAAGCTGCGCGACATCGATCCCGAGTATTACAAGTATGTCGCCGGCGGCATCGTCGCCCTCGTCCTCGTGCTGATGATCGCCCTCGCGGCGGCCTTCTTCCTCACGGTGCGCGGCGCCGAGCAGACCCTCGTCCCCGACCTTCGCGGCATGGATCTGGCGACGGCCCTGACCACGCTCCAGGAAAAGGAGCTGTACCCGCGGCTCACGCAGCGCTACACCGAGGATCCGAAGGAAAAGGGCCTCGTTCTCGAGCAGTCCCCGAAAGCGGGCGCCATCGTCAAGGCGGGGCGCCGGATAGCCATAACGATCAGTCGCGGACCCGTGATCGACACGGTCGCCGACTACTCGGGCCGAACCCTCGAGGACGTCAAGCTCGAGCTGCAGAACCTCTTCTCGACGGGCCGGCCGCTGATGACCGTCCGCGAACCCCCGATCTACGAGTTCTCCCGCGAGCCCGCGGGAACCATACTCCAGCAGGCCCCGACCCCGGGAACGCCCGTGGCGGGACCCTCCGAGCTCGTCTTCGTGGTTTCCAAAGGCCCCGAGCGCGAGAAGCTCAGGGTGCCGGACTTCTCGGGACTCGAGCTTGACGCCGCCTTCCTCCAGATAGAAAAATCAGGCGTGTCCTTCAGCTTCGAGCTTCGCGACGCGCGCGCCGGAGAGAAATCCGGCCAGATCGTCTCGCAATCGCCCGCCGCCGGAACGTCCATTCCCGAGACGGACGTGGTCAAGCTCGTGGCCACCTCCTATGCCGCGCGGGACGGCATGGTCAGCGGCCTGTTCAGCCGGGAGCTGCCCGAGTACCCCTACCCCGTAAAGGCAACGCTCTCGTACGTGGATCTCGACGGCGTGCGCACCCCCATCGTTCAGGTGATGCACCGCGGCACGCTTTTCCAGGCTCCGTACAGCGTTCCGGAAGGCAGCCTGCTCGTGCTGCAGGTCCTCGGCCGGGACGTGGCCCGCGTCGAGGCGCGGCCATGAAAGACGGGGACGGAGGTACGAAGGGCGCCAAGTCGGCCACCTTCGCTCGCCCGGGCGTCCGTCGCGGCTCTGGCGTCGCCGCCAAGCGGCCGCGCGGCTCGCGCCAGGCCCAGCCAGCTCCGGGCATCCTCCCCGCCCCGGCCTCCGGCGAGGCGAGGCGCACGGTCGAGCTCGTGCGCTTCGAGCTCTTCGACGTGGGCCGATCGATGGATTTTTCCAAGCTCGATTGCGGCGACGACGTCTGCCTCGATCCGAACCCCTTGAGGCGCCGCGACGCTCCGCCAACCCTGGTGCTGCCGCCCTCGATCCGGATGGACATGGACGCCGGAGGGGCCGCCGAGGCCGGCGCCGTCACCCCGGCCGGCATTTTCCTCGGCGCGTGGTCCCAGGCCAAGCTGTACGACGAAGGTGTCGTCTCCATCATCGTGCGCCTCCGCCTCTCGGCGACGCTCGAGGAGCTGCACCACGCCGAGGACTGCCTCTACCCGCTCGGCGGCGTCCTCCGCACGATCTCCGACTTCGCGGAAGCCCGCTTCATCCAGACCCAGGCGCGCATACGGAGCGCGGTCTCGCTCGAGAACTACGGCCTCAAGCGGACGGAACGGGAATCCTATACGGCCTTCTGCTTCGGCGAAACCGGCTTGACGCCCCACGCGTTCATCGCCTCGAGGTCGCGGGAACTGGCCACCCTGCTCTCCGGGGATGCCTGGGGAACCCCGCTCCACGACGACGAGGTGCGGCGCACGCTCTCCAATCCCTTCGCCTACCGCTCCGACGAGGCCGCCGTCTTCGACCTCGACCGCTGCGCCATCGTCGACCCGACCGCCGATTACGAGGATCTCCTCGTGATCGTCGAACACGCGAACTACCAGCTGCTCGAACTGCGCGTGCTCGACCTCATGCTCGACGGCTGGATCGACGTGGCCGAGAAGGACATGCGGAGCTTCTATACGGACACCCGCAAGAAGCGCCGCAGGCTCCGCAACCTGCCCGGCCGCTTCGCCGCCATCCAGGCCTTGCGGCTCGACGCGCTGTTCACGCTGGAAAACCTCGAGAACAGCTCGAAGATCATCGGCGACTTCTACTACAGCCGCATCTACGACCACCTGGCCGGGATATTCTCGACAGAGGGCTGGAAGTGGAGCGTCGAGCGCCGCCTCGAGGCCTTGCAGGACGTGTACGAGATCGTCAAGGGCGATCTGGCAGAGCACCGCACTCTCGTCCTCGAGATCGTTTTCATCGCGGTGTGCATCATCTTCCCCGTCATCCAGATACTCCAGGTCTTCCTGATTCCCTGACCCCTCGGCCCCGCCCGGGCGCCTCCGCTTGCCCGCCCCGCGGGTATCGACTAGACTGCCGTCCATAATGCCCAACACGGCCGACCTCAAGGACGGCGAACGCGTCGTCGCCACCATCCTCTTCTCCGACATGAAGGGATTCACCACGCTCTCTGAGCGCATGGATCCGGAGGAGATGGACGCCTTGATGGGCCGCGTCTTCGGCGCCTTCGAGGAGAGCATCCGCGCTCACGGGGGCATGGTCGAAAAATATATCGGCGACGCCTTGGTGGCCGTATTCGGCGTCACGGAGCTCCACGAGGACGACTCCGCCCGAGCCATCCACGCCGCCCTCGACTTCCTGGGCCGCCTCGACCGGCTGGCCCCGAAGGGCGTCGAGCTCTCCTTCCGCACGGGCATCCATACGGGGCTCGCCGCCACGGGCCGCCGCGGCGAGCACGACGTGGTCACCGGGCACGCCATGAGCGTCGCCCAGCGGCTCGAGGCGGCGGCCCGCCCGGATTCGATCCTGGTTTCGGACGCCGTGGCCGAGAAGTGCCGCGACGAATTCCAGTTCGGCGAAGCGCTCGAACTCAGGCTGAAAGGCAAGAGCGAGACGGTGAAGGCGTGGCCGGTGATCGGCCTCGCGGACGGCGTCCCGCGCGACGACGGCCCGCTCCACGGCAGGAGGGAACAGCTCGACGAGCTGCTGCGCGCCTACCTCAGGACCGACCCGAAGGAAGGCGCGGGCTTCATCGTGACCGGCGAGGCGGGCATCGGCAAATCGAGGCTCATGGCCAGCTTCGTCGCGAAGCTGCGGGCCTTCCCCGATTTCGCGAGCCCGGTGCTCTCCGTCCGCGCCCGCCGCTACCGGTCCCGACCCTACGCGGCCATCGTGGACCTGGTGCTCGCCAGGCTCGGCCTGGCTCCGGATTCCGGCGCGGAGGAAACGTCCGCCGCGCTCGGCCGCCAGGCGGGCATTGAACCGCGTTGGATATCGGCGTTCACCCGCCTCGTGGAGCGCTCGGACGCCGAAGGCTTCGAGGCCAGTCCCCGCGAACGCGACCCGGAAGCCAGCCAGGCCTTGCTCGCCCTGTTGCAGACCCTGCTGGATCCGCACGACCGAGACATCTTCCCGCCCCTGGCCGTCATCGACGACGCCCACGCGCTCGACCCGCTCTCGACGGAATTCCTCGCGTACTGGATTCGCAACGCGCGCGTCAAACCGTTCGCCGTCCTGCTCGCGCGCGAGTCGACCCAGAGCCTGCGCGATTCGTTCCCCGCCTTCCGCGCGCTCCGGATCGGTCCCCTCGCCGAGGGCGACTCCCGGGCCTTGCTTATGGAAGCCTGGCCCGAGTGCCCCGAACGGCTCATCCCCGGCCTGTTGCAGGCCGGCATGGGAAACCCGCTGTTCCTTCGTGAGTACGCGGCCTGGGGCCGCAAACACCGCGACGTCACCGCCCTGCCGCCCGGCATCCAGAGCATCTTCCTTTCGCGCGTCGAGCGGTATCCGGAGGCGTGGCGCGATCTTCTGCTCAAGCTGTCCGTCTTCATGCACTCCTTCGACCGCGAGAGCGCCGAGGTGATAGAGCGCCGCACGGGAGGCGATCCGGACATGGTCGCCCAGGCCTTCGCGCGCTTCACGGCTGACGGCGTGCTGGTCGAGGAGGGCGGTCGCTGCCGCTTCCGTCTCGACCCGTTCAAGAAGGCCCTCTACGCGTCGCTCCTCAACCACAACAAGAAGATCCTCCATGGCCTGGTGGCGGACATCATGCTCTCGCGCGAACGCCCCGACGCCATCAGGCTGCTCGGGCACCTCGGCCGCTCGGAACGTTTCCCCGAAGCGGCCGGCCTGATCCTGGCCGACCCCGACCGTAATTACCGCGTCGAGTACCTCGAGCACCTCGACGTGCTCCACCGGGCCCTCGCGCGACGGGACGCCGACCTTGCCGTCCGTGTCCTGATCACCAAAAGCGCCATACTCTTCAATACGGGCCGGATCGAGGAGGCCGAAGAGGAGCTCAGGCGCATCATGCGGATCGCCATAGCGCGGAAGGACGACGCGTGCATGGGCTTCGCCTACCACCAGATCTGCGCGTACAACACCATCTCGTGCCAGTTCCAGAAGGCGGTATTCACGGCCCAGAAGGCGCTCCGCTACTACCGTGCCGCGGGCGGACGGGAACGGAGCGTCCAGAACGTGCTGCGCCACGCGGCCCTTGCCGAAATGCTTCGCGGCAACGCCGGCGAGGCGAACCGGCTGGTGGCCCAGGCGCTCGCGGTGGAGGGCGGCGACGCCTTCGAGTCCGCGACCGCCCGCGCGGAAATCCTGCTGCTCTCGGGCGACTACGCGGCCGCGCTGGCGCTCATCGATCGCGCGCTGGCCGAAGTGGAGGGCGAACGGGCGGCCCGTCGCGCGGTCGCGCTGGACCTCAAGCTCAAGGCGCTCTGGCAGCTCTGCGACTGGACGGCCATGACCCCGGTCGCGCGGGAACTGCTCGCCGCCGGGTCGCCCTCCGATTCGGTGGCCTCCCAGGCCCACGCCATGCTGGCGCTCGCCCTGCATGCCGCCGGATCCGTCGTCGAGGCCGAAGAAAGCTTCCGTCAGGCCGAATTTTTCGCCGACCGGGTCCGCAACGATTTTGACCGCATCGACGCGCTCCGGACCCTGGCCGTATGCCGAGCGATCGCCGGCGAGCGGCGAAAGGCGGAGTCGACGGCGCGGGAGGGACTGGTGACGGGCCTGCGCCACTCCGCCTACTGGCAGACCTTCACGCTCCTCACCATAATGGCGGAGTCGAAGCTGGCCCGCGACCGCGCCGACGAAGCCCGCTACTTCCTGCTCGAAGCAAGCTACCTCTTCACGTCCGGCACGCTCTTGCCCGCCAAGGACGCCATATTGTACTATCATCTCGCCTCGCGCCTGCTGGATCCTTCGTCGAGCGCCGCCCACCGCTCGGTAGCGTTCCGCCTGCTCGAGGACGAAAAAGCCCGGATCCGCGATCCCGAGCTGGTGGCCGCCTTCCTTTCGACCCGGTCCTTCGCGGCCGTCCAGCGCGACCTGGACGCCGAAGCGACGGCCGAGGTCCGGGCGCCCGAGGAACCCTCCGCATGACCCGGGACGAACGAGAACGACTCCACGACGATCTATCGCTCATCCAGGACTGGCTCGAAGCGGGCCGCGTCCGGCCGCGCGCGGAAGCGGTGTTCGAGGACGCCGCTCCGCCGCCCTCCGAAGCCGAGATCATCGCCAAGGCGGGCGCGCCACGCCCGGCCGCCTTCGTTTCGCCCGAAGGCGACAGCCTCGAGCGGATCGCCGAGGAGATCCGCGCCTGCGGCGCCTGCCGCCTCCGCGTGACGCGCCGGAACGCCGTGCCCGGAGCCGGCGCTTCCCGTCCCCTCGTACTCGTGGTCGGCGAAGGCCCGGGCGCCGACGAGGATGCAAGCGGCGAACCCTTCGTGGGCGCCGCCGGCCAGCTGCTGGACCGCATGCTCGAGGCCATCGGTCTTTCCCGGACTCGCAATTGCTTCATCGGCAACGTCGTCAAGTGCCGGCCGCCGGGCAACCGCGACCCTCTGCCCGACGAACGTGCGCCCTGCCTGCCCTTCCTCAGGCGCCAGATCGCTTTGCTCAAGCCCCGCTACATCCTCTGCCTGGGGCGGATAGCGGCGCAGACCCTGCTCGAGACCGGCGAGGGCATCTCGAAGCTGCGAGGCCGCTTCTTCGAATTCGAGGGCATACCGCTGATCGCGACCTTCCATCCGAGCGCTCTGCTCAGGGACGACCGCAACAAGCGGCCCGCCTGGGAAGACCTCAAGAAGCTCCGCGAGCGGATGCAGGCGGACGGCTGGGCGCCCGGGGCGCCGTGACCGAGTTCCTCCGCGTCGCCTTCGACGTCCCGCTCGACCGCCTGTTCACCTACCGCAACATCGGGACGAAGGCCGCGCCCGACGGCGCCCGTATCGGCTGCCGCGTCGAGGCGCCGTTCCGGAACCGCGTGATCGAAGGCTGGGTCGTCGGCGAGCTCTCCGCGTGCGACATCGACAGCTCGCTCGTCAAACCGATCGCGAAGGTCGTCGATCCGGAACCCCTGGCCGGAGAGGCCACCATCGCCCTCGCCGCCCGCGTGGCGCGCATGTACTTCTGCACGCTCGGCGAAACCCTCTCGGCCATCACGCCGGGCGGCCGGCGGGAAAGTTCCGCGGGCGCGGACTCGTTCGAGGAAACCGCCCCCTGCGACCACTCGCTCGTGTTGTCCGCCCCCCAGCGCGCGGCGCTCGAGCGAGTCCTTTCCGAGAAATCGGGCAGGAAGTATCTCTTCGGCGCCACCGGCTCGGGCAAGACCGAGGTCTTCCTGCAGGCCGCCGAGGCCACGCTCGCCGAGGGCCGCGGCGTCATCTACCTGGTGCCCGAGATTGCGCTGACCCACCAGGTCGTCGAGGCGGTTCGGACGCGCTTCGGCGAACGCTGCGCCGTGCTCCATTCGGGGCTTACCCCGTCGAGGCGGCTCGCCGAATGGCGGCGCGTCATGCGCGGCGAGGCGGACGTGGTTGTGGGCGCCCGCTCCGCGGTCTTCGCCCCCGTGCCGAGGCTCGGGCTCGTCGTGGTCGACGAGGAGCACGAAGGATCCTACAAGTCAGGCTCGTCGCCCCGCTACCACGCGAGGCAGGTGGCCATGATGCGTTGCGCGGAGGAAGGCGCCCGCCTCGTCATGGGCTCCGCGACGCCGAGCGTCGAGGCCTGGAAGCTCATGCTCGACGGCGGCATGGAGAAGCTCGAGCTTGGCGGCAGGCTCTCGGGCGGAGCGCCGCCCGAAGTCGAAATCGTGGACATGCGGGACGAGGCCGGCCCCGTCTCGCGTCGCCTCGCCGCCCTGGTGCGGGGCGCCAAGGCCGCGGGAGGACAGAGCATCCTCTTCCTGAACCGCCGCGGCTTCAGCCATCGCTTCTCGTGCCGCACCTGCGGCGAGGAGCTCAAGTGCCGGCATTGCTCGGTGCCGCTCACCTGGCACAAGGACCGCGACGCCCTGGTCTGCCACTACTGCGGCTACCGCGCGCCCCCCCCCCGCGCCTGCCCGTCCTGCGGTTCGCTTGACGTGGGCTGGGGCGGCTTCGGCACCGAGCGACTCGAGGAGGAAGTGGCCGCCGCCTTCCCCGACCTGACGGTCCGCCGCCTGGACGCAGATTCCGCGACCGGGAAGGGCGAGGCGAGGAAGCTGCTCGAAGATTTCCGCGCGGGAAGGATCGACGTCCTCCTCGGAACGCAGATGGTGGCGAAGGGCCTGAATTTTCCGGGCGTGAAGGTGGTGGGCGTGGTCTTGGCAGACACGAGCCTCAACCTGCCCGACTTCCGCGCGGCGGAACGCGCCTTCTCGCTCATCGTGCAGGTGGCGGGCCGCGCGGGCCGCTTCACGCCTGACGGTCGTGTCGTTGTCCAGACCTTCAAGCCGCGCAGCCCCGTCATCCGCCTGGCGGCGGCGACCGACGTCGCCGGGTTCCAGGCCCTCGAGCTCGAGGCGCGGCGCGAACTCGGCTTCCCGCCCTACTCGCGGCTCGTGCGCGTGGTGTTCCGTTCCAAGTCGCCGGAAAAGGCGGACAGGGCCGCGGAAACCTTCGCGCGCCTTGCCGCGGAACGCCTCGATCCGGACGCTGAGGCGCTCGGTCCGGCGGAATGCCCGATCGCGCTCATGGCCGGCAATGCCCGTCGCCATGTCGTGCTGAAAGGTCCGTCGATGGGCGCCTTGCACGCGGCCTGCTCCTCGGCGCTCTCGGGCCTCGGCGAGCCGCCCGGCGTCTACGTGGAGGCCGACCCGGACCCGGTGAGCCTCCTGTAGGCGCCGGCCCCCGCGGATGCCGTCCGCCGGATCAGGGCTTGTCGGGAAAGGGGTCGGAGCCCGGAAGCGAGGCGGCCAGGTGGCGCAGGGCTTCGTCGTCGTCGTAGAAGCTCCGCACGAACCCTTTCAGGTTCACGAGCTCGAAGATGTCCTTGATGTTGGGGGGCACGTTGAGCAGCACCAGGTCGCCGCCGCGGGCCGAAAGGTCCTTCTTCGCCCTGATGATGGCGCCGATGCCCGTTGAGTCGATGTAGTCGAGCTGTTCGAGGTTCAGGGCCACCCGGCGCGCGCCTCCGTCGGCCAGGGTACGGAGAAGGAGGCCGGCCTCGGAGGCGTCTTCCAGATCGAGACTTCCGCGCACCGACACGCGGACCGCGTGAGAGGCGCAATCGTCCTCGTCGGAGTGGTCATGGCCGAGCGGCAGGAATTCGAGCGTGAAGAGCATTGCCATAAGCTGGCACAACTTTAGTGCCCGGGCGGTCGCTTCGCAAGTCGAGCGGAGCGGAATCGTCCGGGCGGCGCGCCCCCGACGGAATCAGGGCGCAGCTGGGGCGGTGAGCCGGGCCATCGCGTCCCTGGCCTCGGCGAAGGCCGGAGCGAGCTTCAGCGCCTTTTCGTAGAGGCCCCGGGCCCGTTCCTTCTCGCCGAGCGCCTCCACCGCGTTGCCGTAGCGGAACCACCACCGGGCCATGTTCGGCTCGCGCTGCACGGCGATGGCGTAGGCGATGTCGGCGTGCTCGAATTTGCGTTGCGCCTGGTAGATCTCGCCCATGTAGAAGTAGGCCGTGGACACGCGTTCGGCGTATTCGCCCGAATTGTCGATGTAGCGCTGGAGGTTCTTGAGCGAGGCCGCGTAATCGCGGAGGAAGAAGTAGGCCTCGCCCATGTTCTCCACGATCCGGGCATCGAACTTCACCTTGAGGCCGGCGTCACCCACGGCTACCGCCTCGCGGTAGCGCCCGAGGCGGAAGAGCGCCCAGCCCTTGACCACCCAGGAATCCATGCGCGCGGGGTTCTCCGCCAGCTCGGCGTCGCATATGGCGATGGCTCGCTCGAAGAGCGCGTTGCCCTCGGCCCGCTTCCCGGAGTCGACCAGCGCCCGTCCCTGCTGGACCAGGAGGTTGGCGTCCTCGGGCGCCGGGACAGCCTGGGCGATCGCGGCCGAGGCCGGCAGGAGGCTTATGGCGAGGGCGGTCAACAGCGCGCGCGCGTTGCGGATCGGGAACATGGCTGGCACCTCCGGCACTCATGCGATACGGGAAAGCCACGGGCGGACGGCCGGCGGCACGGCGCGAGTATGCACCGGGGGCGGAGCCGGATTCAACCGTCCCGGGAGGTACGGAAACGCGCCACCGCGTCCGCGAGGGCGGCTACGTGGTCCCGGTTCCTCGCCGCCTCCCCGCCTACCACCTTGACCACCTTGGAGAGGGTGGCCGCGGCGCCCGCTTCCTCGCGGACCGCCTCGAAAATCCGGTTGGAGGAATCGACCATGCGCAGCATGGCCCGTTCGATGTCCTTCGATCCCGCCCGCTGGGCCTCGGCGCGCTCCTTGATGTCCTGGGTCGCCTCGATGAGCGACGACGAGCTCGCGAGTATCTCCTCCGCGCCGGTTCGCTGCTCGGCCATGCTGGCAGCGATGGTGCGGACCAGCTCGCTCGTCTGCCCGACGCCCTCGCGGATCTTGCCGAACGCCTCGGCGGCGCGGTCGGACAGCTCGGCGCCGCGCTCGATGCGGGCGTTCATCTCCTTGATCAGGCCGACGATCTCCTTGGCGCTGCGCGAGGCGTTCTCCGCGAGGTTGCGCACCTCGCCGGCGACAACGGCGAAGCCGGCGCCGGCCTCGCCGGCGTGAGCCGCCTCGATGGCCGCGTTCATGGCCAGCAAGTTGGTCTGCGCCGCTATCTTCGAGATGGATCCGATGATTTCGCGCACCGCCACGGACGAACGCTCGATCTCGCCGATGGCGCCCTGGCTCTCGGCGAGCGCCTGGCCGCCCTCCTCCGACCAGCCCCGCAAGCGGCCGGCCACGTCGTCAGCCTTGGCCGCGGTCCGGTCCACCGAGGCGATGTTCGCGGCCATCTCCGATATGGCGGCCGAGCTCTGCTCGACGTAGCCCGCCTGGGTGCCGACCTGCCCGGCGACGGCGTCGACGCTCTCGATGAGGCGCGCGATGTCACCCTCAACCTCGCCGACGGTGGCCGTCTGGGTCGCCACCGACTCGTCCACCGAGCCCAGGCTGGCCTCCAGGGCCTCTACCGAGAGCCGGGCGTTCTCGGCTCCCTCGGCCAGGGCCGACGAAGAACCGGCCACCGCCCCGGCGACAGAGCGCGTGCCGTCCACGAGTTGCTCGAGGCTGTCGAGGAAGCGGTTCAGATCCGCGGAAAGCTTTCCGAGCTCGTCTGACCGCACGATGTCGGCGCGCAGCCTGAGGTCGCCCCCGCCAGAGGCCAGTTCCTCCACGCGACTTCCGATCGTCTGGATCCGTTTCCCGATGTTCTTGCCTATCGTGACGAACTGCCCCATGCCCCAGACCAGGCCGGCCACCAGGAGCAAGCCCGCCTCCCGCGCGAAGCGCAGCAGGTAGGCCCGTTCGTCGCCCGCGCCGATTTCGCCGAAGAGCCGGAGCCTCCCGTAAGCCGCGACGAAGAGCGCCACGCCCACGAGGAGCATGGTGGCCGCGCCGGAGAGCAGGATGCGTCCCGAGACCGTGGACCTGCGAGCCTTCGGATCGAGCTCACGGAAGCCGAGCCTCTCGACGAGCGGCCGGAGGAATTCCTCGACCTGCAGGATGGCCTGCACGGAAACCATGAAGCCGATGGCCAGATTGAAGAGGATGACCAGGGCGATTTCCACCATGTCGTAGCGCAGGCTCCCGGTGGCCGAATCGATGGCGATGGTGACGACGGGTCCCGCCAGATAGGCGAAGAATTCCACGGCGACGATGAGGTAGGGGGCCTTCGCCACCGCCCCGCGCGCCTTTTCGCGGAGCGCGTCGTCGGGGATCCGCCCCCCGTCCAGCGCCTTGCCCGCCCTGGCCAGCGGCGCGAGCAGGAGGAACATCAGGATTGCCAGGATCGAGACCAGAGCCACCACGATGACGTGGAAGGTTCCCAGCCGGCTCCAGGTACCGGCGAAGTCCAGCTCGAAATAGACGCCGATGAAGGTCTGCATCAGGTAGGCGGCAAAGACGTTCAGGAAGACGACGGCGCCCACCGCCACGAGCCTGGCATGCTTCACGCGGGTTCCTCCGACGCCCGTTCGCTTGCGGAGGCGTCCTGTGCAGTATAGCATGAAGGGACGGACGGGGCGCGCGGGGTCAGGGCCGCGCCGACGCGAGTCCGACCAGGAGCGAAATCCGTGTCGATACCACTCTCAAAAGCCAAATACGCGTCCCGGGCGGTATTCTCACCCCTCGATTTCATCGACTACGCCCGTCGCTCGGGCTTTCTCGGCGACTCGCCCGCGCCCGAGGCCGCGATACTCTGCTACCAGCGCTCGCTCTTCGATTACGTGCGCGCGAACCACGCGGTAGAACCGCATCCCGATTACTTCGGCTCCAATCTGCAGTATCTGGTCGAACAGGACCGGAAGGTGGCCCTGGTCGGACGCTTCGGTGTCGGCGCCCCCGCGGCCGCCGTCATGCTCGAGGAGCTGGCCGCCTGGGGGGTCAGGCGCTTCATGTCGATCGGAACCGCCGGGGCCCTCGTGGAGGGGCTCGAGATCGGCTCGATCGTGGTGTGCGAGGGCGCGTTCCGGGACGAGGGCGTTTCCCACCATTACATTCCGGCGGGAGACAGGGTCTTCCCCTGCGAGCGGGGTACCCGCGCACTGGAGCGCGCCTTCGACGCGGCGGGCCTCCCGTGGCGCCCCTGCGTCTCGTGGACCACGGACGCCATCTACCGAGAGACGCCCGCCGACCTGGCCGAGCTCCGCGCGCGCGGAGCCACGGTGGCGGAGATGGAGGCAGCCGCCCTCTTCGCGGTGGCCCGCTACCGCGGCGCGCGCATCGCCAGCTGCTTCACCGTGAGCGACATCATCGCCGATGACGCCTGGCACCCCGAGTTCCACTCCGAAGAGACCCGGGGCGGCCTCGAAGCCCTCTTCAAAGCCTCCCTCGCCGCCCTGTCCGCGCCTTGGTAGAGGAAGAAACCACGGAGGCACGGAGGGAAAAGGGAGGGAAAAGGGAGGAAAAATGGGAATCAGGAATTGGTAAATCACCGCCTGGTTCCGTCGGATGATCGCCAACTCTTTCCAGCCATGACATTCCGATTTTGAAATCGTGAAAGCCGCCCGAAGGGCCGGCGCCCCCCACCACGGTAAACGGGAACGCCGCCCGAAGGGTCGGTGTTCCCGTTTACCGCCCCTCCGGCTTGACCGGCGAGCGCAAGCGAGTCCGGTCGAAGCCGGAGGGGCGGAGGCGGCTTTAGCCCGCCTCCGCCGGCTTGGCCGGCGAGCCCCCCGCGGGCCCGCCTCCGCCGTCTTGCTATAAATCTCCATTAGTCATAGTATGAACCGCATAACCGTTCCCCAACATCCTCACCACTTGAGAGGTCCCAGATGGCCGATACCAAGAAGATGGTCATGATCGACGGCAACACCGCCGCCGCCCATGTCGCCCACGCCGTCAGCGAAGTGATCGCGATCTACCCGATCACCCCCTCCTCGCCGATGGGCGAGGTTTCCGATGAGCTCAGCGCCCAGGGCCGCAAGAACATCTGGGGCACCATTCCCCAGGTCGTCGAGATGCAGTCCGAGGCCGGAGCCGCCGGCGCCGTGCACGGCGCGCTGACCGCGGGCGCCCTGACCACGACCTTCACGGCCAGCCAGGGACTCCTCCTCATGATCCCGAACATGTACAAGATCGCCGGCGAGTGCACCTCGGCGGTCTTCCACATCGCCGCGCGCGCAGTGGCCGCCCAGGCCCTCAGCATCTTCGGCGACCACCAGGACGTCATGGCCGCCCGCCAGACCGGCTGGGCCATGCTCGCGTCCAACAACGTGCAGGAAGTCATGGACACCGCGCTCATCGCGCATGCCGCCACCCTCCACGCCCGCGTCCCCTTCCTCCACTTCTTCGACGGCTTCCGCACCTCGCACGAAGTGTCCAAGGTCGAGGAAATCTCCTTCGAGATCATGAGGAAGATGATCTCGGACGAGACGGTCCGCGCGCACCGCGCCCGCGGCCTCAACCCCGAGAACCCGATGATCCGCGGCACCAGCCAGAACCCGGACGTCTATTTCACCGCCCGCGAGGCCGCCAACAAGTACTACGACAAGGTCCCCGCCATCGTCGAGAAGGCGATGGACGACTTCGCGAAGCTCACCGGACGCAAATACAAGCTCTTCGACTACGTCGGCGCCCCCGACGCCGAGCGCGTCGTCATCGTCATGGGCTCCGGCGCGGACACCGTCAAGGAGACCGTCGAATACCTCGTGAAGCAGGGCGAGAAGGTCGGCGTCCTCATCGTGCGCCTGTTCCGGCCCTTCTCGGTCGAGCACTTCATCAAGGCCATTCCCTCCACGGTCAAGTCGATCAGCGTCCTCGACCGCACCAAGGAGCCGGGAGCCATCGGCGAGCCGCTCTACGAGGACGTCCGCACCGCCATCGGCGAGGCCATGGGAGCCGGGCTCGCCATCGGAGATGGCGCGGGTCCCTTCAAGCAGTGGCCCACTGTCGTCGGCGGCCGCTACGGGCTCGGCTCGTTCGAGTTCACCCCCGCCATGGTCAAGGCCGTGCTCGACGAGCTCAAGAAGGCGGAGCCGAAGAACCACTTCACCGTCGGCATCATCGACGACGTGACCCACACCAGCATCGAGTTCGACGAGCACTTCCAGCTGCCTTCCGAAGGCGTGGTCGAGTGCCTCTTCTACGGCCTCGGCGCGGACGGCACCGTCGGCGCCAACAAGAACTCCATCAAGATCATCGGCGACGAGACGGACAACTCGGCCCAGGGCTACTTCGTCTACGACTCGAAGAAGTCCGGCACCTACACCATCAGCCACCTCCGCTTCGGCCCGAAGAAGATCGACAAGCCCTACCTCGTGAGCAAGGCCGACTTCCTGGCCTGCCACAAGTTCAGCTTCCTCGAGAAGCTCGACATGCTCGCCAACATCAAGCAAGGCGGCGTGTTCCTCCTCAACAGCCCCTACGCTGCGGACAAGGTCTGGGAGCACCTCCCGATCGAGGTGCAGAAGCACATCGTCGACAAGAAGCTGCGCTTCTACGTCATCGACGGCATGGAGATCGCGGAGCGCGCCGGCATGGGCAACCGCGTCAACACCGTCATGCAGACCGCCTTCTTCAAGATCTCCG
Organism: Spirochaetales bacterium; assembly: GCA_016926955.1. Taxonomy (GTDB): domain Bacteria; phylum Spirochaetota; class Spirochaetia; order Treponematales; family UBA12059; genus JAFGNN01. The sequence goes on along the minus strand of JAFGNN010000017.1, from coordinate 1,905 downwards.
GCGTCCTGCCCGAGGCCGAGGCCGTCAAGCTCGTGAAGAAGTACGCGGAGAAGACCTACGCCCGCAAGGGCGCCGACGTCGTGGCCCGGAACATCACGGCCATCGACATGGCGCTCTCCGAGGTCCGCGAAGTCAAGGTCGGCGCCGTCGACTCCAAGCTGGCCATGAAGAAGCCCTACACCGCCGACGCGCCCGATTTCGTCAAGGAAGTCATCGGCGAGATGATCGCCGCCCGCGGCGAAAAGCTGAAAGTGTCCCAGCTGCCCGACGACGGCACCTTCCCCACCGGCACCACCAAGTACGAGAAGCGCAACATCGCCGAGAAGATGCCCGTGTGGGATCCCGACACCTGCATCCAGTGCGGCCAGTGCTCGCTCGTCTGCCCGCACGCCGTCATCCGCATGAAGGCCTACGACCCGGCCCTGCTTTCCAAGGCCCCGAAGACCTGGAAGAGCGCAGACGCAAAGCCCGCCCTCTCCAAGGAATTCCCCGGCTCCAAGGTCACCATCCAGGTGTCCCCCGAGGACTGCACGGGCTGCGGCGTCTGCGTGAACACCTGCCCGGCCAAGAACAAGGCCGACCCGAGCCGCAAGGCCATCAACCTCGAGCCCCAGATGGCGCTCCGCGAGGAGGAGTCCAAGAACTGGGACTTCTTCCTCTCGATCCCCAACCCGGATCCGAAGAAGCTCAACACCGCCACCATCGTGGGCAGCCAGCTCAAGCAGCCGCTCTTCGAGTTCTCCGGCGCCTGCGCCGGCTGCGGCGAGACCCCCTACGTCAAGCTCATGACCCAGCTCTTCGGCGACCGCGCCATCATCGCGAACGCCACGGGCTGCTCCTCGATTTACGGCGGCAACCTGCCCAACACGCCCTACACCAAGCGCGACGACGGCAAAGGCCCCGCGTGGTCGAACAGCCTCTTCGAGGACGCCGCCGAGTTCGGCATGGGCATGCGGCTCTCCGTCGACAAGAAGACCGAGTTCGCCCGCGAGCTCCTGGCCGCCTACAAGGGCAAGGGCGTTCCCGCGGCCCTGGCCGACAAGCTGCTCGTCAATCCGCAGGACTCGGACGAAGCCATCGAAACCCAGCGCGCCGACGTGGCCGAGCTCAAGAAGGCCCTCGCCTCCGTAAAGGAAGGCTGGGCTGCCGACCTCGCCAGCGTCGCGGACGAGGGCCTCGTCAAGAAGTCGGTCTGGATCTTCGGCGGCGACGGCTGGGCCTACGACATCGGCTTCGGCGGCCTCGACCACGTCATCGCCTCCGGCCGCAACGTCAACATCCTCGTGATGGACACCGAGGTCTACTCGAACACCGGCGGCCAGATGTCGAAGGCCACGCCCTTCGGCGCCGTCGCCAAGTTCGCCGCGGCCGGCAAGGACATCGGCAAGAAGGACCTGGGGCTCATCGCCATGAGCTACGGCTACGTCTACGTCGCCAGCATCGCGCTCGGCGGCAACATGACGCAGACCATCAAGGCGTTCAAGGAAGCCGAGAGCTACAATGGCCCGTCCATCATCATCGCCTACAGCCACTGCATCAACCACGGCATCGACATGATGAAGGGCATGGACCAGCAGAAGCTGTCCACCCAGGCGGGCATCTGGCCGCTCTACCGCTTCGACCCGCGCCTCGTGGAGCAGGGCAAGAATCCCTTCCAGCTCGACTCCAAGGAGCCGGACTTCGCCAAGGTCGAGCAGTTCATGGCCAGCGAGGTGCGCTTCAAGACCCTCGCCGCCGCCGACCCCGAGCGCTACGCCACGCTGCTCGGCAAGGAGCGGACGCTCGTCGAGCGCCGCTGGAAGGAATACAAGTACCTGAGCGAAAGGCCTTTCTGAGGCCTTGAGCGAAGGTCGGTCGTGAGCCGGAACGCGCTCGCGCGTTCCGTCCCGCCACCGGGCGCCAGCC
>JAFGNN010000094.1 GCA_016926955.1 Spirochaetales bacterium | reverse complement strand
GGCCCGTCGTCCCGACGCGGCAGGGAGCTCCGCCACTCCGGAGCTCAAGGTTCCCCGAGACCGTATTCCTTGATCTTGTTGAGCAGGGTGCGGCGGCTGATGCCGAGCTCGCCCGCGGACTTCTCGCGCCGGCCCTGGTTGCGCCCGAGCGCCGCCGTGATGGCGCGCCGCTCGAGCTCGGCGATGGTCACGGGCTCGGCGAAGGGATCGGCGACGGCGCCCATGCCCGCGGTTTCAAGCAGTTCCGGCCGCGGCCCGGAAGGCGAGAAGAACTCGAAGTCCCGGGGCTCGAGCTCCTCGCCGTCCGCGAGTATGACCGCGCGCTCGATCGCGTTGGACAGCTCGCGCACGTTGCCGGGAAAGGAATGCCCCGCGAGCAGCACGAGCGCGCGCGGCGAGATCGATCGCACGCGCTTTCCCGTCTCGGCCGAGATCCTGCCGAGGAAATGGCCCGCGAGCAGCGCGACGTCGCCCGGGCGCTCCCGGAGCGGCGGCATGCGCACGCGGACCACGTTGACGCGGTAGAAGAGGTCCTCGCGAAAGCGTCCCGCCTTGACCTCGGCCTCGAGGTCGCGATTGGTCGCGGCGACGATTCGGACGTCCACCGGGATGGCCTGCGCCCCCCCGATTCGCGTGACGACCCGCTCCTGCAGGACGCGCAGCAGTTTGACCTGGAGCTGGAGCGGCAGCTCCCCGATCTCGTCGAGGAAGAGGGTGCCGCCCTTCGCGAGCTCGAAGAGCCCCTGACGTCGCGCGTCGGCGCCGGTGAAGGCGCCTTTTTCATGCCCGAAGAGCTCCGACTCCGCGAGCGATTCCGGCACGGCGCCGAGGTTTACCGGGACGAAGGGTCCCTGGCGGCCGGAAAGCCGGTGGACGAGGCGGGCCGCAACTTCCTTGCCCGTGCCGCTTTCGCCCACGAGCAGCACCGTGGCGCCGGTCGGCGCCGCCTTCGCGATGAGACGCTCGGCTTCCTTGATCGCGGGGCTCTCGCCGACCATCTCGTCGCGGGCGATCGCGCCGCGCGCGCCGGCTTCGAGATCCGCGGCGAGGCGCCGTTCCTGCACGGCCGCGCGGATCTTGAGCACGAGCTCGTCGGGGTCGAAGGGCTTCACGAGATAGTCGCGGGCCCCGAGTTTCATGGCCTCGACCGCGTCCTTCACGTCGCCGTGGGCGCTCACCACGAGGGCCGGAATCGAAGCCGGCCCCGAGTCGCGGAGCCAGCGGAGCAACCCCAGACCGTCGAGGCGGGGCATGCGCAGGTCGAGCACGAGAACGTCGACGGGCTCGACGCCGAGCAGGGCGCGGGCTTCCTCGCCGTCAGCGGCGAGCACGGTTTCCATGCCCTCGGTCTTGAGCCAGGCCGCAAGCGAGGTCCTCAGGTTCGGTTCATCGTCGGCGACGAGTACGCGCACCATCCGCTCCTGTCGCGAGCGCGCGTCCGTCGAATTTGCGCCGGCGGGCGCTCGCGCTTAGTATTGAGGTCGGCATGGCCGAGCATAGCGGAAACCGGATGGTTCGGGAAGCGACCGCGGCGGGGATATTCTACCCCGAAGCTCCCGGCGCCCTCGTCGAGGCGCTCAGGGCTCTTTTCGACGCGTCCGCCGACCCTGCGCCGGGCGCCCGCGCCATCCTCTCGCCGCATGGCGGCTTTCCTTGGTCAGGAAAGCTCTCGGCGCTTGCCTGGAAAGCCGCGAAGGGCCGCAGGGTGTCCACGGCCCTCATCATCGCGCCTTTGCACGGCGCCGACGAATCGCGGATATGGATCCCGGAATCTGCCGAATTCCAGACCCCCATCGGCGACATCGCTACCGATCTTCCCCTGTTGCGCGAAATCGAGTCCTGCGGCACCGTTTTCGAGGAATCGGACATTCCCCACCTGCTCGAGCACGGCATCGAGGTCCAACTGCCCTTCCTGCACACGCTTTTCCCCGGCGCCAAGGTAGCCCCCCTCCTGGTGGGCTCGCCGAGCCCCGCGGTGTTTTCATCGCTCGTGAGCGCCCTCGACCTCATCATCGCAGAGCGGCTCGACGAGCTGCTCGTCGTGGCCTCCTCCGACCTCTCGTCTGTGCCGAGAAACGCGGAAGCCGGGCGCAACGCCTCCCTCGCCTCGGAACGAGCCCTCCGCGCTCTCTTCGACCGGGACGCCGCCTTGCTCGAATCGCCCGGCGACGCATGCGGCCCCTGCGGCGCGACCCTGCTGGCCGCCCTGGTCGCGTCGCGCATCATCGACGGCGCCCGCTTCGAAACGCTCGGCACGGGCGACTCCACCGACGCGAACGACGGTAAGGAATCGCATGCCGAAGCGGAAGGAGATTCCATAGTGAGCTACGCCGCCTGCGCCTGGTATCCCTCACGCGGAGCGCTTCCATGAGGGAATATTTCCTTACGGCCGAAGAGCGGCGTGAGCTCCTCGGCATTGCCAGGATGGCTATCGCAAGCAAGTTCGAGGGAAGCGAACCCTCGAACCCTTCGCCTTCAGGCGGCCTCGCCGCGCCGGCGGGCGCCTTCGTGACGCTCAAGAAGCGCGGCGAACTCCGCGGTTGCGTAGGCCGCATCGTCGGCGGGCCGCCCCTCGTCGAAACCGTGGCGCGCATGGCCGAAGACGCCGCCTTCGGCGACCCCCGCTTTCCCCCGCTCCAGGCCACGGAGCTGCCGGACATCACCATCGAGATTTCGGTGCTCACCCCGCTCGAGCCCTGCAAGGCCGACGACGTCCACATCGGAGTACACGGCGCCCTGCTCTCCGTCGGTTTCCACCGTGCGGTCTTCCTGCCGCAGGTGGCGACCGAACAGGGCTGGAACCTGCTCGACTTCTTCTCGCACCTCTCGCGCAAGGCCGGCCTGCCCTTCGACGCCTGGCGCTCGAGCGAGGCCGAGATCCACCGCTTCAGGGCGCTGGTTTTCGGCGAAGGGGAGCAGGAAGACGGGGATCAGCGGGCGGACACTTGATCGCCCGTCGCGCTCGCTCTACCCTGTTCCGCATGGATTTTTTCCACCCCGAACGCTTCCAGGGCCGACTCAGGCGCAGATCCTATTTCGAGGGCTGGTATTTCAAGCAGGTCTCGGCGGACGCATCAGCTGCCTGGTCGTTCATTCCCGGCATTTCCTTCGGCCCCGACGGCCGGGGCGAGGCCTTCGTTCAGGCCATAGACGGTTCGACCGGAACCACGGAATGGTACCCGTATCCCGTCGAGGCCTTCTCGGCCGCGCGCGGCCGCTTCGAGGTCCGCGTCGGCGAGTCGGTCTTCTCGCTCGAAGGCGCCAGGGTGCGTCTCGGCGAGGGAGCGGCGCGCATCGAGGCGGACCTGGCCTTCGAGTCGCCGGTCCCCTACCCCGCCACCTTCCTTTCGCCCGGCATCATGGGCCCCTACTCGTGGGTGCCTTTCATGGAATGCCGCCACGGCCTCGTGTCGATGGACCATGGCGTCTCGGGCGAGGTGAGGGCGCGGGGGTGCGTCGCAAGGATGGACGGCGGACGCGGCTACGTCGAGAAGGATTGGGGCTCTTCCATGCCATCGAGCTGGATCTGGTCTCAGACGAACTCGTTCCCGTCTCCGGGAGACTCGTTCATGCTCTCCGTGGCGAGGATCCCCTGGCTCGGCGGATCGTTCACGGGCTTCCTGTGCGTCCTCCGGGCTGACGGGCGGCTACGCCGCTTCGCCAGCTACACGGGGCATCGGCTCGAGAGGATCGAGGTGGGCGAGCGGGACGTACGGATCCGGATAGCCGGCCGCGGCCAGGAACTCTCCTTCGAGTCGCACAGGGAACGCGCGGGCTTCCTCGCTGCGCCGGTCCGGGGCGTCATGTCGCGGCGCATCGCCGAATCGATCGACGCGAAAGTGCGGGTCGAGCTTCGCGAGCGTGCTTTACTCATCTGGTCGGGAGAGTCGTCGCGAGCGGGGCTCGAGTTGGTCGGCGATTCCGCTGAACTAATCGCCGTCCAGCCGCGCGGCTGAAGTCGCCGGGTTCGGTCGCCCGGATCGCCCCGCTAGCGGCGCTTGAGACGCTTCATGAGGCTCTTGTACCACCAGAGGCGGGCCGATTCCGCGGCGCGGTAGGCCGCGTATGCGAGCGGCCGCGTAGGCGCGTCCCAACAGCCCGGATAGCGTGCGATCTCGCCGCCGAAGCCCGTCTTGATGCGATACAGCCCGGCCATCGGATGCGAGGGGTCATCGGTGGGCGGTATGCCGTAGAAGTCGTACTCGACGCAGCCCGCCTCCCGGGCCGCGCGCATGGCGGTCCATTGCAGGGCGTAGGCGGGCATCAGGTTGCGCTTGGCGTCGCCTGAGGCCCCGAACAGGTAGACGCCGCGTTTCCGGCGGAACACCGTGATGATGGCCGCCAGGGCCTCGCCTTCGTGGCGCGCCACCCAGAGGCCGACATCCGGCGCGGCGTCGGGCCCTCCTGCCGCGCGCAGCGCGAGGGCGAGGCCGAAGAGCCGCTCGTAGTAGGATTTCGGGTGGATGCCGATGCGGTCGCGCTCGGAGGTGGCCGCATACAGGTCGTAGAAGACGTCGAGCGCGCCGGGCAGGAGGGTTCCGTCCGGGGCGGCGACGCTCTCCCGGGTGACTGAAACGCCCTTTTTCTCCGCGAGGCGGATGTTGTAGCGCCACTTGGCCTTCATGCCCGCGAGGAGCTCCTCGTCCGGGCGGTCGACGCGGAGGATGACTGAGTCCGGCGGCTGGACGTCGGCGGCCTTCCGCAAGGGGGCGCCGACGGGCGGGCGGGAGACGCTGGCAGGCGCTTCCCGAACGGCTTCGCTCCTCTCGCCTTGCGCGCCCGACTTCTCCTCAGCGCCGCCCGGGATGGGCTCGCGGAGCTCCCAGGGCGGATCGAAGCGCACGAAGGCGCAATCCTTGCCGAGACGGGGACGGAGCTCCCGCGCGAGGGCTTCGAGAAAGGCGCCGCGCTTCCCCTCGCCCGGGTCGGCCGAAGGGCCGTGCGGCACGTAGGCAAAGGAAAAGCCCGGCGCGAGGCGCCGCTCGAGCACGAGAAGGGTCGACCCGGGGAGCCCCCCGGCCTCGAGGCGGAAATGCGCGGGCTTCCAACCCGCGGCGGACTTGAACTCGCCCCAAAAGCCGGTCTGGAGGAAGACGGCCGCGCCGCGGTCCGAGACCCCGGGATCGCAGGGCTCGAGGCGGACGGCGACGCCCGGGGACGCCGTCCCTTCGCCCGGCATCAACCGACCTCGCCCGATTCGACGCGCTCCGTGCGGAGCGGCGCGCCGCCCGCGACGAGCGCCCTGGAGCCGACCCTGACCGCCTTGCCTTCGGCGCGGATGGGTATCGAGAAGAAGCCGTCCACGTCGATCTCCGCGGGAAGCGGCAGGGCCGGGTCCTGGCCTTCGAGGACGACGCGGGTCCCGGGCTCGGCCCAGGCGGCGTCGAGCACCTCGACGGTCTCGGTCCCGTCCGCGTTCTCCTTCGAGGCCGCCAGCAGCATGCCCTGGCTCTCGACGCCGCGGAGCTTCGCGGGCTTCAGGTTGTTGACGAGGACGATGCGCTTGCCGAGGAGCTCGTCCTCGCGGTAGTGGGGCACGAGGCCCGACACGATGACGCGCTCCGTTCCCGAGCCGTCGTCGAGGGTCTCGATGTAGAGCTTGTCGGCCTTGGGGTGGCGCTCGACCTTGACGATCTTCGCGACACGCAGGTCGACGAGGCGCGCGAAGCGTTCCTCGACCGGCAGCTCCGCGAGCGGAGCGGGCTTGGGCTCGGGGGCGGGCTTTGGCTCCGCGGGCTTCCGTTCAGCATCCTTCGCCGGGGCCGGCTTCGAGACGCCGGCCGGAGCGTCCTTGTCCGCCGCCTGTCCGCCCGCGGATTCCCGTTCGGCCCTTTCCTTCTGGCTTCCCGAATACTTTTCCCGCAGCTCATCGATCCGGGCCGGGTCGAGCTTCTGGAAAAGCACCTCCGAACCCGTAATCGAGCCGAGCGGGGCGAGGTCCGCTAGGTCCTTCCACGAGAGTCCCGAGGCTCCGCCCACGGTCTTGCCGAAGAAGCCGGCGAGCTTTTCCGCGGCCGCGGGCATGTAGGGGTGGATAAGCACCGCGAGGTCGCGGAGCACCAGGGTGAGGTCGGAGAGCAGGCTCGCGGCCTTCTCCGGCTCCGCGGTCCGCGCCTTCCACGGCTCGGTGGACTGGAAGCGCTTGTTGGCAAGGTCGGCGATCTCGAAGACCTGGCGGAAGGCGTCGCGGAGCTCCGCGCGCTCGAGCCTTGCGGCGATCTCGCCCTCGAGCCGCCTCACCTCGGCCCAGAAGGCCGCGTCGGGCGTTCCCTCCGGAATCTTCCCGTCGTAGAAGCGCTGGACGAAGGCGAGCGTGCGGTTGGCCAGGTTGCCCAGGTTGCCGATGAGCTCGCCGTTCACCTTCTCGAGGAAGTCCGCCCAGGTGAAGGTGTAGTCGGAGCGCTCGGGGCGGTTCCAGAAGATGTAGAAGCGCCAGACGTCGGCGGGAATGCCCGACTCCACGGCGTCTGAGCCGAAGACGCCGATTCCCTTCGATTTCGAGAATTTACCGGATTCGTAGTTGAGGTACTCGGTGCTCGACATGTGGTGGAGCATGGTCCAGTCGCGCCCGGAGCCGAGCAGGGTCGAGGGGAAGATGACCGTGTGGAAGGGGATGTTGTCCTTGCCGATGAACTGGAAGAGCTCCACGTTGGCGGGGTCGGCCCACCAGGATTTCCAGTCGAAGCCCTTCTCGTCGGCGAGCGTCGCGGCGATGCTCATGTAGCCGATGGGGGCGTCGAACCATACGTAGAAGACCTTGTCGCGGAATCCGTCCTTGGGGACGGGGATGCCCCACTTGAGGTCGCGCGTGATGGCGCGCGCCTTGAGGCCGTCGCGGATCCAGGCCTGGGTCATCTGGACGGCGTTGTTGGCCCAGAAGCCGTCGACCGAGGCCTTCTTCATCCAGGCCTCGAGCTTCGGGCGGATGGCGGGCAGGTCGATGTAGAGGTGGCGCGTCGAGCGGGGCGAGGGTGTCGCGCCGCAGGTGGAGCACTTGGGCTCCTTGAGCTCGGTCGGCTCGAGGAGCTTGCCGCAGGCCTCGCACTGGTCGCCGCGGGCGTCGGCGTATCCGCAGTGGGGGCAGGTGCCGCGGACGTAGCGGTCCGCGAGGAAGCGCTCGCACTTCGCGCAGTGGAGCTGCTCGATGGTCTCTTCCTTGATCAGGCCGGCCTCGTCGAGGTCCTTGAAAAGGCCCTGGACGATTTCGGTCTGGCGCGGGGTCGAGGTGCGGCCGAATTTGTCGAAGGCGATGCCGAACCATTCGTAGATGTCCGCGTGGATCTTGTGGAAACGGTCGCAGAGCTCGCGGGGCGTGACGCCCTCCTCGAGGGCCTTGGTCTCGGTGGCCGTGCCGTACTCGTCGGTGCCGCACACGTAGAGCGTGTCGTAGCCGAGAATCCGCGAGGCGCGGGCGAAGACGTCGGCGGAAAGCACCTGGATGAGGTTGCCGAGGTGGGGAATATTGTTCACGTAGGGGAGCGCGGAGGTGACCAGTCGTCGTTTCATGGAGGCGACTATACGGAGGGCAGGCCCCCCCGGTCAACGGGCGAGCGCCGGCGGCCAGGATGCCTGGACGGGACCCGGGTCCCGTTTCGGCGTCCGCCTAGAAGATCACCTTGAGCGAGAGCGATGCCGAAAGCTCCGCGAAAGGCGCGATCCGCCCGTCTTCGACCGAAATTCCCTGCGCGAGGGTCAGCCTGGTTTCGAGCACCAGGCGTTCGTGGGCGGTGACGCGCTCCATCCAGGACTCGCGGAGCCTGGCGACGAACTGCTCGCCGGAGCGTTCCGGCGAAGACAGCTCGAGGCCGAGCGCCAGCGAGCTGAGCGGCACGCGCGGGGCTTCGGCCACCAGGACGAGATAGGCCGAGACCACGGAAGTGTCGACGGCCTCGCCCTCCGTTCCGCCGTCTTCCTCGCCGTCCTTCGTCACCGGCGCGACCGGAAGCGCCCTATCGAGGGTCCACGAGAGCAGGTCCGAGAGCCAGGTTCGCCCGGGCCTTAAGGCAGCGGTCCAGTCCAGGGTATTGGACCAGGTCGTTCCGTCCCTGGCTAGGTCGAAAACCGCCCGTTCCTCGAGCCGCCATTCCTGCCCCCGGGAATCGGAAAAGATGGCCAACGCGGAAGCCGAGGCCTCGGCCGAAAAGCCGGAATCGTCCGAGGGAAGGCGGAGCGCGTACGAGGAGCGGAGGGCGTACTCGTCGTACTCGAAGGCCGACGAAAGAGGCTTCGAGCCGGACGAGCCGAAAAGGTCGAGGGCCGCGCCGCCCGTCCCGGCCTCGAGCACGAGGACATCCGAAACCGTGTCGCCCCGCCGCGCGAGTTCCCGGCGGAGCGCCACGCGGGCTTCTGAAGGCAGGAGAAGATCGATGGGATTCGAGCCGTAACGGCGGGCAAAATCCAGCGAGGCCTCCGCCGACCAGGCCGAACCCGCGTCACCCGCGGTTCCCGCGGCGAATCGTCCGGCGAGCTCGCTGTCGAAGAGCTCGAAAACGGGTACGGCGTCCAGCAGCCACGGCGAGGCCGCGAAGGTCGCGCCGAGTTCCGCGAGGTCGTCGCGGAAGGAAGCTCCGGGCGCGTTCCCCGTGGAAGAGGACTTTCTCGCATACGCGGGCTCGAGGCTCGCGCCTTCGCCCAGATCGAAGCGCCGACGGAGTCCGGCCGCGAAGGTTCTCTCCACGCGGAGGGAATCGGGCCGCGCGACGACGCGGGACTCCAGCGCGGCGAGCTCCCTGCCGGCCGGCTCGAGCTTCAATCCGGCGCCGACAGTGCGGATCGAGGCTTCTGCCTCTCCCGCTGGGAGCAGGAGGGTCCAGGATTCGAACCAGGCTTCAGGATAGGGAGCGTCGGCGCCGAACGGCACGCTCGCCGATTCGAGTCTCGCCGTTCCGTCGGCCGAGAAAGGACCGATCCGCAGGGACGCGGACCAGTCCTGGGAGAATGCCGCGGGCGATACGCCAGCCCCCGCTTCCACGGAAAATCCGAACGCGTCCCCGATACCGAAAGCGAACGAGTCTTCCCTCGAGAGGCGCCCCGCGACCGGATCGCTCGAGAACCGTTCGGCGAACGTGAACGGACCGGCTTCGGGAAGCGCCAGGCCGTGACGAAGCGCGAGACGCGGAGCGGTCCCGCCGCCGCCGAGATACGCGCGCGCGCCAGCGGACGCCGACACGGGACCGAGCCCTATCGCGCCTTCGATATTGCCGGTCAGGGCGGTTTCGAATCCGTCGACCGACCAGTAGGCTTCGCCGGAGCTTTCCACGGTCAAAGATGGATCGGTCAGGAAGGGAGCGGCTTCGAGCCCTCCAGGCGCGGTCCACGAAGCGCCTCCGCGACCCAGGGCCAGGAAGCCGCTCACCGGCTTCTCGAGCGAGAGCGCGTCGAGCTCGACCGTGCCCGACTCCACGCCCTCTACCTCGAGGCGGACGAGCCCGGGGCGCAGGGAGCGGTCGAGGGCGGCGGAAGCGCCGGCCACGGGCGCCGGGTCGATCCGGTCGCCGGTCGCGGAAAGCACCGTCGGAACCGGTCCTGAGTCGAGCGCGACCTCGATTCGCGTCCAGGGCGCGGACTCGCCGGTCCCGGGCAAGGGCACGACCACGGCGAGCGCGTCGGCCGCACCCGAGACCAGCCTGACCCGCAGGACCGGAGTACCGGTTACCGTCGTGGTATCCGCGCGGTACCAGAACGCGAAGCTCCGGTACTCGCCGAGCGGCACCGCCTCGACGACCCGCTCGGCCGCAGCGAGGCCGCCGGTCGGGGCATCGAGGACGAAGGCGAGCGTGTTGTTGGCCACGCCCGAAACATAGCGGCCCGCGGAATCGGGAAAAGCCTCGGCGAGCGCGGCGTCCTCCCGGCGTTCGAGCGCGGTCGCGCCGCTCGGATCGGGTTCCGCGAGGCGGTACGGCAAGTTCCATTCGGCGTCCTCGTCCATGCCCGAAACGAGTCGTCGCCCCGTCGAGTCGTCGCTCCGCCAGCCGGTCCGCGCGTCGGCGGAATACTCTACGCGCGCCTGCCCCGCGCCGAATTCGCGCCGTCCTTCGACACCGGCCGCGAGATCGATCGTGGCGAGGCTGGCGCCGCCCGCTTCGGAATAACCCGTGCCGGGAATGCCCCAACGCGTGCCGAAACCGATCCAGGAGCGCGCGTCGGTTCCGGGGAATTCCGCTCCGACTGCCGCGGCCACGGTACCGTCGTGCCGGTCGGCGCTCGTCTCCAGCCAGCGGATCTCGATCTCTTCGGAGGCCGCCGCGGGCGAGGCCAGGACAAGAAGGTTCCCGTCCAGGGTCCAGAGCGTCTCACGGACGCCGTTCCTCCGCACCTCCACCGAACCCGGCACGAATGCCGCGCCTATCGCGTAAGCGCCGGGGGCTCCGAGGGTACGGAAGCGGAGGGCCCGGGTCGGAGCGGCGGGTGCGTCGACGAGGTCCGGGTCGTCCGAGTCGCGGAGGTAGATACGGTCCAGGCCGTCCGGGGCGAGGGGTCCAGCGGCGCCAAGCGGCCTGCGTCGTTCCTCAGACCGCGGCCCGTAGGCCCCCTCAGGCGCAAGCTCCACGACGGACCCGTCCGCGGAGGCCGCGAGCGCAAAGGCGAGATCCGCGAGCCCGCTCGTCGCGTCGACGAGATCCGCATCCGACGAGTCGGCGAGGAAATCGTCGGGCACGAGGTAGCGGCCGAGGGATTGGTATGCATGCGGGTCGGCGCCGGGAAGACCCAGTCCTTCAGGATCGAACAAAATGCCCGCCGTCCGCCCGTCCACCGTCACCGTCACGGCGAACGGGTCCACGGCGCCGTCGACGACGCCGCCCGTCCATGCGGCGAGGAGCCGCCCCTTTGCCGCCGCGCGCAAGTCCACGAGGCCGTCGGTCGCGTCGAGCGCGTACTCGTCGGCGCCGAGCCGACGGTAGAGCCGGCCGTCGCTGCCGGCCATGCTGCCCGCAGCGCTTTCGAGGTAGAGCGCGAGGTTCGCCACGCCGTATTCGGGCAGGACGAAGAAGCTGTCCCGGATGTAGGCGGTCGCCGGGACGGTCGCGACGCTTTCGGGACGATCGCCCCGCCAGATCCGGGAGCGGAGGGCGGCCTGCTCGTAGCGGGCCGCGGCGAAGACCCGCACCGTGTCGGGAAGCCCGGCCGCCGCGTCGCCGTCCGAGGCCCGGAGCGCGACGCCGAAAAGCCCCGGCGAACCCGGACCCATCGGCAATCCCGGCATGGCGGGAATGCCGATGTCCGTGTTGCCGACGCGGATTTCGTCAAGGAAATCGTCGCGCCCTCCGCGCCAGCCGCCCGCGAATTCGTCCACCGTCCCCGCGGGATCGGCGCGCGCCTCCAGGAACCAGCGTTCGGCGATGACGAGCGAGAGCCACAGGTCGGGTGTCTGGACGAAAAGCGGCACCGGCGCCGACACTACGAGTCCGTCCGTCCCGCTCCAGGCGGCGGTGAGCGCTCCCGTCACGGAAGCCTCCCAGAAACCCTCGATCTCGAGGGAGACCGAAGCGTCTCCGAGCTCGAGCGCGACGAGGCTTTCGGGCGCCTCTTCGGGAAGTCCCGCGAACGCGCGCGCGGATTGGCCCCACCCGGATGCCAGGGCGCCGGCCGCGAGCGCGGCGACGAAGACGACGGGCGCTTTCCTCGCGGCCATGGTATGGGTATCATCGTATCGCGCCGTCGATCGAAAAGTCCACTGGCGCGCTTCGGCCCGATTCATACCGCGCATTCCGGAGGCTCCCGCCCATGGTCGTCTCGATGTTCCAGATCATCCTCGAGCTGCCTGAAACGGGCTCCATCAAGGACAAGCGCCGCTTGGTGAAAAGCCTCTGCGAGCGGCTCCGGACAAAATACCGCGTCTCATGCGCCGAGGTGGACCTGAACGATTCCCTTCGCTGGACCCAGATCGGCGCCGCCCTGGTCTCGAACTCGAAGGAGCACGGCGAGACCGTCATGCGCAAGGCCCTCGAGACGGTCGAGGTGCGGTCGGGCCTGCGCGTCCACGACATGCAGGTGCATTCAGAGGTTTTCGATTGACCCGCGGTGTTTACAAGACCGCGCCGGGATCCTAAGCTACTGGCCATGGCGAACCGTCCGGATCCGTCGCGCCGGTCTTTCCTCGATGTCCGGTTTCAGCTCGCGCTGCTTTCGGCCTTGCTGCTTTCCTCCTGCCTGGACCTTTCCGCCGCGCTCGAAATCCGTCCCGACGGCTCGGGGCGGATGGAACTCGATTACTCGATGCCCTCCGTCCTCGGGAACCTGGACGCTGACGGCGACACTCGGCGCTACCTTCCCCTTCCCGCCGAACGCCAGGGTTTCGAGACACTGGTAGCCGACCTCGACGGCCTCAGGCTCGAGAGCTGGGAGCGGACCGTTCTCGAGCCCACGACAGCCGGCGTCGAACGCTTCCGGATACGAGCCGCCGTTTCGTTCGACGCGCCCGCGTCCCTGGCCGCGTTCGCCGCCGCCGCGAGCGGCGGAGAGGTCCGGGGTGGGACCTCGGATGCGCGCGGCTTCGAGCTCGTCCTGAACCCGGGTCGAGGCCCCGTGGACGGCGGCTTCCTCGCCTTCCTCGCCGCCGCCTTTCCCGAGGCCGCCTGCTCCTTCACCGTGCGCCTGCCCGCGCGCGGCACGAGCAACCGCGGCGCCTTCGACGCGGCCGGCACGACGCTCTCGTGGTCCTTGCCCCTCCAGGAAATCCTCTCCGCGCGCGATATCCTCGAATGGACCGTGCGCTGGTGAACATCGCCAAGAGACCGACCGCAAGGTCCCTGGGGACGAGGCCGGCCTGTCACGCAAACGCGGAGGTTCTTGCATGAAACCAGCCTCGCTCCCGGTTCGCCGCCCGCCCGGAACGTCATCCGCCGCCGCGCCCGTCGCGAAGCTCGCCGGATTGCTCGCGGCCGTTTTCCTTGCCGCGTCCTGCGCAGGCGCGCCCCCGGCCCCGCGGGAAGCCGAGACGCCCGCCGCCGCGGCCCCGGTTTCCCTCGCCGAGCTCGACGCCCTGCTCGCGCAGGCCGCCGCCGCCCTCGACAGCTTCCATACGGTGGAAGCCATCCGGTCCTGGGTCGGCGTACTCGGGCTGGCCGGAACGAGCGCCGACCCCCTCGTCCGCTCGCGCGCCGAAACCGCGCGCGCCGAGCTCGTACGCGTCGGCAAGCGGCTTTCGCTCGAACCCGGCGAGCTCTGGATCAAGGCGGACGGCACGCAGGCTGAAGCCCCGGTCCGCGGGCTCGGCAAGCCCGGCGCCCTCCAGCCGGCGGTCTACCTCTACGAGAACTACGGCACGGTCAAGACCCCGGTGGCCGACGCGCCCATCTCCTTCCAGTTCGTGCGGGGGAAGGGCGTCCTCGTCGAGAGCGTCGCGACAGATTTCGAAGGCCGCGCCAACACCACCGTGAGCCGCCTCGACGAGGCTGCCAGGGGCGCCGCCGTGCGGGCCATGCCGGTCTTCGAGGAGAAAGGCTACCGCTACGCCTTCGCCGAGCTGATCCGCGATTTCGTCTACCTGCCTCCCTCGAAGCTCGCGCGCGTCGTGGCGGTCGAGATCGCGGAAGGAGCCAGCCGCGCGGCCCCGCTCGCCGCCGACCTCGTGTCGGCCAGGGCGCGCGACGCCGGGCTCGACCCGGCCGTCTACGACAAGGCGCTCGAGGACGCGCGCTTCGCGGCTGCCATGGCCGGAGATCCCGCTGAACTGAGGGCCCTCGCCGCCGAGACGGGCGCCGCCTGGTTCGTGTTCCTCCGCATCGAGGCCGGCGAGCCGCGGCAGATGGTCGTGTCGGGCAAGGCCTACAACATCTGGACCGTCGACGCGAAGGCCAGCATCCGCCTCGTGCGCGACGACGGGACGGCCGCCTGGTCGAAGCCCCTCGACGGCATCCGCGGGCAGGGCGGCAACGCAGCGCTCTCGCTCGAGAACGCCTTCCAGATGGCTCGCGAAGCGGCCGCAGCCGCGATGGACGCCGATCGTGCCGCCATCCTCGCCGCAGTCTCCGCTCCCTAATAACCGGGGAACCCGGCCGGAGGGAAAGGAAGGGTAGCGGCCTCGCCGCGCGAGCGTCCGTTCAGGGTCCTTGGCGCTCCTTCGGATCGATATCCGGCGGCAGGCCATGCCGCTTCGGGGCGCTGGGACCGACGAGCCGCGCCCGCGTCACCCTGCCCTTCCCCTTCGCCTCGAGCTCGAACACGGCCCGCTCCACGCGGGCGCGCTTCTCGCCTTCGGGCGCGAAGAGCTCGCCCTGCAGTCCCGCGCCTTCTTCGAGGTTGGCGAGAGCCAGTCCGATCAGCCTGACCGGCGCGCCGCTCCAGAGCTTGCGCAGCAGGGCGACGCCCTCGCGATAGAGTTCGTCGAGGCCCGTCACCGGTCCCTCGCGCGTCGCGCGCGAAGACTTCGTGACGAAGTCGTGGGTGCGGAGCTTGAGCGCCACAGTCCGCGAGCTGAAGCCTTCCTTGAACGCCCGGAGCGCGAGCTGGGACGCGAGGTCGAGCAGTGTCGCCTCGAGCGTCGCCTCGTCGTCCACGTCGCGCTCGAAGGTCGTCTCGGTGCTCGCGCTCCGCGACTTCGGCTCGTCCGCGAAGATGCCCGGGTCGATGCCACGAGCGGCCCTCCAGAGGAAGGCCGCGCCGGCCTTGCCGAAGATGGCCGCGAGCGCGGATTCCGGGAACGAGGCGAGCCGAGCCACCGTGTCGATGCCGTATTCGACAAGCCGCTGCCGCGTCTTCTCTCCCGCTCCCCAGAGCTTTTCGAGCGGCAGCCGGGACATGAAGGACTCCTCCTCGCCGGGTTCCACCAGGGTCAGGCCGTCCGGCTTCTCGAGCCCGCTCGCGATCTTGGCCAGGTAACGGTTGGGCGCCACCCCGGCCGAGACGGTGAGGCCGGTTTCCGCGCGAACGCGCTCCTTGAGCTTTCCCGCGGCCTCGCGGGGAGGGCCGAAGAGCTTCTCCGTGCCCGTCATGTCGAGGAAGGCCTCGTCGATGGAGATGCGCCGGACCTCGGGCGTGAAGTCGCCGAAGATCGCCATGACGCGGCGCGAGAGCTCGACGTAACGCTCCATGCGCACCGGGACGAAGTTACCCTCGGGGCAGCGGCGGAAAGCCTCGGACACCGGCATGGCGGAACGGACGCCGAAAGCGCGCGCCTCGTACGAGCAGGTGGACACGACGCCCCGATGGCCAGGCAGGGCTCCTACTATGACGGGCTTGCCCGCGAGTTCCGGCCTGTCAAGCTGTTCGACCGACGCGTAGAAGGCGTCGAGGTCGAGGTGGAACACCACCGGCCGGGCGCGATCCCCGCTCACGGTCGGCCGAAATCCGCGGACGCCGAGTCCGCGAGCGTGAACGACTCCACGACCAGAGCTCCCTCCGCCTCGACCAGAGCTGGATCGAGCGTCCACTCCGCGCGGACCTCCACCGTACCGGACGTTCCGCCCGCGAGCGCGAGTCCCGCGAGCACGAGGTCCGGCGGCAGGCGCCCGAGCAGTATCGCGAAGCCTGAGGCGCCTGGATCGAAATCAGACGGGCGGTCGCAATGCTGGACCAGAGTCGGATCGATGCCGGGCAGCGTGATGGCCATGCGCTCCGCCCCCGGCGCCGAAGCGCGCAGGTCGAGGCTCCCGGAATCCAGGAAGGATCGTTCGGTCAGCTCCACCTTCGGCGCGGGACGGAAGGCGGCAAGGTCGCCGCCCAGGTCGAACGCGACGCGATCGTCCCCGCCCCGGTGCGACACGGTCCGTCCCCCCATCTCGAGCTCGAAGGCGGGAAGACGCCTGCGGGCCGAGACCACGAGCGTCCAGGCCTCTCCTGTCCTCTCGAGGCGAAGCTCGGCCCCGACCGGGCGGGTGTCCAAGCGCAGTACGAGCGCGTCCGCCGCGACGAGGACCAGGGCCAGCGCGAGAGCCGTCCGCGCCGGGGCACGCCGGGCGAACACGCCCGGAACGAGGGCGGCGAGCAGGCCCATCAGGTGCAGGAGGAAAGGCAGGGCCATGACCGCGATCAGGGCGGCCTCGGCGGATCCCGGCAGGACGATGAACGAGGCGATGCCGGTCTCGAGCCGACCCTGGCGCCCCGCCTCGACCAGCGCGAGGGGCGCGAACGCGAAGGGAAGCGCGAGGGCGGCCGCCCACGCGCGGCCTGAGAGTCGGGTCAGCGCGAAGGCCACGAGGGCGGGCAGGAGGAAGGCCGCGAGCGAGAGGCGGTACGCGGCGAGCGTGAAAATGCCCACCACCACGAGAACTACGGCGGAGGTCCAATAGAAGCCGGGATGGGCAGGCGTGACCTTGTGCCGGGCAAGCGCGGAGGCCAGCGCGATGAAGACGAGCGCGAGGACGGCGACTTGAACCGCGGCCCAGCGTCCCGGTTCCGGGAGCCAGGCGAAAGCGGACCCGGCCGCGAAAAGGCGCGCCGAGGCCGAAAGCCTGGCGACGCCCGTCGCGGCGAGGAGTACGGCGTAGAGCGCGAGCGTCGCCGCTAGTCCCGCGGGCGCGCGCCTGAAGCGCGGGTTCATCCGTTCCCGGTCGAGCACGGTGGCCACGGCGTAGAGCGCCCCGGCGATCGCGCCGAAACCCAGGAGGATCGCCACGATCGCGCCCTCGCGCAACGTGATCCTCAGGCCGAAAACCTCGGCGAGCAGATACTGGCGGTCCCACCTGGCGGGGGGCCCCTCGGGTCCGAAACTCCTCGTCCAGCGTTCGAGCGCGTCCGCGAGCGTCTCGGCCGAGGGGACTTCCCCGTCGCCTTCGAGAGCGACCGCGATGGCCGGAATCCCCGCTCCCATCCATGCGTCTATGATGGTCGGTTCGGCGTTGATGCCGAGCCGGTGCACAAGCGATCGATTCGCCTCGACACTCACCTCGAGAAAGCGCGCGAAGGCGTCCTCGGACCTCACGAGCAACCAGAATGGCGCCATGCCTCCGGTGGCGCCCGGCGCCAGGGAGACCGAGCGCCCCGGTCCCGGCTCGAGGGCAAGAACGACGGGGCTTCCGTCGAGGGAAAAGCGCTCGGCGAGCAGGGTCGATCCCAGGGCGAGGCGCTCTCCACCCGGACCTTCCTCGTCCTCGGCGGCCGAGAACACGATCTTAACCGGCAATGCGGCCGGGTTCTCCTCGAGCCGCGCGCACAGTTCCGCGAGCGCCGCGGTCCAGGGTCCGTCCGGATCATCTCCGCGCGCGACGGGCAGGAAGATGACGAGCGGATCGGACCCGCCGCCTCCACGGGCGTCCATGCTCACCACGAGCGTGCGCCCGAACGAGGCGCCCAAGCCGTCGCGACCGATTTCGCTGAATTCGGCGCGCGCCCGGCTCCCCGGATACGCCGATGATAGAAGCGCGAGGGCTGCGTCGGCCTCGTCGTCTCCGGCCTGCTGGGCGTGGACCGCGGCGGGAAGACATGAGGCCAAGGCGGCTATCGTGAACGCTAACGGAAGGAAGGGCAGCGCGGACATCGCCCCTGAGGATAGGAGCGGCCGCGAGCCGAGTCAATCCCGTTGCGGACGGGGCCCGGAACGGGTATACTGCATCGACCCGGAGCATCGGGACATCTGGAGCTGACCGCATGGCGACCCAGGAACGGAAAAGCATCATCGAGCTGCCGGTCAAGGTAATCCTGACGGAGGAAGGCACCACCTTCTTCATCCGGAACCGCAAATCGCTCAAGAAATTCAAGCTCGCCGACAATGTCGAGGAGTACGGCATACTCCTCGAGAAATTCACTCCCGCCAGCCTGCAGCGCCTCCTGCTCGTGGACTACGTCTCGAAGGTCGAGATTTCCCGCACCGAGCTCATGTCGAGCCGCCAGGAGGTGATGGACCTTTCGAAGCTCATCGTCTACTCGCTGCTCTACCGCCAGTACGACACCTACATCTTCGCGCGCATCCTCGGTTCCGACGTCATCAAGAAATGGAACCGCCTTAATCCGGCGAACATCATCGACGAAAAGACGCGCATAAACGACACCTACCTGAACGGCGTCCTCAAGGACAAGGAACAGGACATTGTCGAGATCAAGCGGCAGATCCTCGCGCCGATGTACGCGTCCATCTCGAAGAACGCGAACCTGCTTCCCGAGGAGAAGAACATCCAGCTCCTGCTGGCCGAGAAGCTCCTCAACAACCTCAGGCCCTTCACCTGGTTCATCGTCACCAAATTCAAGGGAGCCGACGGCTACGAGCAGCTCGCCAAGGACATACGAACCGCCCTGGCCGAGTACATGGAGAAGTCCAGGATAGCGGAATACGTCTCGCTGATGATCATGGAGCTTGCCATGAACTCCGAGAACTCCAACTTGAAGCGCGAGGCGAAATCCCTTTTCAAGGGCACCGTCGACATGAACGCCGTCCTCTTCGATCCGAATGTCCGCCGCCAGGTGGTGGAGAACCTCGAACGGCGCGGAGAGAGCGTGACGCTGGCCTGGAAGATCGGCGGCTCGAAGAGCGGCATCGGCACCCAGGGCCGGCTCTCCATCACCATCTTCAACCGCGAGTCCGAGTACGCCAAGGTCAAGGAGACCATCGACGAGCGGAAGAGCGCCGACCTCAAGAAGAAGACCCTGACCGATTTCTACAAGGAACTGCCGGACGGAGAGGCGAACACCGACCTCGGGCTCTATTACCTCTCCTACCTCTCGGAAGCCTGCGAAAAGGTCAACGTCAAGTTCGAATCGCTGGTGAACCAGATCCAGGGCTCCGACCTGACCGTCATCAGCATGATGCTCAATCTCTGAGCGGCGACGCTACTGCCTCCATCCCCTTACGCGCCTCGATTGACAGCACCCTCCCCTTTCCTATAGTTTTTTACGGCAACCAGTAGTCCAACGCTTCCCTTCCAAACCACGGAGGATTTCCCATGGCCAAAGCTAAATTCGTGTATTCGTTCGGCGGCGGCGTCGCCGATGGCGCCGGCGTCTCCAAGGACGTTCTCGGCGGCAAGGGCGCCGGTCTCATGGAGATGACCCAGATCGGCCTGCCGGTTCCGGCCGGCTTCACGATCTCCATCCCCGCCTGCGAGGAATACTACAAGGCCTCCCGCAAGCTGCCCAAGTCCATCGTGGACGAGGTCAAGACGGCGGTCTCGAAGCTCGAGAAGACCACCGGAAAGAAGCTCGGCGACCCGAAGGATCCCCTCCTCGTGTCGGTGCGCTCCGGCGCCGCCCGTTCCATGCCGGGCATGCTCGAGACCATCCTCAACCTCGGCCTCAACGACAAATCGGTCGAAGGCCTGGCCGCGAAGACCGGCAACGCGCGTTTCGCGTACGACAGCTACCGCCGCTTCATCCAGATGTACTCCACCACCGCCATGGGCCTCTCCAAGGAACCCATGGAGGACATGCTCCACGAGCTCAAGAAGAAGCTCAAGGTCAAGGCCGACACCGACCTCAAGGCCGAGGACCTCAAGGCCCTCTGCGGCGACTTCAAGGCCTTCTACAAGAAGAACATGAAGGGCCAGGACTTCCCCCAGGACCCGATGCAGCAGCTCTGGGGCGCCATCGACGCTGTCTTCAACAGCTGGGAAGCGGAAAAGTCCGTCACCTACCGCCGCGTCGAGAAGATCGTCGACCTCAAAGGCACCGCGGTCAACGTGGTCCAGATGGTCTTCGGCAACAAGGGCGACAACTCCGGCACCGGCGTCTGCTTCACCCGCGACCCGAACTCCGGCGCCAACGAGTTCTACGGCGACTGCCTGATCAACGCCCAGGGCGAGGACGTCGTCGCCGGCATCCGCACCCCGATGAAGCTGATCGAGCTCGAGACCCGCCTGCCCAAGGCCTACAAGCAGCTGCTCGCGGTCCGCAAGACCCTCGAGAAGCACTACAAGGAAATGCAGGACCTCGAGTTCACCATCGAGGACGAGAAGCTCTACATGCTCCAGTGCCGCACCGGCAAGCGCCTGCCCAACGCCGCCTTCAAGATCGCAGTCGACATGGTTAACGAGAAGCTCATCACCAAGGAAGAGGCCATCGCCCGCATCCTGCCCGAGCAGATCGAGGGCGTTTTCTATCCCGTCATCGACATCGCCAAGGTCGGCGCCGCCAAGCTCAAGGAGCTCAAGGTCGCCACCGGCATCGACGCCGTTCCGGGCGCCGCCACCGGCAAGGTCGTGTTCACCGCGGCCGAGGCCGAGACCCGCGCCGCCTCAGGCGAGAACGTCATCCTCGTGCGCAAGGAGACGAGCCCCGAGGACGTCGGCGGCATGCACGCCGCGCAGGGCATCCTGACCGCAACCGGCGGCAAGACCAGCCATGCGGCGGTCGTCGCCCGCGGCTGGGGCAAGTGCTGCATCGTCGGCTGCGAGTCCCTGGCCATCGACGAGAAGGCGAAGAAGCTGACTGTCGGCGGGCGCGTCATCAAGCAGGGCGACGAGCTGACCCTGAACGGCACCACGGGCGAGGTCTTCCTCACCGCGCTCCCGCTCAAGAAGCCGGAACAGAGCCCCGAGTTCAAGACCCTGCTCGGCTGGTGCGACGAGATCCGCACCCTCAAGGTCCGCACCAACGCCGACACCCCCTACGACGCCGCCAAGGCCGTCGAACTCGGTGCCCAGGGCATCGGCCTCTGCCGCACCGAGCACATGTTCTTCGACACCGAGGAGCGCCGCCTCGCCATCCAGGAGATGATCGTCGCGGACAACATCGAAACCCGCAAGAAGGCGCTCGCAAAGCTCCTGCCCTTCCAGCAGGCGGACTTCGAGGGCATTTTCAAGGCCATGGCCGGCAAGCCCGTCACCATCCGCCTGATCGACCCGCCGCTGCACGAGTTCACCCCGAAGGACGACGCGGGCGTCTCGAAGCTCTCGAAGGTCACCGGCATCTCGCCGGCCAAGATCCGCG
Source organism: Spirochaetales bacterium (assembly GCA_016926955.1). Lineage (GTDB taxonomy): Bacteria > Spirochaetota > Spirochaetia > Treponematales > UBA12059 > JAFGNN01. Next base: position 12,007 of record JAFGNN010000094.1, on the reverse strand, counting down.
AGCGCATCGAGCAGCTCCACGAGTCCAATCCGATGCTCGGCCACCGCGGCTGCCGCCTCGCCATCACCTATCCCGAGATCCTCGAGATGCAGGTGACGGCCATCATCAAGGCCGCCGTCGCCATGGACAAGAAGGGCGTCGCCGTGCTGCCCGAGATCATGATTCCCCTCGTCATCGACCGCAAGGAGCTCAAGGTCCTCGAGGTCCAGACCCGCGCCGTCGCCGACGAGATCATCAAGAAGGCCGGCTCGAAGGTGAAGTACATGGTCGGCACCATGATCGAGGTGCCGCGCGCCGCCCTCCTCGCCGACCAGGTCGCCGAGGTCGCGGAGTTCTTCAGCTTCGGCACCAACGACCTCACCCAGATGACGCTCGGCCTCTCGCGCGACGACGCCGGCCGCTTCCTTCCCGACTACGTCAAGTCGGAGAAAGACGGAGGCCGGGCCATCTTCGCCGAGGATCCCTTCGTTTCCATCGACCAGTCGGGCGTCGGCTCGCTCGTCAAGATGGGCATCGAAAAAGGCCGCGCGACCCGCAAGGGCCTCAAGGTCGGCATCTGCGGCGAGCACGGCGGCGAGTCGCGCTCTGTCAAGTTCTGCCACTCGGTCGGCATGGACTACGTCTCCTGCTCGCCCTACCGCGTGCCCATCGCCCGTCTCGCCGCGGCCCAGGCCGTGATCGAGGCCAAGAAGGCCAAGGCGCCCGCGAAGAAGACTCCGGCGAAGAAGGCCTCCGCCACAAGCGCCAAGCCCGCCTCGGCCGTTAAAGCGGCCACCAGCGCCAAACCCGCCACGAAGACGGGCGCGGCGAAGGCTTCAGCCGGCACCGCTGCCGCGAAGCGCGGCCCCGGCAGGCCGAAAGCCTCGAGCGCCGGGAAGGGCTCGAAGTAGTCTCACCTAAGGACAACAAGCCGCCCGGCCACAAGGCCGGGCGGCTTGTTCTTGAAAAGGGAGGTCGCGATGGGGGAACGAGTCCTGCGATCCCCAGGGACCAGCCTGGCTCACGTGTTACCCGGAATCTTCGTGACACTCGAGACGGCTTACGGTCCTCGCGGCTGGTGGCCCCTTCCTTCGCGCGCCGGTCTCGAAGCTCGGGACGCCGATGGCTACCTCGACGGTCCCTCCGAAACCCTCGGGCCCGGAGGAGGGCGCGAGCGCTCGCTCCGCCGTTTCGAGATTGTCGCCGCCGCCCTGCTCGCCCAGAACACCGCCTGGACCGGCGCGGCCCGGGCGCTCCTGGCGATGGCCGCGCATGGCTGTCTCGACCCCATCCGTGTTTCCGCGGCACCGATCGAGGAACTGGAAGCGATGCTCCGCCCTTCGGGCACCTTCCGCCTGAAAGCCCGCTACCTTCGATCCATGGCGCAGGCGTGGTCCGCGATCGATGCGGGCACCCCGGAACGGTCCGACCTGCTCTGTCTGCCGGGCATCGGCCCCGAGACGGCGGACTGCATCCTCGTCTATTGCTACTCGGTACCCGTCTTCATCGCCGACGCCTACGCGCGCCGCGTACTCTCTCGGCTCGGCCTGCTTCCGGATGGGCTCGGTTACGAGGCGGCTCGACTAACCGTCGAACCGGCCTGTCCTACCGACGCCGCATGGCAGGCCGAAGCCCATGCCCTCCTCGTGGAGCACGCGAAGCGACACTGCCGCGCTAGACCCCTCTGCCCAGGCTGCCCCCTGAGGAACCTCTGCGAATATTGACCACGGAGGCACGGAGACACGGAGATCGGAAGGATGAAGACAAGCCGAGCGGCCGAAGGAAAAACAAGATGTTATTCTTTCGCTTCGCTTCTTCGCCTTCATTCCTCTTCCGTACTCCTCCCTCTTCCTCCCCTTCTCCGTGCCTCCGTGGTCTCTTGGCTCAGAAAGTTTTCTTCGAGTCGAGCAGGATGGTGACGGGGCCTTCGTTGACATAGGCGACGCGCATGGACGCGCCGAACTCACCCGTCGCCACGCGCAGTCCGATCTCCCCGAGCGCCGCAACGAAGCCGTCGAAAAGGGGCTTCGCGATTTCCGGAGAGGCCGCGTCGGAGTAGGAAGGGCGTCGACCTTTGCGCGCGTCCGCGAAGAGCGTGAACTGGCTGACGGCCAGCACGCGGCCGCCCTCGTCGAGCACCGAACGGTTCATGAGACCGGCCTCGTCCTCGAAGACGCGCAGGTTCGCGACTTTCCGGGCGAGCCATTCGGCGTCGTCGGAAGCGTCGTTCTTCCCCGCGCCCACGTACACCAGTAGCCCTCTTTCTATCGAACCCACCAGCCTGTCATCGACGGTGACCGACGCGTCGCTGACTCGCTGCACGACAGCCCGCACGTTCAGGGAGTCCTGAGCTCGTGGAAGGCGATGCCCTCGAGAACGAAATGGCCATCGACGCCGCGTATGGTCCCGAGCACCTCGAGCGGTCGGTCGACGGGCACTTCCGCTTCGAAATCGAGCGATACCTTCACGATGCCCTCCAGTCTGCGCTTCTGGTCGTAACCGACAAGGAAATCGAAAGCCACGCCGGCGGCTCCTTTCTCGACGTTGGCGGCCATGCCCTGCCACAGGACGCCCACCCCTTCGTAGAGCGCGCTGTCCCGGACCACGTCTCCGTAGGTGAACCTGTCACGAAGGTTCGAAAAATCCGGTTCGCGTGACCAAGAGCGCAGTTCCTCGGCTTTCGCCTTCACGGAGGCCGAGGCGTTTGAGAGGATCAGCCGATTGATCTCCACGAGGGCGGCATCGTCGCGATATTCGGAGAACAGGCGTTTTGCGCGGTCGAAGGAATCCAGAGCTTCGCGTTCCGTGAGCACGTAGCGGAATCCTCCGCTCGTCGTCACCGGATCGGCGCGATCTGCCGCGTCGAGTTCCACCGCCGTGACGCCGGGCCGGCTCGGGCGCGCTGATTCCGCGAGCCTCCGCCCGAGATCGAACGCAGCGGGAACGCCGAGCGTCGCCAGGGCGACCGCGAGAGCGATCGCGACAAGGGGGCCGTACGCGGCGAGGGGATCCGGCTTCGGATAAAGGACACGGATTCGTCCCGATGCGGCGAGCTCGGCGAGTCGCACCGGATCGGAATTTGCCCGGAGAAAGTCGAGGGCTCTGATCGCGCGGCGCTCGCCGGGCCGCATCGAGAGGATTTCCAGGTAGAGTTCAACGGCCTTGTCCGTCTCTAGCCTGCGCACGTGAAGCGCTGCCAGGGCGAGCGCTGTCGGCACATGCCGGAAATCGAGCTGCCTCGCGCGGCGAAGGTGGACGGCCGCCCCGCCGGAATCGCCCATGGCCAGGCAGCTCGCGCCGAGCACATAGTGGAAATCGCGGGAATCTCGGTATTGAACGACGAGCGGTTCGAGCGCAGCTATGGCCTTGCCGTACCGGCCGCGCCTGAAGAGTCGCGTCGCGTATGCGAGATCCCGGCGCATGCCGTTCCTCGGCATGAACCGGGGAACGACCTCCGGGCCGTCGTCGTCTTCGAATCCGGAACCGGACATTATTCCTGGTACGCGCTCCTCCGCGCGTAGAGCCGCTCGAGCAATTCCCGGGCACGCGCCAGTTCGGCGGCATCCGGTTCGTCGCTCGCGATGAGGTCGTCGACAAGTTCGATCAGCGACTTCACCACGGCGAGGTCGGATCGGAGCGCCATGATGGCGTCGCCCGCGGGGACGGGCGTCGGCGTCGTCGTGTCCGTGGCGGGCGGCGGGGCCACCGTCACGGCGGCGGCGGCGCCGGGCGCGCCGTAAGCGCCGAAGTCATGGGTGGCGTCCGTTCCGAGCGCCGTGCGGAAGTGGAGCGAAGCGCCTCGGGCGAGCGGTCGCGGTTCCCAGAAAAGCGCGGCCGCGGAATCGTTTATCGAATAGGGAAGCAGTGTGAAGCTTCGTCCGGCGCTCGTCTCCGGCATCCACGCAGCATCGTCGAGGCGCTTCCAGTTGGCCAGGACCACCCGGTCGGGAGTGTCGACGCTGGCGCCCGAGAACGCCACCTGGAGCGTCGTCCCCGTGGAGCCCGGAGACAGGACCCGGTCGTCGGAGAAGGCGCCTTCCAGTACGGTTTCACCCGGGACGGCGCCTCTGGACGGCAGTTCGAAGTGTATGCCCGATCGTTCTCCGAGCGAGGTGTCGAGGAGGAAGCGGAGTCCCACGCGGGCGTCCCGCGCCCCCACGTTCTCGATTTTCCATTCGATGGCCAGTCCCGAGGCGAGAGCGGCCCCGGGTGGCACCAAGGGCGTAAATACCTGCCTTATCACCAGCAGGGCCGAGCGATACTCGACCGTGATCGACGAACCGTTCCTCGATACGGTGACGCGGTATTCGGACGAATCACCGAGTCGCGAGGTTTTGCCGTCCACCGATATGGTGGCGTACGTCGTCCGCGTCTCCTCCGCGTAGAAAAGCGGAACCCAGGAGCCTTTGGCCGGATCGGCGAGATACTGGAACGAAAAACGCCCGTTGCGCTCATCGACGGTGAGCCGCACCGATCCGTCCCTCGTCTCGAGCGCCGGAAGCGTCCGGCAGATCATGGCGAGCGCCAGGAGCGCCAGCGCCGTTTTCCGCGTCACGGGGCGCCTCCTTCGGTTCGTTCGGCGAGCTCTTCGAGATAGAATGCCAGGAGCTCCAAGGCCTCGGCCTTCAGGTCGAGCAGCTCGGCCCTCGCGGCGTCGGGACTCGGAGGCGTGGACGCGTCCACTTCGGACCCGCCATCAACCGCGCCGGCTGCCCTTGCTTCCGCGAGGGCAGCGGTGAGGGCCGCCATGCTTTCCTCGCGGGCGGCCAGCGCCGATTCGAGCTCGAAGCTCCGCGCTTCCAGGTCGGCAATGCGGGACTCGAGTTCGGCCTGTGTCGTCGAAAGACCTTCCTTCGATTCCCCAAGCCTCCGTTGATACACCGCGAGCGCCTGCTCGTAGGCCTTCTCGCGCCTCTGGAAATCCTCGACCACCCGGAGCGATTCCTCGTGGCTCCATTTGAGCAGGGTGAGGAGCTCCTCCTCTCGGTACTTGTATTGTATGAGGGCGACGCGATACCCCGCGGCCTCGACCTTCACCGAGCGCGGATATTTTTCAACCACCGTCCTGAACAGCCGTTCCGCCTCATCGAGGCGTCCGAGCATGAACAGGCTCTCGGCCGACCAGAACACCGAGGCACCGGCCAGCTCGCCCGAGAGGTCTGCGGCCAGGCTTGAGCGGAAAAGGGACAGGGCCCGCTCGTAGTCTTTCCCGATGAACGCGATGCGACCGCGCTGATAGCTCATCTCGGTCACCCGCGCGTCGCGCGGATACAGGGAGAGGAAGGCGTCGATGGTCTTCGAGGCGCCGGCCAGATCGCCTGCGGCGATTGAGGCGAGCGCCGACCAATAGTAGGCGTCCGCCCGCTGAGCCTCGGCGCCGGGATCGACCAGGAGCCGATTGAAAGCCGCGATCGCCTCAGAGAAGCGTTCCTCTCCGAACAGGACGAGCGCCGCGTCCAGGCGACGCGCGCCGTCCGTGCCTTGCGCGACCGCCTGGAAGCTCGTGGCTGCCGCGAGGAGGGTCGCGAGGGCGATCGCCCGTACGTTCCGTGGCATCAGAGTTCCTCCCCATCCATCATCGGCGCGCCGGGTGCCTTCCTGAACGCGCAAGTCCCGTCTCGGCGCGAATGCCCGGCGCGACTGGAGCCGGACACTTCCGGCCCTCAGTACGGGGACCGGAGCGCGAGGACCGACGCCGCGAGCGCGGCGGGGTCCGGCGACTCGAAAAAGGCCGAGCCCATGACGAGCACGTCAGCGCCCGCCGCCACGACCTCAGGCGCGTTGGCGCCGTTGATTCCGCCGTCGACGGCTATCCGGAATTTCAAACCGGCTTTCCGGCGGCGCTCGGCGAGCTCGCTCACCTTTCCGAGGCACGATTCAATCATCCTCTGACCGCCCCAGCCGGGATCCACGGTCATCACGAGCACGAGGTCAAGGTCGGGCAACAATTCGGAAAGCGCCGAAACGGGCGTCGATGGGACGATCGATACGCCCGCGGCAGCCCCCGCGTCGTGGATTTCCCTGACAAGGCGGTGGGCGTGAACGCAGGCCTCGACGTGGAAGGTGACGGCGTCGGCGCCGGCCTTGGCGAACTCTGGCGCGAGGCGCTCGGGCTCCACGGTCATGAGGTGGGCGTCGAAGTAGAGCCTGGACGAACGCGCGCGCAGGTCGGCCACGGTCTTGGCGCCGAAAGTCAGGTTCGGCACGAAGCGTCCGTCCATCACGTCGAGGTGGAGCCAGGTCGCGCCGGAGGCCTCCACCCTGGCGAGCGCCCCGGCCAGGTCGGCGAAGTCGGCGGACAATATCGACGGAGCAAGCACGGGTTCGCGCATGCCCCGATAGTAGCACGCTGGAACGAGGGTAGCAAGGACGGGGCCATCCGCGGGATCACCACGCATTGACCGAAGCGCGCAGGGTCGTATACAATAGTAAGATAGTTACGACACCCGATCCGACGACAGCAGGTATGGTCGACAAGCCCGATAGCGCAGCGAACCTCCTCCAGGAGGCATACGAACACCTCAGATCGGCGGACCTTGCCAAGGCCGCGGAACGGCTCGAGGCCGCCCTCGCGGCGGATTTCGACCGCGAGGAGACCGTATTCTCCCTCGCGTGCGCCCGCTGGTGGTCGGAGCGTCTTTCCCGGCTCGGGTCGGCCCGGACGCCTTACGAGCAGGGAGACCTCGTGCTCGCACAATGGAAGGCCTTCAGGACCTTCCAGCGACGCTGGACTGACGATTTCGCGCCAGCGCGCTACGCCTTCAAGCGTTTCGCGTTCGGTCTCGCCCTATCCCGCTTCGAGTCCGACAGTCGGGCCGAGCAGCCCGAGGACGGAGCGGCGCCCGTCGAGGCGGACGTCTCGCTCCGGATCGGACGGTGCCTCAAAGGCCTCGGCGAGTATGAACGGGCGATCGCCTCGCTCGAGGAAGCCGCGCGCGTACGTCGCGACGACGCGGAGATACTCGCCGAACTGGCTGACGCCTACGACCTGGTCAATGAACCGCGCGCGTCGAAAGCGCTGTTCCGCGAAGCCTTCTTCCTGAATCCGCAGAAGGTGGACCTTGGCTTCGTCGAGAGCGAGACCATCATGCGGCTCGTCGGGAAGCTGCGCGAAATGGGGCTCGAAAGCCCCGAGCTCGAGGAGTGGCTGCCCGTGCACGGCGGGCTCCTCGGGGTCCTCTCCGTCAAGCGCGAGCTCAAGGCCATCGAGGCCGGCAAGCTCCGCCAGGCGGTGTGGGAACTGGAAAACGCGGTCAAGGAGAATCCCGAGCGACGCTCGGTCCTGGTACCGCGACTCATGAACCGGTACTTCTGGCTCGTCGACCATTACGTGGCCGCCCGCGAGGACAAGGCGCGCATCGACGAGATACTCCTGAAGATAAAGCTCTTGGATCCTTCGATCTACAAGCAGTACGTGGCGTAAACCCGAGAGAGGAGAACGAAATGGCCGAATCTTCCATCGCGAAGAAGCTCCAGGAGATGCTGAACGAGGAGAAATGGACCCGTGCCACCCTCGGCGCCTATACCGTGGCGCAGCTCAAGGAGCTCGACGCGATCTTCGCCGAAGCCGCAACGGCCCGCGTACTCGACGAGGTCAAGGAGGTATGCGAGGAGCACCTTTCCCACGCGAAGAACTCCGTGATCGCCCTGTACCTCACGGGCATCATCGCCCTGTCGCGCCAGCAGCTCGACGACTCGAACATGCTTGCCCTCATCAACGTGTTCACCGAGAACAAGAAGTGGAACATCGTCGAGTACGCCTGCCTTCGCATCCTCGACCACGGCGAGGACCGCATGGCCCTGGCCAAGCTGGCCGAGTGCTACCAGGCGGACGAGCGCTTCGAGGAACTGCACGCGGTCTGGGAGCGCTATATCCGCGTCGACTTCGAGGAAGCGGACATCGTCCGACTCCTCGCCGAGCAGCGCGAGAAGGACGGCGACCTTGAAGCCGCCGTCGACTGGTACCGCAAGGCCCTGCACCGCTACATAAACCGCGGCCAGTACACTACGGTCAAGGAAATCTGGGCCAAGCTGCTCCAGAAGTCCCCTGACGACATCGACTTCTTCCTTCACGTCCAGCGCAAGATCGCCAAGGGCATCGGCGAGGAGAAGGCTGCCTCCCTGCTCATGGACCTCTACCGGATCTACCGTGACCGCGAGGCCTGGGACACGGCTCTCGACATCCTCAAGACCGTCTTGTCATACGACGACCGCAACCAGTCGCTCCGCAAGGAGCTGATCGACTGCTATTCGGGCAAGTACTCGGGCCATTCCCATCTCGAGGACTACATCCGGCTCTCGAACCTGTCGCAGGGCTACCGTGCCATCCACGAGGCGATGGCCGATTTCGAGAAACACATCGCCTTCGACGTCGGCAATTTCGTTTACCACCGCACCTGGAACATCGGCCGCATCGCCGACATCTCGGGCGACGAGATCGTCATCGATTTCGCAAAAAAGCGCGGGCACCGCATGTCGCTCAAGATGGCCATCGAAAGCCTGTCGACGCTCTCGCGCGAGCACATCTGGGTCCTCAAGGCCATCTGGTCGAAGGAGAAGCTTCACGACAGGATCAAGGGCGACATTCCATGGGCGCTCAAGACCATCATCAAGAGCTTCGACAACCGCACCGACCTGAAGCACATCAAGGCCGAGCTCGTGCCCTCTGTGCTCACGCCCGGCGAGTGGACAGGCTGGAGCACCCAGGCTCGGGGCTTCCTCAAGAAGGACAGCCTCTTCGGAAACGCGACCGACTCGATCGACGTCTTCGTGGTCCGCGACCGCCCCCTCTCGTTCGAGGAGAAGGTCTACAACCAGTTCAAGGCGGAGAAGAGCTTCTTCGCGCGCGTCGCCTTCGTCCGCGACTTCATAGCGAACGGCGATCCGGACAACGAGTACTTCGCCGAGATGATCGGTTTCTTCACCGGTTACCTGCGCTCGACGGGCCAGGTCAACGAGCTCGTCATGTCGAGCTACCTCTTCCTCAAGGAGCTGTCAGCGCTCAAGGGCCAGCAGCACCTGAAGAACACGCTCACCGTCAGTTTCGCCGAGCTCTACAAGGGAATCGACGACGTCATCACCGTGCACGAGAGCATCAAGGACTCGACGCTCCGCAAGGCTTTCCTGATCGACGTCAAGAACGTCATTCCCGACTGGTCCGACGTGTACATCAAGGTCTTCCCCTACTCGCTCGCCCAGTGGATGCTCGACACCCTGATGGCCGAAGGCCACGTGGAGAAGCTCAAGCAGATGGTCGTCGCCATCGTCGAGAACTACCGCGACCACCGCGAGGCCTTCATCTGGGTCATCAAGAACCTGTGGGAAGAACCCTGGGTCCAGGAGCTCGGCCTCTCGTACGAGAAGATCCTCATCACCCTGGTGCACATCCTCGACATCACTTACAAGGAGATCGAGAACCACCGGGACACCACCGAAAACCGCAAGATCAACCGCCAGGTCCATACGCTGCTCTTCAAGGACGAGGCGCTCGACAAGTACCTGCTCGACTCCGGCCACGACACGATCGAGCGCGTCTACACCCTGCTCGACGACGTCAAGGACCTCGACCCCGCCATAAAGCTCCGCATCCGCAAGCGCATCGTCGAGAAGTTCCCGGATTTCAAGGTCTCGGGCGACGAGGAGAAGGCCGTGGTCAGCCGCGGACTCATGGTGACGAGCGACAAGTACACCGAAAAACAGAAGCTCCTCTCCCAGATCCTCGACGTGGAGGTTCCCGCCAACCAGCGCGAGATCGCCTACGCCCTCTCGCTCGGCGACCTTCGCGAGAACGCCGAGTACAAGGCCGCCAAGGAAAAGCAGGACGAGCTCAACGCCAAGGTCGCCAAGCTCAAGAACGAGATCGAGCGTGCCCAGATCTTCGACCGCTCGACCGTTTCCGCGAGCAAGATCGGCTTCGGCACCCAGACCATCCTCCGCAACGAGCTCTCGGGCGAGGACGAGCTGTATGTCATCCTCGGTCCCTGGGAGTCCGACCCGGCCGAAAACATCATCAGCTACCTCTCGCCCCTCGGCAAGAAGCTCCTGAACCACAAGGCGGGCGACAAGCTTTCCTTCGTGATACACGAGCGCAAGTTCCAGTACGTAGTCAAGTCGGTCGCCGTGGCAAAAATCTAGGCGACCTTCGGGAAGGCCGAACGATGAAAAAGTCCGTCCGTGTGGCCCTGCTCGTCGCCCTCCTGGCGGCGGCGGGGCCTTCCCTTTCAGCGCAGGTTTCCGGGACGCCCGATCCGTCCTCGGACGTGGTGATCCTCCTCGATTCGTCGCAGAGCATGTTTCCGTTCTTCGAGGACGCGATCGACTGGATCGTGGGACCGCTGACGGCGGAGTGGCTACGCTTCGGCGACCGGCTCCATGTCCTGTCCTTCTCGTCGACCACCACGCTCGAATGGTCGGACAAGCTCGAGACCGAAGCCGACGCCCGCTCGGCCCTGGCCCGGCTCTACCTTCTGCAACCGCTCGGCAAGCGCACCGACCTGGTCCGAGCCCTCTCGGAGACGCGGCGCTACCTCGAGGGCATCCCGCCCGGCGGCGCCAAATACGCGATCATGGTCACCGACGGCCGCCATGACCCCGAACCCGACAGTCCTTACGCGGGGCTCGATGCCGCCGCGACGCTCGCGGCGCTCGAGGAGGAGGCGTCGGCCATCAAGGCGGCCGGCTGGACCTTCCTCCTCGTCCGCGTTCCCTTTACGGGCGGGAGCGCTTCCGCGGCGTCCGGCTCGGAACCCGGACAGGCGGGGCAGGCCGGATCAGGCTCCGGTTCTGCCGCGGGCGCTTCGGGCGATGCGGCGTCCGGCACGCCGGCCCCGGGAGCGGGCACCTACTTCGACGACATGGCCGACGCCCTCGGCGCGCGGGTCGCGGATTTCGAAGCGGCGCTTGCCGGCACCACCGCCCTCTCTCCCCCTCGCATTTCCTGGCCCGCCGAGATCGGCGAAGTCGGACGCCGTTTCCGCCTCGAGCTCACGATCGCCAACGACGGGGACGAGAGCCACCGGTATTCGATCGAAAGCTTCAGGCTCGATGGCGTCGAGGCGCTCGAAAAAGAGGCCAAGGTCGAAGTCCCGCCCCGTTCCGAGGGCCGCCTTGCGCTCCGCCTGGCCCTGCCCGAGGACCTGGAAGCCGGCCCCGCGCGCTTTACCGCGGAGGCGGTTCCGGCGGACGGCGAACGGCTCTCTCCCGCGCGCGGTCCGCTTTCGCTGGTCTACGCGCCAAGCCTCGCGGACAAGGCGCGGGCAAGCCCCTTGTTCCTGCCCGTCCTCATCCTGCTCGGCGTCGCGCTCGCGGTCGCCGTGATCCTCGGCCTCATGTCCCGCGAGAAGGCCCGCAGGCTTTCGGGCGCCCGCGTTGCGGACGCGGTGCTGGACTCCAGGACCGTGGCCGGTACGCGCCGAGCCCGCGCCAGCTCCGAGGATGGGCAAGGGCGGAACGCCGGCGCCCCTGACGAGCTTTCGCGCTTCGCCGAACGCACCCGAGGCGACGGCATTCCGCCCATCGACGGCGCTCGGACAGCTTCGGACACCGCGGCCGAGCTTGCCGCCTATGCCTCCCGGACTCGCGGAGACGGTATTCCCGAGCTGGACCCGAACGCGGAGACAGGGAACGACGACGCCCTTCTTTCCGAATGGGCCGCCCGGGCACGTCAGGACGCCACCTTTTTGCCTCACAAGACCGTCCCGACCCGCGCGGGCTCCGCGACTCGGTCAAAAAAGCCTGTGGCCTGGGAGACGCGGATCCGGAAAAGCGAGTCGATTCGCATCGAGTTCAAGGTCCGCGACCAGAACCCCGAAATCGGACTGCGGAACATCCGTTCGATGTCGCCCGGCTCCCGTCGCACGATAGGCGGCGGCGCATCTGATTTCCTTGTATTCCTGTTGCCCGTGCCACGGCACCTCGCCGACGCGAGCTGGGACGGCGAAACCCTCACGCTCGTTCCGCGCCGGCCGGAGTTCTTCCCCGACATCGACGGCGTGCTCGAGGATTGCATGGACCGCGAGGTACGCCTGCT
>JAFGNN010000093.1 GCA_016926955.1 Spirochaetales bacterium | reverse complement strand
TGATTCCAGCGATTACGGAGAAGCGCTGAGCGCTTCGAGGAATCGCGAAGCGACGTTTCGGGATGCTTCGAGTGTCCCGAAACGCCGCTGGGGGACAGAGCCGGGCGCCACCCGCGCGCCGGAGGGCGCGCGGGTCGGGCTTTCCGCTACAATGCCGCGCGGCTCGGAATCACGCTGGCGTGTACCGCGGCCCCCGCCGCGGGTGGCGCGGCATTTACGCTCCAATCCCTGGCGCGGTCCTCAGACGGGGCGGCGCCGTTCCGCTCGACGGGCGGCGCGAAAAGGTCTCCCCGCGGGCGTCGGGTCCGGCTCTCAGTCCGGAGCCGGCAGCTCGCGGGCCGTCTGGCCTTCGGCGCTCCGCTCTCCGGATCCGCGCGTCTTGAAGAAGCCGACTGTCGAGAAGAGGAGCTCCGCCTGGCCCGAGAGCTCCTGCGACATCGACGCGAGCTCCTCGGACGCGGACGCGGTCTGCTGCACCACGGAATCCAGCTGGGTCATGGCCTTGACTATCTGTTGCGAACCCGCGTTCTGCTCGGCGCTCGCCGCGGCTATCTCCTGTACCAGGCTCGCGGTCTTCTGGATCTCCGGCACGATGCCGCCGATCAGGGAGCCGGCTTTCTCGGCAACGGCGATGCTCCGTCCGGAGAGCTCGGAGATATCCCGCGCGGCCGTCTGCGAGCGCTCGGCCAGCTTGCGCACCTCGCTCGCCACCACCGCGAAGCCTTTGCCCGCCTCGCCTGCGCGCGCGGCCTCGATGGCGGCGTTCAGGGCCAGCAGGTTGGTCTGCCGCGCGATCTCCTCGATGATGCCGATGCGTCCCGCTATCTCCTTCATGGCGCCGACGGTCTCCGCGACCGTCGTGCCGCCCGCGGTGGCGGATTCGGCGCTCTTCCTCGCTATCGAATCGGTCTCGGCCGAGTTGTCGGCGTTCTGCCTGATGGTCGCGGTCATCTGCTCCACCGAGGCGCTCACCTCCTCGGCGGCGGCAGCCTGCTCGGTGGCGCCTTGCGAGAGTTGCTGCGCGGTGCCCGCTATCTGCTTCGAGCCGGAGCTCAGGTTGGACGAGGCGTTGCGTATGTCGCCGACCACCTCCGAGAGCCTTTCCGTCATTGCCATGATCGACCGCGCCAGTTCGCCGGTCTCGTCGCGCTTCCCGAGGAATTCGTCCGCGAGAGAGCCTTCGAGGTCGCCGTCGGCGACGCGCTCTGCGAGCGCTGCCGTCGCGCGGAGCGGCCTGACGATGGCACGCGTCAGCAGGGCCGAGAGCAGGGCGACGCCGACAAGCGCCAGGCCCGAGGCGCCCACCAGTACGGTGAAAGCGGAGCGCCCCGCCGCAGCCGCCTCTTCGGCGGTTTCGAGGGCGTTGGCGTTGACGAGTTCCTGCAGCTGGTTGATGTACTCCCGCATCTCCCCGAAGGCGGACGCCGCGCCGCCCGTAGCCAACTTGAGCGCCTCTTCGCGCGAGGCGCTGTCTCCCGCGTTCCGCAGGGTTATGACCCGCCGTCCCAGCTTGATCCATTCCTCGCGGGAAGCGACGTGGTCCGCGTATAGCGCGCGCTCCGCGTCGCTGAGCGCGAGCGCGTGGTAGGCGGCCATGCGCTCGCCGGCCTGGGTCACGTTTTCCTCCCAGTCAGCCGTCAGCGACGCGGAGCGCGGATCCGAGAAGGAGAGGAGTATGAGGTCGCGCTCGGCCACCAGGGCCTGGTGGAAGTCGCGGTCGGCCTGGTCGAGGTTGTCGACCGCCGGCAGGATGTTCCGGTAGAGCAGGTCGAAGTCCGCGAGCACGGCCGAGAGCGAGAAGCCCGCGAACACCGCGATGCCCGCCAGCACCACGAGAATCGATATGAAGCCCGCCCAGAGCTTTCCGCCTATCTTCATCGTCAACCTCCCGGAACCATGATTGAATATGTCAATATTCGTGCCTTTCCGGTCCCCGCGCAAGGGTAATGACGATCCCGCGGCCCCGGCCTTGTCCCCGAAAAACCGGATCTGTCACCCCGTTCCCGGTTCTGTCCCCACCAAGTTCTCTCCGTGTTCCGCCCGCCCGCCGCTGACGCGAGGCCGCTTACGCGCTAGAATGCCCGCGTCCGACGGGCGCGCCGCGCGAGCTGGCCGCTCCGGCCGGACCTGGAGGCACCATCATGTCAGGAACCTGCCCGGGCGCGGTCCCGCGCCCGTTGCGGCGCGCGACAGCCACGGCCACTCTCATCCTCGCGGCGCTCGTCCTTTCGCTCGCGTCCTGCTCCGGCCTCGCGGAGCAGCGGGCAACGCGCGCGCTCGAGATCTACGTCGCCATCGATCCTACGGCGCTCCGCGACGGCGTCTACTCAGGCGCCTACGCGTATTCCGGACTTTCCTACACGGCCACGGTCACGCTCTCCGGCGGCCGCATCGTCGATATCGTCGTCGACTCGACGGGGGCGGAAGCCCCGCGCGAATCCTGGGCCCTGCCGCTCGTCCCCCGCGTCATCGCGGAGAACTCGCTCGACGTCGAGGTCGTCGCGGGCGCCACCACGAGCTCCAAGGCCATCCTCAAGGCCATCGAGAACGCGCTCCGGAAGGCGCCCCTCCGGTGAGCGGCGCTCCGCTTTCCCGGGTCCGGGCGCTCGTCCTCGCGGCGGCGCTCCTCGCCGCCCTTCCCGCGTTCGCGCAGGACCAGGACTACGCGCCTCCCGACGCGCCGGGCCAGGAGCGCCCCGTCGACCCCGTGCCCGCTCCGAAGCCGTTTCGCCCCGTCGACCTGCTCCTCGGCGCGGGCTCCGAGAATTTCTCGCGCGCGGGCACGTTCTCGGGCGGCAACTACGCCTACCTCGAGCTCGCGCTGCGTTTCTTCGGGCATTTCACCGCTGCGGCCCGCGTATCGGCCGAGCTCGTGCCCGATCCCTTCGCGGAGCTGCTCGCCGTCGGAGGCCTCGAGCTTCTCTCCCCGCGCTGGGGACCGGAATTCTACACCGCGCTCTCGGTATCCTGGGCGCTTGATCTGCGCGACCCGGGCTTGCTTCCGGGCGTGGTCGTCGTGGGCTTCCGCCCGATCGATTCGGGTTTCGAGCTCGGGGAGTTCTCCATGTCCATCCTGCCCCTGAGCCTCACCTGGGACCTCGCGACCGGCGCGCTCGGCTTCGGCTACGAATTCCTGAAACTCCGCGTCGTCCTCGATTGAAAATCCGGGGGCGGCCGTCCGACCGCCCCCCGTTCCCTTCCGCCGCTCCGCTCAAGCCTGTCCCGCGGCCCGCCGCGCGAAGGCGGCCGCCGCCTCGAGGTCGCGCGCGTCCGGATGCCCCCGCATGAAGAGCTTGAAGAGCTGGCCCTTGCACGCGAAGCGCTCGCGGCCGACGGCCACGCCCCGCGCCGCCAAGGCCCGCGCCACGAGGCCCGAGGCGTCGCTCCGCTCGAAGCCCGTCGAGAAAGCGTAGGCCGTGCCGACCTTCCGCGGATCGAGCCGCGCGATGAAACCGGTGAGCGCCGGGTCGAGCCCGTGGTCGTGCGTGGCGTAGACCGCCCCGCCCGCGAACAGGCTTTCCGCCTCGAGCGCCGCCGCGTCGAGTTCCCCGACCGCCCGCGCCTCGCAGCCCAGGGCTCGCGCCATCGCTTCCGCCACTTTCCTCGTGTTCCCCGTCTGCGAGGCGTAGACCACCAGCGCCTTCATTTCGCGCTCCCCTTCGAAAGCGCGTCCGCGACCGCCTCGAGTATGGCCACGCTCGAGTGCGTAGCCCCGGCTACCGCGTCCACCCGCACCGACTGCGCCGCGATCACGGCGTCCACGATCGCCTCGGCCGGTTTTCCCTGGCCGTTGAAGTGCCGCACGAGCTCGATGCCCGCGATGCGTCCGCCTTCCACGCGCACGGCCGCCTTCACGCTTACGGGCAGCAGGAAGGCCGAGCCCTCCCAGGTTCCGTCCGCGACGCGCGAAAGCTCGATGGCGGGCAGTGCCGCCAGCCTCTGCCCGTAATCCGGGGTCGCGCACGAGGCCGCCGCGACCAGCACCGCCATCAGCGCCGCCGATATGAGCGCCACCCGTGCGAGCGTCCGCGCGCCGCGGGGCTTCATCCCTTCCTTCACGATCCGCCTCCTTCCTTCGGGGCCCATCCTCGCCCCGGAGCGCGCGCCGCGGCTACCGGGCGCCGGAAAAAAAAAGCGCGGGCTTCCGCAAGCGCCGCGCCATCCGCGGGCGGTACGGGCGCATGACCCTCTCCCTCATCGAGACGAAGTACGGGCACTACGAGCTCCGCTTTCCCTACGACCCGTTCGTGGTCGCCGCTCTGAGGAGCGTCCGGGCCTGGTATGATCCAGAAACATGCCTCTGGAGTTTCCCTGCCAAACCCGAGCGGGTGGCCGCCCTCCTCGAGGCCCTCGCCGACTCCGGGCTTTTCCGCGCCGCTCCGCCCGAAGGCCCGCTCGTGCTGCCGCCCTCCGCCGATGACGAGGCGCTCTTCGATCGGGATACGGACGGAAAGGATACGGACGCGGTTTCGGGGAAAGGCAACTCGGCCGCCGGCTCCGCTCCATCCGCCGCCGCCGTCGTCACCACCCACAAGCTCGCTCATGCCCTTTTGAAACAGCTCGCGGACGCCCTCGCCACGCGGCATTACAGCCCCCGCACGCGGACTGCCTACGCGCACTGGGTCTCCCGTTTCCTCGACCGCAACGACGGCCACGACCCGGCCGCGCTCGGCGAGGGCGAGATCGCCGCCTTCCTCGCCGCGCTCGCCACGCGCGAGAAGGTGGCGGCATCCACCCAGAACCAGGCCCGCGCCGCCATCCTCTTCCTCTTCCGGTTCGTGCTCGGCCGCCGCGTCGCCGAGCTCGGCGAGCTGCCCGCGGCGCGGAAGCCCAAGCGCCTGCCCGAGGTGCTCGAACGTTCCGAGCTCCGCGCCGTCATCTCCTGCTTGTCCGGTGACCGCCAGCTCGCCGCGCGCCTCATGTACGGCGCGGGTCTTCGCCTCCTCGAGTGTCTCGCCCTCCGCGTCCAGGACCTCGACTTCGCGGGGCACCGCATCATGGTGCGCGGCGGCAAGGGCGCCAAGGACCGCGCCGTCATGCTGCCCGCCGCCCTCGAAGCGCCCCTCCGGGCCCAGCTCGAGCGGGTGCGCGCCATCCACGCCGCCGACCTCAAGGCGGGCTGGGGGAGGGTGGCCTTGCCCGGCGCGATCGGCAAGAAGTACCCGAACGCCGCCGCGGACTTCGCCTGGCAGTGGGTCTTCCCCCAGGACCGCCGCTGGACCGATCCCGCCACCGGCGCCCAGGGCCGCCATCACCTTGACGAGTCGGTGCTCCAGCGCGCCGTCCGCGAGGCCGTGCTCCAGGCCGGCATCGGGAAGCGCGCCAGCTGCCACACCTTCCGCCATTCCTTCGCCACCCACCTCCTCGAGGACGGCTACGACGTCCGCACCGTCCAGGAACTCCTCGGCCACTCCGACCTCCGCACCACCATGGTCTACACCCACGTCCTCAACCGCGGTCCCTCGGGCGTCAAGAGCCCCCTTGACAAACTGTGATCGACGAAGGAACCACAGAGACACGGAGATGGGGAGAAGGGAGGGAGGGTTCCGATCTCCGGACCCGACAGGCGGAAATCTCTTTTCCTGGCTCCTCTCCCGGCACGCATTCCTCCCTCTTCTCTCCGTGTCTGCGTCGCTTCGCTCCGCTTTCGGGGTGGAAGGATTGAAGCGCCCGCGCTCTGCGCGGACGTCCTCATCCGTGTCTCCGTGGTTTCTTTTCTCACGGCGGCCTCCGGCTTTACGGCCCCCTGAACCCGTGCTACACTCGTTTCCACATCGACATACCGGGAAGGCGCCGTCCGCGCCCCAGCCTCGGGCCCTTGAGGGGCCGCGCGCGCACGGCGCGCGAACCGCGAGCACGCGGGCCGAGGCATCCCGAGGAGGACTACCCTGGAAGCGACCCGTCTCCACGACTGGCACGTCGCGCGCGGCGCCAAGATGGCGCCCTTCGCCGGCTACGACATGCCCATCAGCTACCCCTCGGGCTCCGTCGAGGAGCACAAGCTTTGCCGACGCTCGGTCGGCCTCTTCGACATCGACCACATGGGCCAGGTGGAAGTCTCCGGCCCCGGCGCCGACGCCTTCGTCTCCGGCCTCGTCACGGCGCCCGTCCTCGACATGGCCGACAACGACGCCCGCTACAGCCTCCTCCTCTCCGGGGACGGCCTCGTCCTCGACGACCTCTTCATCTACCGCCTTCCCGGCAAGTGGTGGATCGTGGTCAACGCCTCGAACCGCCACGTCGACGTGGCCTGGATGAAGAAGCACGCCCCCGCCTCCGGCGTGAAAATCGACGACCTTTCCGACTCGGTCTACATGATCGCGGTCCAGGGCCCGAACGCCTGCCGCCTCATGGACCTGGCCTCCGGCGGCAAAGTCTCCCCGATGACGCGCTTCACCTCCGCCGAACTGGCCCTCACGTTCGGCGGCCGCTCCGTCAAGGCCCTCGTCGGCCGCACGGGCTACACCGGCGAGGATGGCGTCGAGCTCTTCTTCCCGGCCGCCGACGCGGAAGCGGTCTGGCAGGGCCTCCTCGACCTCGCCGCCTCCCACGGCATCGAAGCCGGCCCCGTAGGCTTAGGCGCCCGCGACTCCCTCCGCTTCGAGGCGGGCATGCCCCTCCACGGCCACGAAATTTCCCCTTCGATCAACCCCGTCGAGGCCGGCTTCAAGTGGGCCTGCGACTTCTCCAAGGACTTCGTCGGCAAGGCCGCCGTCGAGGCCGTCGCCGCCGCGGGCCCCTCGCGCAAGCTCGTCGGCCTCGAGGTCACGGGCGGCGTCCCCCGCGAGGGCTACGTCGTCCTCGGCCCCGACGGCAAGGAATCGGGCGTCTGCGTGGCCGGCATGTTCTGCCCCTCGGTCGGAAAATACGCGGCCAACGCTTTCGTGAGCCCTGAGCACGCCAAGACCGGCACGGTCCTCAAGGTCCTCATCCGCGACAAGGAGAAGGACGCCGTCGTCGTCAAGCGCCCGCTCTACGTCCCCGTCTACCGCCGCCAGGCCTAGCGATATTCCGGGCGGTCCGTCGGGCCGCCCGTTCCATAGCCACGCATCACTCCCCTAAGGAGAACGACATGAAGCTCGACACCAACGCCAGGTACCGGAAGAGCCACGAGTGGGTCCGCAAGGACGGAGCGCAGTACGTCGTCGGCATCAGCGACCACGCCCAGGAGTCCCTCGGCGACATCGTCTTCGTCGAGCTGCCCGCCGTCGGGAAAGCCTTCAAGCAGGGCGACGCCTTCGCGGTCGTCGAGTCCGTCAAGGCGGCCTCCGACGTGTACCTGCCCATGTCCGGCACGATCCTCGCCGTCAACGACGCCCTCGAGGGCGCTCCCGACCTGATCAACCGCGAGCCCTACGCAGGCGGATGGCTCGTCAAGTTCGAGGCCTCGAATCCCGCCGAGTGGGACGGCCTCCTCGACGCATCCGCCTACGAGGCCGAAGCCTCCAAGGAGTAACGCCGTGCCCTTCGTCCCCAACACCGACGCCGACCGCGCGGCCATGCTCGCCGCGATCGGCGCCGGTTCTGTCGAGGAGCTCTTCGCCGACGTGCCTGCCGCGCGCCGCTTCCCGAAGCTCGAGCTCCCGAAAGCCCTCTCCGAGCTCGAGATCCTCCGCGAGCTCGACGCCCTCGCCAAAAAGAACGAGGCCACCGACTCAGGCGCCTGGTTCGTCGGCGGCGGCGCCTACAGCCACTTCGTCCCCGCCATGGTGCCGGCCCTCGCCGGCCGCGGCGAGTTCCTCACGGCCTACACGCCCTACCAGGCTGAGGTCTCGCAGGGAACGCTGCAGGCCATCTTCGAGTACCAGTCCATGGCCGCGGCCCTCTTCGGCGTCGAGACCGTCAACGCCTCGCACTACGACGGCGCCACGGCGCTCGCCGAGGCCGTCCTCATGGCCCTCCACGCCGTCTCAGGCCGCCCGCGCGTCATGATCCCGGCCGCCCTGCACCCCGAGTACCGCGAGGTCCTCGCCACCTACCTCGAGGCCTTCGAGGTCGAAGTTGTCGAATGGAAGGGAAGCGCCGCCGAGGCCGCGAAGGGCGTCGACGCGCGCACCGCCTGCTTCGTCGTCCAGTGGCCCGACTTCGAGGGCGAGGTCCACGAGCTGTCCGGCGTCGCCGACGCGGTCCACGCCGCGGGCGCCCTCCTCCTCGTGCACGTCGACCCGATCTTCGCCGCGCTCGCCAAAAGCCCCGGCTCCCTCGGCGCCGACATCGTCACGGCCGAGGGCCAGGCGCTCGGCAACGCGCTCTACTACGGCGGCCCCTACCTCGGCATGATGGGCGCCACGGCCAAGCTGGTGCGCAAGATGCCCGGGCGCATCGTCGGCGAGGCCAAGGACAAAACGGGCCGCACGGGCTACGTGCTCACGCTCTCGGCCCGCGAGCAGCACATCCGCCGCGAGAAGGCCGTCTCCAACATCTGCTCGAACCAGGGCCTCGTCATGCTCCAGTCCACCATCTACATGGCAGCCCTCGGCAAGCACGGCCTGGCGCGGGTCGCGCGGCTCTGCTGGGACAAGGCGCACTACGCCGCCGCCGAGCTCGGCAAGCTCCCCGGCTTCAAAGTTGTGAACCGTACCTTCTTCAAGGAGTTTTTGGTCCACACACCGGTCCCTGCCGCGGAGCTCGTCGCCAAGCTCGAAAAGCGCGGCGTCCACCCGGGTCTCGCGCTTTCGCGCTGGCATCCGGAACGCACGCACGAGCTCCTCGTCGCCGTCACCGAGATGAACACGAAGGAGCAGATCGACCTGCTCGCCCGCTCGCTCGCGGAGGCCTCGAAATGAACCTCACCCCCGAACCCCTCGTCTACGGCCTTTCGAGCCCCGGCCGCGTCGGCGTGGTCCTGCCCGAGTCCGACGTACCCGTCGCCCCCGTGCCCGCCTGGCTCGAGCGCGACAGCCTCCCGCTCCCCGAGCTCGACGAGCTCACGACGGTGCGCCATTTCACGCGGCTCTCGCAGAAGAACTTCTCGATCGACACGAACTTCTACCCGCTCGGCTCCTGCACCATGAAGTACAACCCCAAGGCCAACGAGGCCGCGGCGGCCCATCCTTCCTGGCGCAACCTGCACCCCTACGCGGGCGAGTCCATGAGCCAGGGCGCCCTCGAGCTCGTCTTCCGGCTCCAGGAGATCCTGGCCGAGATCGGCGGCTTTAAGGCGGTGAGCCTCCAGCCGGCCGCGGGCGCCCACGGCGAGCTCGCGGGCGTCTTCATGATCCGCAAGTACCACCTCGAGCGCGGCGACACCCGCCGCGTCAAGATCCTCATCCCCGACTCGGCGCACGGCACCAACCCGGCCTCCTGCACCATGGCTGGCCTCGAGGCGGTAACCATCCCGAGCAACGCGGAGGGCGGCGTCGACCTCGAAGCGCTCAAGGCCGCCCTCGGCCCCGAGCTCGCCGGCATCATGATCACCAACCCGAACACGCTCGGCCTCTTCGAGCGCAACATCGAGGAGATCTGCCGCCTCGTCCACGAGTCGGGCGGCCTCGTCTACGGCGACGGCGCCAACATGAACGCGGTCACGGGCGTCTTCCGCCCCGGCGACGCGGGCATCGACGTGATGCACTTCAACCTGCACAAGACCTTCTCGACGCCGCACGGCGGCGGCGGCCCCGGCGTGGGCATGGTCGCCGCCAATGCGACCCTCGCCGAGTTCCTCCCGGGTCCCCTCGTCGTGAAAAAGGGCGATGTCTTCGCCCTCGAGACTCCGCCGAAGTCCATCGGCCGCATGAAGGCGTTCTACGGCAACTTCGCCGTCCTCGTCAGAGCGTACGCCTACGTGCGCATGCTCGGCGCCGAGGGCCTCCGCCGCCTCGCCGAGAACGCGGTGCTCAACGCGAACTACCTCAAGGTGCTCGTGGAAAAGCGCTGGAAGGTGAAGTACGGGCGCCGCTGCATGCACGAGTTCGTGGCCTCCGGCGACATCGCCGAGGGGGTCCACACGCTCGACGTGGCCAAGCGCCTCATCGACTACGGGTTCCACCCGCCGACCATCTACTTCCCGCTCATAGTCCCCGAGGCCGTCATGATCGAGCCGACCGAGACGGAGTCCAAGGAGACGCTCGACGCGTTCGCCGCCGTCCTCGACCGCATCGCCGACGAGGCCCGCGACAATCCGGCCCTCCTTCACGACGCCCCGACCACCACGCCGATCGGCCGCCTCGACGAGGTCGCCGCCGCCCGCTGCCCCGTCCTCTGCTACCGCGCCTGACGCCGGGCCGCTCGCGCACGCCGGGCGGCCCCCTTCCTTCCATCTGAATCCTGTCCCGGAGAGAAGGGGTTCCGCCCCTTCTCTCCGGGGCCTCTCATCCCCGCCAGCCCTTCAGCGCCCCGAGCCCCGTGCGATTCCGTCCAGAAACGGGCCCAGGGCCGCCCGCACGACGGGGCTCGCGTCGCCCTGCGCGATTCCGAAATGACCGCCGTCTTCAACACTAATCCACTCCGCCCCCGGCAGCGTCCGGGTGAAAAAGCGCCGTGCGTACTTCACGTCGAGGACATTTTCATCTTCGCCATACGCGATGACGGCGCTCAAGTCCAGCACCGGGAAATCCTTGGTCCTGCGCAGCCAGCGCCGCAGGGCGCCGGTCCAGCCGAGTGGCAGGTACTTGGGGTTCAGGAACAGTCCCTCGTTCGCCTCCACGGGCAGCCTGTCCGTGAAAACGCCCGCGATCCCGGTGAGGGGTCCGAGGAGCCACCATGCGCGTGGCCGGACAAGGGGCGCCATCAGAAAGAGTCCTTCCAGCCGCGACGCCGGATTACCCGCCTCCAGTCGCGCCCACTCGAGCGCCGCGAGTCCTCCGGCCGAATGCGCCACCGCGACGAGGGGGCCGCCTTCCGTGTAGCCCGCCGCAAAATCCGCTGCTTCCGACAAGGCTCTTCCGTAATCGGCCAAATCCCGGGTATCGGCCCTTGGCCCGCCGGATAGTCCATGGCCTGGCAGGTCCACCGCCAGTACCGACCAGCCCGACTCCAGGCAGGTCCTGATGATCCCCGACATGGCCGTGGAGTCGTCCAGATACCCGTGCACGACCATCGCGGTCCCGCGGGCGTTTCCGGTCCGGAAGACGTTGATTGCCAGTCCGGATCCGGTCCTGATCGTGCGCCAGGTGACGCGTTCGGGCAGCGTTCCGAAGCGCTCTCCGTATTCGGCGAGCAGGTCATCAGCTTCCTGCGACGCGGTCCCAGCTCCGAAAGCGACGGCCATCCTGGCGCGGTACTCCGCGTCGAGCGCCGCGTCGTTCCTCAGAGCAGCCGATCCGGCGCATCCAGCCAGTATTCCCGCTATCCAGGCGAGTATAGCGAGGGGGAATGTTCGTCGCGCTCTGCCTGCATGTCCATCCATGTTACGGTAGTGTAGCACTTTGGGTGCGACGACGCGAATCGCATCAAGGCCTGCTCCCTTGATGCGGCGCGGCGGAGCGTGCGACGATGTTTTCGTGAAATCCGTCATGCGCCTCAAGGGCATGTCCGCGCTCTACTCCGCGGCCGTCCTGTTCGCTTTCACGTCAGTTTTCGTCAAGCTCGCCTCGCGATCCTTCCCGGGAACCTTTGTCTCCGCGGCTCGCTTCGCCGTCGGCGTAATTCTCTGCCTGGCGCTCGTGATTCCGGGCCGGCGAGGCCTCGGCGGCGCCCACTTCACGGATTGGCTGTTCCGCGGTGTTTTTGGCGCGCTCTCCATGGCTGCGACCTACGCGGCCATCTCGCTGACCGGTCCCGGCCGCGCGACCCTCCTGACCAACATCTACCCGCTTTTCGTGGTCGTGTTCGGCGCGCTGTTCTTCGGCGAGCGGCCCGGAATCCGCATCGTGGCTTCGCTCGCCCTTGCTATCGGCGGGGTTGCGCTCGTCGTCCGCGACGGCTCGGGCTCATCTCTTCCCGGCGATGCCTTGGCGCTCACGGGGGCCGTGTTCGCCGGGCTCGCGGTCAATTTCGTGCGCCGCGCCTCTCACTCCGGTTGCGATCCGATCTTCCTTTACCTGTCGCCGAGCTTGCTCGGTCTGCCGCTTTTCTTTTTGGCTCCCTTGCCATCGGTGGCGCCCACTGGTGCTGCGATCCTGTTTCTGGTCGCAGTCGGTATAGGTGCTTTCATGGCGCAATTACTTATGACCACGGGCTACCGCAGCATTCCAGCCGGGCAAGGTAGTGTCGTTTTCTTCGCCGAAACGGGTCTGACTGTCCTGCTCGGTACCTTGATCGCGGGTGAAATATTCACCATTCGATTCCTGGCTGGACTTGTGCTCATAGTGTTCGGATTATGGCTGAATCGCGCGAGATCAATACAAGAAAAAAGGGGCTGATAAGCAAAAGCGAAAGAGCCTAAAGGCATTTTGTCATGTTGTATTGGAGAAAGCGGCTCGTTTGGAGATTCACTTGTCCATAAAGGAATTATCGGCGAAAACGGCTGGCGTAAAGCAAAATTGTGGTTGCGGGGCCAGCTCGGATGGGGTAGCCTGTCGGCACGGATCTCATACTTGAATGATCAAAATAGGCTAGGTCCGTAATCGACCATCGTGTTCCGGCCGAGGTCGACATGCCGAAGCTTTGCAAAAGCAACAGGAGTGTACTCCTGGGCCCACCCATAAACTAAGACGCTAAGCTATATTACTATTATACTCAACATTGATCGTAGTTCATTACAAAACCACTTAGGAATATTACGCTGACCAGTCTTTTCTTATAGTGAAATTATTTCATTTATAAATCATGGTGCTGTCATCAATAGTAAAATCCTGACAATTACCCACTGAATATTATCAGGTGCTTGCATTTTATCTGACTATACATTGATCAGTCTAATAAATGTTAGCCAGACCCTGCGGGCGCTTTAATAACATGACTGGAATGAAAGCACACTACAAATATGTCAAACCTATACTCAAAATTGTACTAATTATAGTTGCATTACAAAGTGTTTCAATAATCTATAGGAAAATAGTACTTTCTACGAGCTTAAAAAATACTTATACAAAGTATGAAATACCAATATCTGATGTAAGCAAAATAATTCGTGTATATATTGATAATAATATTAATAAGATGATAGACCTCAGCATAGTGATAGCGGGATATCAATCTAATTCAAGATTTTTAGACATATCATTAAAAAAACCAATCAAGATTATAATATGTCGAGATGATAATGAATCAAAAAGGATATTTAAGTACTTTGATACAAAGGCTGGAGGCTTCGCATTTTCTGATGATTTAATAATAATTAATTATGAGAATGCAATCTCATTAGGCTATTCAATATATTCAATACTCGCGCATGAGCTATCACATATACTATTAAAACAAAACATCAAGTCATGGTATCAAAAGATATTTGTTTTTTCAAAAAAGAACCTATGGTTTTCTGAAGGATTGGCGGTATACAATCAGGGATATATTACATACACAAAAAGCGAATTAAAAAATGAGCTGATCGATACTGAGCTTAAATACAATGAATCAATGAATAATTTCAATGTAATTCCAACAAACAGACGAAGTGACTATTCGATATACTATCATTTTATTGATTTCTTTGTAGGAAAATATGGAGAAGCAAAACTAAAGGAATTTATTAAGATTATGATTAAAAAATACAATAAAGCCAATACAAATTATTACAATCTTTTAAAGAATGATTTACTTGCAGATTTTTATGATTACGCAAATAACGTTTTAGATATGGAATTAAAATACTGATATTTGGCTAACAACTGCTTCAACCTGACTCGCCTATTGTCACGGTTCTTGCTGTCGCTAACGCTCGGCACAAATCGTGCCAATTACGGCTCGCAGGTTAAGCAAATGTTCGGTGGACGCTCCGCGCGGGAAAAGATAAGATCATTTTAAGGAGATAAACATGTTCGGCAAAAGAAAAGCGTCACTCTCTGAAAAAAATAGTCGTGTATTAATGATCGAACTGAATAGAATAATTGAAAGAATTGCTGATGAAAAATCTAAAGCAATTATTACAGGAAATGTAAAAGAATCATTAGTATATCCACCAAATAATGGCTTAAGCACAAATGAAATAGCATTTATTCAAAAACTGATTACAAATGATGAAAATTGGTTAAATGCTCTTAGAAAAATAATTGCAGATTCAATTGCGTGCGGCTTTTTTGATTTATTGAATTTGATTGACGGAACTTCCGATCCTGAACATGATTCTTGGGAAAAAGATGGAATTTCACTGATAGATAAAGATGATTCAATTGAAGATAGTGTTGAAATGCTTCATGACTCTCTATTTGAAAAATATTGGGACTGGGAAAAAGTAAGAAATGAGAAATGGAAATTAGATACAATTGAGGAATGAAGACGCCGAACAACTGCTTCAACTTGACAACGCTATTGTCACACTTTTTGCAGTCGCTTCGCTCAGCAAAAAGTGCGCCAATG
>JAFGNN010000092.1 GCA_016926955.1 Spirochaetales bacterium | reverse complement strand
GAGGCTCGTCACCGTGATTCCGGACTCCTCGAGCTCGGCGGCCAGCGCCAGGCTGAAGTGGTGCACGTAGGCCTTGGCCGCCGCGTACACGGCGAAGTCGCCGAGCGGCTGGAAGGCCGCGAGGCTTGCCACGTTGACGATGCGGCCCCCTCGCTTCATGGCGCGCGCTGCCACCCACGAAAGCTCGGTCAGGGCGCGCACGTCGAGGTCGACTTCCTCGAGGACGCGCGCGAGCGGCGTTTCCGCGAAGCGTCCGTAGGTGCCGAAGCCCGCGTTGTTGACGAACCAGGCGAGTTCGGCGCCGCCCGAGAGGGCCGTCGCCACGAGGGTCGAGAGCAGCTCCGTCCCCTCGGGCTTCGAGAGGTCCGCCACGACGGGAACGCCTTCCGCGTTCGCGAGGCGCCCCGCCAGGGCTTCGAGCCGTTCGCGGCGGCGCGCCACCAGCCAGATCTCGTCGATGCGCTCGGCTTTCGCCAAGGCGTCGAGCTGCAGGGCGAACTCGACCCCGAAGCCGGCCGAGGCGCCGGTGACGACTGCCATTCGTTTCATGCAACCTCCTCGATAAATGAACCACGGAGACACGGAGATTGGGAGGGAAGAAGGTAGAGAGGTCGAATCATGGCATGGATTCTTAAGTGACGATACACCCCTCTCACAGGTCGGTACCGGTTGTGTCCAAGGGCCATGCGGGGTAAGGTCCGCGAGGGGCGGCGCTTGCTCCGGGGGGGCGGCTCCGGGTAGTATGGGGCGGCCGCCGGGCGCGCGACGCCGCGGCCCCGGGGCATGCCCGCTTCCCCGCGGGGACGGACCCCGCCACCACAACCCAGGAGATCCACGACCATGATCGAACGCACTTTCGCCATGCTGAAGCCCGGAATGATGCAGCGCCGCCTCGCGGGCGAGATCCTTTCCCGCGTCGAGAAGAAGGGACTCAAGCTCGTCGCCCTCAAGCTGCGCATGATACCGCGCGCGCTCGCCGAGACCCACTACGCCGAGCACAAGGGCAAGGGCTTCTACGCGGGCCTTATCGACTACGTCACGAGCGGCCCCGTGCTGGCCATGGCCATCGAGGGCGAGGGCGCCGTCGCGCGCGTGCGCGCGCTCTGCGGCGCCACCAAGGTCGAGGAGGCCCTGCCCGGCACCATACGCGGCGACTACGCCCTGTCCACCGGCTCGAACGTCATCCACGCGTCGGACTCGCCGGCTTCCGCCGAGCGCGAGCTCGCTCTCTTCTTCGAGGCCTCGGACTTCGTCGATTGGCAGGACGGGAACCATGACTGGTACTGATACGCGCGAACGGCGCGGGGAGGTCAGCTGATGGCCAAGGTCAGCGTCGTCGGAGCGGGCGCCTGGGGCACCGCCATAGCCAAGGTGCTCGCGGAGAACGGCCACGACACCCGAGTCTGGTGCCTCGAGAGCGAACTCAAGGCCTCCATCAACGAACGGCACCTGAACGAGCTCTTCCTGCCGGGCGTCGAGCTGCCGGCTTCGCTGGCCGCCACCAACGACCTGCTCGAGGCCGTAGAGGGCATGGATCTCGTCGTGCTCGCGGTGCCCTCGCTCTTCCTGCTCTCCGTCGCGCGGAAGATGCTCGGGGCCAGGTCGATCATGGAGGGCCGCACGCTCATCGCCGTGGTCACCAAGGGCTTCATCGAGACCGACAGGGGGCCGCGCCTCATCGTCGAGACCCTCGAGGACTACCTGCCGGGCTTCTACCGCGGCAACCTGGTCTACGTCTCGGGTCCGAGCCACGCCGAGGAAGTCGCGCGCGGCCGCATCACGGGCCTTGCCGCGGCCAGCCAGAACGGCCGCAACGCCATCCGCGTGCGCGAGCTCATGCAGAACCGCTACCTGCTCGTCTTCCCGAGCCTCGACGTGACGGGCGTTCAGGTCGCCGGCGCGGTCAAGAACGTCATCGCCATCGCCTTCGGCATGCTCGACGCGCTCAAGGCCGACAGCCCCGACTTCGGCGACAACACCGAGAGCATGCTGCTCGCGGCGGGCCTCAACGAGATCATGGCGCTCGGCCGCGCGCTCGGCGCCACCCACCCCGAGACCTTCACGAGCATCGCGGGCGTGGGCGACCTCGACGTCACCTGCCGCTCGATCCACGGCCGCAACCGGCGCTTCGGGCGCGAGATCATCGAGAAGGACCTCCTGGCCCCGTTCTCGGGCCTCGATGACCTGATCGCGCGGATCAAGGAGATCGGCTACCTGCCCGAGGGCGCGGTGGCGGTGAGCCACGTCATGCGCCTGGCCGAGGAGCGGAAGGTGCCCATGCCCATCACCGCGGGCGTCCACCGCATCCTCGACCGGAAGGTCGCGCCGACGGACTTCATCAAGTCCTTCCTGCAGTCGATGAGCGGCCGCCAGTCCGGCCTCGAAGACTGACTTTCCGGAGAAAATTAACCACGGAGGCACGGAGGCACGGAGGCACGGAGGCACGGAGGAAAGAGGGAGGAATGAGATTGGGGCATCGGAGCATTCTCCGTTTCCCTCAGCCTCTCCCTCTCCCTCTTATCTCCCGATCTCCGTGCCTCCGTGGTCTTCTTGTTACCTGAGGCCCTTGTTTGCTTTGTTGAAATTGCGCATGGACTTGTTGATGGCCTTCCAGCGGTCGCGCTCGGCGCGCGCCAT
Source organism: Spirochaetales bacterium (assembly GCA_016926955.1). GTDB lineage: Bacteria > Spirochaetota > Spirochaetia > Treponematales > UBA12059 > JAFGNN01. The sequence goes on along the minus strand of JAFGNN010000092.1, from coordinate 9,038 downwards.
CTCCGGGTCCTCGCGGCGGGCCAGGTGGGCCAGCTCGCGCTTGAGCTTGCGCCAGCCCTCGTAGCGGCCCCGGTCGAGGACGCCCGACTCGAGCGCTTCGCGCACGGCGCAGCCGGGCTCGCTCCCGTGGGAGCAGTCGCGGAATTTGCACGAGCGCGCCAGGTCCTCGATGTCGCCGAAGGCGGTCTCGAGGGCTTCGTCGTCCGCCCAGAGCTGCAGTTCGCGCATGCCGGGCGTGTCGACGAGGAGCAGCCCCGAGTCGAGCCTGACCAGGGTGCGCGCCGTGGTGGTGTGACGCCCCTTGTGGTCGTCCTGACGCACGTCCTGCACCTTCCTGAGGGTCCTGCCGGCCAGCGCGTTGATGATGGTGCTCTTGCCCGCGCCCGAGGACCCGAGCAGGACCGCGGTGGACCCGGCTTCGACGAATTCGGCGAAGCGCTCGACGCCGTAGCCTTCCGGGGCGCAGACGCCGAACACCGGCGCCCCGATGGCGACAGACTCGGCCTCCGCCAGCAGCGCGTCGGGGTTCTCCGAGAGGTCGAGTTTCGACACGACCACCACGGGCCGCGCGCCGGATTCCCAGACCAGGGTCAGGTAGCGCTCGACGCGGCGGAGCTTCCAGTCGTGGCCCGCGGCGCAGACGATGAAGGCCGTGTCCACGTTGGCCGCGAGCACCTGCTCGCTGACGAGGTCGTAGTCCGTGTCGCCCGCCGCCTTGCGCGAGAACGCGCTCGCGCGCGGCAGGAGCGCGCGGAGCACCGCGGGGCCGTCGCCCGCGGGGGGCGCCGCGAGGACCCAGTCGCCGGTCGCGGGCAAGTCGGGCGTGTCTCCGGCTTCGTTTGCGCCGTCGCGGAGGAAGCGCCCGGCCAGCACGGCCTCGCGCTCGATCGTGTCGCCTTCCCCGTCATCCATGACGACGAGCCACGAGCCGCGCCTGACTTCCAGCACGCGCGCGGGCTCGAGGTTTATTCCGCGGTCGGGGAAGCCCGCCAGCCGCGCGGCGAGGGCGGCTTCGAGCCGGTCGTTCCAGCCCCAGCGCTCCAGCGCGTGGCGCCGCGGGGACAGGATGCCGGCCTCCGTGCCGGCGCCGCCGATGGTCTCTATACCGATTGGGTGCAAGATGTATTCCCGTGTATCCGTGCCGTGGCGGACGGATGTCCGCCCGCGCGATGGTTCGGCTCTTCCCGCCGTGACGCGGGAATAACCGAAACGCCGATACGCTTCCTTGATCTGGATGCGTTCGTACCGCCGCCGGTATCGGATGGGGAAGGATGACTGTCGCCGAGGGTGCGGACCATCGAAGGTCCGGATGGGCGGCCGCCCGGAAAGGGGCGGCGTCGCTGCCTAGACGGTCTCCCTCCGGAGCGGCGCGACGAACGAGTTTACAAGGGCTGCCATTTCGCTACCTCCGTGGGGAGAGTCTTCAAGGCGCCGTCCGTGGAGGACGGCAGCGGGGCGACGCCCCGCGTGAGCCACGAACATATACCCGAAACGCCCCCGCGTCCAGTCCCCCGTGGAAAAAGGGGAACCACGGAGGCACGGAGACACGGAGGGAAGAGGGAGATCCAAAGGATCAGAAATAGGGCTTCGCATCGGAGGAAGAGGGGATTGAACTAGCGATTGACCGTTGCCTCGCCTTCCTCCCTCCCTCCTTCCTCCCTTCCTCCGTGTCTCCGTGGTCTTCTTAGGCTAGTATACCGAGAGGATCTTCGCGATGCGCTCGGCGCCGACTTCGAGGATGAAACCCGCGAGCCTCGGGCCGCGGTCGCGGTCGATCAGGGCGCGGTAGGTCACCTTGAAGAAGTCCTTGGGCTCGAGTCCGTGGGCCTTGGCGATGTCGAAGATGCGGGTGCCGAGGGCCTGCTCGTCGAGGCCGCCGGAGCGCACGGCTTCGCGGAGCTCTACCAGGGCCGCCCGCTCTTCCTCGGCCACCTCGATGGACGATCCGTCCTCGCGCAGCGCCCAGCGGAACTCGTCGGGCGCGCTCTCGGTGATCCAGTTCCAGGCGCACTTCGCGCGGACCCGGAGCCGTTCGAGCTGGTGCTCCTCGACGCCGGGAAGCTGGGAGAGGGTCTTGTCGACGTCGCCGAGATTGATCTGGAGCAGGCTGCAGAGGTGGCGGAAGGCGACCTGGTACGGCATGTGCGCGGGCACCGCGTCCACCTGCGAGAGCTCGTAGATGCGGCGTTCCCTGGCCCGTGTTTCCTCGTCCTTCGCCTGCTCGGTCCCCCAGTAGATGCGCTCGGTGCGGTCGTAGTCCTCGTAGATCTTGATGACGTCGAGGTCGAAGCTGATGGTGAACTCGGTGTTCGGCCGCGTGCCCGCGAAGAGGTAGCGCGCCACTTCCGGCGTGTACACGCGGAGCAGGTCGTAGAGATCCACCACCTTGCCCTTCGACGAGCTCATCTTTCCGGGCGTGCCCTTGATGCCGATGAAGTCGTAGCGGAAGGTGGTCGGGGGCTTGCGGCCGTAGACGTCCTCGACCACGTGCTTCGAGGTGTCGAAGCTGCCGCCCTGGCTGTGGTGGTCTTTGCCGGCCGGCTCGAAGTCGACCTGCTCGTGCGCCCAGCGCATGGGCCAGTCGACGCGCCACGAGAGCTTCACGCCCTTCGCCTTCCTGAGGTCCACGGTCTCCCGGTGGCCGCATTCGCACGAGTAGCTCACGCCCCACTCGCCGTCCCAACCCTCGATGGTGGTCGTGTCGCGGTCGCAGGCGTCGCAGAAGACCGAGATCGGCCACCATTCGCCCTTGATCTTGTGGTCGTCGTCGCGGTACTTGTCCAAAATGCCCTTGAGCGCCTCGCGCTTCTCGAGCGCCTTGCGCATGCCCTCGGCGTACAGCGACGAGCGGTAGCGCTCCGCCTGGTAGAGGAATTCCGGCTTGATGCCGACCGCGGGCAGGATGGTTTCGACGTCCACCTCGTGGTGGCGCGCGTAGCTCGTGTCGCGGCCGAAGGTGTCGGGCACCATCGTGATCGGCATGCGCAGGTGCTTCTCGAGGATGTCCTGGCCGGGCATGTTGACCGGCACCTTGCGGAAAACGTCGTAGTCGTCCCACGAGTAGATGAAGCGGACCTTCTTGCCGAGGGCGCGCAAGGCGCGCACGACGAGCTCGACGGAGATGATCTCCCGGAAGTTCCCGATGTGGACGGTGCCCGAGGGGGTGATGCCGGAGGCGCAGGTGTACTGCTCCTTGTCCCCGTGCTCCTTGATGATCTTGAGGGCGGTCTGGTCCGCCCAGTGGACGGCGTCGCGGATTTCCATGCGCGCGAGTATACCGGAAAGCCCGACGGGCGGGCAACGGGACCGGAGGCCGCGCGGCCGCGGAACGGCGGCGGGCGCGCCGGCCTTGACCGGCCGGGGGTGCCGGGCTAGATTCGAGGCGGGGGCACGAACGTTCCCCGATCGCGGCGCCCGCCGGGGCTACGCGGAGGTTCCATTGGACAAGAAGCTGAGGAATGCCGCCATCGGCGTCGGCGCGCTTTCCATCGTCGTGGCGGCTGTCATCGCGGGCGTCGCGCTCTGGTCCCGTGAGCCGGTGGCCAGGTCCAGCCTGCTCTCGGAGTACCTCGACGCGCGCGCCGAAGGCGACGCCGTCGGCGCGGCGGCCCTGGTCAGCGACGACTTCGTCGACGAGCTCGGCGCCTTCATCCTCGAACCGGGCTCGTACCGCGCGTGGTCGTTCTCGGGACCGGGCGAGGACGAAGCGCTTCCGATCCGCTTCGTCGTGGCGGCAAGCGACCGTCCCGACGCCCCCGCGCTGCTCCTGGACGCGTACTTCGCACGGTCCGGCATGCAGCTCAAGCTGTCGGCGCTCCGCAAGGTCGCGGACGGCGAGCCGATAGGCAGGTAGCGGCAGACGCCGCGGGAGCTCTCCCGACGCGGCCCGCTTCCGGGCTTCGGGACCGGGCCCCGGTATCCGCTCGGGCCCTCGGTTCAGCGGCCGCCCTTGCCGCGTCGGTAGATGGGCACGCGCGGCGAGGCGTTGAGCGAGAGGTCGGATCGGTCGCCGCGGGCGAGCAGCATATACCCCAGGCCTGCCACCATGGCGCCGTTGTCGCCGCAGTACTCGAGCGGCGGGAAGCGCGCGTCGAGCTCCGGATGCCCGGCCACCACGGACCGGAGATAGGAATTGGCGGCCACGCCCCCTCCCGCCACCACGCGCCGTATGCCTGAGTCCTCGACCGCCTTCATCAGGCGATCCAGCAGCAGGTCCACGGCCGCCTTTTCGAAGGCCGCCGCGAGGTTCTCGTCCGTGCGCGGGTAGTCCGGATTCCAGAACAGGTCGATCTGCCTGATGGCCGCAGTCTTGAGGCCCGAGTACGAGACGTCGTAGCGGTGCTCGCCCTTGTCCAGCCTGGGGAGGGGGAAACGCGCGGCGCGCGGGTCGCCCTTCCGCGCCAGGCGGTCCATGACGAGGCCGCCCGGGTAGCCGAGGCCGTAATGCTTGGCGACCTTGTCGAAAGCTTCGCCGATCGCGTCATCGATGGTGGTGCCGAGCACCTCGACGGAGTCGAAGCCCTCGACCCGCACGATCAGCGTGTGCCCGCCCGAGACCAGGAGGCCGAGGAAGGGGTAGGGCGTGTCGGCCTCGAGCTGGGGCGCCCAGAGGTGGGCCAGCATGTGGTTCACGCCGACGAAGGGCTTGCCGAGGCTCCATGCGAAGGCCTTGGCGAACTGCACGCCCACGAGCAGAGCTCCCGCGAGGCCGGGAGTCGAGGTGACGGCCACGCCGTCGAGTTCGTCCGCCTTCATGCCCGCTTCGGCGAGCGCGCGCTCGACGACGGAGTCTATCCACTCTACGTGCTTGCGGCTGGCGATCTCGGGCACGACTCCGTCGTACTTCGCGTGGAAGGGAATCTGCGTGGCGACGACGCTCGAGACTACGCGGCGGCCGTCCTCGACCACCGCGGCCGCGCACTCGTCGCAGCTGGACTCAATCCCCAGTATCCGCATCGAGTTCGTCCATCATGATGCGTGAAATCGTGGAGAGCGAGAAACCGCGCTCCACGAGCTCCGGGTACAGCTGCATGAGGGTGTCCGCCAGCTCGGCCGACCACACGTGGCCTATCATCACGGCGCGGCCGTCGCGGGCCGCGCGTCGCGCGCCGTCTTCGATGGCTTCAACGATGGATGCCCTGTCGGGTTTGTTGTCGAGAAACACGTCGCGCTCCAGGTGGGGGATGCCGAGTTCGAGGGAGACGGACTGTACCACGGAATCACCGTTTGTCAAAGAGTCCAGGAACCATACCCCCGCTCCGCTGGCGGTCTCGGCCACTGCCCGCATCAGGTCGGCGTCGCCGGTGGCCGCCGAGCCCATGTGGTTGTTGATGGCCACCGCGCCGGGCACCTGGGCCAGGTTGGAGAGTATGGTCGCGGCCACTTCGGGGCCTTCCATGTACCGGTAGACGGCTCCGGGGCCTTCGTCCAGGTCGCCGAGGGCTTCCATGGGCTGGTGCAGCATCAGCTCCTTGCCGGCTTCCTTGACGAGGCGCGCCGCCTCGGCGGTGTACGGCAGGTTCGGCAGCACCGAGAAGGTGATCGGGAAGGGCAGTCGGAGGAAGGGCTCGAGCTGGTGAAGGTTCCAGCCCACGTCGTCGATGACGATGACGAGCCTCGCGCCGCTCCTCGGTGGCCTCGCCGGATCCGTCGGGCGTGCCGCGCGCGCGGGGATCCGCTCCGCGATGGCGTCAGGGGCGCCTTCGGCAGCGGGGTAGGTCCCGGCGTCCTGGCGTCCCTTCGCGACGGTCGGCGCGGTCGCCGAGGGGCGAACGACGTCGCGGTCGTCCGGGGCCAGTTCCGTCCGTGGGGCCGGTGTCGCGGCGGCGCCCGCGCCGGGGCGGGTCAGGGCCAGGGCGAGCGCGAACGCGCCCATGACGAGCGTCCCGCTCGTCGCGACGAAGACCGTCGCCCTGCCCGCCGCGCTGGCGCGTTTGCGTTTCCGAGCCATGATTGCACGATTCTACCGGCGCTCCGGCTTGGGGTACAGGGGGGTGGCCATGAGAATTCGTGAATATTGATTCGTTTTTGGCTTGCATCAGAGGACATGGGTGCTATGTTTGAGAGTGAAATGATGAACACGCGTTCATGAAGCGCGGAGGTAAGGGAAATGGGCAGCATTCTCGTGACCGGAGCCTTCGGCAACGTGGGCCGTTCGACCCTCGCGGCGCTTTCCAAGCGCGGCGTCGACGCGCTCGCGTTCGATTGCCCGTCCAGGGCCAACCTGAGGACGGCGCGGCGGGATTTCCCCGGCCTGCGAGTGGCGTGGGGGGATGTCCGAGATCATGCAGCCCTCGAACGCGCCGTCGCGTCGTGCCCGGACGGACTCGACGCGCTCATCCACCTCGCGGCCGTCATCCCGCCCGCCGCTGACCGGAACCCGGCCTGCGCGGAATCGGTCAATGTCGGAGGGACGGCCGCCGTGCTCGAGGTCCTGAAGCGCTTCGCGCCGGGCGCCCGGCTGGTCTACACGTCCTCAATAGCGACCTACGGCGACCGGCTCGGCGACTGGCTCGTGCGGCCGGGCGACCCGCAAAGGCCTCAGGACGATGATCCGTACGCCGTGCAGAAGACGGCCGCCGAGGCCCGGGTTCGCGCTTCGGAGCTCGACTGGGTGGTCTGCCGACTTTCCTACGTGGTCTGGAAGCGCAAGACTGCGATGGATCCGCTCATGTTCCGCATGCCGCTCGGCACGCGCGTCGAGGTCGTGCACACCGAGGATTGCGGCGAGGCCCTCGCGGCGGCCTGCTTCTCCCCGGAGGCCGCGCGCCGCGTCTTCGACATCGCGGGCGGGGAATCGTGCAGGACCATCTACGGCGACTACCTAGACCGCATGCTCGCGATATTCGGACTGGGAGGCCGGCGCTTCCTGCCCGAGAAGGCCTTCGCGCGCAAGGGCTACCACTGCGCCTGGGTCGACACGGCGGAGAGCCAGAAGGTGCTGCGCTTCCAGAAGCGCTCGCTCGAGGACTACTACGCGGAGGTGCGCGAGGAGGCGAAGGGCCTGCGTTTCTGGGCAGCCCTGGTCCGTCCACTCGTCCGCGCCGCGATCAAGGCGCGAAGCCCCTTCCTTGCCGCTTCCAGGGCCGCCGCGCGCGCGCTCCGGAAAACGGGGGCTCCGGCCGCGGCGGTCTGAGGGGCTTCCGCGTCGATGGGGATGAGGGGGTCCGGGGCGGGAAGGGGCGGAGCGACTGCCGTCGCGGAGCCCCTTTCCCCCCGGATGATCAGACTTCCGGAAGCTCGAGGCCGAAACTCGACTTGATGGCCATCTCGATGAAGCCGAGCACCTCGGTCTCGCCGACGGGCAGGCCCACGCGTTTGGAAAGCCGCATGGTGTCGAGCGAGCCGAGGAAGAAGACGGACAGGGCGGCCGCGGCCCGCAGGGGCGGGAAGTCGATGACGACGCCCTTGCTGGCGGCCGCCTCGACCACGAGGCTCGCGATCAGCGTGGCCAGGCGTTCGAGCTTCGCCCCGAGGTCGGTCACCCGCGGCGCCTCGATCAGGATCAGCGTGACGAGCTCCTCGTCGCGCAGCAGCTCCGGCAGGAAGCGCTTGACCACCAGCGAAAGCCGCCGGGCCGGATCGGATTCGGCCTTGACCGCCTCCTCGAGCCCGGCCTCGAATTCGGCCCAGCCTTCCTCGATCAGGCTCGAGAGGATGTCGTCCTTGTTCTCGAAGTAGGTGTACACAGAGCCGACCGGCATGCCGAGCGGCTCGACGATGTCCGAGACCGACGCGCCCTTGAAGCCGCGCTCCGCGAAGAGCCGTTTCGCCGCGGCCAGGATGGCTTCGCGCTTCGTTTCGTCCTTTTCGCGTGCCATCAGTTCGCCGCCTTCACGAAAACGCCGCGGGAGCGGTCCTTCCGGACGTCGTCCCAGGGGAAGAGACGGCCGTTCATGGCTATCCAGACGCCGGGCGGCAGGAGCTGGCAGGCCGTGAAGGCGGTGCCGAGGTTGAAGAGCGCATCGGAGCCGATGATCTTGTAGGGAACCATCGCGCCGGTCAGGACTATGGTCTTGTCCAGCCGGGCCTCGCCGACAAGGCGCGCGGTCTCCACCATCGTGTCCGTGCCGTGCGTCACGACTATGTGGCGCTCCGGGGCGCTCCTGCAGGCCTCGAGCACGAGCAGGCGGCCTTTGTCGCCCATCTGCAGGCTGTCCACCAGCTGGTTTATCTCGAGCTCGAGCGGCACGGTGATCCGGGCCTGCTTGACCAGCTCGGGCAGGTGGGTGTCGCGGAAGGTCAGCTCGCCGCGGATCTCGTCATAGTGCTTGTCGAAGGTGCCGCCGGTTATGATGAGGCGAATCGCGTCGGTTTCCATAGGGTATCCGAGTATGGCCCCATCCAGCGGGCTTTGGCAAGCGAGGATGCGTCGGTCCCGGCTTCACTCCACGTGTACGCGCGCTATGTCCAGGCGGACCTCGCGCCGCGGGGCGCCGGGGGCGGCCATGGCGACGAAGGAAATGGACCGGATCAGGCCGGTCTCGAGGGGGCCGGGTTCCACGTCTTCGGCCTCAAAGGCGTCGAAGGGGATGGAGAGCTCGGTCCATCCCGTTCCGACGGGGAAGGGCGCCGCGTAGCAGGACCAGGGCAGGGCGCAGCGCGGAGTGCGGATACGCAGCGCGTGGAAGCCCGGCAGGGCCCGCGCCACGACGACCAGGCGGGTTCGGCAACCCGAATCGAGGTGCCCGCCCGGCTTCCAGGCCCGGAGCTGGATGAAGCCGCCGGCCATCGAAGGAGCCACGCGGCCCTCGAGCCGGGCGAAGCGCAGGCCGTCCTCTTCGAACACCGCGGAATTGATGACGACCGAGCGGCCGCCGAGCGACTCGTCGGCGAAGGCTTCCCAGCGCAATGCCGGTTCGGGGACGAAATCCTCGAAAATTTCGATGCCGTCAACCCTCGCGCGCACGCGAGCCCTCCTCGCGGGGCTGGCGCCGTCCGCGGCTCCGGCCGATCGGGTTCCCGGCGCGCTCCCCACTTCAAGTATATCCAAAAACGGCGGAGAGGCGAGTCGAAGCGGGCTGGGCGCGGGCGCAAGG
>JAFGNN010000091.1 GCA_016926955.1 Spirochaetales bacterium | reverse complement strand
GGCGGGTGTCGAGGCCGGTGGGGCGGCGGGGACAGAGCCGGTGGCGGCGGGTGTCGAGGCCGGAGGGGCGGCGCCAGCGTCGGCGGGGACAGAGCCCGCGGCGACAGGTGCCGGGGACGGAGAAGGCGTCGCAACCATGCTGCCGGTGACGCTGCCCATGATACCCGTGCCGAGGCCACTCAATGGAGCGCCGACGGGTGTCGCCGCGTCGGCCACCACGATGCGGGCGGACTTGGATTCCGGTACGCCGAGCAATGGATCGAGCCTGCGGAAGTCGAGGAGGTAATCGCCCGCTCGATCGGCAGTCAGGGAAAATATGGCATCCCCTTCCTGGAAGCGGCGGTGCTCGTATCCTATGCCTTCCTGCCCGGCGGCCTCGCCGAGGTAGGTCCAACCGGAGCCAGAAACCCTTATCTCGAAGCGATCACCCTTGCGGACGCCGAATTCAAGATCCGGACCTCGGGAAAGCTCCGCAGGATCGAGGATGTCAGGCGCGCCCAAGGGCGTCACGGCTATCGCCTGCATCGGGGCTGACACTGGGGACAGAGCCGGGGCGGTACCGGCAGATGGCGTGACTGCCGCGGGCGTCGTTGGATCGGGTGGCGGGGACAGGGCCGGGGCGGGTGTCGCCGACGGCGCGGGAGCCGCGGGCGTCTTTGTAGCGGGTTCGGCGGTGGCGGGGCGCGCGGCGACGACGGCCGGAGCGGGCTTGGCCCCGGCGGTGCCGGCCACCGCGGGCGCCGGCTTCGGCTCGGGCGGCGCGACGTCGGGCGAGGAAGCTGCGGCGGCGGAGGCGGGGGCGGCGACGGGAGCGGCGGGTTCATAGAGGGGCACGCCGACGGCCTCCGGCGCGGGCGCCGGCGCGAGGTAGGTCACCGCCGCTTCGGACGGCGGCGAATCTTCCTTCGCCGCGGGCGGGACAGAAACGGTTTCCGGCCCCAGCTCGGCGGGTTCGGGAGCGGTAGCGCAGGAGATGAGGAAGAGCGAGGCGACGATCGCGGCAATAGCCCCGGTCTTGTGGATCCGCACCCCTTCCCTCCTCGTCATGTTCGCTACTCCAGTCCGTCCAGCATGGCGTCGAGCCGTTCGCGCACCCGTGTCTCGACACCTCGAGTATCGACCCATTCGAGTTCCGGCATGAGGAGGAGGAGGTCCGCCTCCGAGAACGCGCCGCGCCTTTGCTTGTCGAGGGGGAACACGGCCGCGTCCGGCATGGGCGCTGGCGCTTCGAGGCGCCCCGCCAGCTCGAGCCAGCGTTTATCCGGCGGATCAGGCGACTCGATGGGTCGGGGCGGGCGGGTCGCGATGATGAAGGCCACCGCGAGCCCCAGCAGCACAAAGGCGCTGAGGCCGATGGCGGCGAGCAGGCCGGGTCGCTCCTTGAGCCCCGAAACGCCTTCCTTAAGGAGCTCGGAGGGCTTCACGCGGGCGCTTTTCAGCGCGTCCGCGGCTACGTGCGCCGCGTCGTCGTCGAAACCGAGTGCGGAGACGGCCGCGTCATCGTCGCTCGCCGGAGGGGGAGTCCGCGCGTCCTTGGAGAAGCGGGCGCGGGCTTCCTTCGCGAGGCGACCGGCCGCCGCGAGCAGTGAAGCCGGCCCTTTTCCGTGAAGCCCCTTGCCGGCCATCTAGTCCCGCCCTTCTCCGCCGGATTCGACGGGATCGCCCTCGTCACGGGCGGGCGCTCCATCATCGACGACGGTGCGTTGTTCCGGCTCAGAGCCGTCGACGGTGGCTCCGGGAACCAGGCCGACGGGATCGTCGCCAGCCGCCGCGTCCGCGGTCGGCACCGTCGCGGGGTCGGGGAAGGCGCCGTCGGCGATGCCCGGTGAGGCGTCGCCATCGTCGAGTCCGAGCGAGAGCTCGCGGCCGTCCTCCCAGGGCACCTCCTCCTCGTCCTCCATGGCCACGATGGGTTTGGGCGGGACGATGGGCGCGCCGTCGGAGCGCTCGAGGCGCATGGCGATGGCCTTGGTGACGCCGGACTCCTCCATGGTGACGCCGAGCAGGGCGTCGGCTCCGGTTACCGTCTTCTTGTTGTGCGTGATGACGATGAACTGGCTCATGCGGCCGAACTCGCGTAGCAGGGTGACGAAGCGCACCACGTTCTGCTCGTCGAGAGCCGCGTCGATCTCGTCAAGGAAACAGAAGGGCGAGGGCTTGACCATGTAGGTGGCGAAAAGCAGGCCGATGGCCGTCATCGACTTCTCGCCGCCTGAAAGCAGGCTGATGGCCTCGAGACGCTTCCCCGGTGGCTGGGCGTAGATCTCGATGCCCGATTCGAGGACGTGGTCCGGATCGACCATGCGGAGCTCGCCGCGGCCGCCGCCGAAGAGCCGGCGGAAAAGGTTGTGGAAGTTCTTCTTGATCTTGTTGTAGGTCTCGAGGAAGAGCTCGGCGCTCTCGGCCCGGATCTCCGCGGTGATGCGCTTCAGGTCCTCGCGCGCCTTCTCGAGGTCCGCCAGCTGGGTCGAAAGGAAGTCGTAGCGTTCCTTGACCTCGGCGTACTCCTCGACGGCCATCAGGTTCACCGAGCCGAGGTCCTTGAGCTTCGCGCGCGCGGCAGACAGCTTCTCGCGGATATCCGCCATGGGCGTGCGGAGCTCGTACATGCGCTCCTCGAACTCGACGAGCTCGCGCGAGTACTGCTCGCGGAAGTTGTCCTTGACGTTGCGGATCTCGGTCTCGACCTGGGCGAGCCCCATGTGGAGCCGCTCGAGCTCGGTCTGCACCTGGCCGAGCTTCTCCATCTTCTTCTTGAGCTCGCCCTGGCGGTTCGAAAGGTCGGAGTTCCGGAGCGCGATGTCCTTTTCGAGCTTTTCCAGCGCCGCGGTGAGCTCGCGGCCCTTCCTCTCTATCTCGGCGATCTCCTCGTCGAGGTCGGACAGTCGCTCCTCCGCCTCGGCGTGGCGCTTTTCCTCGAGCCAGGCCTCGTTCTCCAGCTCGCGGAGCATGGCTTCCTGCGCCGCCACCTCGCGGCGGAGCAGGGCCAGGCTTTCCTCCGCGGCCTGGGCCTGGGTCTGGATGCGGATGCGGTTGCCGCGGAGCTCCTCGAGGGTCCTCCGGTATTCGTCGACCTTGAGCGCGAGCTCGCGGTTCTCGTCGCGGCGGCGCGCCATGTCGGCGCGGAGCGACGCGACGGTCTCGGCGATCTTCCGGATGCGCTCGTCGGCGCTCCGCTTCTTGGTGATGATGCCCTCGGGCGAGAGGAACTCGTCGAGGAAGGCCGGGCTCGTGGCCTTGTAGCGGGCGAAGCGCTCGCGGAGCTCGAGACTCTGCGCCGCGGTCTCGTCGAGGGCCGCGCGGGCGCGGCGCAGCAACTCCCTGGCCGCGTCGGAGCCGACGTCGCGGAGCTTTTCCAGGTCGTCAAAGAGGGCGGCGCGGCCCTCGAGCCGGGCCACGATGCCGGCCACGAGCGCGTCGATGGCGTCCTCGGCAGCGCGGCGCTCCTGGGCGGAATAGCCGGTTTCCCTGAGGCGGGCGTCGAGCTCGGCGACGATGTCCTCGGTGATGGCATCCAGCTCGCGCTGGGCCTCGGCGCGCTCGAGGTCGAGCCTGAGGATATCCGCCTCGGCCTTGACGACGGCGGCCTCGTTGTCCTTGATGCGGCCATCGGCTACGGCGATGTTCTCCTCGAAGGAGGCGACATTGCGGTCGATCTCGGCGAGCCGTCCCTTGACGGAGCGGAGCTCGCCCTCCTTTTCGTCGACATCTTCGCGCAAGCCCTCGAGCCGCTCGGAAACGCCCTTGGCACGGAGCCGCGCCTGGTCAGCCTTGGCCCTTGCCTCGGCGACGCGCTCCACGAGGAGCTTCCGCTCCTTCTCCTTGCCGGCGCGCTCGACGGCGAGGCCGTACACCGTCTTCTGGTGCTCGACGAGCGTGGCCTCCATCGAGTTGACCACGTCGAGGCTCTCCTCGAGGGTCTGGTTGATGGCGTCGATCTCGCCCTTTACCTTGTCGCGCTCGTGGGTACGGCGCTCCACTTCCTCGTCACGCCGCGCCTTCTCGTCGACGAACTGCCGGAGCTTGAGGAGGTGGAGGTCGAGCTCGGACTCGAACACCTGCTCGCGCAGGCCCCGGTACGCGAGCGTCTTGTCCGCCTGCGTCTTGAGGGTGTCGTGGCTGCGCTTGACCTCGCCGAGGATGCCCTGCACCTGGCGGAGGTTCTCCTCGGTGCGCGCGAGCTTCTGCTCGGCTTCCTTCGAGCGCACCTTGTGCTTGGTGATGCCGGCCGCCTCTTCGAAAAGGTAGCGGCGTTCCTCGGGCTTGGAGGAGAGTATCTGGTCGATGCGGCCCTGTTCCATCACGGAGTAGGCGCTCTTGCCGATGCCCGTGTCCCAGAAGAGCTCGCGGATCTCCTTGAGCTTGGCGCTCTGCCCGTTGAGCAGGTACTCGCTCTCGCCGGAGCGGTAGAGGCGCCGCTTGATCTGGACCTCGGGCAGGTCCACCGCGAGCCGCCCCGTCTCGTTCGAGATGGTCAGGGTTACCTCGGCTACCGAAAGGGGCTTTCGCGTCTCGGTCCCGTTGAAAATGATGTCTTCCATGCTCTCGGCGCGAAGGCTACGGGCCGACTGCTCGCCCACCACCCACTTGATGGCGTCGACAACGTTGGACTTGCCGCAGCCGTTCGGGCCGAGCAGGGCGGAGATGCCGTCGGCGAACTCGATGCGGGTACGGTCGGCGAAGCTTTTGAAGCCGAAGATCTCGAGGCTTTTCAGGAACACGGGTTACCCTCGGGGGACAGAGCTCTGCGGGAAGGACGCATCGTAGCACGCCGCCCCCCGCCCCCGCAAGACTACCCTTAAATCCTTTTAACAGAATGAATACCACGGAAACACGGAGACACGGAGACAAGAGGGAGAAGAAACCGGGGGAAATTTTCACCCTTGATCCCGTATCGCCCCTCGCACTCCCTCCTCACTCCCCGTCTCCGTGTCTCCGTGGTTGGAATTACCCTACTTGAGCACTCCAAGTTCCTTGCCGGCTTCGGCGAAGGCATTGACGGCGGCGTCGATCTGCTCCGTCGTGTGGGCGGCGCTGATCTGGACGCGGATGCGCGCCTTGCCGCGCGGCACGACGGGGAAGCTGAAGCCGATAACGTAGATCCCCTTTTCGAGCAGACGGTCGGCCATGGCGTGCGCCAGCTTCTCGTCGTAAAGCATGACCGGCACGATGGGGTGGACGCCCGGCCGGATGTCGAAGCCCGCGGCCGCCATCCGCTCGCGGAAGCGCTTCGTGTTGGCCTCGAGTTTGTCGCGGAGCTCGGTGCTCGTAGTGAGCAGCTCGAGGGCCGCCAGGGTCCCGCCCACGATGGACGGCATGAGGGTGTTCGAGAAGAGGTAGGGCCGCGCCTTCTGCCGGAGGTACTCGACGATCTCCTTCCGCGCCGCCACGCAGCCGCCCGAGGCGCCGCCGAGGGCCTTGCCGAAGGTCGTCGTGATGATGTCGATCCGCCCGCCCACGCCCCGGTACTCCCAGGTGCCGCGGCCCTTCGCGCCCGTGAACCCGGTGGCGTGGCTGTCGTCCACCATCACGAGCGCGTCGTACTTTTCCGCGAGGTCGCAGATGGCCGCGAGGTCCGCGATGTCGCCATCCATCGAGAACACGCCGTCCGTCGCGATCATGCGGAACTTCGCGTCCTTCGCTTCCTTCAGGCAACGCTCGAGGCCCTTGGCGGTCTTGCCCGTGTCGGGGTCGGTCTCCTCCACGTCACGGAGGTCGCCGTGCTTCCAGATCCAGCGCTTCGCCTTGCACAGGCGCACGCCGTCGATGATGGACGCGTGGTTCAGGCTGTCGGTGATGATGGCCGACTCCTCGTCGAGCAGCGGCTCGAAGACGCCGCCGTTCGCGTCGAAGCAGGAGGAGAACAGGATGCAGTCCTCCATCCCCAGGAACTCCGCGCTCGCCTTCTCGAGCTGCTTGTGCAGGTCCTGCGTGCCGCAGATGAAGCGCACGCTCGAAAGCCCGTAGCCGCGCCCGTCGAGCGCCGCGCGCGCGCCCGACACCACCGCCGGGTGGTTCGAAAGGCCGAGGTAGTTGTTGGCGCAGAAGTTCACCACTTCCTTGCCGTCGGAAGTGCGGATCAGCGCGCCCTGCGGCGTCGCGATCACCCGCTCGTTCTTGTAGGTCCCGTCGGCACGGATGGCCGCGAGCTTCTTCGTCAAATCGTCCTTCAGGGCGCCGTACACGTCTGTCCCTCCATTGGAAACTGTCGCGACGATGATACACCTCCTTCCCCGATGTGGCCACCAGAAGAGTTGAACCGCAGAGGCGCGGAGGCGCGGAGGGATGAGGGAGAGGAGAAGAGATGGGAAGACACGAGAAGAGAATCGCGGAGGCGATGAGACGCAGAGCCAAGAGGAGAGCGACAGAAAAGGAGGATCTGGAAGAGGACCGGGGGGAAAAAAGCTCCGAAAGGGACAGAGCTCACGGGGCGGAGCGCGACCGCCTTCCCCGGACGAACGCGGCGATGGGTTGCACCCCGAAAGGGACAGTGCACATGCGAACACTCCTCTCCTCTCTGCTCCATTCAAACGGTGCCCCAGGGACAGAGCTTCCATTGTCCCCGGATCATGCAATGGATCATGAGCGTTTACGACATGGCATGGAACCGCCGCCATCGGGTGACCGGCCACTTCTGGGGCGCGCGCTTCTTCTCCCGCATCGTCGAAGGAGTCAAGGCCTTCCTCGAGGTGTTCAAATACCTCGACGACAATCCGGTGAAATCAGGCCAGGTCGCATATCCGCGCGACTGGCGCTTCGGAGGGCTTTGGCGTCATCGCGATGGGATTCCGGATCCGTGCGATCCGCCCTCACCCCTCGTGGAGCTGCTCTTCCCGGAGCATACGCGCCTGGCATTGCCTTCTCCATCCCTGGGTTTCAAGCCGGCATCGTGAAGCGCCCACGCCCATCAACAACGCTTTCCAGCCTATCCTCGACACTGCCCGCGCGCCCCCGCCCCCGCGCAACCCCACGCGGCACCGCACCCGCCCGCTCGAGCGCCCGCCGAAAGAGCGCCCCGCTTGCGATGCGGCGTGCTTGGGCAAACCCGCCGAAGCGCCTTGCGGAACGATTCGGGACGGCGGGTGGCGCGCAAAACGCGTCCGCGCGCGCCCCTAGCGCGCGGATGTGTTATTGCGCGACAGGACCCGCCCCGCACGGCCCCGATAACGCCCTTCGCCGTTTTTTCCGCTGGATACCATCGCTCTTCGCGATGCGCTATTTCGACGCGCCCGAGTAAGCCTCTATGGCTTCCATCTCCGTCTCCAGCCTCGAGAGGTCGCGGATGAGGCGGTCGATGCGGAGGCTGACGACGTCGCGGCCGCTTTGGCCGGCGGCCTCGGCGAGGCGGTCGAAGGGCTCGCGCACGGCGTCCTCGAAAGTGGCGCGACTCTCCTCGGCGGCCTTCGACCCGCAGTAGGGGCAGAAGGCGAAGCTGCGCAAGATCATCCGGCCGCAGGAGGCGCAGAACGCGACGCGCATCGCCCTTCCCTCCCCCCGTCCTAGAGCAGGGTCGAGGCGAGCTCGGCGAGCTCGCTCCGCTCGCTCCGGGCGAGCGTGACGTGGCCGTAGCAGGCCTGGCCCTTGAACGCCTCCACGAGGAACGAAAGTCCGTTCGAGTTGGCGTCCAGGTACATGTTGTCGATCTGGTAGGGGTCGCCGGTCAGGATTACCTTGGTGCCGTCGCCGGCGCGGCTGACTATGGTCTTGACCTCGTGGGGAGTCAGGTTCTGAGCCTCGTCGATGACGATGTAGAGGTTCGGGAGCGAGCGCCCGCGGATGTAGGTCAGGGCCTCGATCTCGATGACGCGGTCCTTGAGCAGCTGTTCGGCGCTCTTCATGTTCGGCCTCTTGTGGACGCCGAGGATGTACTCGAGGTTGTCGAAGATGGGCTGCATCCAGGCGCTCATCTTGGCGGACTTCTCGCCGGGCAGGTAGCCGATGTCCTTGCCGACGGGGATGACGGGCCGCGACACGAGCATGCGCGAGTACTTCTTCTCGTCGAGGATCTTCTTGAGGCCCGCGGCGATGGCCATGAGGGTCTTTCCCGTGCCCGCCTTGCCCACCAGGGTGACCAGCTTTATCCGGTCGTCGAGGAGGAGGTCGAAGGCCATGCGCTGCCTTTCGTTGAGGGCCGAAATGCCGGAGACCTCCTCGTACTTTGCCTCAACGAGCTCGAGGCGGCCCTCGACGGCGTCGTAGCGGGACAGGCGCTGGATGTCGCCCGAGCGCGAGCGGAGCGTGACGAACTCGTTGGCCAGGAGCTTCTCGGGCCAGGGCAGGCCGACGCCCGAATCGAGGGCCGCCAGGTCCTCGCCCGTGGCGACCGCATCGCGGAAGCCGGAGTGGAGCCGGTCGATGTCGACCTTCTGCTTGTCGTAGTCGACGGCCCTGATGCCGAGCGCCGTGGCCTTGACGCGGGCATTGATGTCCTTGGAGACGAAGAAGACCTTGCGGCCCTCCATCTGGAGCGCGTAGGCGCAAAGGATGATGCGATTGTCGTACTTGCCCGCGTCGAATTCGCGGGGACGCTCCGCCGGCAGGTCGAGGGCGACGCGGAGGGTTGAGCCGTTCTCGAGCCTGACGCCCGAGTGAAGGTTTCCCTTGCCCGACACCGAGTCGAGGAAGCGGATGGCGTCGCGGGCGGCCTTGCCCTTATAGTCGGGTGAGATCTTGAGCCCGTCGAGCTCCTCGAGCACCCAGAGAGGGATGACCACCTCGGTGTCCTTGAAGGACATGACCGCCTCGGGGTTGTGCACGAGCACATTGGTGTCCACCACGAAGGTCTTGATAGCCTTGTCCTCGGACATGGATCCTCCTCGACGTCCCGGCCTATCCCTCAATTATAGGAAGGGCGGGGAGCGTTTCCACTCCCCGCCCCCGCTTGCCGTCCGATTCCCGTCAGGAAGCCTTGGGCTTCCGGCCGCGCTTCTTCGGACCCGACGCCGCGACAGGCGCGACCTCCACGGCCGGGGGCTCGTCGTCGGTGAGCTCGAGCACCTCGTGGAACTCCAGGCGCTTCTGGCGCCCGCGGGTCTGGTCGCGGCCGCGCACCGACACGTACTCCTCGGTGACGCCGGCCACCACGCCCCATTCCTGGCCCCTGGAGGTCTCGAAGCGGACGAAGGCGCCCACGTGGAGCTTCTTCATGAGATCCTTGGCACCCTCCTTGCGGAGCTCGAGTCGGCGCGAGTCGATGCGCGCGGCGAGCGCGTCGAGCGCGGCAAAGTCGGCGCCATCCACGAAATCGGCCGCGTCGTCGAAGCCTGCGTTCTTTCCTGCCATGTGGTCCTCCCGTGGGTGTACTGCTTTGGTTGCGTCAAGTATACGACACGGCGCCACCTTACGGGGAGGCCTTTCCGCCCGAAAAATGGCCGCCGCCTGAGGCGGTGCGGCTGGCGGGTCGAAGCGGGCTACCCGATGCCGACGGAAAACCCGCCGCCCGAAGCGCGAAGGCGACCGAGTTGCCCTTTCCCCCGGCGCTTTCCCCCGTCGCTCAGGCCTTGCGGGGGCGGAGGAAGCCGAAGAAGGCGCCCATGAGGCCGCCGATGATGTGGGCGAACTCGCTGACCTGGTTCGAGGCGAAGGAGGCGAGCACTTCGCGGCCGAGGAAGAGGATCATGACGAGGAGGAAGGTGATCGGGATCTCGCCCTTGCCGAAATTGGTGAAACTGGCGAGGAGTATCATCATGAATACGATGCCGGAAGCGCCCATGAGCGAAGTCGGGAAGAGCAGCGCGTTGAGGATGCCGGTGGCCAGCGCGGTGACGCCGCCCATGAGCAGCATGAGGGGCGAGCCGTAGACTGCCTCGAGTATGGGGCCGAGCAAGAGGATCATCATGAAGTTCGAGAGGAAGTGCTCGAGGCCGGCGTGGCCCGCGACATGCGATATGAGGCGGAACCAGTCCAGCGGGCTGCCGGCGCGGAACGTGCCGCGCGCGGGGGCGCTGAAGAGGCCCTCGGCAAGTCCCGGGAAGGCGGTGGAGTCGAGCGCGAGGATGAGGCCCGACACGAGCGTGAACGTGAGCACCGCCGGCGCGTTGTACTTGATCTTCATGGCGCTTCCTTACATGCAGAACCGTGGAGGCACTGAGACACGGAGGCCGGCGGGAGTCGAGAAAACGAGGCTTCTGATCAAGCCCTCGCCTTTCTTCTCCCTCCCTCCCTTGCTCCGTGACTCCGTGGTTCTCTTAAATATCCAAGGTTACGGAGACGGGGCAGTGGTCGCTGCCCTGCACCTGGTCGAGGATGGCGGCCGCCTTGACCTTGGGCGCGAGCCCTGAGTCGACGCAGTGGTAGTCGATCCTCCACCCTATGTTCTTCTCGCGGGCGCGCATGCGGTAGCTCCACCAGGAGTACTTCTCGGGTGAAGAGTCGAACATGCGGAAGGTGTCGACGTAGCCGGAGCCGATGAAGGAGTCCATCCAGGCGCGCTCCTCGGGCAGGTAGCCGGGGTTGCCCTCGTTCTCCTTCGGGCGCGCGAGGTCTATCGGCTTGTGGGCGATGTTGAAGTCGCCGCAGACCAGGACGCGGCGGCCCTTGGCGACGAGGCCGTCGAGCAGGTCCTTCATGGCGGCCAGGTAGCCGAGCTTGTACGGAAGGCGGGCGCCAGCATCCTGCGAGTTGGGGAAGTAGGCGGAGACGAGGACGAAGTCTCCGTAGTCGGCCACGAGGGTGCGGCCCTCGTCGTCGAATTCGCTCACGCCCATGAAGGAAACCGAGCGGGGTTCCTCGCGCGACCAGATGGCAACGCCGGAATACCCCCGCTTCTTCGCGCTCGCCCAGTACGCGCGGTACGGCCGCCCGTCTGAGTCGACGGGCGCGAGGAGCTCCTTCGTGAGCTGGTCGGGGTCGGCCTTGGTCTCCTGCAGGCATAGGATGTCGGGGCGCTCCGAGTCGAGCCAGCCGAGCAGTCCCTTGGAATGCGCGGAGCGCACGCCGTTGACGTTCCACGAGATCAGCCTGGTCATGCCTTCATACCTTCCGGGTTTCCCGCGGGCCCGGACGGCGCCGGGGACCCGCGCGAGGGATCAGGGTCCTTCCGTAACTTCGAGCTGGACCGACAAAACGATGTCGTAGGTCCGCCCTTTCACTGCGGTGAAGCGGCGGGTGACGGTGTAGTCGCCGAGCCGACAGACGAGCGTATGCTCCCCGGCCTCGATCTCGAGGCGGGGCGTCGCGACGTGGTCCCAGGGGAGGCCGTCGAGCTCGATGCGAGCGAGGTCCGGAGCCTGGGCGTTCAGGACGGGAGCGGTCCCGACGAGCTCGAGCGAGAGAGCGATGACGCGGCCGGGCTCCACGGTCACCGTGCGGTGCTCGTCGCGATAGCCGGGAACGGAGACCTGGATCGAACGGACGCCCTTCTTCAGGACGAGGATTCCGTCGCGAAGCTCGACCTTCTTTCCGTCTGCCCACAGCTCGGGGGGGGCGGACGGGACCGCGCCGTCGGGATCGCGGAGGGTGAGGGCGATGCCGCCCTCGTCGGTGAAAAGGGGACGCACGCGCAGCCGGAACGCGGCTTTCCCGAGCTCGGCGGAAACGCCTTTGCCGGCGGCTTCCAGGTGGAAAAGCAGCGGATAGCGCTCGGCCGCGACGAGTTCGGGTATGACGAGCGCGTAGGGACCGCTGCGCAGGGTATGACGGGCTATGGCGGGCACCTGGACTACGAGGGAGACGCGGGCCGGCAGGGGTTGCGTGGCCACGTGGATACCCCGGTAGTCGTAGCGATCGGTGGCCGGGCGCGGGTCGAGGCTCCGCCACACGGACCAGAGTATGGTCGACGAGGCGGCCATGGCCGGCGGCGGAATCCGGAGCTCGAATTCGACGCCTTGTATGAAGGGATTCGGCGTGTCGAAGGAGACGGCGACGGAATCGCCGAGGATGCAGTCCACCCAGGCGCCCTCCTCGCCGAGCTCCGATAGCTCGACGACCGCGGCCACGGGGACACGGAGCCGTTCCTGGGCCGCGACCGACAGGGAGAGTGCGAGGAAGGATGCAGCGAACAGCGCCGTGCGTGCTTTCATTATGGATTCCGGGGTAGGACCGGCAGAGGGTCGCGCGCTGCGCCCCCGAGGCGGACCTCGAAATGTAGGTGCGGACCCGTCGATTGGCCCGTGCTGCCGACTTCTCCGATGATACTACCGGATGAGACGACGTCGCGCAATGCCGCCACCCGTTTCGAGAGGTGGCCGTAGAGGGTCGACCAGCGTCCCTCGTGCTCGATCACGAGGTACTCGCCGTAGATCGGGTGGAAGCCGGCTTCCACGACCGTCCCGGCACGGGCCGCGTAGACCGGAGTCCCCGCCGGCGCGGCCAGGTCGATGCCCGCGTGCATCGCGGGCTTGCCGGTGAAGGGGCTCGCGCGGGGTCCGAACGCGCTCGTGAGCCGCCCCTTCGGCAGGGGGAAACGGAACTGGATGTTGAGGAAGAAGGCCCGCTCGCTCGGGTTGAAGCGTGCGCCCGGGATGAAACGGAATCGGGCCGCGCCCGAAGGCAGGGCGAGCTCGACGGGGATGCCCGCGTCCGGCTCCTCGGCGCGGCCGGCCGACACCAGGTGCTCGAGGTCATTGGCGGGGGTTTCCGCGACAAAGATTCCCGGCACCGAGGGGATGAGCACGAGGCGACCGGCGCCGATGGCTTCCTGGCCGGAGAGCCGGTTGGCCGTAGCCAGGGTTTCGTAGGGCAGGTCGAAGCGCGCGGCCAGCGAGAAGACGTCGGTGGGGACCTCGGCGCGCCAGTAGGCCATGACCAGGTCGGGCCAGGGGGCGGTGCCGGCCTCCGCGCGGCGTCCCTGGGCGGCCGAGTCGGTGAACTGCCTGAACACCAGGTCGGACGCCTCGAGCCGGCGGATGATCGGATACCTGAGGACGGAATCCTGGGCGGAAACGGGCGCGAAAAGGAGGATGGCGAGGCAGGACGCGAGGAACCCGGCGCCGGAGGCCATGCCCGGGGGACGGATCGGGCTCAGGGAGCGCTCCGCGCGAACAGCGCCAGTCCGGCGGCCAGCACGAGAGCGGCGGCGATCGGAATCCCGACCCAGGGCAAGCGAGCCGCGAGGGCGAGCGCGGGCGCGACAGCCACCATGCAAGCCGCGAGCGCGAGACTCCGGGCGGGGCCGAGACGCTCGCCGCGCCTGGCGCCCGAGCGCCGGGCCGCCGAACGCGAGCGGGCGGCGGCGAGGACGATGCCGACCAGAACAAGGCCAAGCACGGCGAAGGCGTAAGCACGGGGGCTGGAGGTGGCGGCAAGCCAGAGGGGCCAGGCTACAAGGGCGCTCAAGCCCCCGGCGAGGACCACGGCGAGAACGAGGCCGGCGCCGGCGCGGAAGGCGGAGAAGTATCCGCGCGCCACCTGGCCGAGGGCTTCGGATATCCTCACGACACGCCTCCCGCGGCCCGGGCCGTTCCGGATTCGGCCTGTCGCCGGAGCGCGGGAAGCCGCGGCGGGAGTCCGGCTTTCCAGGCGGCAAGATCATGACAGGCGCGGGTTCCGGACCTGCGGGAAAGGACCCGCGACCGGTAGTCACGGCGGGGCTGGACGCTCATCGGCCCAAGGTATGGAACGGCCTCGCCGCTGTCAAGCGGAGCGCCCGGACAAATATGCCGGTCCTTGCGCTCGTCCCCGGAGGGCAGCGGCAGAACGTAAAGTTCCGAGGACACTTATCTGCGGCGGGCCCTCAAGACCGAGTCGGCCAGCGCCTTGAGCTTCGGGTCCCCGCCGACACCCGGACGCGCCCTTCCCGAGTCGATCTGGAAGATACCGTCGCGAAGCACGATGAAACCGCCTCCGGAGGCATCTTCCTCATCGGAACCTTCCTCCATGCGCTCTTCGAGCTCGCCCAGCTCGAGGAGCTCGGCGAACGCCGCGATCGCGTCGTCCGCTCCGCCGATGGACTCGATCTCGCCTTCCGCCGCCACGCGGAAGCGCGGGGACCCGCTTTCCGGGGAACGGTAGGCGAGGAACGACGGGGAAACCGGAACAAGGTCCGTCGGAGCCTCGTCCTCGCGGACCTCGGCGGTGGGCAGCTCTTCGACGCGCTCGCGCTCCTCGTCCGAGAGCATCGGTATCTCGCCGTCCCGGATTGCGGAGTCGTCCGCCTCCTCGGCGGCGACGCCGGCCTCGAGCTCGGCGAACGCGTCGGCCGGACGCGGGGCGGAGAAACCTGCCTCATCGCGCCATCCCTCGAGGTCGCTCAAGTCGAGCGAGGAAAGGTAGAGTTCGTATTCCGCCTCGGAGAGCGCGTCGCCGTCCTCGTCGTCCTCGCCCGAGCGCCTGACCTCGTAGGCCGCGCCGGTGGCGTCGACGATCACCTCGGCATCCGAAAGGACGCCGGCGACCGCTCCGCCCGTCGAAGTGGAGGGTCCGATCTCCGCACGGCCGGGTGCGCGAGGTTCAGCCGAAGTCGCCCCGGGTCGTTCCGAAGCTCCGGATGGCGATGCCAAGCCCGTCTCCTGGCTTTCCTCCGAGGCGCCAAGCTCCTCGAGCTCTTCGAGTTCCTCAAGCTCTTCAGGCTCTTCGAGTGCCTCGAGCTCTTCAGGTTCTCCGAGCTCGTCCATATCGGCGGTCAGGGCGGACACATCCCTCGCCTCGAGAGGAGGACGCCCAAGGTCTTGAACGCCGCGCGACGTCCCGACCGTATCGGCCTGGTCGTCCTCGAGCGAAAGGGATGCGGCTTCGACGTCGAGCGCCCCGGAGTCGCCCGCGGAACCTTCGACGAGGGCCAGAATCTCCTCGATGGCGGCTTCGTCCACGAGCTCGAGTCCGATGGATTCCGGTATGACGGGAACGTCCTCGTCAGCCCGGTCATCGAACATGTTCGGCTCATCCGCCTCTTCGTCGAGCGCCTCGAGTTCCTCGAGCTCCGCGCCATCCGCCACGGGAGGCGAAGGGGCCGCGGTATCGTCGGCGAGCCTCTCCCCCGGCCCCCGGGCGCCTATCGGCGAGTAGATCCGTATGCTCGAGCCGGTCTCCGCTGTCTCGTCGACGGGACCGGTCAGAAGCTCTTCGAGCTGGTCCGCGGGAGCCACATCGCCCCATGCGGTCAGCGAGGGTTTCTCCTCGAAGGAAACGAGTTCCTCCGGCTCGTCGACCTCGACGGACTCCTCGGAAGCGAGCGCGGCTTCCTCGAGCTCGAGCTCCTCCAGCTCCTCGACCTCTTCCAGTTCGTCGAGGGGCTCGGGTTCCGCGAGTTCCTCCGCCTCATCGAGGGCTTCGGCCTCCGCGAGCTCCTCCGCCTCATCGAGGGCTTCGGCCTCCTCGAGCTCCTCCGCCTCCTCGAGCTCCTCCGCCTCATCGAGGGCTTCGGCCTCCTCGAGCTCCTCCGCCTCCTCGAGCTCTTCCGCCTCCTCGAGGGCTTCGGCCTCCTCGAGCTCCTCCGCCTCCTCGAGGGCTTCGGCCTCCTCGAGCTCTTCCGCCTCATCGAGGGCTTCGGCCTCCTCGAGCTCTTCCGCCTCCTCGAGGGCTTCGGGTTCCACGGATCCGCTTGCCTCAACGGAGCCGGCCGCCGGAGCGGCCAGCGCCGGACGTGTCCCGGGCGACGCGGCTCCGCTTCTGACATCCGCGGCCGGAGCGGCCGCGACGACGATGTTGCCGCCGGACAGGGCTTTGCCGAGAAGTTCCTCAAGTCGCCGGGCGTCGATGCGGTCGGTCCCGCCGAGCCGCGCGTCGAGAACCGCGAGGATCTCGGACCAACCCTTGTCGACGAGCCCGTCGACCTCGGCTTCCCGTCGTTTCGGCACCTTCCCGAGCTTGCGCCGCAGTGCGGCGCGTGCTTCGGTCCTGCGGGACTCCAGCTCGGCGCGCCAGCGGCGTAGGTCGAGCTCCCCTTCCCGTTCGAGGTATTCCTCGACGAGGCCTATCTGGAAGCGCTTGACCCGGTCCGCCACGACGACGAGCGGATCCTGCCTGAGATTGAGGATCAGGAAGGCGACGAGGAAGACGGTCACGAAGACGGCGCCGAGCAGGACGAGGCGCATCGCGCCGGGCAGGCGGAACCACTCGGCCGGCGCGAGAAAGCCCGCCCGCAGGAAGGGTCCGCTCGCGGTGAACAGGACGAAGTCGCCCGAAGCTTCGGAACCGGCGACCGGGACGGGTTCGGCTCCGAGGCCGTCCGACCATGCCGCGGCCACGCGCGCGGGGAGTTCCTCGCGGCCGAAGGCGGGCACGCCCGCGAGCACGCCGGCCGAACCGGCGAAAACCGTGGCCTCGCCGACCGACAGGACCCCTTCCCGGGTCAGGTGGCCGGCCAGGCCGCCGCGCGATACCCAGAAGACCGCCACGCCACGTTCGACGCCGAATTCGTCCGAGAAGCGGTGACTGAAGGCGAAGGCGTCCATCGGCGTGTCTATGAGGACGGTCGAGTCGCGGCCATCCGGCGGCACGTAGTCCCCATAAGGCCGGTCCGTCTCGTCGCCCCAAGCCCTGTACACGGTACGGAAGGACTCGCGCCTGAGGACATCCCCCTCGAAGCCCGAGTAATGGAGTCGGCGGCCGTCGGAATCCAGGATGCGCACGCCGAGAAAGCCCGGGGTCGCTTCCGCGAGCAGGCCGAAGCTCCGGTCGCGCTCGGCGATGTCGGCGGCCGCCTGGTTCGGAAGCCAGGAGCGCTTCACGGCGTCCATGGCGACGACGGCGGCGAAACGTTCCCCGAGGGAAGAGCGCCACCGTTCCATGCCGGCGGACAGGCTTTCCGTACGGGCCAGGGCGGCGCGGGCGATGCGCGGGTTGTAGAAGCGCAGCTCGATCTCGCCGAAGAGCCCGGAATACCCGAGCACGGCGAACCCGGCGAAGAGTATCACGCCGAGCAGGAGGCTGAACGATGCTTTCTGGCCCGTTGTCATCTTTCTTACCCGCCGCCCCGCCGCGAGGGCGCGGGACGCGTACTTCGTTATCGGCCGATAGCGGGCGCCGGCGAAGGGCAATCAGCAGGTCAGCGTGCCGTTCCGGATCCGGCCGGAGGCGTTTGCCCGTCCGTCGCGCATTCGACTATACTGCATCCGCGCCCGCCGCGCCGCTCCGGCTCCGTCCCCCGGCGCGATCCGCCCGCGCGGCGGAAGGAGTCACCGCCATGACCCTCGGGATCAAGCCGAACCAGCGCTTCGCCTTCGCCGTTCTCGGCTTCCTGCTCGCCTGCCTGCCCGCCCGGGCCGACCTCTACGCGCCGAACCGTCCCCTCCTCGAAATCCGCACCGAACGCTTCTCGATCGCCTTTCCCGCCGAGCTTGAAACGACGGCGCTCCGGCTCGCGGGCTTTGCCGACGACGTCTGGGAGGAAGTCGCGGCGAAGCTCGATCCTTCGGCCACAGGCGCCGTTCCCCGGGACGCCGGGCGCGTCCCCGTCCTCCTGACGCCCGATTCCGACCTGCTCAACGGCTACCGAGCGGGATCCCCGTACGGCCGCATCGTGCTCTACGCGGCCCCGGCCGAACTCGACTCGACCCTCGGATCGTTCGACGACGAGCTGCGTTCTGTTTTCCTCCACGAGCTGACCCACGAGCTCTCGCTTTCGATCCGCTCGCCCTCCTGGCGCGCCCTGGCCTCCATCTTCGGCGACGCTCTCGCGCCCGCGTCGCTCTGGACCGCGAAAGCGGCCATGATTGAGGGCGTCACGGTGGCCTTCGAGAGCGAGGACGCCTCCGGGCGGCCCGGCATCCAGGGCCGGGCAAACGATCCCCTCTCCATGGCCACGGTCCGCCAGGATCTAGCCGAAGGCGTCAGACGGACCTGGGCACAGGCGTCCGGCGCGGGCGACCGCTATCCCTGGGGAACGATCTATTACCACTACGGCGGCGCCTTCTCCCGCTGGCTGCGGGAAACGCGCGGCACCGAAGCCTACGCGGCGCTCTGGAAGGAACTCGGCGAGGGACGAGTCCTCTCTGGCGACCGGAGCACGTTCCTCTCGGAGGGCGCGTTCGAGCGCGCGTACGGGGAAGACCTGGACACGCTCTGGAACGCCTTCCTGGACGACGCGACGCCGCGCTTTGCCCTCCTGCCGCCGCGCCTGCTCGTGCCGGGCTCGGACGGCCGCGCGGGGCCCACCGCCCGCGTCGCGGCCTTCGCTTCAGGAGCGGGCACGCTCTACCTCGCCGACGCGTCCCGCGCGGCGGTCTTCGCGCTGGCTCCGGACGGCGGGAGCGCCGCACGGCTGTTCCCGGTGGACGGCTACGTCTCGCGCCTCGACGTCTCCGCGAACGGCACGCGGCTGCTGGTATCGTACGCGAGGCCGGGCCCCGGCCTGCCACGATCCGAGGTCCGCGTCTGGGACCTCGCGCGGGCCCGCTGGGCCGGCGAGCCGGTGGAGGGCTTGACCGCCGCGGCCTTCCGCGGCGACGGGAACCTCGTCGGCCTCGAACCGGGAGCTTTCGAGTCCCGTCTCGTGGAGCAGTTACCGGACGGCAGCCGCCGGACCTTGCTCGCCGGGGGCCCCCGTCGCAGCCTCGGCCCGCCCGTGCCCCTGCCGGACGGCTCGATCGCGTTCACGGCGGACTTCGCGGACGCCCCGGATGGCGGACGACGATGGACCGTGTTCCGACTGCTTCCCGACGGCGCCGTGGTCGAACTGGCCGTGGGCGCCGGACCGGGAGAGGACGCGGCAGACAAGGGAATCTTCATGGCCGGCGGAGAGCTGGGCTGGCCGCGCTTCCTCTCCCGCGGACCGGACGGAACCCTCCTCTTCTCGGTGGCGCGCGCCGAAGGCTTCTACCGGCCGGCCATACTCGACGGCACTACCCTGCGCGTGGCCGGCGCCGAGATCTCGGGCGGGGTCCAGCGCCCGGTCGCGTACGGCGCGACCGCGGGGGACAGGGCCGTGGCCTACGTCGGCGCCTTCTCAGACGGCGAGCGCGTCTGCGTCCTGGACCCGGCCGCCCCGGAGCTCGCTACGCTCGAGTACCCTGCGCACTGGCGCCTTTATTTGAAAGCGGACGCCGCGGAGGACCTGGTCCCGCCCGTGTCGACCGCGATCGAGCCGGGCGATGAGACCCGCTTCGAGATCAGGACCTGGAATCCCTGGCCCTGGATCCTCAAGTCTTTCCGCTGGCCGGTGATCGACCTGGCCGTCGAGGACGATTCGATCCGCGCGCGGGGGGTCGGAGCGGGGGCGATGTTCGCCGATCCCGCGGAGCGCTGGACCGCGCTTGTCGAGACGTCCTGGGACTTCGCCGCGGGAGCGGCGGACGCGTACGCGGAACTGACCCTGAACGACGGCCCCTTCGCCGCGCTGCTTTCCGTCCGGGACGAGTTCTTTGCCTCCGCGGACGGGGAACCGTACCGGCTCTCCGGCGCCACGGCGTCGGCTTCCGCGCTGATCCCCTTCGTCCCCTCCTGGCGAAGGATATCCGCCAGACTCTCGATCGGCGCCTCGCGTCTTGCCGCCACGGACCCGGGCGATCCGTACGGAGGCGAGAGACTCGATTCGCTTGCAACGCTCGACGCGAGCGCGACGTATTCCGGCATCCACCGCGAGACACGCCGCGGAGCCTTCGGCGAGGAATCCGCGCGGGCCGGGTTTTCGATCGGCGTCCGCGGCACCCTCGAAACGACCATGGACGCCCTCGACGCGCCCGCCCCCGCGCTCGAGGGAGCGGTAGAGTTCGCGGAAGCGGCGAGCGCCTTCTCGTTCGCCGCCTGGGGCGCCTGGGCGCCGCTCGGCGGAGCGGCCTTCGGTCCGGCGGGACGCGTCCTCGTCGATGGCGGAAGCGCTTCGCCCTCAAGCCTCTATCCGTGGTATCCTCTGGCGGGCGAACTCGCCGGCGCCGGAAACGCGGCCTCGCTCTACGCGCAGGCGGACGCCCGCGTCGCGCTCGCGTCGCTCGAGTTGCAGGGAAAGGTCTTTCTCCTGCCGCTGTACCTGAACCGCGCGGGACTCGCCGCGGGTGCGAGGGCGGCGGCAGGACCCGGATTCCTCCAGCCTTCCGCCTACGGCAGGCTCGAGCTGACGGGCACGCCGCTCCCGGGCGCCTTCTCGCGCATACACGCGATCGTCGCGGCCGAGTTCGCCTACGCCTTCGGGCGGGACGGGAACGCGGGCGTTTGGGGCTGGACCTTCGGCCTCGATATCGGTTACTGAACAAGGCCCGCCGCCTCCCCGTCGGGCGGAGGCCGGGCCTCACATCACGACCCAAGGAGTCACCATGAAAAGCGACTTCGGCGAACGCGTAAAGCGCGCGGCCGCCTCGATCCCCGCGGGCTTCAAGCCCGAGACTGCCGTCATCCTCGGATCCGGACTTTCCGGCATCGTCGAGGGCCTCGGCTACCGCGAGATTCCGTTCGGCGAGATAGCCGAGTTCCCCAAGCCCACCGTGCAAGGCCACAAGGGCGTGCTCTGCCTCTCGGGCAAGAACGCGATCATGGCCGGACGCTTCCATTATTACGAAGGCCACCCGATGGATGACGTCGTCCTGCCCATCTTCGCGCTCAAGGCCCTCGGCGTGAAGAATCTGATCCTCACGAACGCCGCCGGGGCCGTCAACGAGAGCTACGCTCCCGGCGACCTCGTGCTGATCCGCGACCACCTCAACCTGATGGGCACCAATGCCTTCATCGGCCCGAATCCGGCCGACTCCGACGGCAAGCCCTTTGGCCCCCGCTTCTTCGACATGAGCTCCGTCTACGATCAGGGACTCCGCGCGGTGGCCGCGTCGAAGGCCAAGCGGCCCCTGAAGGAAGGCGTCTACGCCGCGCTCACCGGCCCCGCCTACGAGACGCCCGCCGAGATCCGCATGGTCCGCGCCATCGGCGGCGACCTCGTCGGCATGTCCACCGTGCCCGAGGCGACCGCCGCCCGATACCTCGGCATGCGCGTGCTCGGCATCAGTTGCGTGACCAACATGGCCGCGGGCATCAGCTCCGCCCCGCTCGACCACGCGGAAGTGGTGGAGGTCGGAAAGCGCGTCGAGTCGGAGCTCAAGGCCCTGGTCATGGACCTGCTCAGCGCCCTGGCATGAAAGCCTCCGAGCGCTTCACCCCCGCCGCCGCGGAGGTGCTGCGCCGCGCCATCGAGGACGCGCGCGGCAACGAGGTTTTCGCCTCGGGCCGCCTCGACGACGAAGGGCTCGTGGCGGAGCTCCAGGTAGCCGCGCGCGGGCACGTCTCCGCCGTGCCGGCCATCGTGGCCGCCATGGACCGAGGCGACATCCTCGTTCACAACCACCCCTCGGGGCGCCTGGTCCCGAGCGAGGCCGATCTCGGGGTGGCCTCGCTCGCGGGCGACAAGGGACTCGGCTTCTACATCGTCGACTCCGCCGTGACCGAGGTCTATGTCGTCGCCGAGCCCGCCCGCCGCCGCGCCCTCAGGGCGCTCGACCCCGACGAGATCGCGGCGGTGCTCGAGCCGGGAGGCAAGCTGGCGTCCAGGCTGAGCGCTTACGAGCCCCGCGAGGCCCAGACGGAGCTCGTACGCCGCGTGGTGCGCGCCTTCAACTCAGGCGGCGTACTCGCGGCGGAGGCGGGCACTGGGGTCGGTAAAAGCTACGCCTATCTGCTGGCGGCCTTCGCCTGGGCCGCCCGCAACGAGGAGCGCGTGGTCGTCTCGACCGCCACCATCAACCTGCAGCGCCAGCTGGCGGACAAGGACATTCCCGCGGTCGCCTCCCTCTTCAAGAAGAAGCTCAAGGCCGCGGTGGCCAAGGGTCGCGGCAACTACCTCTGCCGCACACGCCTGGCGGAGGCCCTCGACGAGGAGGGCATCTTCCTCGAGAAGGACGGCCAGCTCGCGTCCATCGCGGCCTGGGCGAAGGAAAGCCCCACGGGGGACAGGGCAGACCTGCCCTTCCTGCCGGAGGAAGCCACCTGGAGCCGCGTGAAGAGCGAGAGCGAAACCTGCTTCGGCCTCCGCTGCCCGATGCGCGAGACCTGCTTCTTCCTCCGCGCCCGGCGCGAGCTCGCGGACGCCGACCTCATCGTCTCCAACCACCACATCCTCTTCGCCGACCTGGCCATACGCTCCGACGGACTTGGCTACGAGGACGCGGCGATACTCCCGCCCTTCCGCGCCATCGTCTTTGACGAGGCGCACGCGGTGGAGTCGAGCGCCACGAGCTACTTCTCCGACGAGCTCGCGCGCTTCGACGTCTACCGCACGCTCGGCCGCCTGCTCCGGGCCAAGCGCGACAGGAAGTTCGGCCTGGTGCCCAAGCTGCAGAACCTGAAGGGCATACCGCCGAAGATACTCGCGGACTTCCCCGAGGCCGTCGGCGCGTGCCGGAGGGCCGCGGAGAGCCTCGACGAGGCCGTGCTCGGCTTCCTCGGCAAGGAGAAGTCGATCCGGCTCACGGAGCCGAGCCGCGAAGTCGAAGCCCTGCTCTTCCCCCCGCTCCAGGAGCTCGAGCGGAGCTGCGCCGTCCTCGTGCAGTTCCTCTCGGACACCCTCGAGGCCATCGGCGACGAGGGCGAAGAAAGCCTCGAGGTGAAGGAGGCGCGGCTCGTCTCGCGCACGCTCGCAAAGACCGCGGCGCTCTGCGCCCGCTTCCGCAGGCTCGACGAGGAACCGGGAACGGTGTTCTGGCTGGAACGGGGCGGCACCTCGGGCGGCGAGGCCTTCGCGCGCCTCGTCGCGACGCCGCTCGAGATCGGCCCCCTCATGGCGGAGAAGGTGTACGAACCCTTCCGCACCGTCGTGTTCACCTCGGCCACCCTGGCCGTCGGCGGGAGCTTCGGACACTGGGCGGCGCGGGTGGGCATAGGGCTGTCCGACTCCCGCTTCGAGACGGTACTGCTGCCCTCGCCCTTCCCCTACCGCGAAAACGCCCTGCTCGTCCTGGCTCGCGACGCGCCCCCGCCCGATTCCCCCGAGTACCGCCCCTGGGTGGACCTGACCGTGGCCTCGATCGTGGAGGCGTCGGGCGGCCACGCGCTCGTGCTTTTCACGAGCTACGACGCGCTGCGCTCCGCCTTCGAGGCCTCGAAGCCCGTGCTCGAGCGGCTCGGCGTGGCTGGCTTGAGGCAGGGTGCCGACGAGCGCTCGCGACTCCTCGACCGATTCAAGGCCGAGGCCTCGAGCGTGCTCTTCGCCACCGACAGTTTCTGGGAAGGCGTCGACGCCCCCGGAGACGCCCTCAAGGTGGTGGTCATGGCCAAGCTGCCCTTCCGCGTCCCCACCGACCCCGTGCAGAAAGCGCGCTCCGACGCCATCGAGAAGCGTGGCGGGAACGCCTTCATGGAGCTTTCGCTGCCGGAAGCCGTGGTACGCTTCAAGCAGGGCTTCGGGCGCCTGATCCGACACTCCGACGACCGGGGCGTGGTGGTGGTGCTCGACTCGCGCGTGCTCGGCAAGCGCTACGGCTCGCTCTTCGTGGAGAGCCTGCCGCCGGTTCGCGTCGAGGCCGCGAACGCGTCTGAGCTGCCCGGCGTCGTCGCGGCCTTCCTCGGACGGCGGTAGCGCATGCCTTCACCCGGGTCGCTTCCCGTGCTACCATCTTCCGCCATGCGCATATTCCCGCTCGAAAACACGATCCAGCACTATGCCTGGGGAGGCTATGACGCCATTCCCGCCCTGCTCGGGAAGCCGGATCCGGAGGGTCGCCCCTGCGCGGAGCTCTGGATGGGCGCGCATCCGAGCGCTCCCTCCAAGGCCCTGACGGAATCTGGCGCGATGCCGCTCGACGCCTTGATCGCCACCGATCCGGAAGCCATGCTCGGTCCCGAGCTGGCCGCCCGCTACGGCCAGCTTCCCTTCCTCTTCAAGGTGCTCTCCGCGGCCGAACCGCTCTCGATCCAGGCCCATCCCTCTAAACGAAAGGCGGAGCTCGGCTTCGCGCGCGAGAACCTCGCGGGAGTGCCCCTCTCTGCGCCGGACCGGAATTACCGGGATTCAAACCACAAACCCGAGATGGCGGTCGCTCTCGAACCGTTCACGGCCCTCTGCGGCTTCAGGCCCGCCGACGAGCTGGTCGAGAACATGAAGATGGCCGCGGGCGACCAGTGGGAAAGCTTCGGGAAACGCTTCGCGCGCAATCCCGGCAAGGTCGAGCTCTCGGTCAGCTTCTACGGGGCCGTGTCACGGAGCCCCGAGGAACGCGACGGCATGCTCGCGCGATCCCGCGCCCGCCTCGAACGGGCGATAGAGGCCGGCATGGGACCGGGGCCTGAGGCCGCCGCGCGCGCTTCGATCGCCCTCATGGACAAGTACCCGCGGGACATCGGGGCGCTCGCCCCGCTCATACTGAACCTGGTCGAGCTCGAGCCGGGCGAGGGCATTTACATCGGCTCGGGCATCCTGCACGCGTACCTCCACGGCACGGCGCTCGAGATCATGGCCAATTCGGACAATGTGCTGCGCGGCGGACTCACACCCAAGCACGTCGATATTCCCGAGCTCGTCTCTACCCTCGATTTCGAGATGCGGGCGCCGGAACGCCTCCACGCGGAACGTGTCGCGGCCGGCACCCTCGCCTACCCGCGCAGGGCTGACGAATTCGCGCTCGACCGGCTCGAACCGGAGCTCGGCCCGGTCTCCCGCTCCGGAGGAGGCCCCGAGATACTGCTTTGCGCGGAAGGCGCGCTCGAGATCGCGGGAGCCGGCGGCGCCAGACTCGCACTTCCTAAAGGGAGTTCCGCCTTCGTGGCGGCGGGTGAACCCTACCGCGTCGAAGGCGTCGGGCACGCCTGGCGGGCCGGGGTCGGCCCGGCATCGGGGGGAGGCGGGACGTGACGGTCTGGGCGGACTCCGACTCGCTCGCGCCCGCCGTGCGGGCAACCATAGCCAGACGGGCGCGAAACGAGGCGACCCGTTCGCCCGAAGCGCCGAGGCTGCTCGCGGTCTTCATCGCGAACCGCCGACTGCCCGAGAAGCCGGGTCCGGGCTGCTCGTTCGAGGTCGTCCCCAAAGGCGAGACCGCCGACGACCGTATCGCCGCACGCGCCGTCCCGGGCGACCTGGTCGTCACCCGCGACATCCCGTTGGCCGCGCGGATCGTGGAAGCGGGCATAGCCTGCATCAACGACCGCGGCGCCGAATGGAGCGCCGACTCCGTGCGCGAGCGCCTCTCGCTCCGCGACGCCATGGCCGAGCTCCGCTCGATGGGACTCGCGGAAAGCCTTGACCGCTCGCGGGGCTTCGGCGAGAAGGAGCTGAAGAAGTTCGCGGACGCCTTCGACAGGTCGCTCGCGCGCCTGCTCAAGGGCTGACCCTCGGGGAAGATCCGACGGGAAGCGAGGGAACGCGGCGGGGGGCGTCAGCAGGGCCGGCTTGCGGGGGTCCTGTCGAGGAAAAGCACACCCCGCTCACTGACGTTCGGGGGCGCGCTTTTTCTCGCCACCCCCCGTAAAGCCGGCACCGCTCAAGCGTCCGCCGGGTTAACGCTATCACGCCGCGCCTTCCTGTGGGGACAGAGCTCGAACCGTGGCGCTCGCCCAGGCGCTCAAGCGGGCGGTTTTTTTTTTGGGGGGGGGGTAGAATCAGTTATCGTCCCGGTCGATATGGAATTCGCACCAGACGGGGTAGTGGTCGCTGAGCGCCGACTCCGTTCCAGCGGTCGTCGTCGCACCTTCGAGAACGCTCACGTCGTAATAATCGGAGAACCTGAGCACGTCCCAGTTGCCGACAAAATCGGACTGGAGCGAGGAGCTCATCTGGATGCGGTCGTACGTGTTGGATGATGTTGCGACCGTCGTGTCGGCGTCGTTCGGTACGCCGGTAAAATAACCTTCCCAGCCCGCGAGGAAATCTTCCGTTCCTTCGTCGTAGTAGGACCCGTCCGCGTTGAAGTCCCCGAGACAGATGACATCGGGTTCGTCGTATTGCGTCACGAGCTCTTGCATCGCTACCTTAAGGGCCGGAATTTCGGATCCGGCCAGATCGGGACTCGTGTGGACGGTGAGGATGGAAAAATCGAAGTTCCCTTCGATCATGCGCATGTTCGCGACGAGCGGCTGGTAGGTGAAGGTCTGGGTACCCGTATAGAGCCGGCTCTCTTCAACCGCCAGGCGGTCGGTCCGGTAGACGATGGCGTATTGGTGTCCCCTGACATAGGCGTAAAGCCCTGCTCCGGCGGTTTCGTTGACCTTGGCGATGTAGCTATCCATCACCAAAGTCGCAGTTTCCTCGGTAGGCGTACCGTTGGAGCCCACTTCCTGGATCGCGATGACGTCGTACCTCGTTGCGATGTGCGCCAAGGTGTCGAGCACGTTCGGCCGCGAGATCTTGGTAGGCCCGAAAATCTGGATGTTGAAGGTCGCAACGCGAATGGTGCCTTCGAGTGGTTCGCCTTCTTCGCTCGACGGAGGGGTCCCGCCTTCCGGTGTTGAGGCTTCCGTGGACGGGCTTGCCCCTGGATCGGCGGGCGCCACGGGGCTCGAACAACTGAAAAACAGCGCGATGAGCGCCGCCATCAATCCGAACAGGACTATCCGTTTCGCCACAGGGTTCCTCCCCTCAAGAAGCCATGTTCTCAGGTCGCCCGGATAAGGACCGGGGCGCGATTCGAGAGCTTTGGTCAACTTTTGGGGTATGCGGGGAGCGTCGGAAACCGGAAAGCGCTCAGTATGTTAGATTTTTAACACGGGATCGCCATCCCGTCAAGCAGGTCGCTCGCGCGCCTGCTCAAGGGCTGACCCTCGGGGATGGTTCGACGGGAAGCGAGGGAACGCGGCGCGAAACCGGGCCATGGACACTCCCGCGCGGGGCCTGACGGCGAAAGAACGAGCCCTTTCGCTGACGCTCAAGGGTTCGTTTTTCGCCGTCACCCGCCGCGCCGCAGTTTCCGCGGATCGGCCCACCGGGTTCGGGACACTTGCACGCCGCGCATTCCGGTTAGTGCCGGCCTCGAGCGGGGGCGCCCGCTGGGGCGTTGGGGGAGATCGACGAAGCCGCTACCGCCCTCGGGTGGTCGCGCCTCCGCGACGCCGGCACCGCTCAAGCGTCCGCCGGGTTTGCGCTTTCACGCCGCGCTTCTCCGTGGGGACAGGGCTCGAACCGAGGCGCCCGCTCCGGTAATCTGTAAGGTGATGCCCCGCCGCGCGGTGGGTGGGGGCGGATTCTGGATAGCGGCGTGCTGGGGAAACTCGGGATATCGCCCGATCGAACCGTGCAGGACGGCGGGTGGTGCGCGAAAACGCGCCCGCGCGCGCCCCAAGCGCGCGGGTGTGTTATCGCGCGACAGGACCCGCCCTGCCAGGTTCAGATAGCGCCCTCCGCCGTTTTTCGAAGGAAGTTCCGATTCCGGAAGGGTACGTTCGGGGTCAGCTCCCGAAGCGCTGGAGCAGGAATTCGTAGCGGCTGGCGAGGATCCGATTGCGGGACAGGTTGTTCGGCGTATTGACGACGGGCGACGAGAGCAGGGCCACCAGGCGCCTGCGGGCGTCGAGCGGGAGCCTGGCGGCGGCGGTCCCATACCAGCGGTACGAGGCGGCCTGGACGCCGAAGACGCCCTTGCCCCATTCAGCCCACTGGAAATAGAGCTCCAGAATGCGGTCCTTCGACAGGATCAATTCCAGCTCGAGGGTGACGATGGCTTCGAGGTATTTCCGGAAATAGCTCTTCGCCGGTATGAGGAACAGGGTGCGGGCCGTCTGCATCGTCAACGTCGAGCCGCCGTATAGCGGGCGCCCGATGCGGCCGTTGATGGCCATCGCGTTCAGGATGGCCGCGGGATCGATGCCGAAGTGCTCGTAGAATCGATAGTCCTCGACGGCGAGCACCATGCGGCGAAGGTCGCGCGGCACCTCCGCGAGCGATACGGGCCGGATCTTCGCAAGCTCCCACCCTTGAAGCTTGCGGTACGCCGCCAGCACCGTCACGGGCGGGTCGAAGAAGGCGTAGCAGGCGATGAGCAGCGAGGTCGTCAGGACGAAGAAGGCGTGAGCGAGCGCCACCGAGCGCCAGGCGAGGGACCATGCCTTCCGGGCGAACACCGCGGCCGGACGCGGAGCCCTCCGCCGCAGGCTTCCGTCGCCCGAGCCCGCGAGCGCTTCGGGCAGCGCGAGAATCCCTGAGTCGAGCGCCCGCGCCAAGGCGCGCCCCTGCTCGCGCAGGATCCGCCGCCCCTCGATCGCGAGTGCGAAGGCGTTTCCGCGGTGGATAGAAGAAACCACGGAGGCACGGAGTTTTGGAGGGAAGAAGGAGGAAGGAAAGGTCATAGACTGAGATCCTTCTACCATGCCTTGAGTAATCGGTTCTACCCCCGGTTTCCTTCCCAGCCCTCCCTGCTTCCTGCTTCATCCCGCCTGTCTCCGTGTCTCCGGGTCTCGGTGTCGAAATGTCCGGGAACGCTAGAGCGCTTCGACCTTGCGGATGCTGGGGATGCCTCGGATGGACTTCTCGATGGCCTTCGCATCCTCGCCCTTCTCGAGCACGATGGTGAACCAACCGACGATGCCGTCCCCGTCGTCCTCGAGGCGCCCTTCGAGCAGCTTGGCCCGGCGCTTGCGCACGGCGGCTTCCACCTCGGAGAAAAGGTCGGCGCCTCGCTTCGCGCTCACCCGCCAGCGTCGTTCGAGGCCCTTGCGCTCGGTCTCCCATTGCACCTCGATGGAGCGCTCGGCGTAGTCGGGAATGCTCGCGAGCTGGCGGCAGTTCGCGCGGTGCACGATGATGCCGCGGCCCCGCGACACGTAGCCGACGATGTCGTCGTTTGTGGTCGGGCGGCAGCAGCCGGCGAAGCGGATCATCATGTGCGCGGCGCCGCCGACGGAAAGCCCCGCGCGCGTCGAGTCGAGGGCTTCGCGCGGGATGTAGTAGTGCAGCTCGGTCTGGCGGGGCGCGCCTTCGTCCCCGGCGCCGGGCTTTGCCGCTTCCTTCGCTTTCTCGCCGCGCTCCGCGTCGGACCTGGCTTCCGCCCTGGCCTCGTCGCTTCTCCTGGCCACGACATTCTTGTCGATGACCAGGGCCTGCCCGTTCGCCACGAGCCATTGGCGTATCTTCGCGCGGGCTTTCGAGGTCCGCACGGAACGCAGCCAGTTGATGGACGGGTGCGCCGTGGCCGAGGTGACGATGTCCACCACCTGGGTGTTGCGGAGCTCGCTCGAGAGCGGGACTATGGCGCCGTCGACCTTGGCGGCCACGCAGCGGCTGCCCACGTCGGTGTGGATGGCGTAGGCGAAATCGAGAGGGGTCGCCCCTGCGGGCAGCTGGATGACGTCGCCGCGGGGCGTGAAGACGAAGATCGAATCGCCGAGGATCTCGCGCTTGATGCCCTCGAGAAAGTCCGCGCCGCCTTCGAGGAGGCCTTCGAGGTCACGCAGCTTCGTCACGACCGGCAGGTCCTCCACGCGTGGCGACTCGGCGCCCGAGCCCTTCTTGTAGAGCCAGTGCGAGGCGACGCCGAACTCCGCCTCGCGGTCCATTTCGCGGGTGCGGATCTGGATCTCGAGCAGGCGGCCCTCGTAGCCCATCACGGTGGTGTGGAGGCTCCGGTAGCCGTTCGCCTTGGGCATGGCGACGTAATCCTTGAATCGGCCCTCGAGGGGTTTCCAGAGGCGATGCACAACGCCCACGAGCGCGTAACACTCGCCCTCCGAGCCGCAGAGGATGCGGATGCCGAGCAGATCGTAAAGTTCCTCCGCGTCCTTCGCCTTCTTCCGCATTTTTCTGTAGATCGAATAGAAGTGCTTGGCGCGGGCCTTTATCTCGACGTCCTCGTATCCTTCCTCGCGGGCCGCCTGGCGGATGTCCGCGGCCACGCGGCCGAGGAACTGCGCCCGCTCGTCCTTCTTCTCCGCGACGATCTGCTTGATCTGCGCGTAGGCTTCCGGGTTGAGCTCCTTGAGCGCGAGATCCTCGAGCTCGTCCTTCACGCCCGCGACGCCGAGGCGGTCCGCGAGCGGCGCGAATATGTCGAGGCACTCCTGGGCGATGCGGCGACGGTCCTCGTCGGGCAGCCATTTGAGGGTGCGCATCGAGTCGAGCTTGTCCGCGAGCTTGACGAGGATGACGCGGATGTCCTTCGCCATGGCAAAAAGCATCTTGCGGATGGTCTCGGCGGCCTGGATGGTCTTGTTGCGCGCCCGGAGCGCCTCGACGCGGGCCAGCTCGTCCACGAGCTGGGCCGGCACGGGGCCGAAGCGTTCGGCCAGTTCGGTTTTCGGTTCCCGCGCCTTGCCCTCGCGGGGGGGAGCCTTCGAAAGCGGATCGAGCGCGTGGTGCAGGGCCGCGGCGACGATGGAGTCCACGTCGAGCCCGAGCTCCGCGACGATGACCGCGACGCGCAGTGGATGCTCGACCGCGGCTTCGCCCGAGGCGCGCACGCGCCCCTCGAGCGCTTCCGCCGCCCGGGCAGCCGCTGCCTCGATCCGCTCGCGCTCGTCGGGAGTTTTCGATGCGACGAGCCTCCGGAGCTCCTCGAGCGCGCTCACGGCGAAACTCCGAGAACCACGCGGTCGCGTCCGCCCAGGTCGCGCAGCACGTCGACTTCCCCGAAGCCCGCCGCCCGGAATAGCGCGCTCACGGCACTTCCCTGCTCGTCGCCGATCTCGACGGCGAGGACGCCGCCCGGGGCCAGGACTTCGCGGGCGCGTGGCGCGAGACGTCGGTAGAGCCCGAGCCCGTCCGGTCCGCCGTCCAGGGCGAGGCGGGGTTCCTTTCCCCCCGAGGCATAGATCCCGTCGCAGAACATGCTTGTCACGTAGGGCGGATTCGCCGTCACGAGCTCGAAAGGCCCGTCGACGCCTTCCATGCAGTCGGAAAGCGCGGCCGGGAGCTCGTGGCCGAGCAGCCTCCGCGCGTTCTCCCGGGCCAGCTCGAGCGCGTCGGGCGAAAGGTCGGACATCGAGACGGCGGCCGAGTCCCCAAGCTCCGCGGCCAAGGCCACGGCCACCGCCCCGGAGCCCGTAAAGGCGTCGTGGATCCTGAGCGGCGCGCGGTCCGAGGCCGCAAACGAGCGCGCGGTCCGGAGGGCGGCCTCGACGAGGAGCTCGGTGTCGGGCCGGGGACAGAGCACGCGCTCGTCCACCCCGAACTCGAGGCCTCGGAATTCCTTCAACCCGAGGATGTAGGCCACCGGCTCGCCCGCGGCCCTGCGCGCTATCAGTCCGCGGAACGCCGACCCCCCGGTTTCATCCAGCTCCTCGGGCCCCATGGCCAGCACGCGCTCGCGGCTTGCCCCGAGGGCGCGCGCGAGGAGCAGGGACGCATCGAGGAAGGGGGTTTCGGAGACGGACGCGAGGGCGGCCGCTCCATCGGAAAGCGCCGCCCGGATGATCATGCCCGGTCGGCCCGGAGGGCCGCCTCCCTGGCGTGGGCGCGGAGGGCTTCGACCAGCTCGCCCACGTCACCCTGCATCACCAGGTCCAGCTTATACAGCGTCAGGTCCACGCGGTGGTCGGTGACGCGATTCTGCGGGAAGTTGTAGGTTCGGATGCGCTCGGAGCGGTCGCCGGAGCCGACCTGGCTCTTCCGCTCCGCGGCCCTCTCGGCCTGGCGCTTCTGGTCCTCGTGCTCGAACAGGCGAGCGCGGAGGATGCGCATGGCCTTGGCCTTGTTCTTGATCTGGCTCTTCTCGTCCTGGCAATGCACCACGATGCCCGTCGGGATGTGCGTGATGCGCACCGCGGAGTCCGTGGTATTGACGCTCTGTCCGCCCGGACCGCCCGACCGCATCACGTCGACGCGCAGTTCTTCAGCCTTCAGGTCGATCTCGGTCTCTTCCATCTCGGGCAGCACCGCCACCGTCACCGCGCTCGTGTGGATGCGCCCCTGGGCCTCGGTGGCCGGCACGCGCTGGACGCGGTGGACGCCGGACTCCCAGCGGAGGCTCTCGTAGACAGACTGCCCGGAAACCGAGAACACGATCTCGCGGAATCCGCCGAGCCCCGTCTCGGAAGCGTCGAGCACCTCGAGCTTCCAGCCCCGTCCGTCGGCGTAGCGCGCGTACATGCGGTACAGGTCGGCGGCGAACAGGGCCGCCTCGTCGCCGCCGGTGCCGGCGCGGATCTCCACGATGGTGTTCTTGTCGTCGAGCGGGTCGCGCGGGACGAGGAGTTCCTCGAGCTTCGATTCGAGCGCGGCCTTCCGCTCCTCGAGCCCGACGGCCTCGATCCCGGCCAGCTCCCTGAGCTCCGGATCCGCCTCCGCGCGCGCAAGCTCCCTGGCCTCGCCGAGTTCCGCGAGCACCTTGCGGTACTCGCGATACCCCTCCACCACGGGCTGCAGTCGCGAAAGCTCCCGCATCACCTCGCGATATCGGGTCTGGTCACGGGCCAGGTCGGGATTGGCGCTCAAGCCC
Source organism: Spirochaetales bacterium (assembly GCA_016926955.1). Classification (GTDB taxonomy): domain Bacteria; phylum Spirochaetota; class Spirochaetia; order Treponematales; family UBA12059; genus JAFGNN01. Next base: position 20,931 of record JAFGNN010000091.1, on the reverse strand, counting down.
TCGAGTTCGGAGTGGCGGGCGACAATCAGCTCGAGCCGGTCGATCACGGCGAGACCTTCTCCTTGAAGTAGGGGCAGGCGTACACCACGATCTCCATCTCCATCTCGTGCTCGCCGAGCTTGTCGACGTTCTCGAACACCAGGCGCCGGATGCGGCAGTCCTTGTTCCGCTCGCAGAGCGGGCAGGCGCCGTTGCCGCGGGGATTGATCTCCAGTTTCATGGAACCATCGTACCGATTCGGGCGCGCTTCCGCAATATGGCCCCCGGGACACGAAATGAAGAGAACCACAGAGGCACAGAGGCACGGAGGGAAGAGGGAGAAAGCAAAGGAAAGGAAAGGAGAGGGATGAGGGGACAGAGCTCGCAGAAGCGGAAGAGGAAGAGGGAGAGGAATCGGGGATTGGGGAAAAGGGCAACTCGGGCGCCTTCTTGACTGCGGAACGGACCGGAACCGCACGCGGGCGCGTTTCCGCCGGCACCCGCAAGCTCGCTTTACCCTCCCGCCGCTTCGGCCATGCGGCGCCCATTTCCCGGTATGCGCGCCGGGAAAGCGGCTCAAAGGGGACAGAGCCTCACACCAAGACACCAAGACACCAAGACACCAAGGAAGCCGGTACCGCAATCGCCGCGGAAATGGCACCAGAACCCCGCACTCCTCCAGGCAGCGCATCGGCAACCGACACCACTGTAGATGCGGCGAGCAGAGGACACGTTGGAGCGGGCCGATCCGCGAGGCGGTCGGCACGGCGGATGCCTCGCGACCGCGTTCCGCGGTCGCGGCGCCGAAGCCGCGGAACGGCTTCGGCGATTTCCCCTATCGTCCCCAAGCGAGGTATTGGGAGCGCGCGGGACGTGTTGTTTCGCCGGCAGGCCCCGCTCCGCGCGGTTCGAGGCCCGGCTTGTCGCCGTACTGCCCTCATGCCATATCCAGCAGTGCGCGGAATCCGGACGCCGGTACTCCGGCGACACCGCTTGAAGACGCGCGCGGGGCTCGGGTATCATCGCAAGCATGCTCGACCTCAAGTTCGTCAAGGAAAACCTGGCCGCCGTCAAGGCCAACGTCGCCGACCGCCACATGCAGGCGGATCCCGACCTCGTCGTCGCCCTCGCGGAGCGCCGCTCGGCCCTCATCCAGGACCTGGAGGAGCTCCGCCGCAAGCGCAACGAGAACGCCGCCTCCATGAAGGCCAAGCTCGACGACGCGGCGCGCAAGGCCCTCATCGACGAGGGCAAGTCCCTCAAGGAGCGCATCGCCTCGCTCGAGGCCGAGTCCGCCACCGTCGAATCCGAGCTCGAACGCGAGGCCCGGCGCCTGCCGAACATGGCGCACCCCGACGCGCCCCGCGGCGCCGTCGACGCGGACAACCTCGAGGTCAAGGTCGTCGGATCGCCGACGAAGTTCGACTTCCCCCCGAAGGACCACGTCCAGCTCGGGCAGGAGCTCGACCTGATCGACTTCGAGACCGCCACCCGCGTCTCGGGCACCAAGTGGTACTACCTCAAGAACGAGGGCGTCATCCTCGAGATGGCCCTGGTCCGCTACGCGCTCGACATCCTCATGAAGCACGGCTTCACGCCCATGATCACCCCCGACGTGGCGCGCACCGAGATCCTCGAGGGCATCGGCTTCAACCCGCGCGGCGCGGAGTCGAACATCTACGCGCTCGAGGGCGAGGATACCTGCCTCATCGGCACCGCGGAGATCACGCTCGGCGGCTACCACGCGGGCCAGGTGCTCGATCGAGAAAAGCTCCCCATCAAGTACGCGGGCGTGAGCCACTGCTTCCGCCGCGAAGCGGGCGCCGCCGGCCAGTTCTCCAAGGGCCTCTACCGCGTCCACCAGTTCACCAAGCTCGAGATGTTCGTCTACTGCCTGCCCGAGGACTCCGAGCGCATCCACGAGGAACTCCGCGCCATCGAGGAGGAGATCTTCTCCGGCCTCGGCATCCCCTTCCACGTGGTCGACACCTGCACCGGCGACCTCGGCGCCCCCGCCTACCGCAAGTGGGACCTCGAAGCCTGGATGCCCGGGCGCAACTCAGGGGAGTGGGGCGAGGTCACCTCGACCTCCAACTGCACCGACTTCCAGTCGCGCCGCCTCAACGTCCGCTTCAAGGACTCCGACGGCAAGAACAAGTACGTCCACATGCTGAACGGCACCGCCATCGCCATCAGCCGCGGCATCATCGCCATCCTCGAGAACTTCCAGCGCGCCGACGGCTCGGTCGCCATCCCTCCCGCCTTGGTGCCCTATTGCGGATTCACCGAGATCAGGAGGGCCAAGGCGGGAGCGTAGCGAAGTCGACGAAGCTCGGCTTCGTCGCCGCGAAGCCGTACGCGGCTTCGCGCTGGTGCCCTACTGCGGCTTCAGCGAGATCAGGCGAAAGTAAGGGAAAAGGGGGAACGCGGCCCGAGTCGCGGCGCGCACGCGCGAGCCTGTCATCGACGCGGTTCCCCCTCGCTCCACCCTCCTGCGGACCTGCGGTCCGCAGGAGGAGAGGAACCGATTGTCGTGGTCGCTGTCGCGACCACCTCATCGGGGCGCGGCGCGCCCCTGGAGCGCACGGATGAGGCGGTCGCACGGAGCGCGACTATTACAATCCATTCTTAGCCGAAAGCGGAGCGAAGCGACGCATGCGCGACCATGGCACGGCCCGTGCCATGCGAAGCAGGGCACAGGTACGTCATGGATGACGAGCTACCCCCCATTCTTCCACGGCGGCACCCGCCTGAGCCCTTGCGCTTCCGGCGCGCCCACGCCACCATCGCGCCATGCCGCGCAAGCACGTCTTCGGCCTTACGCCCTGGGGCGCCGCCTTCATAAACGCCCTCGAGGCGCAGGCCGACCCGGCCCGTCTCCAGCGCGGGCGCGCCTACGCGGGCAATGGCAGGGTGCTCTCGCTCGAAATCGGCGCGGGGCGGGCGGAAGCCCGGGTCGAAGGCAACTACGCGCCGTACTACCGGGTCCGCATCGAGTTCCCGCCCTTCGCGCCCGAGGAGCTCGCCGCCATCGAGGCGGCGCTGAAAGCGGATCCGCTCTCCGCGGCCCGGCTCCGCTCGGGCGAGCTGGCCCCGGAACTCATGGAGCCGCTCGAGAAAGCCGGCGTCCGGCTCTTCCCGCGGCGCTGGTCCGCCATGAAGCGCTCCTGCGGCTGCCCCGACTCGGGCGACCCATGCAAGCACGAGGCAGCGGTCTACTACGTCATTGCGCAGGAGATCGACCGCGAGCCGGCAGCGCTCTTCAGGCTCCGCGGCTTCGAGCTCGAAACCGGGGCCGCGGTCTCCGACGGGACGGCGGGAAAAGGCGCGCCCGACACGTCACGGAAGCGCGGCGCCGACGCTCCGACCCCGACGACAGCGAGGCTCCCCGATCCGCTCCCGGTCCGGTTCGTGGCTTCCTGGGACGACGGGCCGCTCCCCGAGGCCGGCGCCGGATCGGTGTCGGGGTCGGAGCTTCCCCGACTCGCCCCGTATTCAAGCCTGGTCCCGAAGCTCCTCCCGCCCGGACCGCCCCTCGCGGGCCTGGACCTCCGCCTCGGCCTCGAGGAGTTTCACCACGCGCTCGCGCGCGGCTGGGAAGAGCCCCTCAGGCCGCGCGCGCGGAAGCGCGGCGACGGGGACCTTGCCGAGGCGCGGATACGCGCGCTCGCGACGGGCGAGTGGCGAATTTTCGTTACTGGCCGCCACTGCGACTTCGAGACTCCCTCGGGCGAGCGGCTCCGTCCCCTCGACGCGGCCGTCCTCGCGCTGGAATCCGACCGGGACTCGGGCTCCGCCTCCTGGGCATTCCTGCGCCGCTTCGCGCTCGCCCTTCGGGCCATCGTCGCCGCGGGAGCCATCCGCCCTGCGCTCGACCCGAAACCGGACGGCTTCGCGGTCCTCTGGAAGCCCGCGGCTTTCGGCGCCGATGTCCGCTCCTGGCTGGACTGGGTGACAGCCGCCGCGGTGCCGCCTGCATCGAACGTCCGCGGCGGAACGAGCTCTGTCCCCGACCGGGCTTCGCTCGTCGCGCTGCTCGCGGCCGCCTTCCTCCGGGACTACGTTCCCCGGCTCCGCTTTACGCCGACGGGAGCCTACGCCGCCGCGAGCCCGGTCTCGCGGGCGCTCTTCGAGGGCGCGGAAGTCGACGCGCGGGCCCCGGCGCTCCGCTCCCTGCCCGCGGCGCTCGCCGCCCGCTTCTCGGTTTACGAGCTCGCCGCGGGCGCCCACGGCCTCGAGCTCCTGGTGCGCTCGGCGCCGGGGCGGAGGCCGGCCGGCGCGGAGGCCGAACCAGGACGCCGCTACCGCCTCGAGGCGGGCGTCGCGGCAGCCGACGGGAAGCGGGTGCCGATCCACGAGGCCGCCGGCTCGCTCGGGTCCGGGGCCCTCGCCTTCCCCGCCCTGCTTTCCGCCTTCGTGCCGGAGCTGGCCGCCCTCGGGACGAGAGCGGGCGTCGTCCTCGACGAGGAGGCGCTCGGCCGCCTCGTCACCGGTGCCGCGCCGCTCCTCGCCCGGCTCGGCGTGCCCGTCGTCCTCCCGAAGGAGCTCGCCAGGCTCGCCCGTCCGCGCCCCGTGCTCGCCGCGAAGCGACGGCGCGGCGCGGCCTCCCTCGCCTCGGCGCTGGACCTGGCCTCCGCCTTCAGCTTCGAGTGGAAGGTGGAGCTCGGCGGCGAGCTCGTCGACCTGGCCGAGTTCGAGGCCCTCGTCGCCAAAGGCCGGGCTCTCCAGCGCTTCCGCGACTCCTGGGTGCGGCTCGACCCGGGCGAGGCCGCTGCCCTGCTCGAACGGCTCCGCCGCCGCGAGGCGCCCGATGCGAATACGGCGCTCCGGGCGCTCATGGAAGGCGAGGTCGAAGAGGGAAGCGCCTTCGCCGGGGCGGTGGAAGCGCTGCTCGCGAAGGGTCGCGAGGCGGCCGAGCCCGACCGGCTGCCGATTCCCGCGGGTCTCGAAGCCGAGCTCCGGCCTTACCAGGAGCGCGGCTTCCGCTGGCTCGCGGCCAACTTCGCCTCGGGCTTCGGGTGCCTCCTCGCGGACGACATGGGCCTCGGCAAGACCGTGCAGGCCATCGCCCTCATGCTCTTCCTCCAGGAAGGCGGCCAGCTCGGCCGCGGCGCCCTCGTCATCGCGCCGGCGAGCCTTCTCACGAACTGGGAGCGCGAGCTCGCGCGCTTCGCCCCGACGCTCCGCGTCGCGCTCCACTACGGCGCGGGACGACGCGCGGTGAAAAAGGGGCCGGAGCCGGACGTGCTCCTCACCACCTACGAGACCTTCCTGCGCGACCGCGCCACGCTGGCCGCGCGGGACTGGGACCTGGCCCTGCTCGACGAGGCGCACCTCGTAAAGAATCCCGACGCCGCGCGGAGCAAGGCGGTGAAGACCCTCAAGGCCGCGCGCCGCCTCGCGCTTACGGGCACGCCGGTCGAGAACAACCTGGCCGAGCTCTGGAGCATCTTCGACTTCGCGCTGCCCGGCTGGCTCGGCCGCCTCGAGGACTTCGCGCGCGAGTTCCGCGCTCCCATCGAGGTCTCGCGCGACGCCGAGACGGCGGCCCGCCTCCGCCGCGTCACCGCACCCTTCATCCTCAGGCGGCTCAAGACCGACCGGGCCATCGCCCCCGACTTGCCGGATAAATCCGTGATCGCCGAGTACGCCGAGCTGACGGCGGAACAGGCCGCGCTCTACCAGGTCGCCGTCGAGCGGGGCATGGCCGCCGTCGAGTCCGCAGGCCCCGCGAACCGGAGCGGGCTCGTCCTCGCCCTGCTCACCGCGCTCAAGCAGATTTCCAACCACCCGCGCAACTGGGACAAGGAGAGCCCGGGCGACGCCGCGCGCTCGGGAAAGTCGCGGCTGCTCCTGTCGCTCCTCGATTCGGCCTTCGAGGCCGGAGAGCGCGTCCTCGTCTTCAGCCAGTACGTGGAGATGCTCGACATACTCGCGCCACTAGTGCGCGAAAACCTCGGCATCGAGCCCGAGCTCCTCCACGGCGGCATGACGAAGGCGCGGCGCGACGCGGCTGTCGACCGCTTCCAGCGCGGGACGGGTCCGGGCGCGTTCCTGGTGAGCCTCAAGGCGGGCGGCGTCGGGCTCAACCTGACGGCCGCCACGCGCGTCTTCCACTACGACCTCTGGTACAACCCGGCGGTGGAGAACCAGGCGACCGACCGCGCCTTCCGCATCGGACAGACGAAGAACGTCTTCGTGCACCGCCTGATCGCGAGGGGCACCCTCGACGAGCGCATCGACGAGGCCCTGGCCGCCAAGCGCGAGCTCGCCGAGCTCACGGTCGGCTCCGGCGAGACCTGGCTGACGAAGCTCGGGAACGCGGAGCTGCGCGAGCTCGTTGCGCTGCGCTGAGGCTGCCCCGGGCTCAGCGCGCTTCGATCGCGTAGTCGAGCCGGGAGCCGAACAGGGGGACGCCCTCCGTCGTCGCGACGCCGTCCAGCCGCAGGCCGAAGCCGCCCGAGACCGCGGCGCCGAGGCCGGGCCAAACCAGGGTCAGCTCCGCGCGCCCGTTCTGGCCGAGTTCCGAGGGCGGGGGCACAGGATCCACGGCGTTTCCGACGCGGCCGGCCGCCTCGCGGAGGACGCCCGAAGGCGCCACGGCCGCTCCGCCCGCCTCCGCGACGACGCGGGACCAGTCGAGCGAAAGCCGCACGGGCGTCTTCGAGACCACGCGGACGCGCGCGAACAGGTCCTCCCCGATCCGGTAGGGTGAAACCTTGACCAGCCAGCGGTCCAGCCAGAATTCGTCGCCCGAGACGAGGACGAAGCGCCCGGCGGGGGGCGCGGCGGCGGGGGGCGCGGCGGCGGCGTCCGCGCCGGCGCCCTCTCCCTCCCCGTGGCCGTGCGCCTCGGGGAAAAGGCCGACGTCTTCCATGTACGCGGCCTGGCGCGCGGCGAAGTCGCCGGCGCCGCCTGAGTGCGCGAAGGGCGCGAGGGAGGAAAGCCGCGTCGACTCCCGCTGCAGGGCGGCTCTCGCGCCTTCGGTCGGGAAGAACTCGAAGCCGCCTTCGAAAAGCCGCCGCCCCTCCGCGTCGCGGATGAAGAGCGAGTCCAGCCGGTACGCGACCGAAGGCGCGCCCGCGAGGCCGTAGCGCGCGTAGGCCGCCGGGTCGGTGACGGGCAGGAAGCGGAGCGTGAAGGCCTCGCCCGGGCCCGGCGCGGTTCCGGCCTCATCCCCGTCCAGCGAGGCGAGCGGGGCTTCCGTCCCTTCATCCGTCGCGAGCGAGGCGAGCGCTCCGTCGAGCGCGACCGGGCTCCGTCCCCGCTCCAGCGCTAGCCTGACGAGGACCTCGCCCGTCGCTAGGTCCACAGCGAGCGAGGCGGCGGCCCGGACGCGCCCCGCGGCGAGGATCGTGGGCTCCGCCGCGTACGCGACGAAGCCGGCGGGCCACGGGGCCGCCCCGTCCGCGGTGTCGGGCCGCCCGGGGGAGCAGGCGGCGAGGGCCACCAGGGCCGCCGCCGCCATCAGCATCGTTCTCAGAGCCCGTCCACCGAGTAGACGGCGTAGCCGCGCGGCGGCGCCCAGACTTCCACCGTGCCCGAGCTGTTGCAGTACTTGGTCGCGGGCTGGTAGTTCTGGCCCGAGACCGGCGAGTACCAGGCGTAGACCTTGAGGTTCTTGTTCTTGAGGTAGCCGTTGCCCGTGGTCACCGTCGCGCCCTTCCAGGAGCTCGGGTGGTCGTTGATGACGACGATGTAGCCCGGCGACGCGGTCGAGTAGCCGTAGCTCCCGTAGATGAGGAGGTCGCCGTCATTGGTCTTCAGGTTCTGGATCTTCGGGGCGGCCATGGCGAGCTTGCCGCGGACCCAGACCAGCTGCTTGATGCCGTTGCCCCACTGGCCGCCGAGGGTGGCGAGGCCGTAGTCGAAGTAGTCCTTCCACCAGATCGACGGGTAGCCCTGGTAGGTCAGGATGAAGGCGTAGGCCATCATCTTGTCGCGGTAGATCTCGTCCGTGTCGTGGTTGCCCACGAAGGTGACCGCGCGCGTGGGGTTCTTCGCGGCGAAGCTCTTCGTGTAGTTGACCAGGTTCGGCAGGTAGCCGCCACCGGTCGAATTGTTGCACACGTCCTTCATCGCGTAGTAGAGCGCGAAGTCGAAGGCGGACGAGTTAGCGTTCGCGGTCCACCAGTCGAGGGTCGAGGTGTTGGAGTCCCAGTACTCGCCGACCGAGAAGACGCCGCCCGTCGCGGCCTTCATGTCCTTGACCACCCAGGGCTCGATGCCCTTCACGTAGTCGAAGCGCCACTGGGCGAAGCCGGCGTTCGTCGTGCTCTTGAGCCAGTTCATCCAGGTCTTGGTGTCGGTGTAGGCCGAGCCCGCGGAGTAGCAGACATCGGGGAAGCCGCCGAAGACGCCGGAGTCGGCCGTATGGTAGTTGTTCGGGTGGAAGGAATCCCAGTGCCAGAGGCTCTTGCCGGAAAGGGCGCCGGAGAAATTCGTCCAGGTGTTCGAGCCGGTCTTCGGATTGTACTCGGAGAGGCCGCCCGAGCGGTGGTTGAGGACGATGTCCGCCATGGCGCTGATGCCGTAGCTCTTGAAGGTCGCGATGGCGCTCTTGAGCTCGGCCTGCGAGCCGAAGCGGGTCTCGGTGGAACCCTTCTGGTTGTACTGGCCGAGGTCATAGTAGTCGAACGGGTCATAGCCCATCGAGTAGGCGCCGTTGTCGGTCTTCGAGGCCGGCGGGAACCAGATGGTGTCGATGCCGTAGCCGCCCGCCATGTTGGCGAGTCCCGCGGCCTTCGATTTCATGGTGTTGTACCAGGTGCCGCCCGCGGGGACGTCCCAGTAGAAGCCCTGCATCATCACGCCGGACTTGCCGGTCGCGGAGCGGGCGGGCGCCTCGCCGTCGAGCGCGGCTTCCGCCGTGAACGGTCCCTGGCAGGACGCCAGGACCAGCAGCGCGAGCGCGACGGCGATTCCCGTGCGCAGCCTTGAGAGCCTTCCTTTCATGTCGACGCCTCCTTTTGTCTCCCGGGGGATTCCAGCCCCCGTCGCCCCGGCGGCGCGGAGACCGATAGGGTCCGGGCGCCTGGAACCGCGGCCACCTCGTTGGGCGACCTCGATTAACCGGTTTGCTAAACCGTTTTACCCCGGAGTTGGGGAGGACGCAAGCTGTTTTCGCAAACGAACGGGCTTTTCCTGTTTCGAAAGCTCCCGTCAGCCGAGAAGGGCGCGGACCAGGATGGCCGTGTCGCAGGGCTTCTCCAGGCTGGCGGCGAGAGAGAGCTCGCGGTGGAGCGCTTCCGCCAGGTCCCTGTCGGCGTAGCCGGTCAGGAGGACGAGGGGGAGTTCCGGATACCGCTCGCGCGCGGCGCGGAGGAAGCGGTCGCCGCTCATGTGCGGCATGCGCCAGTCGCTCACGACGCCGGCGAGCGGGGGGCCGTCGGCGTCGAGCTCGTCCATCAGCGCGAGGGCGGCGGCGCCCGAGGGGGCGGTCTCCACCCGGTAGCCGGGACCGAGGGCCGTCGCGAGCGAAAGCCGCAGGGCCAGGAGGATGATGGGCTCGTCGTCGACGACCAGGATCGAGCGCTCAGCCATGGCAGGCGCTCCCGCCCGGCCCCGCGTCGAGGGGCAGGCGCACGGTGAAGGTCGATCCGGACGGGCTGCCCGAATACGAGATGTCGCCGCCGTGGTCGCGGACTATCTCGCGGCTGACCGAAAGGCCGAGCCCGGTGCCCTTGCCCGGGGGCTTGGTCGTGAAGAAGGGCTCGTACATGCGCCGCGCGACCGCCTCGGGGATGCCCGGGCCCGTGTCGGAGAAGCTCGCGGCAATCCAGCCGGCTTCCGCCCGGATCCGTACGGTCAGGCGTCCCGAGGAACCCATGGCGTCGACGGCGTTCATCGCGAGGTTCATCCACACCCGGCCGAGCCGCTCCGGCCGGCACGGGAAGTCCGGGACCTCGGCGTAATCCCTGAGCACCTCGATGGCGTCCCGCGTGCGCGGCGTCAGCAGGGAAAGCACCGCGTCGATCTGCGCCGCGACCGAGCCGCTCACCGCGCCGCCCTTGCTGTCGCGGTGGGCGTAGATCCTGAGCGCGCCGATCACCGCGCCCATGCGGGCGACCGCCTCGCGGGAGGCATCGAGGGCGATCGACGCGCGCGCGCGCTCGAGGGCGAACACGCGCGCAGCCGGGCTGGCCGCGGCTACGCTCGCGAGGAAGTCCGGATCCGGGTCGACAACGCCAAGCGCGAGGCAGAAGTCCGCGAGCCCGTCCCGTCCGCCGTACCCGGCGCGTTCGACCGCCTCGAGCGCGGCGCGACGGGCCGCCCGCGAATCGGCGAGCGCGGCATCCGGCGCCCGCGGAGGCGGATCCAGGGTCTCGGAACCCGCCGGACCCGCGGCGCGGAGCAGGCCTTCCATGGCGTCGATCCCGGAGAGGGCCGCCTGCAGGGGTGAGTTGAGCTCGTGCGCGAGCCCGGCCACGAGGTCGCCGAGGGCGGCCATGCGGTCGGCCTCGACCAGCATGGCGCTCCGCTCAAGCACCTTCGCCTCGAGGTCGCGGTTGGCGAGCCTGAGCTTCCTGGTCAGCGCCCGGATGACCAGGACCGAGACGAGGGTGGCGAGCGCCAGGACCGCGAAGCCGCCCGCGAGCCAGACCGGCACCACCACTGTCTCCGTGCGCTCGTGGCCGAGCCACTCGGCCTGCAGCTCGTAATACCACGACCCGGAATCCGCAACGAGCTCGGCGTAGCGCCGGGTGATCGCCTCGAATTCCGCGGTGAAGGGACTTTTCCTCGAAAGCACCGGATACGAGCGGAAGGGCGCGAAGACGATGGTCGTCCCCTTCACCCGCGTCTGCACGGCGACGAACCAGTTGGACTGCACCCCGGCGAAAACCTCGCCGCCGGCGACCGCCTCGACGAGCGCGTCGAAATCCTGGTACTCGACGAGCTCGCAGGGGATGGCAAGCGACTCCGCGTACACTCCGAAGCTCGCTCCGTTGCGGTCCCCGGAAACCACGCCGATCCGCCGGTGCTGGAGCTCGAGGACGGATCGGAGCTCCGTCTCGTTGGCGACGAAGAGCTGGCTCCAGCCGGCCGACGCGGTATCGTCGGAGAAATGGAAGGCTTCCTCGCGCTCGGGCGTCCGCACCAGCGTGGTGAAGAAGTCGACCTCGCCCGCGACCATGAGGGGGTAGAGTTCGGAGAAGTCTCCGACCCGGAACTCGTACTCGATGCCGAGCTCGTTCATGATGCGCGAATAGAGCTCGACGAAGAATCCCGTCGGCTTCCCGGCGGCGTCCAGATAGGTGGTCGGCGGCGCGTTCGGCACCAGGCCATACACGAGGGGCCGGGCGGCGGCAGGTGCCGCCAGATACAGCGCGACCATGAGGGCGAGCGACGCGAGCTTCAACTTCCCCACGCATCCTCCCGGCCGCATACGGCCTGTCCGCCCTTCAGCATAGCGGAGGTCGCGGGGCTTCTCAACGCCCAACACGTCCCGCGCGACCGGCCGAACCGGCGCTCCCGTTCGCTTGACCCCGACGCCCTCCCCGTGCTTTCCTCTCGCCTTCGAGCCGCGGGAATGCTTCTCCCGCGGCCTTTCGTCGTCGCGTCGCCCTTTTGGAGCGGCGGATGTCCCGACCGATCCCGCGGACGCGAGGAGGAAACGGCGTGTACGGAATCGACTTCGGCACCTCCAACACGGTGGTGACCGCCAGGGAAGGCGGCAGGACCCGCATGCTCGCGCTGGACGAAGGCGGCGTGGTCCCTTCGCTCCTCTACTTCGAGCGGGACCGGCGCGCCTCGGTCAGCCACGCGGCCGCCGCGGATTACGCCGCCGCCCTCGAGCGATGGAAGGGCGAGGGCAACCTCTACGAGCGTTTCCGCTTTTTCCAGGCCCTGAAGCTCGCGCTCAAGGATCCGCTCTACGAAGGTACGACGGTCTTCGGCGAGCGACTGAAGCCCGAGGCGCTCGCGGGCATCTTTCTCAGGGAGCTGAAACGCCGAGCCGACGAAGCTTCGGGGAGCGTGTCGGACGGAGTCGTGCTCGGACGGCCTGTGACGCTCGCGAGCGACGAGGCGGAGGACGCGCGGCTCGAAGGGCGCTTCCGCGCCGCGGCGGAGCTCGCCGGTTTCACGAAGGTCGCTTTCGTGCCGGAGCCGGTCGGGGCGGCGACGAGCCTGCTCGGGCGGCATCGTGGCGTCATCCTGGTGTTCGACTTCGGTGGCGGCACGCTCGACGTCACCGTGGCGCGCATGGGATCGGACTCGATCGAGCCGCTCGCCAACGCCGGCCTCGATCTGGGAGGCTACCTGCTCGACGAGGATCTTTCGCGCGCGCGCGTCATCCGCCATTTCGGCTCGGAAGGGAAGATCCGCACGATGAAGGGCTCCTGGCTCGACATGCCCGCCTGGTTCACCCGGCAGGTGGCCAGCTTCCACGCCCTGCCCCTCGCCGACCTTTCGCGCACCCGCGCGTCCATCCGCGAGGTGCTCTCTGAAGTCCGGCCGATCGACAAGCCGAAGCTGCGCGGGCTACTCGACTTCATCGACCGGAACCTGGGCTTCCGACTCTTCGAGCGCATCGATGAGGCCAAGATCCGCCTCTCGTCGGAGGACGCCGCCGAGATCGCCTTCCAGGTCCCGCCGCACGTTTCCTTCCGCGAGCCGGTCGCACTCGGAGAATTCGAGTCGCTGGCCGCCTCCCGCGTCGAGGCGGCCGGGGCCCTCGTCCTTTCAGCGCTCGCGAAAGCGGGGCTTGAGGCCGGCGAGGTCGGCAGGGTGGTGCGGGTAGGCGGCTCGTGCAGGATTCCCGCGTTCATCCGCATGCTCGATTCGCTCTTCCCCGGCCGCGTGGAGGAAGGCGAGGTGTTCACCTCGATAGCCGCGGGGCTGCTCGAGGCCCACGAGCGGGGCCTGTCGACGTGAGGCCGGATGAATCGGGGAAAAACCACCGAGGATCAGAGGCACCGAGAGCAGTGGCTGGAGCAGCGGGAGAATCCGGTAAGTCTGAGCCGGACTGACATTCCAAGCAGGTCGAAGACGCGGAGGCCGGCGGAGCTTCAGAGCATCTGGACGCGCTGGGAGAGGGCCTTGCGCCATTCCCGCTTGTCCTTTTCCTTCTCGTTCTCCCAGGAGATGCGGCGCTTGACGGTGAAGGCGTTCTCGTTCCGGTCGCGGAACTGCACGACGGCGAAATTTCCGGCGCCGATGTAGACGACCTTCTCTCCGGGCTCGAGTTCCTCGGCGGCGGCGACGCGCGAAAGCACGCAATCGAAATGGGCGGGAAGGTTGGTATCCTTTTCCGCCAGCGCGCTCGACAGGTCGTAGATGGGTTCGCCGCAGAGGGGGCAGACGGCGGCGGGAACCTGCGGACGGGCCTCGGCCTTGCGCGCCTCGCCGGAGTTTTTGCCCCGGTACCAGCGGCCGCGGCCGCGGCGGCGCGAACTATCTCGATTTCCGTCCGACATGGGGAACTCCGTTCACGGTGGCGAGCTCGGCGCTCAGGACCTGGGCGATGCGCAGGATGGCGCCGGCGATGTACGCCTCATCCTGCACCTTTTCGCGCAGTTCATCAAGCCGTCCCTGCCGGGCGGCCGGGTCCTTGCGGGGACTCACGGGTTCCCCGGGAAAGCGCGTTCGAGCCAGCGTTCGAGGCGGCCGGCGCGGACCAGGATTACGTCGTATCGAAGGCTCATACGCTTATATTCTCGATTGGCCGCGAGGAAGAATTGAGACGTTTCTACGATCCGGCCGCGCTTCCTCGCATCCACGAGGCGTTCCGCGGATTCCGGCCCGTAGGCGTCGACCGACTTGACCTCGATGAAGGCGAGTTCCTCGCCCTTGCTGGCGACGATGTCGATCTCGCCCGACCTCGCGCGCCAGTTTCGCGCCACGACGAACCAGCCCGCGGCCTCCGTGGCCCGGACAGCGACCTCTTCGGCCGCCCTGCCCGCCTCGTGCGTCGAAGGCTTCCGCGCGCCGTACGGGAGCGCGTCGCCGCTCACTTCCGGGCGACGTCGCGGGGATCGAGGGCCCGCGCCACGAAGATGGTCTTTTCCTTGAGCAGGTCGAGGACCGCGCCTCCGTCGTCGGCGTAGCGCTTGCCGAACTCGTCCACCACGACGCGGATTTTGGGGCGCAGGGGCGCGTCCGCGTGTATGCCCACCACCTTCGCGATGGCCGCGTTGTTGAGCAGGACGAGGGAGCCGATCGGATAGATGCCCATGGCTCGAATGAAGGCCTTGAGGATCTCCGGATCGAAGCGCCTTGAATTGTCAGACAGCAGGTTCTTCATGGCCGCGTAGCCGATCATCGAGTTGCGGTAGGGCTTCTCGCTGACCATGGCCTCGAAGGCGTCCACCACCGAGACGATGCGCGAGAGGAGGTCCACCTCCTTGCCCGGCGAGCGCCTCGGATAGCCCTCGCCGTCCCAGCGCTCGTGGTGCTGGAGGCCCGGCAGCCCGACCTCGTCCGGGTACATCAACTCCTTGGTGATGATGCGGTAGGATAGCAAGGGATGCGCGCGCATCTTCTGGACCTCGTCCTCGGCCAGCTCGCCCTTCTTCTTGACAATGGAATCGGGAACGCGGGCCATGCCGAGGTCGTGCAGGAGCGCGCCGGTGGCGAGGTACGCGAGGCGCCAGGTGGGCAGCTTGATGGCCGTGCCGACGACGATGGAAAGGATGGCCGTGTCTACGCCCGCCCGGGCGTAGTCGTTGGCCGCGATCTCGCCCGAGAGGATGGCCGACACGAGGTCGGCCTGCTTGTCCCGCACCACGCGCAGCAGGTCCTGCACGATGGAATCGACCGTGCGCGGCTCCACTTTCTCGTTCCGGCCGACGCGGTCGAAGACCACCGCCAGGCGGTCGACCATGTCGACGTACTCGCGGTAGAGCTCCCGGTCGCCCGCGAAGGGGTTCGGCCTGATGCCGTCGGCGCGTTCGGCGTCGGGCGCGGCCGGGCCGGAATCCGGCGCGTCCTCGAGGAGCTCGCCGGCGGTGAGCACATGGGTCACGCCCCATGAGCCGAGCATGTCGAGATCCTTCTGCCTGATGGCTATGCCGGCGGGGACGAAGAGGTTGGTCTCATCGAGCAGGACGTCCTCGGTGAACTTCATGCCGGAGGCGAGATCCGAAAGCGCCAGACGTTTCTTCATTTTCTCTCCATAAAAGCGACCGTCGCGAGGACGGCCGCCGCCAGTTCCCAATATTCGATCGGCACGAAGTCGCCCGCGTCGAGGACGTCGAAGGCCTCGGCGGCCGCCGCGTCCTCCACGACCGGAACGCCGGCCCCGCGCGCGAGGGCCTCGATCCGCTCGGCCCCGAGCCCGCGTCCGCGGGCCAGCACGTAGGGAGCCGGAAGCCGCGGATCCCAGCGAAGGGCGCTCGCGAGCTTCCTACGCACGCTCATCCGTCCCGAGCCTGGGATCCTCGACTTCGGCGCGCTCGCCCGGGGCGAGGACCTTGTACGAGGCGACCCCGTGCTCCGCGGCGAGGCGCGAGGCCGCGCGCTCGAGCTCCGCGTCCCGGGTCCGGTCCCGGCCGATGGCCAGGCGAGGCGAAGGGCCGTCGCCGAAATCGATCCGGAAACACCAAGGCCGCCGGGCGCGTCCGGCCCGGAGCGAGGCCGCGATGCAGCCGGGACCGCCGGGTCCGTCCGGTAATTGTAGACGCAGGGTTCCCGATATTTCAACGCCATCGAGCTCGAAGGCGAAGGGAACGAAGGTCCACGCGCCGCGCTCCCGGGCGCGCGACGAGGGAGCGCCGAGCGCGAGGGTCTCGAGGAAGCGGCCGAAACCGGATCCGTCGAGGGTTCCCGCGTCGATCAAGGCGCCTTGGGCGCTTTCCGTACCGGGAGCGCCATTCCCGCTGCCCGCCCGTCCGCCCCGGTCTTCCTCCCGGCCCCGGTCGCCGTTCCCGCGCCCCTGCCCGTCGGCAGCACCGCCGCCGCCGCCGTCCGCGGCGTCCCGCCTGCCGAAGATGGCTTCGACAGCCTCGTCGAGACCCTCCCCGTTGCCGAGGGCTGCCGCGCGGGCCAGGAAGCCCGCGGCGCCTTCGATGTCGCCCGAGCGTGCCGCTGATTTGGCGAGGGAAGGCGCGAGACGCAGGGGCAGGCCTTCGCGGGCGAGGGCGCGGAGTACGGCGGCGAGCGCGGGAGCCATGTCGCCCGCCGCGACCGGCAGTCCCGCCCCGGCGCCGGGCGCCGCAGGAGAAGCCTGCGGCGGGGCGGACGGAAGCGCGGAAGCCTTGCCGAGCACGCGGAAGGAAACGCCGCCGCCCGACAAGGCTTCCGCGAGCACCCGGTAGCGGGCGCCGGGCACGGGCTCGCCCGAGCCCCGGGCCAGCAAGGCGGTTCCGCCGGCGGACAGGCGCCAGAGCCCCGAGGAGTCGCGACCCTCGTACGCGAATACGCGAACGGCGCCCGGGCGGAACGTTTCCGTTCCCCGGGCGCCGTCCTGCGCGGCGATCATCCTGTGTTCTCCGGCCCCGGGTACGTTCTCCATGGCCGGAGGCGGAATCAGGCTTCGACCTTCTTGGCGCCCATGGGCTTGCGGCCGCCGAGAAGCTCCTTGATCTTGGCCTTCTTGCCGACCTTCTCGCGGATGTAGTAGAGCTTGGCGCGGCGGACCTTGCCGTAGCGCACGATCTCGACCTTCTCGATGCGGGGCGAGTTGCGCGGGAAAACGCGCTCGACGCCGACGCCGTAGCTGAGCTTGCGCACCGTGAAGGACTCCGAGGCGCCGGAGTGGCGCATGGAAATCACGAGGCCCTCGTAGGCCTGGATACGCTCGTTCTTGCCTTCGACGATCTTGAAGAACACCTTGACGGTGTCGCCGACCTTGAAATCGGAAGTCTCGCGAAGCTGTTCGGCCTCAATCTTCTTTATGATGTCCATCGCATCCCCCTTCGGCGCTTATCTCAAGCAGGATATTGCGGACTTCGTCGGTGAGGACTCCGTCCGAGAGGAGGTCGGGCCTGAGGGCGAGCGTCTTGCGCACCGCTTCCTTGAGTCGCCACGACCTTATGTTCGCATGGTGCCCGGAGACCAAGACCTCCGGGACGCGGAGTGTACCATAAGCCGCCGGGCGTGTATACTGGGGGTACTCGAGGAGCCCCCCCTCGAAGCTTTCCTCCGACAGCGACTCGCCCGATATGACTCCGTCCACCAGGCGATAGACGGCATCCACGAGCACGAGCGCGGCGGTCTCGCCCGAACTGAGCACGTAGTCGCCGATCGAGATCTCGTCGGTGACGTACTCGTCGATGACGCGCTGGTCGATTCCTTCGTAGCGCCCGCACACGATGACCAGCTCCGGCTCGCGCGAAAGCTCGCGGGCATAGGCCTGGTTGAGCAGGCGTCCGCCGGGCGTCACGTAGACAACCCGCTTTCCCTTGGCCCCGACCGCGTCAAGGCAGGCGCCCAAGGGTCCGGGCAGCATGAGCAGGCCCGCCCCGCCCCCGAAGACGAGGTCGTCGCACTTGTGGTGCTTGTCGGTCGCGAAATCCCGGATGTCGCGGAGCTCGTACGAGAGCAGTCCCCGCTCGACGGCCTTGGCCATGATGGAGCTCTCGAAGAACCCGCGCAGGATCTCCGGGAAGAGCGAGAGGACCGTGAATTTCACTCGAGGATCCAGGGCGCCAGCAGCTCTATGCGTTTGTCCGCGACGTCGACCTCGCCCACGAATTCCTTGCGGAAGGGGACGAGCGCCGTGCGGCCGTCGGGCAGTCGCGTCTCCAGGAGCGGATCGGCCGCCCCGTCCGTCACGGCGATGACGCTTGCCGCGACGATGCCCTCGTACTCGAGGACGCAGCCGACGAGATCGTCGACATACCACTCGTTATCGGCCAGCGGCGCGGCGTCGGCGCGCGCGGCGAGTATCTCGGCGTTCACGTACGGCCGCGCGGCCTCGGGGCTGTCGACTCCCTCGAAACGCACGGCGGCGCCGCCGGGCGCGTCGACGAGCTCGGCGACCCTGAGTCGCGCGGGACGGCCGTCAGGCAGCCTGAGCTCCAGCTCGGCGAGACGGGCTATATGCCCGTATTCGCCGGAGGAGCTCCGCAGCTTCAGGTGGCCGCGTACGCCGAAGGGCGCGCCGAGGCGCCCGATGACCAGCTTGTCCATCCGACCCGGGTCAGTCGAGGATCTCGAGGACGACCCGTTTCTGCGTCTTGGTCGCGGCGGCGGACAGTATGGTCCTGACGGCCTTGGCGATGCGGCCGTGTTTGCCGATCACCTTGCCGATGTCGTCGCCCGCGACGCGCAGTTCGAGGATGGTGGACTTTTCGCCTTCCACCACGTTGACGCTCACCCCCGAGGGGTCGTCCACGAGGCTTTTGGCGATGTATTCGACCAGGTCTCGTTCCACGTCGGTCTCCTTTATGGCCGTTCCATCATGAAGCGCGACGCTACCCGCGGACCCTGGACGGACGCATGCCGCCCGGGCAAACCGCGGGAGCGGCTCACTTCACGTGGATCTTGAGGCTGTTGAGGAGCTTGCGGACGGTGTCCGAGGGAACCGCGCCCTTGTCGAGCCAGGCGCGGGCCTTGCCCTCGTCGATGGAGAGCTGCTTGCCCTCGGCCTCGACCGGGTGGTAGGTGCCGATCTCCTCGATCGTGGCGCCGTCGCGCGGGTCGCGGGCGTCCACGATGACGACGCGGTAGTAGGGGCGCTTCTTGGCGCCGAACTTCTTGAGCCGGATTTTCACGCTCAAAGGGATCCTCCATGAGGCGCGCTTGCCGCGCGCGCGAATGCTGGTCCGACATCCGGAATGTGGGCTCCCCGCGGGCCGGACCGTGATACGGGGAACGGACGTGACCATCATTCATACCCGAAATCGGCGCCTTGGTCAACGCGGGTACCGACCGTCCCGCGCGTTGGCGGGCAGACGGGGTGAAACAGTCGAAGCGGCGTGGGGCGTCATTGGGGCATGGCAGGGCGGGGCCTGACGCGGGACAACGCAACCCACTCACTGACGTTCGGGGCCGCGTTGCCCCGCGTCACCCGCCGTCCTGCCGGGCTCAGCGAGGCGCTACGTCGTGGTGAGCCCTTTCACGCCGCTTTCCCGTGAGGGCGCGGGTCGGGCGGAGCGTGCGCGGGCGGGTACGCTGCTCGCGGGGTTCATGTCGGGTCAGGCCAGTTCCCTTGGGCGAGGGCAGAGCCGGGAGGCAATCGACGAAGCCGTTCCCCGGCTTCGTCGCCGCGAACGCCGCAGTCGCTCGCGCGGGGACAGAGCCGGGTTAAGCGCTCGCTTGTCCGTGAAGGCGCGGGGACAGGACCCGGGGGATAAAGCTCGCCACATACCGTGCGGCCCATGGTCGTGATGCGCTACATTCTGGAGGGTCGCGACGCGGTGGCGGCGCGACGGGGAGAACCGTGCGTCGATCCGCCCTCGTACTGCTGCTCATCGCGCTCTCGGCCCAGACTTGGGCCCAGACGGGGACGATACGCATCGTCACCGAACCCTGGCAGCCCTTCATGGGCCCGGAACTGCCCGGCGGAGGCTTCCTGCCCGAGCTCGTGACGGCGATCTTCGCGGATTCGGGGCTCGAGGTCTCCATCGAATTCGCGCCCTGGGCGCGTGCCCTGTCGATGGCCACCTCGGGCGCCGAGGACGGCCTGCTCGGGGCGTTCCGGACCGCGGAACGCGAAAGGCTCTTCCTCTACCCTGAAGCCTTCGGCATCGTGAGAACTCGCCTGTACGCCAGGGCGGACTCGGAAGGCTCCATCGGGACGCTCGGCGAGCTGGAAGGCCGGGCGGTCGGCGTAGTCCGCGGCGCCGCGCACGGCCGGGAATTCGACGCGGCTGGCTCCTTCATCAGGATCGAGGTGGAGGACCACGAGACGCTCGTCCGCATGCTGCTGCTCGGGCGCTGCGACGTGATCGCCGGGCCGGCGGACGTCATCGAGTACCTGCTCAGGACCCGGTTCCGGGATGAGGCCGAGGGGGTCAGGGCGACAAGCCCGGTCCTGGAGGAGAACGCCGTTTACCTGGCCTTCTCGCGGGCCGCGCCGGGCGCGGAGAAGCTCAGGCGCCTCTTCGACGACGGTCTCGCGCGCATCGTGGCGGACGGCACCTTCGCCGAGCTGGCGCGGCGCCACGGAATTTCCTGGTAGCCCGAAGCCGGCACGGCCCCGGCCGCATTCGGCACGGCGCCGGGAGCGGATCGACGAAGCCTTCCCCAGGCTTCGTCGCCGCGATCGCCGCGTGAGCCCGCTCGGGGGGGCAGGGCTCGGGGCGGCGCCCGCGGAACGCGGGCGCGCGGGGACCGGAGGCGGAGCCTTCGGGAAGGCGGGCCTTCCGGGAAGGTCGAAGCGGGCTGGAGGCGAAGCCCGCGCCCTTAGTCCCCCTAGTCCTAAAGCCCGCGAACGGATAGGGTGCGCGCATGGCATACACGCTACCCGTCAACGCGCTGGCGCTGGCCCCGATGGTGGGACTATCGCACCGCGCGCTGCGCGCCCTGGTCGATGAGTTCGGCGGCTGCGACCTGTACTACACCGAGATGTCGAGCGCGCCCGGTTACATCTCGGGCGCGCCCTACGACGCCTGGTTCCTCGACGCGCTGCCTGCGCCCGAAAGGACCGTGCTCCAGTTCTACGGACCGGACGCTCCGAGGCTCGGCGAGGCCGTGGCGCGCTCGAACGCGCTTCCCGCCCTCGGGGTGGACCTCAACTTCGGGTGCTCGGCGCCCCATATCGTGGCCTCGGGCGGCGGCGTCGCGTGGATGAAGGATCCGGAAGGCGCGGCAGGTCTCGTGACGGCGGCGCGGAGGAACCTGGCGCCCGGGCGGACGCTCTCGGCCAAGATCCGCGCGGGCTGGGACGACGATTACGGCAAGCTGCTGGAGTTCGCGCGAGCGCTCGAGGAAGCCGGGCTCGACTGGCTGGTCCTGCACCCGCGCACCCAGGCGCAAAAGCTCAGGCGCGTTCCGAAGCGCGACCTGGCGGCCAGGCTCGCCGCCGAGCTCCGCGTGCCGCTGCTCCTGAACGGCGACGTCCGGCGC
>JAFGNN010000090.1 GCA_016926955.1 Spirochaetales bacterium | reverse complement strand
GGACGGCGCCCGAGATCGCCGCGAGCTCGATCACGGCGAAATTGACGAAGTAGAGCGGACCCCTTCCGAAGCTGATGACCGGATACGGCGCGGAGGCGGCGACGGAGGGGTTGATGTAGAAGAACGAGTGGCCCCGCACCGTGAGCACCGCCGCGAAGGCGAAAAGCCCCCAGGCTGCGAGCGCCGCGAGGAGAAGGGGCGGCAGCATCCTGCCGACCGTGATCCGCCAGGCGAAGGCCAGGAAGGAGGGGATCATGATGGCCAGCGCCAGGTAGACCAGGGCGACGAAGGCGAGTATCCCGTCGAGGTCGCTCCGGAGCAGTTCGAACGCGTAGGCCAGGCTGTAGAGGGCGCTTCCGACAAGCAAAACCGCGAGCTCCCGGGCGCCCGGCACGCGGCGCCGCGCCCAGGCGGTGGCGGCCAGGAAGAGCGAAATCGAGCCGGCGAGGACCAGGGCGATGACAAGGAGGGGCGGCGCGGTTCCGGGTGTCATGGATACAGTCTAGTCGAAACCGCGACCGCGCGCCGCACGTCCCCCCGAAGGCTTCGTGCTATACTCCACCCCCATGAGCACGAAATCCCGGCGCCCCGCGCCCCGCTACCCGGAAACACGCAAGGACGGTACGGTCGACGATTACTTCGGCACCCCGGTCGCCGACCCCTACCGCTGGCTCGAGGACGACAATTCGGAGGAGACCAAGGCCTGGGTGGCCGCGCAGAACCGCGTCACGGAGGAATGGCTGGCCGGAATTCCTTCCCGCGGCCGCTTCCGGAAGCGGCTCGAGGGCCTGTGGAACTACGAGAAGTACGGCCTGCCCGTGACGCGCGGCGGGCGCCGCTTCTGGCGCCACAACCCGGGCTTGCTGGACCAGGCCCTGCTCATGGTCTCGGACGGGGACGGGTCGGAGCGCGTCCTTTTCGACCCGAACGCCGCGTCGGCCGCAGGGAAGCCCCGGGCCCTCAACGTCTGGAGCGTGAGCCCCGACGGATCGCTCGTCGCGCTCGCGCTCTCCGATGCCGGCTCGGACTGGACCACGGTGCGCGTGCTCGAGGCGGACTCGGGCAGGGATTTGGGCGACGAGCTGCTCTGGATCAAGAACTCCGGCATCTCGTGGAAGGGAGACGGAAGCGGCTTCTACTACAGCCGCTTCGATCCGCCCGCGCCAGGAGCGGCGCTCACGGCGCCGAACAAGACGCGGCGGCTGCATTTCCACCGCGTCGGCACCGGACAGGCCGCCGACGAGCTCGTGTACGAGCGGCCCGACCAACCCGAATGGTTCCTCGGCTGCCAGGTCAGCGAGGACGGCGACTGGCTCATGATCTGGGCGAGCCACGGGACGCGGCCGGGCAACCGCGTCTGGACCAAGGACCTGCGCGTCGCGGACGCCCCGATAGTCCCGCTCGTCGAAACGATGGACGCGATCCACTGGCCGATCGGCAATTCGGGCGAGACCTTCTACTTCCTGACGAACCGCGGAGCGCCGCGGAATCGCGTGGTCGCCATCGAGCGCTCGCGTCCGGAGGAAGGCGCCTGGCGCGAGATCATCCCCGAAGGGCCCGGGCGGGACGTCCTCGATTCGGCCTCCTTGCTCGGCGGCCGCCTCCTCTGCTCGTGGCTCCGCGACGTCGCCTCGGTCCTGACCCTCCACGAGAGCGACGGGCGGACGGTCGCGGGCATCCCCCTCCCCGGGCTCGGCAGCGTCGGCGAGGCCGAAGGCCGCGCAAGTGACCGCGAGGCCTTTTTCTCCTTCTCGTCGTGGAACCGTCCCCCGACCGTTTACCGCCTCGATACCGCGACGGCGGACGTTTCCGTCTGGCGCGAGCCGCGGGTCGAGTTCCCCTTCGACACCATCGTCGTCGAGCGCGAGTTCTACGCGAGCAAGGATGGCACGCGCGTCCCCATCTTCCTCGTCCACAAGAAGGGCATGGCCATGGACGGAAGGAATCCGGCGCGCCTCTATGGCTACGGCGGCTTCAACATCTCCATGACGCCCGCCTTCGCGGCCTCGCTCCTGCCCTGGCTCGAGCCGGGCGGCCTCTTCGCGGTTGCCTGCATACGCGGCGGCGGCGAGTACGGCACGGAATGGAACGAGGCGGGCAAGCTAGACAGGAAGCAGAACGTCTTCGACGACTTCATCGCCGCCGCCGAGTGGCTGATTTCCCAGGGCTGGACGGCGAGCGAGCGGCTCGCCATCGAGGGCGGCTCGAACGGCGGCCTCCTCGTGGGCGCGTGCATGACGCAGCGGCCCGAGCTCTTCGCGGCCGCCGTGCCGGCGGTGGGCGTCATGGACATGCTGCGCTTCCACACCTTCACCGTGGGCTGGGCCTGGACGAGCGACTACGGCTCGAGCGGGACGAAGGAAGGCTTCGAGACGCTCATGCGCTACTCGCCCCTCCACAACCTGAAGGCCGGCGTCGCCTATCCCGCCACCCTCGTCCTGACCGGAGACCACGACGACCGCGTCGTGCCGGCGCACAGCCACAAGTTCACCGCCACCCTGCAGGAACGGCACGGGGGAAGCGCGCCCGTGCTGACGCGAATCGAGACCGACGCGGGCCACGGCATGGGCAAGCCCCTGTCGAAGCTGGTCGCGGAATCGGCGGACAAGCTCGCCTTCCTGGCGGACGCGCTGGGCATGGAAGCGTAGCATGAAAGCGGCGACGGGCTGCACTCTTCCGGCCCGCGCCGCCCTATACTTACCGTACGGAGGCACCACCCGATGAAACGCACGCTGGCCGCCCTGCTCGCGGCGACGCTACTGACCCTTCCCCTCTTCGCGCAGTTCGCGAAGCCCACGGCCGAGGTCACGAAGTTCCGCGTCGAGGCGATCAGCCTCCGCGACCTCACCTTCCTCTTCGAGCTCACGGTGAAAAACCCCTACCCGCTCGGGCTATCCTTCTCCGGCATGACGCTCGACTTCTCGGTGGAAGGCTCGAAGGTCTTCACGGCCGCCGGCAAGGGCGGATTCTCGGTGCCCGCCCGCGGCTCGAAGGCCCAGACCTTCACCGTGACGCTCGCCTACGACGCCATAGCCAAGCTGGTGAAGGATTACGCGGCCAAGGATTACCTCGCGACGGTGATCGACGGGACGCTCGCCATTCCGCTGCCGAAGATTCCCGGCCTGCCCAAGGACATCTCGTTCGCATACCGGCTCGAGAAGAAGATACCCGCCATCAAGCCGCGCCTCGCCGTCACGGGCTTCACCGTGACGCCGCCCTCGGCCGACGAGGTGGCCAAGGCCCTCGCCAAGGCGGGGAAGAAAGTCGACGCCTCGAAAGCGCGCTCGGCCATCGCGGACCTGCTGGCCGGCAGGAAGCCGGCGGCTGCCGTCATCGACCCGGCCGAGCTCGACGTGCCGCTCCGCGTCTCGTTCACCATCGAGGTGGCCAACGAGGCCAGGGCGCCGCTCGGCTTCGCGAAGCTCGGCTACGAGCTCTTCGTGAACGGCGAAAGCCTGGTCGCGGGCGAGAGCTCCGAGGTCCGCCGCGAGGGCAGCCGCACCTTCGTCACGGTGACGAGCGTGTTCAGCGCGAAGAAGCTCTCGAAGGGCGTCAAGGCGCTCTTCTCGGACCGGAAGGGCAGCTTCCGCGTGGTCGGCGCGGCCGCTCTCCAGCTGCCCGCGGAGATCCGGAGCGATCCGGTGCCGCTCGCCTTCGACGAGGGCGGCAGCTTCTCGCTCAAATAGCGCCGGCCGGCCCCTCGTCCGCCCCTCCCTGCCGCCCCGGAGCGTCCCCACGCGCGGACCCTCGCGCGGCCCGCGCTTTTCTCCAGCCAAACCGCAAGCGCCGCGCGCCTTCCAAGCGCTTGGTGTATACTTGGAGGATGGAACGCATGGGAGACCCCGCGCTCGATACGGGCGGACGCTTCACGTACCGCCACTACCGCACCTGGCCCGACGACGAGCGCTGGGAACTCATCGACGGCGTCGCCTACGGTATGAGCCCCGCGCCCGGCGCAACCCACCAGACCCTGGTCGGGCGGCTATTCCGATGGATGGGCAATTTCCTGGAAGGGAAACCATGCAAGGTCTTCGTCGCGCCGTTCGACATCCTGCTGCCCGCGCGGGACGAGGCGGACGACGAGGTGGATACGGTGGTCCAGCCGGACGTGCTCGTGTACTGCGACCGTTCGAAGGTGCGGGAGCGCTTCGGCCGCGGGGCGCCCGACCTGGCCGTCGAGGTGCTCTCGCCGTCCACCTCGAAGAAGGACCAGCACGAGAAGTTCGAGCGCTACCGCCGCGCGGGC
>JAFGNN010000089.1 GCA_016926955.1 Spirochaetales bacterium | reverse complement strand
TTCTCCGTCATCATCGGCATCGTCGACTTCAAGAGCGTCGCCGCTGCCGACTGGATCGGCCTCCCCGCCTTCACCCTTCCCAAGTTCTCCGTCGAGGCGATCAGCGTCATGGTGCCCATCGCCATCGTCACCATGGTCGAGCACTTCGGCGACGTGCTGGCCATCGGCAACGTGGTCGGAAAGGATTTCATCAAGGATCCGGGCATCACCCGCACGCTCTGGGGCGACGGCATCGCAACCTCGGTGGCGGGTCTCATCGGCGGTCCCGCGAACACGACCTACTCGGAGAATACCGGCGCGGTCGCGCTCACCGGCGTCCACAATCCCGTCATCATGCGCATCGCGGCGGTCTTCGCCATCGTGCTCTCGATGATCCCGAAGTTCACCGCCCTCATCGGCACCATCCCCGCGCCGGTCATCGGCGGCATTTCGATCCTGCTCTTCGGCATGATCTCGTCGATCGGCATCAAGAACATGGTCGACGCGAAGGTGAACCTTTCGAATCCGAAGCTGCTCATCATCACCGCCACCATGCTCACCCTGGGCCTGGGCGGCGCTGCCTTCGCCTTCGGCAACTTCAAGCTTTCCGGCCTCGGCCTCGCGGCCATCGCCGGCATCGTGCTCAACCTGATCATGCGTCCCAAGGACGTCACCAAGGCGGAGGGCTGAGCCTTCCATGCCAGCTGCGCGCGAAGCCATGCGCGTGAACCTCGGCCGGTGCGGCGCCCTCGGGCCGCGCCGGCCTTCGCTTCCTCCGGAAGCCGGGGGAGCCGCGCGCCCGCCCGCGCTCCTCGGCTCCCTGGTGCCCGCCGCGCCCTGGGCCGCGCCCGTTATCGGCGCGTTTCCGCGGGCCGTCGCGCTCCTGCATCCGGACGGTGCGCTGGTATCGATCGTGGCGGACGGACGGTCGATGGAGGCAAGGGCCGTGGCCGTGGGCGCGCGCGTGTTCGGAGAGCTTGCGCGCGCCCTGGGCCGCGGTACGACAGGATTCAGGGTCGGGCTGGGGGGAACGGGGCTTGAGCTTGTAGGGCCGGCCGGCCGGCCTGAGGCGGCCTGGGCGCTCGATTTTGCCGTATGGGACGCCTCGGCGCGCTTGCGCGTCGCAGCGGAGCGCCTCGTCGGGCACGTCGGCGCGGCTCTTGAAAGGACGCTCGACGCGCTTGAACGAGCCTTTGTCGCGCGCGTCCCCCCCGAGGGCATCCACGGCGGCGGGCCCTTCGCCCGCCGTTTCGCCGTCCTCGCGGAAGCGGAGGATTTTCCGCGCAAGCTCGCGGGCTTCGGTCCCGGCACCACCCCGGCCGGGGACGATTTCATCGCCGGATGGCAGCTCGCCGCGAGACTTTCCGGCCTCGGCGGCGTTACCATCGGAGATGCGGAACTCGGCCGCACGACGGCCGCGGGCCGCGCCTTGCTCCTCGGCGCGCGGGAAGGCTGCTTCCCCGCGTACCTTCTCGGGTTCGCTGAGGCGTTTTCCGCGGCCGTCGCGGCGCCCGCCGGGCCCGCGACGGCCGCGCGAAACGCTTCGACGGGCTCTGCCGCGCTCGACGCGGCCATGGACGAGGCGTTCCGCCACGGGGCCAGCTCCGGGGCGGACGCCCTGCTCGGCTTCCTCCGCCGCTTCGGGCGGCAAGGGCGCGTCCAGCCTTTGTCTGGAACCTAGTACGATCGCGAAGGCGGTACGGATGAAACGGATACTGGTACGGAAGGACGCCTATTACGACTCGGTGTTCCTCATGCTCGCGAGCCGCGAGCTGGAAGCGGCGGACGGCGTGAACGGGGCTATCGTAGCCATGGGCACGCCGATGAACCTCGAACTGTTGGCGGAGCTCGGCTACGGCGTCGCGGAAGGCGGCGAGGCGCTTGCCGGCGCCGGGCCCGGCGACCTCGTCGTGGCCGTCGACTGCGCGGACGCCGCGGCCGCGGAAAAGGCGGTCGCGCTCGCCATCGACCTGGTCACGAGGAAGAAAGGCCCGGCGGCGCAGGCCGGGCAGGCGTACCCGCGCGCGGCCTCAGCCGCCGGCGCGCTCAAGCTTCTGCCCGACGCGAACCTGGCCGTCATCTCGGTGCCGGGCGCCTACGCGGCCCGCGAGGCCCGCCTGGCCCTCGAGCGCGGCCTCCACGTCATGATCTTCTCCGACAACGTCAGCCTCGAGGACGAGATCGAGCTCAAAAAGCTCGCGGTGTCGAAGGGGCTACTCCTCATGGGGCCCGACTGCGGAACCGCCATCATCGGCGGCAAGCCGCTCTGCTTCGCCAACGTGGTCTCCCGCGGGCCGGTCGGCATCGTGGCGGCGTCCGGGACGGGCCTGCAGGAAGTGTCCTGTCTCGTCGATCGAGCCGGAGTCGGCGTCTCGCAGGCCATCGGCTGCGGCGGACGCGACCTCAAGAACGAGAAGGTCGGCGGCATGACGAGCCTCCTCGCCATCGAGGGACTCGAACGCGATCCGGAGACGAAGGTGCTGCTCGTCGTGTCGAAGCCGCCCGCGCCCGGGACTGCCGCCAAGGTGGTCGCCGCCCTTGCGGAGGGCGGGAAGCCCGCGGTCGTGTATTTCCTCGGCCTGAAGGAAAGGTCCGCCGACGCGGACCCCGTCTACCACGCCGCGAGCCTCGAGGAGGCCGCCGCCCTCGCCGCGGCTTTCGCGAAGTCGGGCGCCGACGGCGCGGCGCGCATGGCGGCCGCCGCCGCGACCCGCGTGCGGCTGGATGCCGAGGCCGCTCAGGGCCTCGGGGAAATCGCCGCCCGCGAGGCCGCGCGCCTCGGGCCCGGACAGCAATTCCTCCGCGGGCTCTACGCGGGCGGCACCGTCGCAGACGAGGCCCTGTTCATCGCGGACGCCGAGCTCGGCCAGGTGCGCTCCAACAACCAGACCGATCCGGCCCTCGTGCTGGCCGACCCGCGGAAATCGGAAGGCCACACGATAGTCGACCTCGGGGACGACGTCTTCACGGTCGGGAAGCCGCACCCCATGATCGACCCCTCGCAGCGCAACGCGCGCATTCTGGAAGAAGGCAAGGACCCGGAGACCGCGGTGCTGCTCCTCGACGTGGTGCTCGGCTACGGCTCGCACGACGACCCCGCGGGAGCCACGCTCGAGGCCATTGCCGAAGCGCGCGCCGCCGCCGCCGCGCGGGGCGGCTACCTGCCGGTGGTCGCGTCGGTCATCGGCACGGGCGCCGACCCCCAGGGCTACGCCGCCCAGGCGGCCAAGCTCGAGGCGGCCGGCGTCGTCGTCATGCCGTCGAACCGGCGCGCCGCCCTCTTCGCGGTGGAGATCGCGAAGGCCGCCGCGCGCGGAAGCACCGCGAAAGGAGGCGCACGGTGAGCGCCAGACCCATCGATTCGCTTTTTGCCGAGGGCCCGAAGGCCCTCAACCTCGGCCTCGAGAAATTCGCCGCGGCTCTCGCGCGCGAGGGAGCCCCGGTCGCCCAGGTCGAGTGGAAGCCGCCGGCCGGCGGCGACGTGCGCGCCATCGCGGCCCTCGACCGCATCGCCAGCCGCGCCACCGTCGACATCGACGCGGCCAACGCGGAGGCCGTGCGCCGCATCCTCGCGGCCAAGCCGACCGTCATCGGCATCGGCGTCGCGAAGGATGTCGTGCCGGGCATGCACCGGAAGCTCGTGCTGCACGCGGGACCGCCCGTCGCCTGGAAGGACATGTCCGGCCCGATGCGCGGCGCGGTCATGGGCGGCCTCATCCACGAGGGCCTGGCGAAAACGGGCGCGGAGGCCGAGGCGCTCGCCGCCTCCGGCGAGATCGAGTTCGACTCCTGCCACCACCACGACTCGGTCGGCCCGATGGCGGGCGTCATGACCGCGTCGATGCCGGTCTGGATCGTCGAGAACAAGGCCTTCGGGAACCGCGCCTACTGCACGCTCAACGAGGGCCTCGGGAAGGTGCTCCGCTACGGCGCCTACGGCGACGAAGTGCAGGAGCGGCTTTCGTGGATGCGCGACTCGCTCGCGCCGATCCTCGCCGAGGCGCTCAAGATGCGCGGGCCCATCGACATGACGACGGTCATCGCGCAGGTGCTCCAGATGGGCGACGAGGGGCACAACCGCAACCGCGCCGGCACCTCGACCATCATCCGCGAGCTCGCGCCGCACCTCGTCATGGTGGACGCGCCGAAGGCGGATATATCGAAGGTGCTCGCCTTCCTCAACGCCAACGACCACTTCTTCCTCAACCTGACGATGCCTTCCGCCAAGTGCGCCGTCGACGCGGCCGCCGGCATCGAGGGTTCCACGGTCATCACCACGATGGCGCGGAACGGCACCGAGTTCGGCATCAAGCTGTCCGGCCTGCCCGGACGCTGGTTCACGGGACCCGCGAGCGTGGTGGAAGGGCTCTACCTGCCGGGCTACACGGCCGCGGACGCCGCGCGCGACATCGGCGACTCGGTCATCACCGAGACTTCCGGCATCGGCGGCTTCGCCATGGCGGCCGCGCCGGCCATCGTCAAGTTCGTAGGCGGCTCGCCCGCGGACGCCATCGACGTCACCCTGCGCATGTACGAGATCACCCTCGGCGAGAGCGAGCAGTACCGCATTCCCGCGCTCGACTTCCGCGGCACGCCGACCGGCATCGACGCGCGCAAGGTGGTGGAGACGGGCATCCTGCCGGCCATCAACACCGGCATCGCCCACAGGGAGCCCGGTGTCGGCATGGTCGGCGCCGGCCTCGTAAAGCCGCCCGAGAACGTCTTCCGGGACGCAATTATCGCGTTCGCGGAAAGGTATGCGAAATGATGAAGAAGGTCTCTCGGGCGGCTTTCGGACAGGGATGTCCGTTCCTTCACGGCCCGCGCAGCGAAGCGAGCGGGTACGTCATGGACGACGCGCCGCCCGAGAATGTCTTCAGGGATGCCATCATCGCCTTCGCCGAGAAATACGCCCCATGACGGAGATTCCTGTTTCTCTTCGTTTCTTTTCGCTTCCCTCTCACTCTCCCCTCAGTGTCTCTGTGTCTCCGTGGTCTTCTTGTTACAGGAGGTTTGTATGAAGATGATCGACCTGACCATTCCCCTCGGCATCGGCACCCCGCCCTGGCCCACCTACGAGCCGCTCGAGGTGAAGTACTTCAAGCGCCTGGCGCCCAACGGCGCCAACGGACAGGTGGTGACCCACTCGAACCACATCGGCACCCACCTCGACGGCGAGATCCACTTCTACACGCCGGGCAAGGACATCGCCAGCCTCGACATGGACTTCCTCGTGCACGAGGGCGCCATCGTCGACCTCTCGGACATCGCCGGCGACTACGACGTCTACACCTCGAAGATGGTCGAGGAGCGCGTGGAGGTGAAGGAAGGCGACATCCTCATCATCCACACCGGTTTCCACCACTACGGCTGGGACCAGCCCACCGCCGACGAGATCCGCTACATGATCAAGCACCCGGGGCCGGACCGCGAGTTCGCCGAGTGGGCCAAGCGCAAGAAGCTCCGCTGGATCGGCGTCGACTGCGGCTCCGCCGACCACCCCATGAACACCAAGATCCGCGAGTGGATGCCCCGCCAGGCCAAGGAGTGCGACGCGCACTTCCAGAAGAAGTACGGCAAGTCGCTCGAGGAATATTTCTCCGACGACAAGTACCAGCTCATGCACATCGAGATGTTCAACGAGCACATCATCCACGCCGAGTGCCTGGGCGGCGACATGGACCTGCTGCTCAACCAGCGGGCGACCATCGGCTGCTTCCCCTGGCGCTTCGTCGACGGCGAGTCGAGCATCGCGCGCATCGTGGCCATGGTCGACGACGATCGCTACGCGAAGCTGATGGAGAAGAAGGCGAAGGCGAAGCTGACCAAGTTCGGCGATATCGCCGGCGCCCTCAATCCCTGGATCCACGAAGAAGCCCGTCGCAAGTAAACCGAGAGAAACCACGGAGGCACGGAGCGCGGGAGGAAGGAGGGAGAATCGGGGAGAAGCGCGCGGGAACGATTCCCCGATTCCAGAACCGTCTTTCCCCTTCTTCGCTCCGTGACTCCGTGCCTCTGTGGTTGTCTTATCCCGATGGAGGTCGATATGGCCAAGCCGCTCGAGGGGATACGCGTCCTCGACCTGACCCGCGTGCTCGCGGGGCCCTTCTGCACCATGCTGCTCTCCGACCTGGGCGCCGAGATCGTCAAGGTCGAGGCCCCGGTGGTCGGCGACGACTCCCGCCACTTCGGTCCGTTCCGGAACGGTAAGAGCCTGTACTTCCTCAACGTCAACCGGGGCAAGGAATCGATCTGCATCGACCTCAAGAATCCGGCAGGGAAAAAGCTTCTCGTGGATCTGGCGAAGGAGTGCGACGTCGTCGTCGAAAACTTCCGGCCCGGCACCATGGAGAAGCTCGGTCTCGGCTGGGACGTGCTTCGCGAGGCCAACCCGCGCCTCGTCTACGGTGCGGTATCCGGTTTCGGCCACTCCGGTCCCGATTCCCTGAAGCCCGCATACGACATCCTGGTGCAGGCGCGCGGCGGCGTCATGAGCATAACCGGCTGGCCCGACTCGCCGCCGACGCGCGTCGGCATGTCGATGGGCGACATCACGGCGGCAATCTTCGCCGCGGTGGGCATCGTCGCCGCGCTTTACCAGCGGAAGGACACGGGACGCGGGCAGAAAGTGGACGTCGCCATGCTCGACTGCCAGCTGGCCATCCTCGAGAACGCCCTGGTTCGCTACCAGGTTGACGGGAAGGTTCCCGCTCCCCTCGGCACGCGGCATCCGACCATCTCGCCTTTCCAGACCTTCAAGGCGTCCGACGCCTGGTTCGCCGTGGCGGTGGGAAACGACGCGCTCTGGAAGGCGTTCTGCCCCGCCATCGGGCGGAGCGACCTGTTCGAGGACGCGCGCTTCAGGACCAACGCCGACCGGACGCACAACCTGCCCTTCCTGGCGCCCGAGCTCGAGGCGGTCTTCGCCGCGCGGACGGCGGACGAGTGGGTGCGCGTCCTCGAGGACGCGGGCGTGCCCGCGGCTCCGGTCGCGGACATCGCGAAGGTGATGAAAGACCGCCAGCTGGCCGCGCGGAACATGTTCGTCGAGGCGCCCGACGGTTCGGGCGGCACCGTGATCATCCCGGGTAATCCCGTCAAGATGGAGACGATCCCGGAAGACCCGACGCGGCCGGCCGCGCCGGAGCTCGGCGAGCACACCGAGGAGATCCTCGGCCGCCTGCTCAGGCTCGGCGCCGACGAGCTCGGCAGGCTCAGGGCGGAAGGAGCCCTGCCGTGAGCCCGCGCGTCGCGCCGACCGGCATCGGGGCGGAAGCCGCGCGGGCGAGGCGGGGCGAAATCCCGCTCGTCGCGCGCGTCGACGCCGCGCTGGCGCGGATGGCGGAGCACGAGGACGATATCCTCGCGCTGCTGCCGGAACCGGGCAGGGCGGAGCGCCTCCGCGCCGAGGCCGCCGCGCTCGAACGCCGCTGGCCCGACCCGGCCGGACGCCCCGCGCTCTTCGGATGCCTCGTCGGCGTCAAGGACATCTTTTCCGCGGAGGGCTTCGAAACCGGTGCCGGCTCGCGCCTTCCGACCGGGCTGTTCAGGATGCCGGAG
>JAFGNN010000088.1 GCA_016926955.1 Spirochaetales bacterium | reverse complement strand
CCGCGCTCGCTGATGGCCTTGGAGCAGGGACAGACCGTCTGCACCGGCACCGAGACTGACACCCGGAATTCCTTCCCCCCGCCCCAGGCCCGCCCGGAAAAGGCGCAGTCGTAGGCCATGACGCTCTTCTGCCCGGACGCCGGGGCGGTCTTCTCCACGAAATACGGGAAGCGCACCGAGGCGTAGGCGGTCTCGGCGTGCAGGGCTTCGCGGATCTCCTCGACCATGCGCATGAATTTGGGCATCGACAGGTCCGCGCGGTGCTCGTTGAACACCTCTATGAAGCGGCTCATGTGCGTGCCCTTGAACGCGTGCGGCAGGTCGGCGAAGAGGTCGACCGTGGCGCTGGCGTGCTGGACGCCGTTCGCCTTGTCGAGCACGGTCACCGGATAGCGGACGCCCTTGACGCCGACCTTCTTGATCGGGATGCGCCGGAGGTCCGGCATGCTCTGTACGTCGATCACGATGCGCGGAGCATAGCGCGAAGGGCGAGCGGCGTGGAAGCCCCGCGCCCCGGACTCACGGGCGCGGCAGGGTCCGCTCCGCCGCCGTCACCGTGTTGTCGAGCAGCATGGTGATGGTCATGGGCCCCACCCCGCCGGGCACGGGCGTGATGGAGCCGGCCACCTTCGAGGCCGCATCGAATTCCACGTCGCCCACCAGGCGGAAGCCCTTCGGCGAATCGGGTGCCTCCACGCGGTTGACGCCGACGTCGATGACACAGGCGCCTGGCTTGATCATGTCGGCGCTGACGAGTCCGGGCCGGCCAGCGCAGGCCACCACGATGTCGGCGCGCCTCACGTGGGCCGCGAGATCGCGCGTGCCCGTGTGGCAGACCGTGACGGTGGCGTTGGCGGATTTCTGGATCAGCAGGTTGGCCAGGGGCTTCCCGACGATGTTGGATCGTCCGACGATGACCACATCCGCCCCGTCGAGCCTGACCCCGGCGCGACCTATGAGCTTGACGATGCCGTGCGGGGTGCAGGGCGGGTAGCAGTCCTCGCCGAGCACGAGCCGGCCGACGTTGACCGGCGTGAAACCGTCCACGTCCTTCTCGGGCGCGATGGCGGCCACCACCTTGCGCTCGGAGATGTGTTTCGGGAGGGGAAGCTGCACGAGGATGCCGTGGACCTCAGGGTCGCGGTTGAACGTCTCGACGAGCGAAAGGAGCTCCGCCTCGGCCGCGTCGGCGCTGAGGCGCCGTTCGATGGAGCGCATGCCCGCCTCGGCGCAGGCCTTCTCCTTGCCGCTCACGTAGGAAACGCTGGCGGGATCGTCCCCGACCAGGATGACGGCGAGCGCGGGCACGACGCCCCGCCCCGCGAGCGCTTCGACCCGCTTGGCGATCTCCGCGCGCAGGTCCTTCGCGAGAGCCTTTCCATCGATGATAGCGGCCGGCATGCTGTCTCCTTCACGATCCAGTGTCTGCAGGCATTTTATACGTTGAAGGGGAATCTGTCCCGGGGAAAGCGCCGGGGACTGACAAGCCCTTGCCTCGTCTCCGCCATCCGCGCCGCCGCAAAGCCGGGAATGCGATGTTCAAAGGCACGAGGACGGCAGGGCAGGCATGGAAAGGTCCCGCCGGAGACGCCGTTTCGCGCGGCGGAACGACGCTTGTCGCTCATGATGCAAATTCCTATACTGGCATAAACCGGTTTAGCCGCCTCGTGGCGACAGGAAGGAGTGACTTTTGGCCAGCGACACGCCCGCTTCCCTGCGGGGACAGAGCATCTACCAGGTATTCATCCGCAACTATTCCCCGGAGGGCAGTTTCGACGCCGCCCTGCCCGCCCTCGACGCGGCGGCGCGCATGGGCTTCGAGATCGTCTACCTGGCGCCCGTCCACCCGATCGGGAAGGAGAGGCGCAAGGGCGCGGTCGGCAGCCCCTACGCCATCTCGGACTACCGCGCGATCGATCCGGCCCTCGGCGGCGAGGCCGGCTTCAGGCGCTTCCTCGACGCGGCGCACGCCAAGGGCCTCAAGGTCATCATCGACGTGGTCTACAACCACACAAGCCCCGATTCGGTCCTGGTCCGGGAACATCCCGAGTGGTTCTGGAAGGGCCCGGAAGGGAAGCCGGCCCCCCGCAACGAGCACTGGTCCGACGTGGTCGACCTCGACCATTCGAATCCGGAGCTCCGCGAGTACCTCATCGCGACGCTCGAAAAATGGACGCGCTTCGGCGTCGACGGCTACCGCTGCGACGTGGCGAGCCTCGTGCCGGTGGAATTCTGGGTCGCCGCCCGGAAGCGCTGCGCCGCGATCCGCCCGACGCTCTGGCTTGCCGAGAGCACCCACAAGGAATTCGTCCTCCACATGAGGCGCCGGGGCTTCTACGCCGCGAGCGATCCGGAGCTGCACGAGGCCTTCGACATCACCTACGATTACGACGGCCGCCACGAGCTCGACGAGGCGCGGGCCGGGAGCAAGCCGCTTTCGGCCTACCTCCACCACCTCTTCCTGCAGCAGTGCATGTACCCGGCCACAGCCGTCAAGGCGCGCATGCTCGAGAACCACGACCAGCTCCGCGCCGCCCGGCACTTCGGAAAGGGGCCCGCGTTGCGGAACTGGACCGCGTTCATGATGCTCGCGGAAGGCACGTTCTTCGCCTACATGGGCCAGGAGCTGGCCATCGAGGAACGGCCCAGCCTCTTCGAGAGCGATCCGGTGGACTGGACGAAGGGCGACGCGGCGTTCGCGGCCTGGTTCGCAGCCGCGCACCTCGCGACGAAGGCGGTCCGCGCCCGGGAAGCCCTGTTCGACGCCCGCGAGCTCGCCTCGGGCGTCGTGCTCGTGGAACGCCGGGGCGGGGGAAAGCCCGTCGCGGCCCTTTTCAACCTGGACGGCCGGAGCGGAAGGCTCACCCTGCCCTTCCCCCTCGCGGGAACGGACCTGCTTTCGGGCGCGAAGGTCGACCTTCCCCTCTCCATCGACATCCCGGCGGAGCCGCTCGTCGTGGAGCTCGGCTAGCCCGAACCCGCGCGGCGCGGGATCGCAGCCCCGCGCCGGCGCGGCTCAGCTCAGGATTTGGAGAACTTCGAGAGCCCCGCGAGGAAATTCCTCAGAAACTGGTCGAGGCAGGGCTTGTAGTTCTTCTGGTCCTTGCGGCGGAAGAGCGCGGAGAGCTCGCCTTTCGACACCTCGACGCCCGCAAGCTTCATGACAGCCATGAGGTCCTCCTCGCGGAGCTCGAGCGCGACGCGGAGCTTCTTGAGGACCAGGTTGTTGTCGAGAAGTTCGACGCGCGACGGGGCAGGGGCGGCGCCCGGGGCCGACTCGCGCGGCCCGCGGCGCTTGACCACGAGGCCGTCGAGCAGTGCGGTGAGCGAGGCCATGTCGCACTCGGCGTAGCCGGGCTCCTCCTCCTTCCGGAACCAGGCCGCGAGGGCGGGCTCGGCGGCCGGCTTTCCGCCGAGCGCGAGCAATTCCAGCATGTCCGCGTCGGTGAGGCGCAGGGCGTAGCGCAGGCGCTTGAGGATGTCGTTGTAGTTCATGGTTCCTTCCTTGCCGGGTCCTTGTAGAAGAGTCCGCGGCTTTTTTGCCGGATTTCGGAGGACCGGCCGGACTCGAAAGCTTCCCGGACCGACCTCGCGCGTTCGGGGTTCCTCCGGTAGCCGGGCGAGTCCGGGTCGGCGGCGCGCGCGACCTGTAGGGCCTGCATGGCCTCGAAAGCCGCGAGCAGCTGGCCGGGACGCTCGTAGCGGTCGAGTCCGGCCGAGTCCAGCGCCGCCATCAATTCGTGCACGGCCTCGAGCGTGGAGAGGCAGAGCTCGTGGGGCTGGCGCTTGATGACCCAGCGGCTCCGCTCGCGCGGCGTGAACATGAGTCGCGGCAAGGCCTGGAGCGAAGGGCTCAGCCGGAGCATCTTGCGGGCGAGCGGCCAGGTGGCGTCGAGCAGGATGACGAGGAGCCGCCTGCCGCCGAGCTCCTCAGGCGCCAGCGCTCCTTCCGAGAGGTTCCGCGAACCCTCCCCGGGATACAGCAGCATGGGCACGAAGGCCGGATCGGCGAGCAGCTCGCGGAACCGCGCGTTCCCGTCGAACTCGACGCCCACGACGATCTCCGCGTCCTCGAAGGAGAGCGCCGCCAGGCGGCCCGTGTTCGCCTTGACGCGCTTGAGCTCGTGCGGGTGCATGAGTACGACGAGCTTGGTGCGGCACTTCATGGGCGGCACGAGGGCGCAGAGGCAGTGGGCAACGGGGCGGCGGCAGCGCGGGCAGGTTTCCCTCATCGGCAGGCAGTATACCGCCAGGGAAGGAGCGCGCCTACGACGCGGGACGCCGCGCCTGAGCGGTCATGACGTTTCGCGCAGCCGGGCGCTGGCCGAAGCGCCGCGGCGCGAATACACTGGAGCCGGGCGGACCTTCCCTCTGGCCGGCCGCGAGAAACGCGACCAGGGGGGTGACCCGCCTTGCGCTCCCGGACGGCGCGTCCCGCAGGGGCATCCGCGGCCGGAAGGGTTTTAGCTCCGACGGATCCATCCGGGGACCGAAGAGCGGCATCACCGCAGAGCCCGGCATGCCGGGTCTCCATCCGTCTG
Source organism: Spirochaetales bacterium (assembly GCA_016926955.1). Taxonomy (GTDB): domain Bacteria; phylum Spirochaetota; class Spirochaetia; order Treponematales; family UBA12059; genus JAFGNN01. The sequence continues at coordinate 19,941 of JAFGNN010000088.1, read as the reverse complement.
TCAAAATGCACGCGGCCTGTCGACGGCCGCGGCGGGGAGGAAGGAAATGGCGAAGGACAGGCCCTGGTGCCTCGTGCTCGCTGGTGGCGGGGCGAAAGGCGTTTACCACATCGGCGCGTGGCGGGCGCTCCGGGAACTCGGGGTCCGGGTCGACGCCTTCGTCGGCAACTCGATCGGCGCCCTCGTCGCGCCCTTCATGGCGCTCGGACTCTCCGACGAGCTCGAGGAAATCGCGAAGGGCATCGGCATCGATTTCGTCCTCAAGGTGCCGCCCGAGCTGGTCAAGGACGGCGAGCTGTCGGTCGGCATCGAAAACTTCACAAAACTCCGCGAGCTCGCCCGCGACTTCGTGAAGAAAGGCGGCCTCGACACGGCCCCGCTCCGCGCCCTCCTCGAGCGCTCCATAGACGAAGCGCGGCTCCGCGCCTCCGGCAAGGACCTCGGCATCGTCACGGTCTCGCTTACCGAGTTGCAGCCCCGCGAGCTCTTCCTCGAGGCGATGGAGGAAGGCCACCTCGTCGACTACCTGATGGCCAGCGCCGCGGTGCCGGGATTCGTCGCCCCCGTGATCAAGGGGAAGAAGTACGTGGACGGCGGGGTCCACGACAACCTGCCTTACGCGGTCGCCCTGAAGCGTGGCTACCGCCGCATCATCGTCGTGGACATCTCCGGGCTCGGCGTCAACCGCCGGCCGCGCGTCGAGGGCACCGAGACGGTCTACATCAAGAACTCCATCGAGATGGGCGGCATCCTCGACTTCGACCGGGAGTTCCTCGAGCGCTTCACGGAGCTCGGCTACCTGGACACCATGCGCGCCTTCGGGCGGCTGGTCGGCTACGCCTGTTTCCTCGAACCTGGCGGCAAGGCCGAAAAGGCTTTCCGGAAGCGTCTCGAAAAGCTCGACCTGCCCGTCGCCCGCGAACTGCTCGAGCCGTCGGGCGCCATCTGGCCGGAGCGCATGCGCCACGACCGGCGGCTCCTCCTCAAGTCGCTCGAATGCGCCGCGACGGCGCTCGGCGTGGAGCGGGTCAAGGCCTGGAGCTACGCGGAGCTCGAGGCGGAGATCCGCCGCCGCAAGGCCCGGGAGGACGCCCGGCTCGAGGCCATAGCGGAGAAGGCGAAGATCAGCCTGATCGAGGCGGGCGTCGAGGCGGCGAAGGCGGCGCGCCTGGACGAGTGCCCGTACTGGTACGCCTCGCTCGTCGCCGCGTTCCCGAAAAGCCGGCCGGGCGCGATGGTGCGGCGGGCCCTCGAGTCGCTGACTCCCGAACTCAAGGCGGCGCTCGCCTTCCTGGAGCTTCCCCCCTCGGATTGAACGGGACCGCGCGTTCCCTACCCGACATCTTCCCCGAAGCGCCGCTTGAACAGCCCGACGCCGCGATCGAAGCGTTCCGGCTCGAGGATGAGGCTCAGGGCGTAGACGCCGTCCCGCTCGAGATCGAAGAAATGACCGGGGTGGACGCGGACGCCATCCTCCTCGATCAGCTTCAGGGCGAAGTCCTCCTCCGGCTCGAAGCGCGGCGCCTCCACCAGGGCGGTCCAGCCTCCGTGGCAGGCGAGCACGCGGAAGGGCGACGAAGGCCCCTCGAGCGATGCGCGGAGCGAGGCGAGGTTGCGCGCGAGCCGACCGCGCAGCCCGGCCACGAAGCGGTCCGCCCCGGCGAGCAGGGCTGGCGCCGCGTTCATCGCCATGGCGGAGGCGGACAGGTAGGAGTCCGCGATGACTTCCAGCCGCGCGGCGGCCTCGGCGCGCCAGGCGGGCGGACCGGCGAGCGCGATCCATCCCAGCTTGAGCTGCGGCGAAGCGGCAAGCTTCGACATGCCGTCGAGCACGAAGGTCGGCACCCGCTCCTCGAAGGCGAAGCTCGCGGCGGCCTCCGTCTCGAGGGCGTAGGGCCTGAACACCTCGTCGACCACCAGGGCCACGCCGTAGCGCTCCGCCAATGAAACGACGGCCTCGCGCTCGGCGCCGCCGACATAGGAGCCTGTGGGATTGTTCGGATTGATGAGGACGACGGCCCTGGCGCCGCCCGAGACGAGCGCCGCCTCGAGCGAATCCAGGTCGACGCGCCAGCCTTCCGGATGGACGTACTCGAGGCGGTACGGCACGGCGCGCGCCGCCTCGAGGTCCGCCAGGTAGTCGAAGAGCGGGTAGCCGGGGCGCGGCACGGCGACTGCGTCGCCGGGGTCGCAGAGCAGCTTGAAAAGCCAGGAATAGCCTTCGCTCGTGCTGGCGGCGCAGAAGATACGCTCCGCGTCGAAGCCCGCGCCTTCGCCTTCGCGCGCGAGGCGCGCGGCGATGGCTTCCCGGGCGCGGGAAAGCCCGCGCGGATCGGGCTCGTAGCGCGCGTTGCGCCCGTCCCCGAGCGCCGCGAGGAAGTCCTCTTCCGGGAACGAGGCGCCGACCCGCGTGGGGTTCGAGTCGGCAAGGTCGAGCCGTTCGAGCCCGGCCGCCTTCCGCCGCGCCCACGCGAGCGCGAGCGCGTTCTCGGGCGGCGGGGGCGGCAGCCGCGAGGAAAAGCGCGGAGCCGGGCCGCTCACGGGACGACGAAGCGCGCGAGCATGGGCAGGTGGTCGGAGAGCTCGAGCGCGGCGCCGCGGACTATCCTCGCCTCCTTGAGCGCCAGCGCTTTCGGGAAGAAGAAATAGTCGATGGTGCGGTCCGGCGCGGACACGGCGGGGTCGTTCGGGAAGTGGGTGTACCACGCCGCTCGATCCGGGCCTTCCATGGCCTCGAGCGCGGGAACGGAGCCGTACTTGTCGAAAAAGCGCGCGAGCTCGGTTTCCTTCTGGTAGTAGACGCTCTGGTCGGCGGGCAGGTCGCCGTAGGCGCGCCCCGGCGGCAGGAGGTTGAAGTCGCCGGAGGCTATCCACGGGACGCCCTCGGCCGAAAGCCCGTCGACGAGGCTTTCGAGCTTCGCGACCTGGCGGGCCATGGTGTCGTCGCCCTGCGCGAAGGCGTCCAGGTGCGTGGTCAGGACGGCCAGCTCGCCGCCGCCCTCGACCGGGAGGCGCGCCTCGAGCACGGCGCGGCGGAAGTTGAAGGCTCGCGTCACCGGATCGCCGCCCATGCGCGGCAGCTGGTGCCGCGTCGCCGAGGAGATGTCATATTTGGAGAGGACGGCGAGCTTCATGCCCACTTTCGCCATGACGCGCGGATGCGGAACGAAGGCGGCGCGCCAGTACCAGGCGGACGCCTTGGCCTTCCACGCGGGACCGATGAGGCCGCGGAAGAGCGCGAGCTGGTCGCCGAAATACGTCCGCCCGGAATCCTCGTCGATCTCCTGGAGCAGGATGATATCCGGGTCGAGCTCCCGCACGAGGGCGGAAGCCCCTTCGAGGGTCAGCGCGATCGCCTCCTCCGAGGGCACCTCGTCGGGCCCCGAGCCGTCCCAGAGATCGTAGAAGAACACGTAGCCCTTGCCGGCGAAGTACTGGACGTTCCAGGAGAGCACCGTGAGCTCCTGGCCGCGGCGAAGGGGCGGCGCGTCGTCCGGGGACTCGAGGAAGGCCGGCTGGGTCTGGCGCGGATGGTCCACCAGTACGAACACCGCGAGCGCGGCGAGGGCGACGATGGCGACGAGGACGGAAAGGACCAGGACTGCGACGCGCGCTATCTTTTTCATGCATGGCTCCGTTCGGTTGCTGGCCAGAGTATAGAACGACCCGGGCCCGGGGGTGAAGCGGTATCGGGCACGCGGGAGCGTCGCGCGGCGCGCGGAAAAACGACCGGGCGAGCCTTCTACCGGCGAAGCCGCGGAATTATGTTAGTCTTCCGGAGGAACTCCGACCATGCACGGCTTCGAACGCATCGACATCGCGGAAATCGCGCCCGGGGTCTGGCGCTCGGCCCACGACGAGCGCAACGACCGGCCCGCGCTCGGCGCCGTCGTCGGAACCGAGCGCGTCCTCATGGTCGACTCCGGCGCCTCGCCCCGACACGCCCTGGCCTTCGTCGAGGCCCTGCGCGACGCTTCCGGCCGCGCGCCCGACCTGGTCGCGCTCACGCACTGGCACTGGGACCACAGCTTCGGCCTCTCCGCGCTCGGCGTTCCCGCCCTGGCCCACCGGGCTACGTTCGACGCGCTGGCGCGCATGCGGACCTGGGCCTGGGACGACCGATCGCTGGCCGCGCGTGTGGCTTCGGGCGAGGAGATCGAGTTCTGCGCGCGCATGATCGCGGTCGAGTACGGCACGGCCCGCGACATCCGGATTGCCATGCCGACCATCATGGTAGAGGAGCGGCTCGAGCTCGAGCTCGGCGACCGTTCGGTCCTGCTCGAGTGGATCCCGAACGACCACTCCGCCGACGGGCTCGTCATCCTCGACCGCGCTACGGGCACGGCCTTCCTCGGCGACATACTCGGCCCCGCCTATTACGAGAGGCCCGTCGCCTACCGATCCGGACGCTTCCTGTCCCTGGTGGATCGCCTTCTCGCCCTGCCCGCCGCCACCTTCGCCGAAGGCCACGACGATCCGCTTTCGCGGTCCGGCCTGCTCCGCGAACTCGCCGCACACCTCGCCGTGGCCAGGGCCGTCGAGGACGGGGAGCGCTCTCGCCCGACCCTCGCCCGGCTCGCGGCCGACGCCGATCCGGAGGCGGAACCGGCGGAACTTCACCGCATCGCCGCCTTCTTCCTGTCGGGCGCTACCGCTTCTTGATCGCGTTCCTGCGCTCCGAAAGCGGCAGCCCGCCCGAATGCGCCGGAAAGCGCCTTGAAATGCGCGGGGAAAGGCTTACCATGTAGTCGTGGCGTCAACCGTGGTCCACGGCGGCGTCCGACGACCGATTACCAAGGAGGACGAGATGGCTGCGAAATTCGAGTGGTACCAGGACAAGGCCAAGAAATTCCGCTTCCGGCTCAAGGCGGCCAACGGCCAGATCATCGCCACGAGCGAAGCCTACAATTCCAAGGATTCCTGCATGAACGGCATCGAGAGCGTCAAGTCCAACGCCCCGAAGGCCGAGGTGGTCGAGACCAAGGACTAGGCTCCGCGAACCCGACGCCGCACGCGAGGTTCGGCGCAGGAACTCCCGCGCGCCCGAAGCATGTCTTCAGGCGCGTTTTTTTTATCGCGCAGCCCGGGCTTGCTCGACCAGGCCGAGCAGGTACTGGCTGCCCAGCGCGCGGTCATAAAGGCCGTATCCGGGCTTTCCTTCCTCGCCCCAGATCATGCGTCCGTGGTCGGGCCGCACCGGGCCCTCGAAACCGCCGGAGACCAGGGCCCGCACGATCGCGGCCATGTCGAGGCTGCCGGACCCCGTCCAGTGGGCGGTCTCCGCGAAGGTCCGCCTTCCCGAACGCCTGACGTTTCGCAGATGGGCGAAGCGGACGCGCCCTGCGAATGCCGCGGCCATCGCAGGTACGTCGTTGTCCGCGCTCGAGCCGAAGGTTCCCGCGCAGAAGCAGAACCCGTTGGCGGGCGAAGGGTCGATCGAGGCGATGCGCTCGAGCGCGTCGGCGCCGGTCACGATGCGGGGAATGCCGAACACGGGCCAGGGCGGATCGTCCGGGTGCACGGCCAGGAACACGCCGGCCTTCTCGGCGACGGGCAGCACCGCCTTGAGAAAGTACTCGTAGTTCTTCCAGAGTTCGTCCGTGCCGAGCTCTCTGTAGCGCTCCACGAGGCGCGCCTGCTCGTCGCGGCCGTAGCGGGTCAGCCAGCCGGGCAGGTCGAAGCTGTCCTCGAAGGGGTCGGTGGCGTCGACCCGGTCCTGGTCGTAATAGAGCGAGGTGGAACCGTCGGGGTTGCGGAGCACCAGATCGGTCCTGAGCCAGTCGAAGACGGGCATGAAATTGTAGGTGACCACGACGGGCGCCTCGGATCCCGTCGCGCGGGAACGCGGCCCGAGCACCTCGCCCGCGACCCGCAGGCTCGCGCTGAAGGCCTCGATCCGCTCGTCGCGCGAAGGGAGGCCCAGCTTGACGTCCTCATGGACGGGGATGGATTCCACCACCCGGAATTCGAGGCCGTGCTCCTCGATACGCGAGCGCATCGAAGCGAGCCGCGCGCGGGGCCATTGCTCCGCGGGATCCACGTCGTAGAGAGCCGCGACGACGCCGCGCATGGCGGGAATCTGCCTGATGTACGCGAGCGGGATCGGGTCGGCTTCGCCGTACCAGCGGAAGGTGAGCTGCATGCTTCCTTATCGGCCGCTTCGCCCTCAGCGCTGAGGCCCCGGGACGATGACGCGCGTCGGATCCCTGTCCGGCACGCTTGCGCCGGTGCGTCTTCGGGTGCATCATGGCGAGACCCGGAACCGGCGGCGCGGACGCGTCTCCCCGGGAGGCCCGGTCGCCGCGAGGCGTAACAGGGAGCCGCGCATGCCAGGTTTCGAGACGCTCATGACCATCCTCATCGTCGTCTTCGTCGCGGGCTCGATAGCCGCCTCGTTCGTGCTGACCACGCGCTTCAACAGGAAGAAGGTCGAGAAGGCAAAGGCGCTCGCGGAAGCGCTCGGCCTCGAGTTCACGGATGGGAAAGCCGCGCCGGACGCCCTGCCCGGCGAGGACGGGGTCGACCGGACGCGCGTCCTCCGAGGCAAATCCTCCTCGCTGGCGCGGATCATCATGGCGAAGGCGGGCGGCTTCCGCGTCCATGGCGAATACGCGGGCGCCGGCGTGGCGATCTGGCTCGAAACCCGTTCGAACGGAAAGAGTTCCTCCACCTGGACCCTCGTCAGGGCCTACCTGGCCGGACCGCTCCGCTTCTCGCTGCGCATGAGCCGCGAGGGAGCCATGACCAAGCTGGGCAAGGCCCTCTTCGGCCTCAAGGACCTGGAGCTCGGCGACGATGCGTTCGATCCCAAGGTCCGGGTCAAGACCGACGATCCCGTCCAGGCCAAGCTAGTCCTGGATCACGAAGCGCGCCGAGCCGTGCTCGCGCTGCTCGAAGCGTATCCGGAGGCCCACGTCAAATCGGACGCGGCCACCTGGGAACGGGTCGGCTTGCACCTCGATCCGGAAAAACTCCGGCCCCTGCTCGAGGCGCTCGCGAAGGTCGCCGCCACGCTCGGCCGATGAACGTTTCCGCCCGGCATTTGTCGACCCGCGGCGTGCGGGAGACGCGCCTTCCGGCCCGCGTCGCTAGCACAAAGCCTCCCCCGAGGCTATAATGCCCGCCGGTCATGGCGGCGCGGGAAGCTGAGCCCGGGGCACCTTCCGCGCGCAGGACCGAGAACCGATCAGCGGGACGCCATGGTATTCTCGAGCCTCACATTCATCTACCTCTTCCTGCCGGCGGTGCTCGCGCTCCATTACGCGTCGAGGAGCCATGCGTGGCGGAACGGCGTCCTCACGGCCGCCTCGCTCTTCTTCTACGCCTGGGGCGAACCGGTCTGGGTCATCCTTCTCCTGTTCAGCGCTGCCGTGGACTATTTCCACGGGAGGCTCGCGGAATCCGCGCGCGGTACCTGGAAGGCGAAGGCGGCGGTTGCATCCTCGCTCGTCCTCAACCTCGGCCTTCTCGGCGCCTTCAAGTACTCAGGATTCGTCACCGGCAACCTGAACGCGCTGCTGGGCCTTTCGCTCCCGGTTCCGGAATTCAACCTGCCCATCGGCATCAGCTTCTACACCTTCCAGACCATCTCGTACACCATCGACTGCTACCGCGGCCACGCGAAGGCGCAGAAATCCTTCGGCAAGTTCCTGCTCTACGTCAGCCTCTTCCCCCAGCTGGTGGCCGGCCCCATCGTCCGCTACGTGGACATCGCGCGCGACGTCGAGTCGCGGCGCTTCGACTGGGATGTCTTCGCCTCGGGAGCCGGCCGCTTCGCGCTCGGCCTCGCGAAAAAAGTGGCGCTCGCCAACGCCGCGGGCGCCGCGGCCGTTCCCTTCCTCGACGCCGATCCCGCGGGACTTCCGGTCCTGGGCGCCTGGTACGGCATCATGCTTTTCGCGTTCCAGATCTACTTCGACTTTTCCGGATACTCGGACATGGCCATAGGACTGGGACGCATGTTCGGTTTCTCTTTCAAGGAGAACTTCGCGCACCCCTACGTGTCGCGTTCGGCGACCGAGTTCTGGCGCCGCTGGCACATGTCGCTCGGCTCATTCTTCCGCGACTACCTTTACATACCGCTCGGCGGGAACCGGCGGCGGGCCATCTTCAACATCATCGTGGTGTGGGCCCTGACCGGGCTCTGGCACGGGGCCAGCTGGAACTTCGTGGTCTGGGGCCTGTACTGGGGTGCGCTCATCGCCATGGAAAAGGCGGTCTCGCGCGTAACGCGCCTCAAGGCGCCCGCCCCGCTCGGACACGCCTACCTGCTGGTGGCCGCGCTGGTCGGGTGGGTGCTTTTCCACCATGTCGACCTCGGGAGGGGGCTCTCGTACCTTTCCGCCATGTTCGCCTTCGGAACGCGTCCGCTCTCATCGCCCGCCCTGGAGCTGGCCGCCACCGGCAAGCTTTTCCTCGTCGCCTTCGCCGCGCTCGCCTCGACGCCGCTTCCCGCCCGCCTCCTCGAGCGGCTCGGAGTCTCGACCGAAGCGTCGCCCTCCCGAGGCCGCCCGGACAAGGCGGGCCGCTCGGTACTGGCTCCGGTTTTCGACATCGGCCTCGTGCTGCTCTCGACCGCGCTGCTCGCCGGCCAGAGCTACAACCCTTTCCTCTATTTCAGGTTCTGAAGCATGGCAACACGAAAGGCACGGAGAGGGAAGGCCCGCGGAACGGGATGGCGCGGTCCGGCGCGAGCGGAGGAAAAAACTTCCGGAAAGCCGCGCGCCCTCGCCTTCATCCTGCTGCTCGCCGCGGGCGCCGCGCTCTCCCTCGTCCTCGCGGGCCGCGGGGCGCCGGGCGAACGAGAAAACCGCGCCGCCGCGCCCCGGCCGGAACCGAGCGTCGCCTCCTGGCTATCTGGCGGGTTCTCCGCCGCCTTCGAAGCCTGGTACGCGGATGCCTTCCCCTTCCGCGCGCCGCTCGTCGCCGCGGGCAACGCCATCGAACGCCTGCACGGTCTGGCCGGTTTCGGCAGCGCCGAGCTGGTGCGATCGAGAGGCGGCGAGACCGAGGACCCCGGCGCGCCCGCCGGCGAAACCCTGCCGCCGACCGAGGACCCGGTCGAGCTCATCGAGACCGGCAAGGCCTTCGGCGACTTCCTCGTGCTCGGCGACCGCGCCATGGAACTGCTGCGTTTCCGCCAGGGAGCGGTCGACGTCTGGGCGGACGCTGTCAACGCCTACTCGCGCAGGCTCGATCCGGCGGTGAAGGTTCGGGCGCTCGTGGCGCCCTCGAGCATCGCCTTCCTCGACGACGAGCGATACCGCTCGCTCTCGGCCGACCAGGCCTCGGGCATCCGCGCGGCGTACGCCGGCCTCGACCCGCGGGTCGTCCGGGTGGACGCCCATTCGGCCATAGGCTCGCATTCCCGCGAGTACCTGTATTTCCGCACCGACCACCACTGGACCGGCCTTGGCGCTTTCTACGCCTACCGCGCCTGGTGCGCGGCCGCGAACCTGACGCCCCTGCCCCTCGCTTCCTTCGTCGTCCGCGATCTCCCAGGCTTTGTCGGCACGCTCTACGGCAAGACCCTGAACCCCCGGCTCAAGGCGAACCCCGACACGGTACGCCTCTACGAACCGCCCTTCGAGACGAGCTTCGAGTACCTGCGCCACGGCGGCACCCGTTTCGAGTCGGGGCGCCTCGTCGACGCCGCGCGCGGCGATGACTGGAACAAGTACCTGGCCTATTTCGGCGACGACTGGCCGCTCGCCGTGGTGCGCCGCGAAGGCGGCGACGGCCGCAAGCTCCTCGTTTTCAAGGACTCCTACGGCAACGCGCTGATTCCCTTCCTCGCCGCGCACTTCACGGAAGTGCACGTCATCGACCCGCGCCACTTCCAGGGCGACGCCGTGGCCTACGCGCGGACGCACGAAGTCGACGAGGTCCTCTTCGTCAACTCCTTCGCGGTGGTCTCGTACTATACCGGCTTCGCGGGGAACATCGCGCGCGTGACGGGAGCGGGCGGCGCCGCTCCCGCTTCAGCGGCGGCTCCGCCCGCCGGGGCCGGCTCGACGCTCGCCTCGGAAGGCGAGGAGGCGACGCCCTCCCCCGCCTCGCCCGACGCCTGAACGGCCGCCCGCGCTCCGCCCCCGGCCCGCTCCCGGGGGCCCGACAGGCTACTAAGCCTCGTTCCGTCCGATGCGCTCGATCTCGTCGCGGATGAGCGCCGCCTGCTCGAACTCGAGGTTCTTGGCGTGCTCGAGCATCTGGTCCTCGAGCGCCTTGACAAGCGACTTCTTCTGCGCCGGGACCAGCAGGTTGTGGCCTTTCTTGAGCTCCTCGATCTCGAACGCCGCCGTGGTCTCGCGCTCCTCCTTGTGGCGCTGGAGTATGTCGTGCACGGCCTTCTTCACGGTGGTGGGCGTGATGCCGTGCGCCTCGTTCCAGGCCACCTGGATGGCACGGCGTCGCGTAGTCTCGTCGATGGCCGTCCTCATCGCATCGCTCATCCGGTCCGCATACATGACCACGGTGCCCGCCGCGTTGCGCGCCGCTCGACCGATGATCTGGATGAGGCTGGTCGCCGAGCGGAGAAAGCCGATCTTGTCCGCGTCGAGTATCGCGATGAACGAGACCTCGGGAAGGTCGATGCCCTCGCGCAGCAAGTTGATGCCCACCAGGACGTCGTAGTCCCCGTTCCGGAGCGCGGTCAGGATCTCGACGCGCTCGATGGTCTCCACCTCTGAGTGGATGTAGCGCACCTTCAGCCCGAGTCCCGCGAGGTATTCCGACAGCTCCTCGGCCATGCGCTTGGTGAGCGTCAGCACGAGGCTCCGCTCTCCCTTGGCTATGCGGGCGCGGATCTCGCCGTAGATGTCCTGCATCTGGCCGTCGCTCGGGCGGACGATGATTTCCGGGTCCACGAGGCCCGTCGGGCGTATGACCTGCTCCGCCACCACCGCGCTCTTGGCCAGCTCGGCCGCGCCCGGCGTCGCCGACACGTAGACCGTGCGGTCGATGACCGACTCGAACTCCTCGAAGCGGAGCGGACGGTTGTCGAGCGCGCAGGGCAGGCGGAAGCCGTAGTCCACGAGATTGCCTTTGCGCGAGCGGTCGCCCGCGTACATGGCCCCCACCTGCGGGAGGGTCACGTGGCTCTCGTCGACGAAGGTGAGGAAGGGCCTGGGAAAGTAGTCGAGCAGCACGCTCGGGCGCGAACCCGGCGCGCGCCCCGAGAGCGGCGCCGAGTAGTTCTCGATGCCGGGACAATAGCCCATCTCCTCGAGCAGCTCGATGTCGTACTCGACGCGTGTGCGGAGCCGCTGCGCCTCGACCAGCTTGCCCTTCCCTTCGAGCTCGGCGTAACGCTCCTCGAGCTGGTCCCTGATGAAACCGAGCGCGTCGCGCACCATGCGCTCGGGCATGACGAACTGCTTGGCCGGGTATACCACGGCTGCGTCGAGCTCCTCGAGCCATTCCTGCGAGACCGGCTCGAAACGGCGGATGCGCTCCACGCGGTCGAAGTCGAGATCGACGCGGTAGGCTTCGTTGGCGTATGCCGGCCAGATCTCGATGACGTCGCCGCGCACGCGGAAGCGCCCCCGCTCGAGCACCGAATCGTTCCGTTCGTACTGGAGCGTCACGAGCTCGCGCTTCAGGGCTTCGCGGTCGAGGTCCTCGCCGACGCGGATCTTGGCCGTCATCTCGCGGTAGACTTCGGGAGTGGCGAGGCCGTAGATGCACGAGACGGTCGCGACGATGATGACGTCCTTGCGTTCCATCAGGCTGCGCGTCGCCGAAAGCCGGAGCCGCTCGATCTCGTCATTGATGGACGCGTCCTTCTCGATGTAGAGGTCGCGGGTCGGGACGTAGGCCTCGGGCTGGTAGTAGTCGTAGTACGAGACAAAGTACTCGACCGCGTTCTCGGGGAAGAAATCCTTGAACTCGCGGAAGAGCTGGGCGGAGAGCGTCTTGTTGTGGCTGATGACCAGGGTCGGCATCTGGACTTCCTCGATGAGCTTGGCCATCGAGAAGGTCTTGCCCGAGCCGGTGACGCCCTTGAGGGTCTGGTAGCGGTGGCCGGCGCGGATGCCCGCGGCCAGCTTCGCGATCGCCTCTCCTTGATCGCCCGAGGGCTCGAACGGCGCGTGTACCTTGAACGGCTTCATGGGTGAGGATGTTCGCGCCGCGGGGGGCGCTCAGTCAAGCGCCGGGACTCGGTTTATCCCTCGATGCTGTGCCGGCTTTCCTCAGAGATCAGCGCGATGCGTTCGAGCGCATCCAGGATGCCGCCCAGCTCCTCCCTCGCCTTGTCGTACTGCGAACGGACCTGCATCGACACGTCGCGCATGGCCTCCACGCCCTGGACCACCTGGGAGCCGCCGGAAGCCATCTCCGTCATGGAATCGAGCAGGGCCGCCATCTCGTCGGCCATGGCATGCACGTCCTCGGCGATCTTCCGCACGGCTTCGCCGGTGCGGCGCGAGAGCTCGTCGGACGAGCGCATCTGGTCGAGTATGCCCTTGAGCGAGGTCTCGATGCGCGACGCGTTGCCGCCGGTGGCCTCCGCGAGCTTGCGGATCTCGCCGGCCACGACGCCGAAGCCGCGGCCCGAGTCGCCCGCGTGGGCGGCCTCGATGGCCGCGTTCATGGAAAGCAGGTTGGTGCGGTCCGCGACGTCCCGAATTACGCCGGCCATCTCGCCGATGCCCGCCACCGACTGGAAGACGCGCTTGATGGCATCGACGGTGGAGGCCATGTCGCGCTCGCCGACGCGGGCGGTGCCTGACAGCGAATCCATCTGGCTGCGCTTTCCCTCGGCGATGCGCGAGGCGTTGCCGAGGGTCGCGATCATCTGCTCGACGGCTGCCGACGACTCCTCGATGGCCGCGAACTGCGAGTGGCTGCCCTCGTCGAGCCGGGCGACGGTCTCGCGTATACGCTCGACCATCCCGCGGGAGCTTTCGACCTCGGTGCCGAGCCGGATCGACGCCGTTTCGATGGCGGCCTTCTCTTCCTCGATCAAATACTGTCGATAGAGGTGGCAGTTCTCCCGGCGGTTGAGCCCGTTGTGGATGGCGACGGCCATGCCCTCGCAGCTCTTGTAGCCGCAGCTCGCGCAGTTCAGGTGGTCCTTCTCGTCCTTCTTCTTCATGGAGGCGTAGATGGCCTTGAACTCCGCTTCGCTCGGACGGGTGATGCGGTGGGCGGCCGAACGATCCACATAGGTCCGCGCGTACAGGTCGCGCCGCCAGAACTTCCCGAACACCTTGCGCACCTTCCGCGCGGCGGCCGACGCCGTGAGCTTGCCCGTTCCGTGCGCCTTCTCGACCTCCTCGCGGCGCGCCTCGACGTTGTACTCGAACTCGTCGGGATTGCGCCCGACGTTGAGCGTTCCTGGGCCGGCATTGCAGCCGTAGGCGCAGTTGAGGCAATCGACGAGCAGCGGGTTCTTGCCCTGGCGGATCGAGGAATCGAGGGTGTCGAGGTAGGGGTAGATGAGCTCCGGGCCCTCTATCTTCCGAGCTACGGCCGCGAGTCCGGGCCGCTCGCGGAGCGCGGTGCGGAGGAGTCCTCCCGGCGTCGAGAAGACGACCCCGCGCTCTGCCGGCGGATTCTCGTAGTCGGCCGGCGTTTCGGCCGCCAGGTCGACCTTCCGTTCCCTGATGATCGCGTCGAGCGACTTCACCGTCACGTTGTAGTCGCCGAGTCCCGTCTCGTCGAATTCGCGTCGCTTGGCCGCGCAGGGCGAGACCACCATGACCTTGTATCCCGCGTATTGCGGATAGAACTCGCGGATCATCTTGACGGTGTGGATCATCGGGCTGTCGGCGGGCGCGAGGTGCTGGAGCAGCTCGGGACGATAGATCTCCACGTAGCTGACGATGGCCGGACAGGGCTGGGCGATGACCACGGGAGGAGCATTGCGATCGACATGGTCAAGATAGGAGGCCACGGTCAGCTCGGCGCCGAAACTGACGTCGAAGAAGGCCTTGACGCCGAGTCGCTTGAGCCAGCCGAGGAGCCGCGGTCCGAGCTCGCCGTAACTGGCCACGAGGGCTGGCGCGACGATGGCGACGATCGGGATGCCGCGCGCCAGGGCCTCGAAAAAGGCCGGGGTGTCGTCGGCTATCGCGCGGGCGTCGTGGGTGCAGGCCTCGACGCAACTGCCGCACCCGATGCACAGGTCGTCGATGATCCTGACCTTCTCGCCGGAACCGTCGATGCAGTACTTCACGGGACAGACCGCGATGCACATGTGGCAGTTGACGCACTTGTCCTCGTCAACCGTGATGACGCTCCGCAAACCCTTCGCCCCGAACGCAAGCGCCATCGATCGCTCCTTGGGTCCGTCGATCAAGCTCGGGACCGGGAATATGCGTATGGCGCAAAGTGTAGCGATTCGGGCGAGTATCGCCAGCTTTCAGTGACCGAAGGGTAAAAATTGCCGTGACGGGACGACGCCACGGCCCTGCGGAAGCCTTGACGGGGGCGAGCTCACCCTATATGTTAGCTTTACTAACTATTAGTCTCCCTAAATCATAGAGGAGCTTTCCATGACCTCAATCCAGGCCGAGCCCTCCGGCAAGCGAGCATCCGGCGAGGGACGCGAGCTGGCCGCAAGCCTGCTGGCCGCTTTCGGCGCGCTCATGGCCAGGCGCGGGCGTTTCGGGGCCAATCCTTCCCGCCATGCCGAGCACCGCCTCTTGTGGATACTGCTCGAGGACGCCGAACTCGGCGGAAACGGGCTTCGGGTCGTAGACCTGTGCGAGCGGCTCGGCGTAAGGCCGCCGACAGTCACGCGGGCCGTCGATGCGCTCGAGCTGCGCGGCCTCGTCTCGCGCGCCGGGGATCTGGCCGACCGACGTTCGATCCGCGTTCGCCTGAGTCCCGCCGGGCTCGAATGCGCCCGTTCGGCCCGCGAACGCGCCCTGGACCAGATGGAGGGACTCGCGGAGCGGCTTGGCGCGGAGGACGCCGCGACCCTGGCCACCCTCCTGCTGCGAAGCTCGGAATACTTCACGGAAGCCTGCGGAACGTGTCCCCGCGGGAAAGGAACGACATCGTGTTGAAACTGGCCGAACGTCTCAAACCCTACACGGCATCGATCGTTTTCGCCTTGCTCCTCGTGCTGGCCCGCGTGCTCGCCGACCTGAGCCTCCCCACCCTGATGGCCCGCATCGTCGACGAGGGCATCGCCGCCGGCGACATCGGGCTTATCTGGCGGACCGGAGCCTGGATGCTCCTCCTGGCGCTCGGCGGCATCGCGGCGATGTTCGCGTCGGGCTACCTCGCCTCGCGGACCGCCATCGGCTTCGGTCGCGACATACGTTCTGAGACCTTCCGCAAGATCACCGCGTGGTCGCTCGAAGGCATCGACCGCTTCGGCGCCTCGAGTCTCGTTACGCGCGTGACCAACGACGCTACCCAGGTCCAGCAACTGGTCTTCATGATGCTACGCATGATGGCCATGGCTCCCCTCATGGCGATCGGCGGACTCGCGATGGCGATCAGCAAGGAACCTCGCCTGTCATGGATCCTCGGCGTCTCGATTCCCGCCCTGGTTCTCGTCATCATGCTCGTGGCGAAGAAAGGGCTTCCGCTCTATGGCCTCGTACAGAAGAAACTCGACGCGCTCAACCGCGTGCTGCGGGAAAAGCTGGCCGGCGCGCGCGTCATCCGGGCCTTCGACCGCGGCGCGAGCGAGGAAGCGCGCTTCGACGCCGCGAATGCCGACCTGACCGCGCTGACCCTCAAGGTGCAGCGCATCATCGCCGTCCTCTTCCCCTTCGTCATGCTCGTGAGCAACCTCAGCGTCATCGCCATCGTGTGGTTCGGCGGCAGGGCCATAAACACGGGCTCGGTGAAGATCGGCTCCCTCATGGCCTTCATACAATACACCATGCAGATCATGCACTCGGTCGTGATGCTTTCGATGATCTTCATCATGGCTCCTCGCGCGGCCGCCTCCGCGTCCCGCATCGTCGAGGTACTCGAAGCCGACGACCCGATCCGCGATCCGGCACGTCCCGCCGATCCGCCCGCCCGATCCGGCCGCGTCGAATTCCGGAACGTCTGCTTCAGCTACCCCGGCGCGGAGGAAAATGCCCTCGAGGACGTCTCGTTCAGCGCCGAGCCGGGAACGGTGACGGCGATTATCGGCTCGACCGGCTCGGGCAAGACCACGGCGCTGAGCCTCGTCGAACGCTTCCACGACGTCCGCTCCGGCGCGGTCCTGGTCGACGGGGTCGACGTCCGCGAATACGCGCAGAAGGACCTGCGCGCGCGCATCGGGTACGCCCCGCAGAAGGCCGTGCTCTTCTCGGGCAGCGTCGCCGACAATGTCCGCTTCGGCGCTCCCGGAGCGGACGCGGAGGCTGTCCGCAAGGCGCTCGCCGTGGCCCAGGCGGAGGATTTCGTCGAAGCGATGGACGGCGGCGTCGAGGCCGTGATGAGCCAGGGCGGCGGCACGGTTTCGGGCGGGCAGCGCCAGCGCCTCGCGGTCGCCCGCGCGGTGGCGAGGAATCCCTCGATCTACCTCTTCGATGACACCTTTTCGGCCCTCGACGCCCTGACCGACTCCAGGCTCAGGGCGGCGTTACGGACCGAAACCGCGGGAGCGACCGTCATCATGGTGGCGCAACGCGTCGGCACCGTCCGCGATGCGGACCGCATCGTCGTGCTCGACGAAGGCCGCGTCGCCGGCATCGGCTCGCACGAGGAACTGCTCTCCTCGAACGCGGTCTACCGCGAGATCGTCCAGTCCCAGCTTTCGGGGGAGGAATCGGCATGAGCGACATGAACGGACCCGGACGACAGGGCGGGCGCGGTACCGGATCGGGACAGGGCGCGGGACCGGGGAAAGCGGTCGGGCGGGATTTCCCGGGAAAGCGGCAGGACGGCACCCCGGGCTTCATGCCGCCCGGAGGGGCCCGCGGCGGTTTCGGCCGCGGGCACGGACCAGGCGCCTTCGCCGTACCCGGCGAAAAAGCGAAGGACGTGAAGGGATCGCTGAGGCGCCTCCTGGCGGAGCTCCGTCACAGCCGTTGGCAGCTTCTCGCGGTACTCCTGCTCTCGGCCGCCTCGACCGCCTTCACGGTCGCCGGGCCCCGCGTCCTCGGCTCTGCGATCACCGTCCTCTTCGAGGGCATCGGGGGAGCGCTCCGCGGCGAAGCGGGCGTCGACTTCGCCCGCATCGCCCGCATCATCCTCGTCCTCTTCGCCCTCTATCTGGCCTCCGCCCTTTTGGGCTACGCGACGCACTGGATATCCGCCGGCGTGGCGCAACGCACCGTCCGCGAACTCCGTTCACGCATCGACCGCAAGATCGCCCGCCTGCCGCTCTCGTGGCTCGACGGGAGGACGCACGGCGAGATCCTCTCGCGCGTTACGAACGATGTCGACGCCATCGCCAACACCCTGCAGCAAAGCCTGGCCCAGGTGGTCATCGCGGCGGTGACGCTGGTCGGCTCGGTCGCGATGATGCTTTCGATCAGCTGGCAGCTCAGCCTGGTGGCCATGGCCACCCTGCCGCTCTACGCTTTCGCGACCCGCGCCATCGCCACTCGCTCGAAGAAGTATTTCAAGGGCCAGCAGGTCGAGCTCGGCGCGCTGAACGGCCACGTGGAAGAGATGGTTTCAGGCCACGCCATCGTCAAGGCCTTCGGCCGCGAGGAACGCTCGCTTGCGGACTTCGACGAAGTGAACGGCCGGCTCTTCGAGGCCGGCTGGAAGGCGCAGTACCTGTCTGGCATGATCATGCCGATCATGTCGTTCATCAACAATCTCGGCTATGTGCTCATCGCGGTCACGGGCGGCGTCATGGCCGCGCGCGGACTGCTCGACCTCGGCAGCATCCAGGCCTTCATCCAGTACGCGCGCGAGTTCACCCAGCCCATCGTGCAGACCGCGAACATCGCGAACATCCTGCAGTCGACGCTTGCGGCCGCGGAGCGCGTTTTCGAGGTGCTCGACGAAGCGGAAGAAAGCGCCGATCCGGCGGACGACGGCGCGCCCGTCGCGCGCCGCGGCGAGATCGTCTTCGAGTCGATCCGCTTCGGTTACCGGAGCGACCGCGTGCTGATGGACGGTCTTTCGCTCCGCGCGGACGCCGGCCAGACCGTGGCGATCGTCGGTCCGACCGGCGCGGGCAAGACCACCCTCGTCAATCTGCTCATGCGCTTCTACGACGTCATGGACGGAAGCATCAAGGTGGACGGCCGCGACATCCGGGAGCTGCCGCGCGGCAAGCTTCGCCGCGCCTTCGGCATGGTCCTGCAGGAAGCCTGGCTTTTCCACGGCAGCATCCGCGAAAACATCGCCTACGGGCGCGAGGGCGCATCCGAAGCCGAAATCGTCGCGGCGGCCGAGGCGGCCCACGCCGACCATTTCATCCGCACACTGCCCGGCGGCTACGACACGGTGATCAACGAGGACGCGACCAACATCTCGCAGGGGCAGAAACAGCTGATCACCATAGCGCGAGCCTTCCTCGCCGATCCCGCGGTCCTCATCCTCGACGAGGCCACGAGCTCGGTCGACACGCGCACGGAGCTGCTGGTGCGCAAGGGGATGGAGCGTCTCATGAAGGGCCGCACCAGCTTCGTCATCGCACACCGCCTGTCCACGATTCGCGACGCGCACACGATCCTGGTCATGAACGAGGGCGCCATCGTCGAGCAGGGAATGCACGCCGAATTGCTCGCCGCGAAAGGCTTCTACGCGGAGCTCTACCGCAGCCAGTTCCTCGGCCTCGACGAAGAAGCGAGCGCCTGATTCACGAATATAACCACGGAGGCACGGATGAGGTCGTCCGCGCAGAGCGCGGGCGCTTCAATCCTTCAACCCCGAAAGCGGAGCGAAGCGAAGCGACGCAGACACGGAGACGAGAGGGAGAAATAAGGGAACGGGAACAGATTTCTTTATCCCCCTTTTCCCTCCTCTCCCTCTTTACTCCTTAACTCCGTGCCTCCGTGGTTTCTTCTTCGTTTATCGGGCCAGGGCGGCTTCGAGGACTTCCGCGGCGGCGAGGAGCTCCTCGTCGGCTCCGGAGCGGGCGGCGAACTGGAGGCCGAGCGGCATGCCTTCGAGCGCCTCGCCGGAGGGCAACGCAAGGGTCGGCACGCCCGCGTGCGTCCAGGGCAGGTTCATGACCGGGTCGCCGGTGGACTCGATGCCGCGCGGCGCGGGGCCGGGGGCCGATGGCGAGACCCAGAAATCCGCGCCCGCGAGGGCCAGGGCGGCGTCGAGCTCGGCCCTGAGCCTGCCCTGCCCCGCCCGGTCCGCCGCGAGCTCGTCGGCGCCGATGGCGCGTCCCCGTTCGATGAGATCGACGGTGCGCGCGTGGTACAGCGCGCGATGGCCGTCGAACCAGGGCGCGTGCGTCGCGGCCATCTCCGCGGACGCGATCCGGCGGTGCCGCGCGTTCACGTCCTCGATGTCCGCGAAGGCTGGTACGCGCACGACACGGACGCCGGCTGCAGCCAAGCGTTCGATTGCGCGTTCGAAGGCTTCGAGCGCCGCCGCATCGGTCTGCGAGAGGTAGGAACCGTCGGGAACGAGCAGCACGGGACGCGTCGCTTCGAAGCGCCGGGCGGCGCGGGCGTAAGCGGCGGCGTCCCAGCCCGTATCGATCAGCGGCGCGCCGGCCGCGAGCGTCGCCGCGTCCGCTCCGATGAGCCCGACGTGGTCGAGCGACGGCGCGAAGGGTACCAGGCCATCGGCGGCGACGCTGCCCCAGGTCGGCTTCCATCCCGCCACGCCGCAGTAGGCCGCGGGCCGGGAAATCGATCCGATGGTCTGGGTGCCGAAGGCGAGTTCGCAGTAGCCCGCCGCCACCGCGGCGGCGGAGCCGGAGCTCGAGCCGCCCGGGGTGCGGGACAGGTCGTGCGGATTCCGCGTCGGTCCCGGTGCGAAGTAGGCGAACTCGGTCGACACGGTCTTGCCGAGGACGAGGGCGCCGGCCTCCTTGAGCGCGCGCACCGTCGATGCCTCCGGCAT
>JAFGNN010000087.1 GCA_016926955.1 Spirochaetales bacterium | reverse complement strand
GGCGCCCGGCTTCGGCGACCGCCGCAAGGCCATGCTCGAGGACATCGCCATCCTCACGGGCGGCGAGGTCATCAGCGAGGAGCTCGGCCTCAAGCTCGAGAGCACCGACATCTCCCAGCTCGGCAAGGCCAAGACCGTCAAGATCGACAAGGACAACACCACGATCATCGAGGGCGCGGGCAAGCAGAAGGACATCGACGACCGCAAGGCCCAGATCAAGGCCCAGATCGAGGAGACCACCAGCGACTACGACCGCGAGAAGCTCCAGGAGCGCCTCGCCAAGCTCGCCGGCGGCGTGGCCGTCATCAACGTCGGCGCGACCACCGAGGTCGAGATGAAGGAGAAGAAGCACCGCGTCGAGGACGCCCTCTCCGCCACCCGCGCGGCCATCGAGGAAGGCATCGTCCCCGGCGGCGGCCTCGCCCTGATCCAGGCCGTCCAGGCCCTCGAGAAGGCCGACATCGCCACGCTCACCGACGACGCCAAGGTCGGCTTCCGCATCGTCAAGCGCGCCCTCGAGGAGCCCATGCGCCAGATCGCCGAGAACGCCGGCGTCGACGGCAGCATCGTCGCGGACCGCGCCAAGAACGAGAAGAAGGGCATCGGCTTCGACGCCTCGAAGATGGAGTGGGTCGACATGGTCAAGGCCGGCATCATCGACCCGGCCAAGGTCACCCGCTCGGCGCTGCAGAACGCCGCGTCGGTCGCGAGCCTGCTCCTGACCACCGAGTGCGCCATCACCGACCTGCCCGAACCCAAGTCCGCGACCCCCTCAGGCGGCATGGGCGGCATGGGCGGTATGGGGGGAATGGACTACTAAGGTCCCGCCGCTGGATTTGCACATTGCCGCGCCCGCGAGGGCGCGGTTTTTCATTACCTCCCATTCCGCCCATGCCGTGTCGGTTGATCGCCGGAGGCGCGAGGCCCTTCGCGCGGCAGGCGTGACCGTGTTTCCACGGGCCGCGCTTTCCTGCTACAATCGTCCCACCCAGGGAGAACACCGATGAAAGCGCTCCACGCGGACTCGAAATCAGACGCCCTCGCCAAGATGTATGAACAGAGTTTTACGGGCATGGACTACTTCAAGCCCGGCCAGGCCCTCGAGACCGAGATCGTGTCGATCTCCAGGGACTGCGTGTTCGTGCGGCTCAACGGCAAGAACGAGGGCCTCCTCGATCTGGACGAGCTCCGCGACAAGGACGGGAAAGCCGCCGTCGAGGTGGGCGACCCGATCCGGGTATACTTCCTCAAGGCCGAGAACGGCGACATGCGCTTCACCACGAAGATCAACGGTTCCAACGCCGGCGCGGGAATGCTGGAGCAGGCCTTCCTCGACAGGACCCAGGTGGAAGGCCTGGTCGAAAAGGAGATCAAGGGCGGCTACGACATAAAGATCGGCGAGTTCCGCGCCTTCTGCCCCTACTCCAAGATGGGCGAGCGGCGCTCCGACGATTCCGCGGAATGCGTGGGCAAGCGCCTGCCCTTCAGGATCGAGGAATTCAAGGAAGGCGGCCGCAGGATACTCGTCTCGAACCGGGCCATCCACGAAGAAGCCCGCCTGGAACGGCTCGAGGCGCTGAAAAAGACGCTCCACGAGGGCATGGTCATTTCGGGCCCCATCGCGTCCATCCAGTCCTTCGGGGCCTTCGTCGACCTGGGCGGCGTCCAGGCCCTGCTGCCCGTTTCCGAGATCGGCCGGTCCCGGGTCGAGGACATCCACGCCGTCCTCTCGGTCGGCCAGGAAATCCGGGCCTCCGTCCTGAAGGTCGACTGGCAGAACGAGCGCATAACGCTCAGCATGAAGAGCCTCCTCGCCGACCCCTGGGATACCGCGGCTGAGAAATTTCCCGAAGGCTCGAAGCATGCGGGCACGGTCGCCCGCCTGGCCGCGTTCGGGGCCTTCGTCACCCTCGAGCCCGGCCTCGACGGCCTCCTGCACGAGTCCGAGATCAGCAAGGCCGGCGCGTACGGCGCGAAGAACGGACCGGGCCTCAAGGTCGGGCAGAGCCTCACGGTACAGGTCATCGGCGTGGACCAGGCGAACCGGCGCATCTCCCTCAAGCCGGCGAGCTCCGTCGAGGAGGACGCGACCGCGTCCAAATACCTGGACGGCCCGGACGACACAGAGACCTACAATCCCTTCGCGGCGCTGCTCAAGAAGAAGTAGGCGCTCAGGCCCGGTGGGCGGGCGCGATAAGGCCGAGCCAGGGGGGCATCTCGCCGATCACGCCTCCGTCGCTCAGGCGGTGCTGACCGAGTCCGCTCCATGCCCACTGCTCGGGTTGCTCCGCGAGGCCCGCCCGCACGGCGTTGTCGTCGATGCGTTCGATGGCCTCGAGCAGCTCGGCGCCGCCGCGGATCGGACGCGAGTCGTAGCGTCGGCCCCAGAGGTGTCCCGACGAACCGTAGCGCCGGTTGTAGCGCATCGTGAAGACGCCGAACAACCACCGCATGTTCACGGCCAGATCGGCGCTCCCCCTCGGCTCGAAGAGCAGGTGGACGTGGTCGTCCAGGACGGAAAAATCGACGACGAGGCCTCCGTATTTCGTCCGGAGCCGGCCCAGGTCCTCGACGAAGAGATCCTTGGCCTCCGGCGGCTCGAGAAGCCGCTCGTCGTTCCCGACCCGGCAAGTGACGAGGTGCAGGGTTCCGGTTTTGGTGTTCCTTGGTACACGCATGCCCCGATACCGCCCGCGAAACGAGGCGGCGCTTGCGACGCGGCCGAATTTCGCGGGCGCGACTTTCCGCTAGCCGAGCTCGGGAGCGCAGCGGGGGTGCCGGAGAAGACCGGGGCCCTGAGCCCGCAGGGTGAAGGGCGATGAGGTGGTCGCGATAGCGACCACGACGATCGGTTCTTCGCCGAAAGCGGACCGCAGGTCCGCAGGACTTCGGAGGCAGGGGGAGTCGCGTGACGGCAAGCGCGCGAAGCGCCGCGTCGGAACGGGTCCCCCCCCCTTTCCCCGCCCTAGTCCCGCACGATCCTGAACAGCCTGAGCTCGAGTTCGGCCTGGCCGTCCTTGCCGACCCGGAACCCGGCTTCGCCCGCGCGCCCGGCCAGCGATGCCGGCGGATTGTCGCCGAGGTCGACGACGCGGTAGAGGCTGCCGAGGCGCTCGAGTTCCTTCGCGAAGGCTTCCGTGCACCAGACCTGGTCGGGCTCGACCAGGGGCTCGACGCGGGCGGAGTGCAGGAAGGGCGTGCCGGTCATGGCGCCCGAGGCGGCCACCGTCATGTAGCCGTGGTCGAGGGCGACGCGGACCTGGAGCCCGAGGCGGCGCACGGCGTCGAGCAGGCGGAAGGCGGCCTCGGCGACGCGCTCGGCGCTCCGGTCCAGGCCCGAGACGGCGTCGCCCTCGGAATGGCTGACCGACTCGATGCCGAGGTTCTCGGCGGTGGCCAGCTCGGACAGCTTCTTCTTCAGGGCGAGCGTGCGGACGGCGCCCTGCTCCATGATCTTCGAGAAGCCGCAGACGTCTGCCTTGAGCGCCGCGTACTTGCGCCGCGTCGCCTTCTCGTCCTCGAGGTGCCAGAGCAGGCCGTTGCCGATGATGTTGCGCTTGTTCCGGTTGCCGATGTAGGTCCGGTTCCGCTCCATGATCGTGGAGTTGAGGATGGGATGCAGCAGGTAGAGGGTCGAGTCGGGCAGCAGGTTGCCGCCCTCGAAAGTCCGCTCGCCGGGCAGGACGAACTTCTGGATCCGCGTCGATTTCGACCCGTCGTCGATCAGGTAGCCGAGGAAGCCCAGCTTGTAGAGGACGCCGAAGACGTCGCAGCCCTCGCAGAGCGCGCAGTCGTCCTCGCCCGCCTCGCAGGGTATCCAGAGGTTGCGGCTCTCGGAGACTGCGGCGCCGGCCTTGCCGCCCACGACGAGGGCGTTGTACTCGCGGCAGATGGCGCGGAGCCGCCCGCGCTCGAGGGCGTTGGTATCCACGAGCGAGAGCAGGCGCGGCATGTCGAGGCTCTCGACGTGAGGACGGACCTCGGACAGGTAGGTGCCGACGATGTCCGCGGAGGTTTCCTGCACCACCGTCCGCACCGACTCCTGCGAGCGTTCCTCCGGCGCCAGGCGCGAGAGGGCCTTGCCCATCTGCATGAAGTCGCGGGGACGCGAGAGCGTGTGCCGCGCGATGTACTGGAAGACGTCCTCGTCGCACTTCACCTGCTTGTGCTTGATGACCGAGAAGCCGAACCAGGCGGTCAGGGGATCCTTCTCGGCCAGCGCGGGAAGGACGAAGCGCTCGCGAGGCTCGCGGCGCAGGTTGTTGATGAAGATGCGCTCGAGCTCGAGGGCCGAGTAGCGCAGCTCGAGGACGCGCTCGCCCACCTGCTGGAAGAGCACCAGGTCGCGCTTGTAGCGGGCGATGGCCTCCTTGCGGATGGAGGCGAAGAGCTTCACGTGGTGGTTGAACTTGTGCAGGTTGAAGAAGGACAGGACCAGGCCCATCTGGGCGGTGTACCAGAGTTCGGGCTCCAGGGCCCCCGCTACGCTCTCGGAGGCCGCGGGGTCGAGGTGCTTGTTGAAGTACTCGTCGATGTTGTCGATGAAGATGGCGATGGGGGCGGTGACCGCCCGTTTGTACGCGGGCACCAGGATGGCCTCGAGGTCGCCCTTGGCGCGGAAATAGTCGTCGCGGTCGGCGTGGATCAGGTAGCTGAAGTACTCCGAGACCGAGCCCACCTGGCGCCGCCTGTAGAGGCCGGTGAGGAAGTGGCAGAGCTCGTCGGGGGCGAACTCGTAGCCGACCCGGCGCAGGGTCGCCATGATGACGGCGATGGACCAGATCGACTCGATGTTGTG
>JAFGNN010000086.1 GCA_016926955.1 Spirochaetales bacterium | reverse complement strand
CGAGGTCGACGAGGGGCAGGTCGAAGTCGAGGCCGGCGGAGATGAAGATCGGGTCGCCCACGTCGGCGGCGCTCACGCCGGCAACGGCCGCCTCGTCGAGGCCGCGGGCCGGGCTCCAGTCGACGACGCCCTGCAGGCCGAGGGCCAGGCCGAAGTCCTCGACGGGCCGGGTGTAGATGCGGCCGCCGTAGATCTCGGGGTAGAGCGCGTCGTTGACCAGGGCTTCGAAGCCCCAGCCGCCCAGGTCGAGGCCGAAGTTGAGGCCGAGTTTGCGCACGGCGGGGAAGTCGGCGTCGTTGGCGTAATTCCGGACGATCAGTCCGTGGCCGACCGTGAAGTCGGGCACGTTGCCGAGCTTGAAGAAGAACTCGTCCTCGAGCGGCTCGCCGTATTCGAGGTAGCGGAACTTGAGCGCGGTGTCGCGGAGCGCGTCGACCGCGGCGAGGAACGGGTCTTCCTTCCAGCCGTAACCGGTGCCGAAGTCCCACTCGTCGTTGCCGCGGGGCTTGTACCAGTCGGCGGGGTCGAAGAGGTTGGACGAGTAGACGATGGGCAGGTAGAGGGCGGCCTCGAGCTTGCCCAGCTTGATGACGGGCTGGAGGACGGCCTTTGAGTAGGTGACGCCGTCGATGGCGATCGAGCCGATCTCCATGCCGAGGTATTCGCGCATCCATTCGATGAAGGCGCTCTCCACGGCAGGTTCGGCGTCCGGCAGGATGGAGGGTTCGCCCTCGTCGCCGGCGGCTTCGGCCGTGCCGTCGTCCGCCGCTTCGCCGTCGCCGGAGGCGAGGTCGGCGGGGGGCTCGGAATCGGCGGCGCCGGCGCCTTCAATGGCCTGGATGGCCTGGATCTTGAGCTCGTCGATGCCGACGTCGCCGAATTCGGAAGCGAAGATCTCGGGGCTGAATGCGGCGGCCTGGAAGCTGTCGCCGAAGGCGTCGGCGAACTGTCCGGCGGCTACGCTCAGGGACGCGCCGAGGGAACCGTCGGCTCCGATGCGCGCGAAATCGACCAGGCCTTCCTTGACGGTCAGGATGTTCTTCACGCCGTCCTCGAAGGAGAGGGTGAAGTCCGTGCCGCGCACGCCCGCGACGGTGGTCGGGGTCTTGACCTCGTATTTCCCGCCCTTGGCCGCGACCGCGCGGATCTTGCCGGCCGCGAGCGCGATGACATTGGTCTCGGCCGGCGAGGCGCCGAGCTTCTCGAGGCGGATGGTGGTGCCCCTCGCTATCTTGACGAGGGTCTTGTTCGGCACCATGCGGAACTCGGCCGTGGTATCCGCGCCGGTCTTGATGGTCGATCCGACCGGAACCGCATCGGCTTCGAGTATGCCGGTTCCATAGGCGAGCGTTACGCCGTCCGGAGTCACGACGGTGAGCGTCGAGCCGTCCACGAATTCGAGGACGAAGGACGGGGCGGCCGATCCCGACTGGGCGAAGGCCCCGAACGGGGCGATCGCGAGGGCGAGGGTCAGGAGCGCGATGACGCGTTTCATGTCCGCATCCTCCCTTAGAATTTGATCGAGCTCGAGAGGCTCGAGGTGATGTCGAAGCCGTTCGGGGCTTCGGGATTGTAGGTCAGGTTGTAGATCAGGCTGATGACCGCCGCGCCGGTATGATAGTTGACGGCGGCACCGATGACGGCGTCCTCGGGGCTGATCATGTCCTCCCAGAAGCCTTCGGCCTTGCCCAGGAAGTACTTGTCGTAGCTCGCGTCGAAGGAGAAGCCGCCGAGCAGGCCCTCGGCGAGGCTCAGCACGCCCTTGAGGTGCGGATAGTCGGCAGGGTTGGCGGTGGCCAGGGCGGGGATGCCGGCGAAGGGACCGTCGAGGGCCGCGCGGAAGATGATCTTCTCTTCCAGCAGCGTGGTGCCGAGGGTGGCGAACCAGCCGGAGAAGGTGTCGCCCGACGGGGCGGCGGCCATGACGTCGGCCTTGACCCCGCGGAACACGTCGTAGTTGGCGTCGAAGTAGACCGGAATGAAGCCCGGGCCCATGATCCGGAGCTGCGCGCCGTAGGTGAAGAGCCCCAGCAGCTTGCCGCCGGCCCCGAGCATGTAGCCCCAGCGGTCCTGGGGCTGGATGACGAAGTCGGTGAACGCCGCCAGGCTGAAGATGTCGGAGCCGAGGATGGGGGCGAAGACGTCGGCGCCGTAGACCAGCACGCTGTCCACGCTGCCGGGCGTGGTGTCGTAGAGGTAAGGCGCGCGGTCGACGACCCCGGTGAGGCCCACCTGCATGGCTTCGACGATCGGTATGCCCGAAGCCGCGAGCGGGCGGACGAAGAAGCGGCCGCCGACCACGTCGAAGCGGGCGACGTTTCCGGTCAGGAACTCGAAGCCGACGAAGGGGAACCCGAAAAGGGTCCCGTCGATTCCCGCCTCGAGGCCGAACACGCGGTACTCGGGCATGAACAGCATGTTCGAGTAGCCACCTACGATAAAGCCGTCGCCGAGGGTCAGGTCGTCGATCGACCCGAGCTTGGCGTAGAGGGGATCGCCCTTCTCGCGGTAGCGCAGGTACATGATCTTGGGCAGGTAGAGGTCGAGGAAGCTCTTTCCTGAGTCCTGGTAGTCGGGGATCCAGTCTCCCGGATAGATGCTGATGGCCGTATCCGGATCCGGATAGAGCTGGAACCTGACCGAAAGGTCGATGCCGATGCCGAAGTCTCCGAAGGAAAGGTCCGGCTGGAAGCCGAGCTTGGTCCAGCTCGAGGTTCCGGTCGGGCTGTCCGGGTCGGGAATGACGTCGGTGCCGAGATTGATGCCCGCCTGGAAGTCGAAGGAAGAATCCTCCGCCAGCGCCGCGGGAGCGGCCAGCAGGGCAATGGAGAGCGCGCAGGCCGTGAACCTGGACATCCGTATCCTCCTTGGGGAACTGGGCCGGTAAGACAGGGTAAGCAAACGCATGCATCTAGTATACAGCCAAACCCGCGCAATTCCATCAGGTTCGTGGACCGCTGCCGCTCGGGACGGGCTCCCGTATCGATGCCGGAGCGATCCGGACTCCGATGGACAGCCGGACGCCGTCATGGTACGGTCGGGAGGCCTTCGACGGGCTGTCGTGGCCTCAAGGGGGGAAATCCATGGATTTTTTCGGTGAACTCGAGTCGCGCGCCCGAGCTGCGGACAGCCTGGTCTGCGTCGGGCTCGACCCGCGGGTGCCGCGCGGCCCCGACGCCGCACGGGCCGTCGCGGAAACCAATCGCCGCGTCATCGAGGCATGCGCGCCATACGCGGCTTGCTTCAAGCCCAACAGCGCCTTCTACGAGGTCCACGGGCCCGAAGGCATGGCGGCGCTCGCGGAAACCATCGCAATGGTGCCCCCGGATATCCCGGTCCTGCTCGACGCCAAGCGCGGCGACATCGACTCGACCGCCGCGGCCTACGCCGAAGCGGCTTTCTCGCGGCTCGGCGCGGGGGCCGTGACCGTCGCGCCCTATCTCGGTCGCGACTCCGTCGATCCCTTCCTCGCCTTCGAGGGGCGGGCGGTCTTCGTGCTGGCCCGCACCAGCAATCCGCGCGCAGGGGTCTTCCAGGACCTCCCCGTCGCCTCCATGCCGCGGGCGCATGGCTCGGATCCTTCCGGCGCGCTCGCCGTCGGGGCGCCGGGCGCTGAAGCGGAGCCCCTCTACCTGCGCGTCGCCCGCGAAGCGGTCTCCTGGTCCGAGCGCGTCGGGCTCGTGGTCGCCGGAAACGACCCGAAGGCGCTCCGCGCCGCGCGCTCGGTCGCGCCGCTCGCCTGGTTCCTCGCGCCGGGCATCGGCGCGCAGGGGGGCGACGCGGGAGAGGCTTTCAGGGCCGGCTCCCGCGCCGACGGGCTCGGCCTGCTCGCGGCAGCCTCGAGGTCGGTGGCGGAAGCCGCCGACCCGGGCGCGGCCGCGCGCGCCCTCCGGGACGCGATCCGGGCGGCCCGGGACGGGGCGGTCCGACTCCATCCGGGCTTCGGCCCCGGAAAGACGGGCGGCGCGGCGGGCGGCGCAGAGGCCGCTCCGGAGTCAGGAGGGGGAAGGGGCGGACGCCCCGGCGATGCCGGGGCGGAGCTCACGCGCCGCGTCATGGATGGCCTCGTACGCGCGGGCTGCTTCAAAATCGGCTCGTTCCGTCTCAAAAGCGGGGCCATCAGCCCCTATTACATCGACCTGCGACGCGTCGTGTCGGACCCGGCGCTGTTCGCGGACGTCTCGAAGGCTTACGCGAGCCTGGCGCGGGAGGCGACCTGGGACCGCGTGGCCGGCATTCCGGCGGCGGCGCTTCCCCTGGCGGCCGGCGCCTGCCTCGAGCTCTCGGCTCCCATGGTCTGGCCGCGCATGCCGGCCAAGGACCACGGCACGGGCGTCCGCGTCGAAGGCGAATTCAGGGCAGGGGAGCGGGTACTGTTGCTCGACGACCTGGTCACGACGGGCATGTCCAAGCTGGAGGCCGCGGAGATACTCCGATCCGAAGGGCTCGTCGTGCAAGATCTGGCGGTGCTTCTGGAACGGGGCGTCTCGGGGAGGAAGGAGCTCGAGGGGGCGGGCCTGCGGGTCCGGGCCTTCCTTTCGGTCGGCGAACTGCTCGCGCGTTGCGAGGAACTCGGCATGATCGACGGCGCCGCGCGCGCTTCCATGGAGGCCTGGAGCGGGGCCTGAACGGTCGCCGGGAGGGGGCGGCGGGCCGCCACGCGGAATCAGCGACGGCCGGGCCTCGCCTCCACCATCTCGGCGAGCGTCCTTGCCGAAGCGAATTCGCGGAGCTTGTCGTCGAGCTCGCGCCAGATGCCGGAGGCGGCGCAGGTATCCTCGCGGTCGCAGGTCTCGTCCTTGCCGCAAACGCAGGGCGCGATGCCGAGTCCTTCGCCCGAGGCCTCGAGGATCTCCAGCAGACTGATCTCCGGTATCGGGCGCGCGAAATAGAAACCGCCGCCGGGCCCGCGAACCGAGAGGATGAGCCCGGCCTTGCGGAGCTTGAAGAATATCTGCTCGAGGAATTCCGGCGAGATTCCCTCCTTCTCCGAGAGGATCTTGATCGAGACGGGCGAGCCGTCGGTGCTGAGCCTTGCCAGGGCGAGAACCGCGCGGAGCGCGTAGCGGCCTTTGGTCGTGATCCTCATTTATGAGCTCCCGGAGAATGTATTCGTGGAGCCACGATAACCTTTTATGACGCGTTCCGCAAGCGCGAACGGCCGTTCGCGCGCGGGACCGTGACGGACTGCGATCTCAGGTCCGCTTGACGACGCGCCAGACGCGGTGCGGCCGCCCGCGGAAATCGGGCGGGATGGTCGCGTCGGTCAGGTCCGCGGCTTCGGTCCCCGGAAGCAGTGACGGGTCGAACCTGAAGCGGCGGGCATTGGTCGAGAACCAGAGGACGCCGCCCGGTTCGAGCACGTCCAGGGCGGCTCCCGCGAGCCCGGGCCAATCCCTTCCGATGTCGAGGTCGTCGTCCATTTTCTTCGAGTTCGAGTGCGTGGGCGGGTCGAGCACCGCGAGGTCCCACTTCCGGCCGCGCGCGGCGGACTCGGCGAGGAAGCGCTGAGCGTCGGCGCGGACCAGTTCGTGGACTCCGGAGGCGAAACCGTTCAGTTCCAGGTTGCGCCTGGTCCAGTCGAGGTAGGTGTTGGACAGGTCCACGCTGGTGGTGGATCCGGCGCCGCCCGCGGCCGCGTGGACGGTAAAAGCGCCCGTGTAGGAGAAGAGGTTGAGCACCTTCCTGCCGGCGCTTTCGCCGCGCACCATGGCCCTCGTGGTCCGGTGGTCGAGGAAGAGCCCCGTGTCGAGGTAGTCCGAGAGGTTGACGATGAAGCGGCAGGGACCTTCGCGCACCTCGAGCTCGAAGGCGCGCTCCGCCTCGCGGTCGTACTGAGACAGGCCCCTCTGGCGCCTTCGAACCTTGGCGAACACCTTCCCCGGAGCGACGGCGAGCGCGTCGGCGACCGTGCGCGACATGAGGTTGAGCCAGGCTCGTTCCTCGTCCTCGGCCTTTTCATAGGGACGTTCGTAGAGGAACACGAGCGCCGAATCGCCGTAGCGATCGACCGCGAGCGGCACTTCGGGGATGTCGCGGTCGTATACGCGGTACGCTTCGAAGCCTTCGCGGCGGGCCCATTTCCGGAGGTGCCGGTCGCGCTTGCGGAGCCGGTTGGCCAGGTATTCCGCCTGGATCTCAGGCGTCGCTTCCACGCTAGGCGTTCCGTCCGTCGCGCAACTGGGCCATCACCGAGAGCATCGCGAAGCCCGACGAGAGGTCCTCGCGCTGGGCCACGACCTCGGGCGGCAGCTTGAGCTTCTGGTTGGTGAAATTCCACATGGCGTTTATGCCGGCCTTGACCAGGCGGTCGGCGCAGATCTGCGCGTGGTCGGAGGGAACGGTCAGGATGGCGGTTCGGGCGTCGAGCCCCGGCAGGATGCGCTCGAGTTCGGCGACCGGATGCACCGGCACGCCGTGGATGGATTTGCCGATCTTGTCCGGGTTCTCGTCGAATGCGGCGACGATGCGCAGGCCGTTCTGGTGGAACTCGGGATAGCCCATGAGCGCGGACCCGAGATTGCCCGCGCCCATGACCACCGCGTTGGTCGCCTTGTCCCAGCCGAGATAGCGTTCGATGGCCGCGATCAAGTCCTCGACGGGGTAGCCTTTCTTCGGCTTTCCGACGATGCCGGTGATAGCGAGGTCCTTGCGGACCTGGATCGGCTCAAGGTTGAGCTCCTGCGCGATCACCGTGCCGGAAATGTAGAAGTCTCCGGTGGTTCGCGAGGCCCGGATGATGTTGAGGTAGGAGGGCAAGCGTCGGACCGAGGGAGCGTTCGATACCTTGATACGCGTCATGGCATTTCCGTTCGGAAGAGGATAAGCGGAGATAGTGCTATATATCGATAAAAAAGTCAACAAAAAGCCGCGGGTAGCGGAGCGCGGCGCGGACCGCCTCCGATGCCCCGGGTCTTGCCTCGCACGGCGTTGATTTCCTATGATGAAATTCCACCTTCGCAGCGTCAGGGAGCCCCTCCATGAAGCAGTCAGTCCGCAGCGTCATCGTCGCCGTCCTGTCCCTCGCGCTTCCCGCCCTGGCCTTCGCCTCGGGGGGCGGCGTCATAGAGCTGGAGACCAACCTCGTCATCCAGCTCGGCGCGCTGCTCCTGGCGGTCAGGCTCGGCGGAAGCGTGGCGCATAGGCTCAAAATGCCGGCGGTACTCGGAGAGCTGGCCATAGGCATGGTGGTCGGGCCCTACGCCCTCGGCGCGATCCCCCTGCCGGGTTTCCCGCACGGCCTTTTCGCGGGCTCCATGGGCGCCATCGCCGTCAGCACCGAGCTTTACGGCATCTCGACCGTAGCGTCGATCATACTGCTCTTCGTTTCCGGCCTCGAGACCGACCTCTCGCTATTCATGCGCTACTCGGTACGCGGCGGCATCGTCGGCCTCGGAGGCGTCTTCATTTCCTTCGGCGCCGGGGCCTTGGGCGGTTCCCTCCTTTTCGGCGGCTCCTTCTTCGACCCGGCAAACCTCTTCCTCGGCGTCATGTCGACGGCGACCTCGGTGGGCATTACCGCGCGCATCCTGGCGGACAGGCGAAAGATGGACAGTCCCGAAGGCGTCACCATACTCGCGGCCGCCGTCTTCGACGACGTGCTCGGCATCGTCGCTCTCGCGGTGGTCATGGGCATGGTCGAGGTGAGCCGGAAGGCGGGCAGCCTCGACTGGGGCGGCATCGGGCTCATAGCGCTGCGCGCCTTCGGCATCTGGCTCGGCGTAACCGCGCTCGGACTCCTCACCTCGAAGGCCTTCGCGAAAGCGCTCAAGCGCCTGCGCACCCCGATGGCCTTCAGTTTCGTGGCCTTGGGCTGCGCCTTGCTGCTGGCCGGCTTCTTCGAGAAGGAAGGGCTGGCCATGATCATCGGCGCCTACGTCATGGGGCTCTCGCTCTCCAAGACCGACATCGCCCAGGTGATCATAGAAAAGGTCCATGTCCTGTACGAGTTCTTCGTGCCGATCTTTTTCGCGGTCATGGGCATGCTCGTCGACGTCCGCCTGCTCGGCTCGCCGGCGGTGCTGATCGCGGGACTCGTCTTCACCCTGGTGGCGATCGGCTCGAAGGTGCTGGGCTGCGCCATTCCGGCGCTCTTCCTCGGCTTCAACTGGCGAGGCGCCTTGCGAGTCGGCGTCGGCATGGTGCCCCGAGGCGAAGTCGCCTTGATCGTCGCGGGCATCGGAGCCGCGGCAGGCTTTCTGGAGCCGACCATATTCGGCGTCTCGGTGCTAATGACCTTGCTGACTACCCTGGTCGCGCCGCCCGCGCTTTCGGCCACGCTTGCCCTCGCGGGGAAGGGAACGCGGAAGCCGTCCGCAGCCGACGAGACCGTCCACGAGGACTACGAGCTGCCGAACGAGGACATCGCGGCGCTCGTGCTCGACTCGCTCATCCGCGACCTTCAGGCGGAAGGTTTTTACGTCCAGACGATGGCCATCGAGGAGGGCATCTGCCAGGTGCGCAAGGACGAGATCGCCTTCTCGCTCGAACGGGACGACGCGCGCCTTTCCTTCCAGAGCGGCAAGGACGATGCCCTGTTCGTCCGAACCGCGCTGTTCGAGAGCGTGGCCAAGATCTACCAGAATTTCGCCGAACTGCGCCGCAAGCTCGAGCCGGAGAAGCTCGCGCGGGGCATGGACGAAGGATCGAAGGTGGGGAACGCGGGGGTCCTGGAGGCGGTCGACCGCGGGGCCATAGTGCTCGGCCTGAAGGCCGGCACGAAGGAAGAAGCCATAGAGGAGTTGATCGACAGGCTCGACGCCCGCGGCAAGCTCGAGGACCGCAAGCTCGCCCTCGCGGACGTGCTGGAACGCGAGCGTTCGATGTCCACCGGCATGACCCACGGCATAGCCATGCCGCACGCCAAGACCGATGCGGTGGAGCACCAGGTCGTCGCCGTCGGCGTCTCGCGGCACGGCGTCGATTTCCAGTGCCACGACGGATCGCCGGCCACCGTGGTCACCCTGATCCTGACGCCGAAGAGGGCTTCGGAACCCCACCTGCAGCTCCTGGCCGCCCTCGGCGCCACGCTCAACGACGAGGAGCGCCGCACCGCCCTGCTGGCCTCGGTCGAGGCCGACGAGGCCGCCCGCGCCCTGGGCCTTCCGGATCGCCGGACCGGCGGCGGCGCGAGAAACCGCTTCTTCCAGAGCTTCTCGCGATAAGCGCCGGCAGCCCCGCGCCAGGCCCGCGCGTCGGCCGCTTCAGTCCCACCAGCTCCGCGCGACGTAGTCGGGCCTGAAGGCCGCCGAGCCGTGGCGGAGGACAGCGGCCGACTTCCAGTCCGCGAACAGGGGGCCGAGCCGTGCGGTGAAGCGCGCGAGCGTGATGCCGCCCGCGACGTCCTCGTCGAAGAGCAGCGTCGGTCCCTCGCGCCAGCCGGACAGCCACGCCTCGTCGGCGAGCGAGACCACGGGCTCCTCGTCCTGGCGCTTGAACATGGAAAGCCTGATGAAGTAGAGCGGGCAGCCCAGGTACTCGGCCAACACCAGTGCGGGCATGATGGCCCCGTGCGCCGCCCCGACCAGCAGCGCGGGGCGCCCGTCGCGGAGCGCCGCGCCGGCAAGCTTGCGGAGCAGGGCCGGTTCGGCGCCCATCCAGGTATACCTGTCTCCGCCCCCCGAATACACGAAGCGCCAGAGCTCCGGCGGCACGCGCTCGGAAAAGCGCGCGACGCGCACGCCCAGGTCCGGCTCCAGCCTGATGGCCGCCCGGGCCAGGTCGATGGCCTGGCGGAAAAGGGCGTTGGCCGCCTCGAGCTCGGCCGGGTTCCGGCGTATGCGGTAGCGCCGCGCTTCCACGAGTTCGTAGTATACGGTCGGGTGCAGGGGCAAGCCGTGCTCCACGCAGATCTTGTGGTTGAGGGTCAGGTTGACCAGGGCCGGGGCCCGAAGGTAGAGACCGAGCGCCGCCTCGACGCGTTCGGGGTCGAGCGGGTCGCCGGGGGCCGAGAGCAGGACGGCGCGCCGCGATATCCCGTCCAGGATCACGCGGAAGGACTCCTCGAAGCTCATCGCCCGCGGAGGCTCATCCCAGTCGGCCACCAGATGCTCGTCGATCATGGAGCCAGTATAGCCTTTCGGCCGGCGAGCGCGGAAAGCCCCGACGAAGCCGCGCGCGGGCGCGCCCGGTCGGGGCCAGGCTCAGGTCGCGGCCGACGGTAGCCTACGGCCGCGGCGCTCAGGAGCCGCAGCTCGAGGCGAAGGGGCAATCGGCGCAGGCCGCGGATCGCTTGGCCTCGGCGCCGTCGGGACATGCGCCCGGGGGCGTTCCCGCGTCCGGGCAGCATGAGGGCTTCCTGCCGCGGAGCGTCCGCGCGATCCGCGCGACCACGAAGGCGAGCGCCCCGCCGACCGCCAGGGCCACAACGGCCGCTTCGACGAAGGCGCTCATGTCACCAGCCCCGCGAGCAGTCCGACGCGGTGCACGGCGAAGGCGATCAGCCAGCCGAGCGTCAGCAGATAGGCGAATGAGAAACCCAGCCACTTCCAGCCGAGCTCGGCCTTTATGGCGCCGAGGGCGGCGAAGCAGGGCGGGATGATCAGGATGAACAGCATGAGGCTGAAGGCCACGAGGGGATTGAAGACCGGATCGGCCTTGAGCGCCGCGCGCAGGCTTTCCTCGTTCCCTTCCTCGCCGCCGACGGAGTACAGCACGCCGAGGGTCGAGACGACAACCTCCTTGGCCGCGAAGCCGGTCACCGTGGCTACGCCTATCTTCCAGTCGAAGCCAAGGGGGCGGAAAACCGGCTCGATGAAGTGGCCGATGCGTCCGGCGGCGCTCGCTTCGAGGGTCCTGCGGGACACCTCGTTGGCGACGAGGGATTCGAGGGCCGCCGCGTCAAGGCCCGGATTCGCGGCCGAAGTCGCCGCGGCGAGCGAGGAGAGCTCGGCGTCGGTGGGTTCCCGGCGCGGGAAGCTCGTGATCGCCCAGATGAGGATCGACGCGGCGAGGATGACCGTTCCCGCCTTCTTGACGTAGAGCCAGGTTTTTTCCCAGACATGCCAGCCGAGGCCGCTCAAGGTGGGGGCGCGCCAGGGCGGCAATTCCATGACGAAGGGCGTCGCCTGCCCCTTGAGCACGGTCCGCTTCAGGAGGAGCGAGGAGCCGAGCGCGAGGGCAACGCCGATGGCATAGACCAGCATGACCATAGCTGCGGCGTTCCTCGGGAAGAAGGTCGCGGCGAGCAGGACGTGGACCGGCAGCTTGGCTCCGCAGGACATGAAGGGGATGACCAGGATGGTGACGATGCGGTCGCGGGGGCTCTTCAGCGTACGGGCCGCCATGATCGCGGGAACCGAACAGCCGAAGCCGAGCATGAGGGGGAAGATGGACTGGCCGTGGAGACCGAAGCTGTGCAGGAGCTTGTCCGTGGCGAAAGCCGCGCGGGACATGTACCCGACGTCCTCGAGTACGGAGAGCAGGAAGAATAGGATGATGATGAGGGGGACGAAGGAGAACACGCCGCCGACGCCGCCGATGATGCCGTCTACGAGCAGGGACTCGACGAGTCCGTCCGGCAGGATGGCCGCGACGCCCGCGCCCAGGTAGCCGAAGAGGGTTTCGAGCCAGCCCATGGGGAATTCGCCGATGGCGAAGGTCAGCTGGAAGACCGACCAGAGTACGCCGAGGAAGAGGGGCAGGGCCAGGACCGGATGCATGACCACGCGGTCGATGGCTTCGGTCATGGAGAAGTCCGGCTTGCGCACTACCGTGACGGCTTCCTTGACCGCGCCGTGGATGTAGGCGTAGCGCTGTTCGGAAACCACGATCTCCGAATCCTTGCCGAAATGCCGTTCTATCCAGGCGGTCGCCTCGGCAGCCGCCGCGAGGACGCGGTCGCTCGCGGCGTGGGTCTTGAGGCGCTTGCGGGCGTCCTCGTCCTTTTCGAGTAGCTTGACCGCCATCCAGCGCGAGGGATAGGCGGCGGCGAAGGCCGGGTCGGCTTCGATGGCGGCGACCAGGGGCGCGAGGCGGTCCTCGAGCTCGTCGCCGTAGCCCGGCATTCGCTCGGCGCCGGTCGCGCCATCCGCCACGGCGTCGGCCTGGTCGAGGAGGCCCTCGATGCCCGAGCCGACGGTGCCTACCGTCCGCGCCAGCGGTATGCCGAGTACGGCGGACAGTTCGTCCGTGTCGATCTTCAGGCCCTTCGCCTCGGCTTCGTCGCTCATGTTGAGCGCCCCGACCACAGGTATGCCGAGCTCGCGGAACTGGAGGCAGAGGTAGAGGTGCCGCTCGAGGTTGGTCGAGTCGAGCACGTCGATGATCAGGTCGGGCTTTTTGTCGAGGAGGAAGTCGCGCGCGACCACCTCGTCGAGCGAGTAGGCCGTGAGGCTGTAGATGCCCGGCAGGTCGACGAAGCGATAGCTGCGGTCGCCGCGCCTCCGCGTTCCCTCGCGCTTTTCCACCGTGACGCCCGGATAGTTGCCGACCTTGTGGTGCGATCCGGTCAAGGCGTTGAACAATGTGGTTTTTCCGGAATTCGGGTTGCCGGCCAGGGCTATGACGATCTCGTCGCGGACGCGGCTCATCGGCAGGCCTCTCCGGATCCATGGCCGCGACGCGCGAAGCCGGGGCGCGCGCCCAACCCGCGGCCCCGTCCCGGGCCCCGTCCCCTGCCGCGGCCGAGCCCATGGCCGGGGCCGAAGGGCGAGGCGAGAGGTTCGGCGTCGGATTCCACCGAGATGCCCGCGGCTTCGCAACGGCGTATCAGGATGCTGTAGCCCCTGATGAGCACCTGCAGGGGGCCGCGCAGGAAGCCTCTCCGGACGACGCGGCCTTCGGCGCCCTCGGTGAAGCCCATGTCGGCGAGGCGCTTGCCGACCTCGCGGTCGAGCAAAACCGACTTGACAGTGAAACCCGCGTCCTCGGGCAGATCCGCCAAAACCATGGATGCTCCTGTGCGCATAAAGTTAGCATAAGCTAACAAGAGTGTCGATAAAAACGACCCGAAAAAAGGCCGTTGTTAGCCCAAGCTAATACGAATGGAGATATTCGTCAAGATGCTGGCGATCGCGGTTCGGCGCGGGAAGCGTTGTCCGCGACGGCCGACTCGTGTACCATCAAGCCGGGCCGCGCGCGTTCAGTATCGCGGCCTCCGTCGATACCGAAAACCAGGATCGTGCAGCATGGATCGTACCCGTACCCGCGCAATCCTTTCCGTCCTCGTACTTGTCGCGCTGGCAGGCGGAAGCGCCGCGGCCCAGCCTTTTGCGATCTCGGACCTCTTCTCGACCGGCGTCTGGGGCATTCCCGAGGCCGAGCTCCGCGAACCCTTCCCCTGGGGAGTCGAGCCGACCCTCGACGAGGTCCGGGATTTGCCGCCCGGGGCCGCCTGGCTCCGCATTGTCGAGACGGTGGAGAGCGAGCGGGAAAAGCCTGCCTCGCGGGTCATACTCTACGTCGCGGGCGCCGAGCCGGGGGCCTGGACGGAAGGGGGCGAACCGAGGAACTGGCTGGAAGGCGATACGAGCTATTACCTCAGGCGGGATTTTAAAGGCGCTCGCGTGCTCGTCGCCTGCACCGGTCCCTGGGACGAGCCGCTCGCGGTGCGCCGCTTTTCCGAAAGCGGGCTCTCGTCCGAGGCGTGGGTTCGCGACGCCGAAGATCCGTCGATCTGGCGCTACCGTTCGGACGCGGGCGCGAGCCTGGTCTGGGAGCGGCATCAGGACGGCGCGGAAACCGTCTGGATCTCGACAACGGACGACGGCGCGATCGGGCCGTCATTCTTCGTCGATCGCCTGGCCGGCCGCGTGGAGACCGTGGGGCTCGAGGATGCGTCCCGCCCGCATCCCGCTCGCGCCCGCCTCGAATGGGACGATGAAGGGTCCCGGATTGGCGGCTTCTCCGCCGACGGCTTCGATTTCCGCTTCGATTTCGACGCGAAGGGTAATCCCGTCGCGCGCCGCTTCGAGACGGCAGGCGCATCGATCAGGCAGAGCTTCGCCCTCGACGGGAACGGCTTCGTGGTTTCCGGTACCTTCGAGTCGCCCGTCTCGACGCAAAAGGCGCGCTACTTCTACGACGCCCGGGGATGGCCCGTCCGGATGGAAACCATCGTCTTGGGGAGTCCCTCCGCCTCCACGCCCGCGTACCGCGTCACCTGCGAGCGCGAAGTCGGCTTCGACGCGCCCCCCGGCGGAAGGAAGCCTGTCGTCGCGGACGCTTCGATCCGCGACCTGCTCGCCGGCGCGGACGCCCTGGTCGCGAGGATCCGCGACGACGCGGCGGAACGCGCAGGCCAGGCCGGCGGCTTCCGGGGCGGCCTTGTGACCGATCCGGGCGGTATCGACGACGGGTCGATCAACTAGCTCAGCTGGACGGGCCTGCTCCGCTTCGCCGCGGATCGCGATCTCGAGCCCGGCGCAACGCTCCGCTGTCTCCAGTCGGCTTCGGCGAACGACTATCTCCCGAACCTCTGCGACTTAGCCGGGCGGGGCTTCGATCTCGTCGTGGCTCCGGGGTTCCTCCTGGCCGATGCCGTCCGCGATGCGGCCATCGAATTCCCGGACCGGCGCTTCCTCCTCCTCGACGAGGTCGCGCTCGATCACGACGGCAGGCTGCTGCCGAACGTCGCCTGTGCCGTCTTCGCGGAGCACGAGGGCGCCTTCCTGGCAGGCGTGGTCGCCGGCCTCAAGGCCAAAGCCGACGGCAAGGACGCGGTCGGCTTCATCGGCGGCGAGCGCGTCCCCTTCGTCGAGCGCCACGAAGCGGGCTTCGCGCAGGGTGTCCGGGCGGTCTTCCCCGGAGCGCGCGTCGAGCTCCGCGACGGAAGTACCATCGTCAGCGGACGGGACGCCGACAGGGACCTGCTCGCCGAGTTCGACGCGGCCGGCCGACCGATTGAGCGCCGGCTGAAGGATGGCCCCTACTCCTGGACCTCTTCCTATTCTTTCCACCCGTCCGGGCGTGTCCGGGCGATCTTCCTGGAAACAAAACAGTTCTCGCCGTACGGCATCGAACTGTCCGCCTCGGCGGAACAGAGCGCGACGGTCTACGTGTATGACGCCGGCGGCCGACTCGTGAGGCGTGAGACGAAGATCTAATCGGCCGACGGCTCGGACAGACTCCTGCGGCTCGACGTCGAGGAACGCGATTTTTCATTCGGGGGGCTGAATCGAAGCGGGAGCCCATACTCGCCGACGCTTCGCTTTCGGCGCTGCTTGCGGCTCCGGACGAGCCGGTCGGCCGACTTCGCCGCATCGCGGGGTACGGCGACGACGCGGTGGACGAAGGCTCCGACATCTGATACGCCGCCGCCTACGCCTCGCCCGGAACTCCGGGTCCTTGACGGCGTCCTCGAGTACGGCGTCAAGGAAGGCGGCGTCGGCCTGCCCGAAAGGAATCCGAACCTGAGCCCCGCCGCCCTCATCGAGCTAAAGACCTGGGTGCAGCGGATCGTGCATGGCCTGATCGTCGTATCGGAGACACCGTGATCGGACGCTTCCTTCGCCGCATCGGGAGCTTGCCCGCTTCGCCGGAGCGTGCTACCATGCCGCCCATGATCGACGTACGCGGGACAGAGCTCCTCGTCCTCCTCCGCAGCCCCCAGGGCGGCGGCTCCCCGGACAGGATAGGTGTGCCCGCAGGTACGGTTGGAGATATTTGAGATAATCCGAACCGGGAACCGACGCGCGGCCGCCTCGAGGGGGCCGCGCTTTTTTTTGTCCCCGGACCTTCGCGTCCGGGGGCGGGGCGGTCTCCGGCGCGCTCAGGGTGTGTCCCCGTCGGGGCGGGCCCGCCGCGCGAGGCCGCCCGCGATCGACCCGCTTCCAGGAGGCCCGTCATGCCCCTCATCGAATGCAGCTCGCTCTCGCGCGATTTCGGCGGGAATCCCGTCCTCGTCCAGGCGGACTTCTCCATCGAGCCGGGCGAGAAAGTCGCCCTGGTCGGCGCGAACGGCTCGGGCAAGACCACGCTGCTCCGG
>JAFGNN010000085.1 GCA_016926955.1 Spirochaetales bacterium | reverse complement strand
CCACTACCTCGGCAAGGAGACGGTGCAGAACCTGCTCTACCTCCGCTTCGCCAACGCCATCTTCGAGCCGCTCTGGAACCGCGACCACGTCGAGCGCGTGGAGATCTCCGTCACCGAGACCGTCGGCGTCGGATCGCGCGCCGGCTATTACGACAAGGCCGGGGCGGCGCGCGACATGCTGCAGAACCACCTGATGCAGCTGCTCTGCCTCGTGGCCATGGAACCGCCCGCGAACCTCGACCCGGAGTCGATACGGGCCGAGAAGGTGAAGGTGCTCAAGTCCATCGCGACGCCGGGTCCCGAACGGCTCCGCGCGCGCTCGGTCCGGGGCCGCTACTCAGCCGGCAGGGACGCGAAAGGCGCGCCGCTTCCCGCCTACCTCGACGAGGATCGCGTGGCGCCCGATTCGCGCACCGAGACCTTCGCGGCGGTGCGCCTCGAGATCGACAACTGGCGCTGGTCCGGGGTGCCCTTCGTTCTGTCCACCGGCAAGGCCCTCTCCAAGCGCATGAGCGAGGTGGCCGTGCGCTTCCGCCGCCCGCCGTCCGCCCTCTTCGCGGGCGCCTGCGGCGATCGCCTGCCCCCCAACGACCTCGTGCTCCGCGTGCAGCCCGACGAGGGCCTCTCCGTGTGGTTCAACGCCAAGCGCCCCGGCCGCTCCACGGTGGCCCGCGAGGAGCTCGACTTCAGCTGGCGCTCGCGCGCCGACTACTACCCCGAGGCCTACGAGCGCCTGCTCGGCGACGCGCTCGGGGGCGACTCCACGCTCTTCATCCGCTTCGACGAGACGGAGGAAGCCTGGCGCATCGTGGACGCCTTCCGGGCGGCCTGGGACTCGGGCCCGCCCGGCGAGCTCGTGGAGTACGCGGCGGGCAGCGAGGGCCCTCCGCTCGCGGCGCTGGCCGCGCCGGCGGCGCCGCCCCCGCAACCAGCGGCCCGGAACGGCCGCGCCGGCGACGCGCGCGGCCCGGTGGGGCCCGGCCCGGAGGGTCGGCCTTGACCCTGGTCCGCCTTTCCGGCGAGCGCGCCTGGATCGAGGCCGTCACCGCGGACTTCCTCGATGCCTGCGCCGCCATCCCCGCCAGGCGCCCGCTCGAGGCGGCCCTTTCCGGCGGCTCGACGCCGGAACCCGTTTACCGCGCGCTCGCGGCTTTGCCCGTACGCCGCCCCGTCCGCCTCCGCCCCGGCGACGAGCGCCTCGTGGCCCCGGATTCCCCCGACCGGAACGGCGCCATGATCGCGCGCGCCTTCGCGGACGCCGCGTGGAATCCCGCGCCCGAATTCCGCCCCTGGCCCGAGGGCTTCGACGGCGCGGCCGTGGCGGCGGCCTTCGCCGCCACCCTCGAAGCCGAGCTGCCCCGCGACGCCGCGGGGTTGCCGCGCTTCGACCTCTGCTGGCTCGGCATGGGCCCGGACGGCCACGTAGCGGGGCTCTTCCCCGGAGACGCGGGGCTCTCCGTCGCGGACCGCTCCGCCTGCCCCGCCACGGCCCCCGCCGAGCCGCGCTGGCGCGTCACGCTCAGCCTGCCCGCCATCCTCGCGTCGGAGCGGATACGCCTCCTCGTCCGCGGCGCTGACAAGCTCGCCCTCCTGAAGCGCGTCGCATCGGGGGACGGGGCCGCCGGGGCCCTGCCGGCCGCGCGAGTGCTCGCCTCGCCCCGCGCCGTCGCCTTCTGGTGCCCCTGAACGCGCCGGTGCACCCAGCTCGCCCCCGCCCCCGCCCGCGGAGCTGGCGTACGGGCCGTCCGGGCGCAATTCCATCCACCGGAAACGCATATTGATGCGCCCGACTCATTGACAAAAGACGCGAGAATTCCCATTGTGCGCGCAGGCTACAGCATCGTCACGAAGCGCGGAAAGCGCCGGGAGGCCTCTACACCTACATGAACGGAAGCGACGTCACCATCTCGCGAGTGGGCAAGTCGTTCGGGAGCTTCGCGGCCCTGGACGACGTGAGCCTGGACATCAGGAAGGGCGAGTTTTTCTCGCTCCTCGGGCCCTCGGGCTGCGGCAAGACGACCCTGCTGCGGATCCTCGGCGGCTTCGAAGTTCCCGACGAGGGGACGGTGGCGATCGACGGCGTCGACGTGGTGGGACTCTCCGCCGACAAGCGCCGCACCAACACGGTCTTCCAGTCGTACGCCCTCTTCCCCCACCTTTCCATCTTCGAGAACGTCGCCTTCCCCCTGCGCCTCCGCAAGGTGCCGCCGAAGGTGCTCTCCTCGCGGGTCAAGGACTACCTGGCCCTCGTCCAGCTCGAGGCGCACGCCGACAAGATGCCTGCCCAGCTCTCGGGCGGACAGAAGCAGCGCGTCGCCATCGCGCGCGCCCTCATCAACGAGCCGTCCGTCCTCCTCCTCGACGAGCCGCTCTCGGCCCTCGACGCCAAGCTCCGCCAGCACATGCTCGTCGAGCTCGACTCCATCCACGACAAGGTCGGCATCACCTTCATCTACGTCACGCACGACCAGGGCGAGGCCCTCTCGGTCTCCGACCGCATCGCGGTGATGAACCAGGGCAAGGTGCTGCAGGTCGGCCCTCCCCACGAGATCTACGAGGACCCGGCCACCGACTTCGTCGCGCGCTTCATCGGCGAGACCAACCTCTTCCGCGGCGCGGTCGTCCGCTCCGAGGGCCTGCTCGCCACGGTGGCCATACCCGAGGTCGGCGAGGTGCTCGTCACCACCGACGACCCGGTGCCCGCGGGCTCGAGCGTCAGCTTCGCCGTCCGGCCCGAGAAGATCCGCATCGCCGCGCAGAAGCCGGCCGCCGCCCGCAAGGACCTCAATGTCGTCAAGGGCGCCGTCGACGAGCCGATCTATTCCGGCTTCCAGACCAAGTTCTACGTCCGCACCGAGAAGGGAGTCACCTTCAAGGTCTTCAAGCAGCACGCGGACTATTCCGACAAGGGTCCCGAGATCAAGTGGAGGCAGGAAGTCTTCCTTTCCTGGAGCGCCGAGGACGGCACGCTGGTCGAGGTGGCGCGTCCATGACGGCGCGACCGACCAAGGGCGGCGCCCTCTACGCCCTGCCCAACGCGCTCTGGCTGACCTTCTTCTTCCTGGCCCCGCTCCTCATCATCGTGGCGTACAGCTTCATGAAGAAGGGGCTTTACGGCGGCGTGGAGAACGAGTTCTCGCTGCGCGCCTACGCGCTGCTCGCGAACGCGGGCATCGTCAAGGTGGCCTTCCGCACCCTGCTCGTGGCGCTGGCGGCGACGGCGCTCACCATCCTGATAGCCCTGCCGGTCGGCTACAACATGGCGCGCTCGAAGAACCAGACCCTGAAGCTCTTCCTGGTCATCGTGCCGTTCTGGACCAACTTCCTGATCCGCATCTACGCGTGGATCGCCATCCTCGGCAACGAGGGGACCATCAACGGCTTCCTCCGCTCCGTCGGGCTGATCTCCGATCCGATCCACCTCATGTACAACCAGGGCGCGGTCATCCTCGTCCTCGTCTACATGTACCTGCCCTACGCGGTGCTGCCGCTCTTCTCGACCATGGACAAGTTCGACTTCATCCTG
The DNA here is from genome assembly GCA_016926955.1 of Spirochaetales bacterium. GTDB lineage: Bacteria > Spirochaetota > Spirochaetia > Treponematales > UBA12059 > JAFGNN01. The sequence continues at coordinate 15,250 of JAFGNN010000085.1, read as the reverse complement.
CTCGACGCCGCCCGCGACCTCGGTGCCGGCAAGCTCGAGTCCATCGTCAAGGTCATGCTGCCGAACGTCCGCTCGGGGCTCGTCACCGCGGTGCTCTTCACCTTCATCCCGATCTTCGGCGCCTACGCAGTGCCCCTGCTCGTCGGCGGCAAGGACGGCTACATGCTCGGCAACGTCATCGCCGACCAGGTGATGAAGGTCCGCGACTGGCCCTTCGCCTCGTCCATCTCGATGGTGGTGACCTTCGTGTCCACCATCGGCGTGCTGCTCTTCCTGGCACGCCAGAAGCGACCCGGAGTCTCGAAGGAACAGGCCGCCGCCCTCGCCGCCGAAGCGGCCGTCGCGGCGGGAGGCGGGCGATGAGCGACGAAACCCTTCTCGCGGAACGCCGGAACGGCGCCCCGCTCCGGGCCAAAACCGGCCGGAGCGGCCTCGAGTCGCGCCAGAGGCACGCCAAGGCGCGCGCTGCTTCGTCCTTTTCCGGCTTCGCCTACTGGGCGACGATAGTCTTCTTCTTCATGCCGCTCGTGGTGCTGCTCGTCGCCAGCTTCGACAAGGAGAAGGGCGGCGAGTGGTCGGGCTTCTCCTTCATCTGGTACGTCAAGCTCTTCACCGAGTCCGGCGAGCTCTGGCGCGCCTTCGGCAACTCCGCGCTCATCGCCTTCGCGAGCGCGCTGACTGCGACGGTGCTCGGCACGCTCGCGGCCATCGGCGTCACCTGGTACAAGTTCCCCTTCCGCGGCTACGTGCGCACGCTCAACTTCCTGCCGATGATCCTGCCGGAGATCGTCATCGGCATCTCGCTGCTCGTGTTCTTCGCCGGGGTGGGCCTCAAGCTCGGCCTCGTGTCGATCTACATCGCGCACGCCACCTTCAACCTGCCCTTCGTCTTCCTCATGGTCAGCGCGCGGCTCGACGAGTTCGACTACTCGGTCATCGAGGCCGCCCGCGACCTGGGGGCCAGCGAATTCCAGACCCTCATGAAGGTCATCGTGCCCATGTCGATGCCGGGCATCGCCTCGGGCTTCCTGACCGCGGTCACGCTCTCGCTCGAGGACTTCGTCATCACCTTCTTCGTGACGGGCCCCGGCGCGACGACACTGCCGCTCTTCGTCTACTCGGCGATCCGCTTCGGCGTGTCGCCCGTCATCAACGCGCTTTCGGTGGTCATGGTGGCGGGGACGGTGGCCCTCATCCTCCCGCTCCGGAACTACCTGAAGTACATCGCGGCCAAGTGATCGGATTTCCCCGCTTCCGGGCGTCGCCGTCCGGAAGCGGGGAAAGCGCAGCCGGACGCGCCAAGAGACCGGACACTGCGGGCCTTCGCGTCCGCGGGCAGGCATCACCATCGGGAGGGAAGCAGCATGAAGCACTTCCTCCGTGTCGCGGCGATCGCCGCGATCGTCGCCCTCGCCGCCTCGTGCGGCGGATCGGGGAGCTCGGAAGCGCAGGGCGCGGCCAAGCTCTACATCTACAACTGGACCTACTACACGCCGGATTCCGTCATCGAGAAATTCGAGAAGGAGTACGGCGTCGACGTGGTGTACGACTTCTTCGACTCCAACGAGTCGATGTTCGCCAAGCTCAAGGCCGGCGGGTCGGGCTACGACATCACCTTCCCCTCGGGCGACTACGTCTCCATCATGATGAAGGAAGGCATGCTGCTGCCGATCGACAGGTCGAAGCTCTCCAACCTGGGGAACGTCGACCCGGTCGTGCTCGGCAAGGCCCTCTACGACCCCGACATGGCCTGGTCGGTGCCCTACTACATGGGCGCGGCCGGCGTCGCGGTCCGCAAGGACAAGGTAAGCGAGTACGAGGAGAGCTGGAGCATTTTCGGCCGCGAGGACCTGGCCGGCAAGATGACCATGCTTGACGACATGCGCGAGGTCATGGGCGACGCGCTCAAGTTCCTCGGCTACTCGGTCAACACCCTCGACCCGGCCGAGCTCGCCGCCGCCGAGAAGCTCATCCAGGAGGAGTGGAAGCCCAACCTGGTCCGCTTCGACGCCGAAGCCTTCGCCAAGGGCTTCGCCGCGGGCGAGTTCTGGGTGGTGCAGGGCTACGCCGAGTCGGTGTACGCCGAGGTGGCCGAATCCGACCGGGACCAGGTCGGTTTCTTCATCCCGGAGGAGGGCGGCCCGATGTACATCGACTCCATGGTCATCCTCAAGGATTCGAAGAACGTCGACCTCGCGCACAAGTTCATCGACTTCATCCACCGGCCCGAGATCTACGCGGAGTTCTGCGACTCCTTCGGCTTCCCCGCCACCGCGAACGTCCCGGCGCGCGCCCTCCAGACCAAGACGCCGTACTACACGGCGGAAGCGCTGGCGGATTGCGAGCTCAAGGACGACCTCGGCGAAGGCCTCGAGGCGTACAACGAGATCTGGCAGCGCATAAAAATCGGCGATTAAGCCGGGAAGTCGACGAAGGGCCCCATCGACCGAGGCCCTTCGTCGCCGCCACGGCGTCCGCGCCGTGGCGCCCAAAGCACGACCAGGGGCTCTCGCGAGAGTACTCGCGGCCCCTGGACCCCGCCCTCCCAGCGACTCGGCATCCATCCAGCCAGCGTGATGTCCTCGCACCGGATCATCACGGGAATCGGTCCGCCGAAGCGGCTCGGGGGCGGATTCGGGGCGACTCTATCGATAATAATCTTGCGCCCGCGGGAGGGTCGTAGTACCATCAGCCTTGCCTTTCGCCCCGCCCGGGGCGAAGGGCATAGCCTAAGGAGGCACTGATGAAACGCTACGCTACCCTCGCCCTGGCCCTCGCCCTTGTCGCGCTGGCCCTGACGGCCTGCGCCCCCAAGCAGACCTTCGTGACGATTGCCACCGGTGGCGCCGCCGGCACCTACTTCCCGCTCGGCGGTGCCATGGCCGAGATCTGGCAGAAGGACATCCCCGGCATGAACGCCAGCGCCACCACCACCGGCGCCTCGGTCGCCAACGTCAACCTGCTCCGCGAGGACAAGGTCGACGTCATCTTCGTCCAGAACGACATCGCGTATTACGCGGTCAACGGTCAGGAAATGTTCGCCGACGCGCCCTATCCCGAGCTCATGGGCTTCGCCACCCTCTACCAGGAGACCTGCCAGCTGGTGGCTCTCAAGGATTCCGGCATCGCGTCCGTCGCGGACCTCAAGGGCAAGCGTGTCGCGGTCGGCGCCGCCGGTTCCGGCGTCGAAGCCAACGCCCGCCAGATCATGGAAGCGGCCGGCATCACCTACGCCGACATCAACGTCCAGTACCTGTCCTTCGCCGAGGCTGCCAACGGCCTCAAGGACAACAACATCGACGCGGCCTTCCTGACCGCCGGCTACCCGACCAGCGCCGTGCAGGACATCGCGGCCAGCAAGGACATCGTGGTCGTAACCATCGAGCCCGCCGTCGTGGACAAGCTGCTCGCGACCTACCCCTTCTACACCCGGCAGACCATTCCCGGCGGCACCTACAAGGGCGTCGACGGCGACGTGCGGACCATCGCGGTCAAGGCCATGCTCGCCGTCAGTTCGAAGCTCGACAAGGGCGTCGCCGAGAAGATGGCCAGCACCCTCTTCGCGGCCGGCGATAGGCTCTCCGCCGCCCACAAGCAGGGCGCCAACATCACCGTCGCCAACGCGCGCGACGGCATGTCGCTTCCGCTGCATCCCGGTGTCGACAAGTACTTCGGATCGGTAAAGTAAGCGCCCGTTTCCGGCATCGGCGACGGGCCCCGGGGCGCGCTCCGGGGCCCGTCCGCCATCCGGGCAGAAATCATGAAATCCGACGCGAACGCGCCGCGGGCCCGGGCGCCCGTCGTCCTCGCCCTCGTCGTCCTGTCCTTCGCGCTGGGCGCCATTTCATGCGGCGCGCGGCCCGTCGAAACGGCCGTCGCCGGATCGGGGACCTGGCTCGACCTGGTCGACGGCGACGGGAAGATCCGGACCCGGCTGTTCCTGCCGGACGGGCGCTTCGCGCACGTCTACGTCCACTCCATCAACCTGGGCCGGGTGGACGAGGAGTTCGCCGTGGAGCCGAACGGGGTACTCCGCCTCGAACGCCTCCGCTACGACCAGATGAGTTCCGGAATGCCTTCGGAATCCGAAGGCAGCTTTGCACTCGAGGACGGACGCTTCGTCCTCACGATCACGCGATCCTTCCGCGAGCTTCCCGTCAGGGTCTCGCCCGTGGCCGGCCACGGCATACAGACGGCCGAGGGCTTCACCGCCTTCGCCGACATCTTCGATACGGGGGAACTCGTCACGCTCGTCGCTGCGGTCGGCAAGGACCGGCTTCCCTCCGACGACGGACGCGCTTCCTTCCGAGGTGAGCAATGAGCGATCTGACAGGCAAGGGCTCGGCCGGCGCGGCGGAACGCGTCGACGGCCAGGACATCCTCAGGAAATTCGACAAGGAATCCGACTTCAGGATCCTCGGCGGCTTCCTCGGCAAGCTGATCGCGGCCATCGCGATCGTCTTCTCGTCATTCCAGGTCTACACGGCCGTCTTCGGTGTTTTCGACGCCATGATACAGCGCTCGATCCACCTGTCCTTCGGCCTTGCGCTGATCTTCCTGCTCTACCCGGCCAGCAAGAAGTGGTCGCGATCGAGCATCCACCCGCTGGACTGGGTCCTCTCGGGCCTTGGCGCCCTGACGCCGATGTACATCATCGGGACCTATTCCGAGCTGGTAAAGCGCGCCGGTATGCCGACGCCGCTCGATATCGTCGTGGGTGTGGTCGGCATCCTGCTGGTCCTGGAGGCCGCGCGCCGCGTGGTGGGCATTCCCATCGTCGCCATAGCGGGGGTCTTCATACTCTACGCCTTCCTGGGCCCCTGGATTCCGGGTCGGCTCGGGCACCGCGGCGCCGACTTCGAGACTCTGGTCGGCCACCTCTTCTTCACCACCGAGGGCATCTTCGGCATCCCGCTCGGCGTGTCGAGCACCTTCATCTTCCTGTTCATCCTGTTCGGGGCCTACCTCGAAAAGACGGGACTCGGACAGTATTTCATCGACCTCTCGAACGCCCTCGCCGGACGCTCCATGGGCGGACCGGCCAAGGTTGCGGTGCTCTCGAGCGGCCTTATGGGCATGGTCTCGGGCTCCTCGGTCGCCAACGTGGTCGGCACGGGCAGCTTCACCATTCCCATGATGAAGAAGCTCGGCTACAAGCCGGAGTTCGCCGGCGCCGTCGAGGCCACCGCCAGCACGGGCGGCCAGCTGATGCCGCCGATCATGGGCGCGGCGGCCTTCCTCATGGCGGAGTTCACCGAGATTCCCTACGCGCGCATCATCGGCGCGGCCGTCATTCCCGCCCTGCTCTACTACTTCGGGGTCTGGGCCGGAGTGCACCTCGAGGCCAAGCGCCTGGGCTTGCGCGGCATGACCAAGGAAGAGCTGCCGAAGCTCAAGGACCTGTGGCAGAAGGCCTACCTCGTCATCCCGCTCGGGGCCATAGTCTGGCTGCTCGTCACCGGCTACACCCCGATGCGGGCGGCCCTGGTGGCCATCGTGCTGTCCATCGTGACGGCTCTCCTCGCCTCGGGAGTCAACCTGATCCTGAAGCGCCCCGTCGAGTTCAAGCCCGTCGATATCGTGAAAGGGCTTGAAGCCGGCGGACGCGGCGTGCTCGGCGTACTGGCCGCCACGGCCTGCGCCGGCGTCATCATCGGCGTCGTGACGCAGACGGGGCTCGGCCTCAAGCTCGGCTCGAGCCTGGTGGCCCTGGCCAACGGCAAGCTCTTCCTGACCCTGGTGTTCACCATGGTCACCTCTATCATCCTCGGCATGGGCGTGCCGACGACCGCGAACTACGTCATCACCTCGACCATCGCCGCGCCGGCCATCATCATCATCCTGCGCCAGGTCTATCCCGAGCTCGGTCCCTACGCGCCGATGATCGTCCTGCCGGCGCACATGTTCGCGTTCTACTTCGGCATCATAGCCGACGTGACGCCGCCCGTGGCGCTCGCGGCCTTCGCCGGAGCGGGCATAGCCAAGGGCAACCCGCTCAGGACCGGCGTCAACGCCACCAAGCTGGCCATCGCCGCCTTCCTGGTTCCCTACATCTTCGTTTACAACCCCCAGATGCTGCTCTTCAACGTGGACGCGTTCGGCGTCGTCATGATCGTCCTGACCAGCACCATCGGCATCGTCGCGGTTTCCGGCGGCGTCATGGGCTTCATCCGTCGCGAGATGCACCTGTGGGAACGGCCGATCTGGCTCGCGGGCGGGGTCCTCATGGTCCTGCCGGGAACGCTTACCGACGGCATCGGCGCCCTTGTCATCGTCGGAGCCTACCTGATCCAGCGCTTCATGCCGGCGCCCAGGAAGCTCGCCGCGTAGGCGGACCTTCCGCGGCTCGCGAGGCGCGGCGGGGGGAAGGACGGAAGCGTCCTTTCCCCCGCCCTTTTTTTCCCCGCTGATATCCGCCGCCCGTGGAAACGCGCCGCCGTTTCGTGCATACTGCGCCTCTACGGAAAGGAACACCATGGAACGACGCATTGGATTCATAGGCGCGGGACGCATCGTCGAGGTCATGCTCAAGGCGCTCGGCCCCGCCATCGGCTACGGCAACATCGCGCTGTGGAACCGCACGCGCGAGCGGGCGGACAGGCTCGCGGCGGAATTCAGCGTCGAGGTGGCGCCCTCGATCGCGGAGCTGGCCGAGCGCTCGGATTGGCTCCTGCTCGCGGTCAAGCCGCACGCAGTCGCCGAGGTGCTCTCGGAGGCGGCCCTCCACGTCGGCTCCGGGTCCGTACTCGTCTCCATGGCGGCCGGCGTGCGGATCGAGGCCATCAAGCGCCACTTCACCGTGCCGCCGCCCGTCGTGCGCATCATGCCGAACCTGCCCATGTCGGTCGGCCTCGGCATGACCGCCGTCGCGGCCGACCCTTCCGTGCCGAAGGCGACGGTCGACGAGGTCGTCGCCCTCTTCGCCAAGGCGGGCCGGGCGCGGGCCGTCGAGGAGCGCCTGTTCGACGTGGTGACGGCGCTTTCGGGCTCCGGCCCCGCCTTCGCCTTCCTGTTCATCGAGAGCCTCGCGGACGGGGCGGTGCTGAACGGCATGGCGCGCGAGCTGGCCTACGAGTTCGCCGCCCAGACCGTGCTCGGGGCCGCCCGCATCATCCTGGACTCCGACAAGCACCCGGGCGAGCTCAAGGACGTCGTCGCGAGCCCGGCGGGCACCACCATGGCGGGCATCCACACGCTCGAGCGCCACGCCTTCCGCAGCATCGTCATGGACGCCGTCGACGCCGCCGCCAAGCGCTCGAAGGAACTCGCGCAGTAGAGAATACCCAAACCACGGAGACACAGAGGGAAGAGGGAGTGACACAGGGGAGGAAATGGGATCCGCTTCCGCTTTTCCTCCCCGTGCCTTTTCCGGCCACTCACTCTTCCCTCCCGTCCTCCGTGTCTCCGTGGTTTCTTCCTGGGCTACAGGTCCCTTCGCGGAGGCTCTCGCGCTTCCAGCGGGGGCTTTCATGCTATATAATCCCCGCAACGGGCGGCGGCCTCTCGCGCGGCCCTTGAAAAAACCGGGAGCGCTCCATGCCATTCGACGCGGGCAACCTGATCACCCTCGGCATCGTCATCGTCGTCCTCGCGGCCTACCGCTATCTCGACCGCGAGAACCGCTCGCTCGAGAAGGTCAAGAAATTCGCGGACCGCATCCGTGACGAACTGGCCGGCTACGTAGACGCGCGCGCCGAGGACCTCAAGTCCTACGGCGTCGAGCTCGACGTCCGCCACCAGGCGGCCCGCGAGGCCCTGAAGCGCGTGCAGGCGAGCGAGGAAGCCCTCGACGTGCGGAGCGCCCGGCTGGACGAGATAGCCGAACGCCTCGAGGCATACGACAAGTCGCTCTCCTCGCTGATGGAGATGAGCGCGCGCGTCGACGAGAACCTGAGACGCCTCCACGAGGAGGGCGAGTTCACCGACCGCGCGGTGCGTCGCGTGGAGGAAGCCCGCAAGTCGCTCGAAGCCGTCGAGAAGTCGCTTCCCGCGCTGAAGGAAGGCTTCGCCGACGAGAACGCGGCCGCGCTCGACGCGGCGCGCCACGAGATGCTCTCCGCGGTCCGTTCGGAGCTCGAGCTGGCGGGAGCCGAGGTCGAACGGCTGCGCGCGGACGCCGAGTCCCAGGCCGACAAGGTCGCCGCGCGCTATACGGAAGCAGCCAACGCCGCCAAGGCCCGCGTTTCCGAACTCGAGGCCATGCTCGGCGAGGCGTTCCGCAAGGCGCGCGCGGAGGCCGAGAAGCTCGAGGACCAGTCGTTCCGGAAGCTCGAAGGACAGATCGCCGATCGCTCGAAGCTGCTGTCGGACGCGATCGAGACGAAATTCGCGACACTCCGCGACCAGGCCCGGGAGAAAGTCGCCGAAACCCAGGGCCTCCTCAAGGCCTTCAAGGCCGACTGGAAGGTAGAGTCTGAGGGCATGCTCGCGGAAGGCATGCGGGAAGTCGAGGCGGAGGCGGCCAGGCTCGCGCAGCGCGTGGACGAGACCGCGGCCAGGCTCGAAGCCCGCATCGGGGCCGGGGCCGAGGGCCTCGACGAGCGGCTGGGAAACCTGGATTCACGCCTTGCCGCCTCCGAGGAAAGCGTCGGCGCAAGGCTCGAGCGCATCGACGCCAAGGCCGCCGAGTTCGCGGATGCCTTCCAGGCCAAGACGCGCGAATCCATCAAGTCGGTCCAGGAGGACTACGCCCGGCGCCAGGCCGAGCTCAAGACCTCGCTCAAGGAAACCCTCGCGGAAGGCCGCAGGGAACTCGAATCCGAGGCAAAGGCCCTCGAGGAGCGCGGCGCGGCGCTGGCCGTCGCCGCCGCGGCTGCGCTCGACGCCAAAAAGAAGGAATTCGAAGCTCTGTCCGCCTCGCTGCGTTCCGGCGCCGACTCGACCGCACGCTCCGTCGCGGCGGAGCTGGAGGACGTGAAGAAGAACGTCGCCCGCACCGGCGAAACCCTTTTGGCGGAGGCCTCGCGCGTGGCCGTCGACGCGGCGGCCGAGCTCGAGGCCCGCCGTGCGGAACTTGCGGCGCTCGCCCTCTCGCTCAAGACCGAAGCCGAGCGCAACGCCGCCGCGATCGCGGGCGACTTCGAAGTGCGCCGGAACGGGTTCGCCGAGCTCGCTGAAAAGCTCCGGCTCGACGCCGAGCGCGTCGAGGGGGAGATCGCGGAACGGATCGAGGAGAGGCGGAGGGAAGGCCAAAACCTGGCCGCGGCCCTGCGCGCTGCGGCCGAGGAGGCCTCCGCCGAGGCCGCGCGCACGCTCGAAGAGCGCGGGGCCGAGTTCGCGAGGCTCGACCAGGCCCTCCGCAACGCGACCATCGAGGCCGAGCGCCGCGTCGCGATCGAGGCCGAGAAGCGCTTCGTCGAGCTCGACAAGACCCTGGATTACCGCTTCGAGCGCATCGAGGAGGCCGGCGCGGACGTCGGCCGCATGGAGGCTTCCCTCCGCGAAGCCCTCGAGAAGACACGCGAGCGCGTCGCCGCGGATATCGAACGGACAGCCGGCGTCCTGGACGACCGGCGTCTGGAGCTCGAGGCAGGGCTTGCCGCGCGAGAGACCGAGCTGCGCGGCCTCATGGCTGGCCTGGAGAAGGACCTGGCCACCCTCAAGGGGCAGGCCTATGCCAACGTCTCGGAGAAGCTCAAGGTCTTCGAGGACGAGTTCTTCGAGGATCTCCGCAAGCGAACGACCGAGATCGACCGCAGGCTCCTTGAGTGGCGCGCGGAGGTGGAGACCCGGCTCGAGGCCGCGGTCTCGGACGCGGAACGCGAGCGCGTCGAGGCGGAGGCGAGATCGGCGGACGAAGCCCGCGAGCGGGTCACCGCGCTCCAGAACCGCGTGGCGGAGCTGGTCGGCGCGGTGGACGAGCGCACCCGGGCCTTCGAGGAATCGGTGGCCGGACGCATCGGGGCGGTGGAGCGCGGCACCGCCGAGTTCCGCGCCTCGGTGGAGGCGGATTTCGCCGAAGCGCGCGAGTCCGCGTCGTCCTTCGCGGCCGCCGAACTCGAACGATGGAAGATCGAGGCCGCGGAGCGCCTGCGCGGCGCGGAGCGCGAGGCGGAGACGCGGCTCGAGGCGATGCTGTCCGCCGACGAGGAAGCGCGCACGATGGCGGAAGCCCGCAGGGACGATACGGCCCGCCGGCTCGCCTCCCTGGAGGAGCAGCTCGATTCGATGGAAGCCGAGCTGGGGCGCCGAGCGTCCAAGGCCCTCGACGACTTCGAACGCAAGTCCGCGCTCGCCGCAGACGAGGCGCGCAAGAAGGCACTCGAGATCGAGGAGGAGATCGGCCGCGCGGTACGGGTCTTCCGCGAGGAGTCGCGCAAGACCCTCGACGAGTTCAACGCCGAGGAGAAGGCGCTCCGCGCCCGCCTGGCCGAGGAGGTCAAGGCGCGCGAGTCGTCCCTTGCCGATATCGACAGGCAGGTCAAGTCCTTCGTCTCGCAGACGGGCCTTTTCGAACGCACCGACGAGCTCCGTGGCGCGCTCTCCCAGGCCATCGAGGGCTTCAAGGCGGACCTCGCCCGCCTGGAGTCGCGCAGGCCGGAGCTCGTCGAGCTCGACAGCCAGCTCGGACGGATCAAGCGTCTCGAGGACGAGCTCAACCAGAAGCTCGGCCGCTTCCTCGCCGAGCAGCGCCGCATCGAGTCGATGGAGGAGGATTTCCGCCGCCTGGTAAGCGTCTCGCAGTCCGTCGACCAGAAGCTGGCCCAGATCGTCGGCACGGACGACGAGCTGACGCGCATCCAGGCTGAGATGCGGAAGCTTTCGGAGGCCGCGGAGGAAGCGCACGAGAAGTACGAGCGGGTGGAGAAGAAGCAGGTCGTGCTCGACGCTACCGCGGACACCGTCGACAAAAACTTCCAGGCAGCGCGCGAGCTCGAGGAGGTCGTGGCCGGCCTCGAGTCCTCGCTCCGCGAGCTGCCCGGCCGCATCGAAACGCTCGAGCGCTCCATCGGGGTGCTCGCCGCCTCGAAGGACAAGGCGGAAGCCGCGATCGGCCGGCTCGACGAAGTGGACGCCGCCATGAAGGACGCCGAGGCGCGCATGGAGAAACTCGGGAAAGCCCGCGAATGGCTCGCCCGCACCGAGACCCGCCTCGAAGAGATCAACAAACAGGCCAGCGAGCAGCTCAAGCTCCTCCAAAGCCTCCTCAAGGAAGACGCGGGAGCCCGCAAGGATCGCGGAGCGCCGCCCGTATCGGTCCAGGAGACCGTACGGAAACTTGCGCACCAGGGCTGGAAGGTCGAGGAGATCGCCCGCACCACCAAGTTGAGCCGCGGCGAAGTCGAGCTGATCCTCGAACTCGGCGGCCAGTCCTGAGCCGGACCGTCGAAGGGATGAAGAAAGGCCGTCTTGAGCTCCGCGCGGAGCTCAGGACGGCCTCGATCTTTTCCCGCGGGGTACTCCCGACGGGACGCTAGTCTGCGGTAACCGCGTCGAGCGCCAGCTCCGCCATTTTCCTGAAGCCGGTTTGCCGTTCGGCGGCCGAGGTGAGCTCGCCTGAGACCAGGCTGTCGCTGGCGGTCAGGATGGCCAGGGCTTCGGCGCCGTATTTGGCGGCCAGCGTGTAGAGCTCCGCGCTCTCCATCTCTACGGCGAGGACGCCGAAACGGGCCCAGAGCTTCCAGGCCTCGGCGTCCTCGTTGTAGAACTGATCCGAGGAGAGCACGGGCCCGACCAGGAAGCGTTCCCCCCGCGCGGTAGCCGCGGCGGCCGCCTTCGAGAGCAGGGACCAGCTGGCGGTCGGGGCGTAATCCATGCCGCGGAAACGCTGCCGATTGGCTCCCGAGTCCGTACAGGCGCTCATGGCCAGCACGATGCCGCGCACGGGCAGCTCCTCGCGGAACGACCCGCAGGTGCCGACCCGGACGAGCCGCTTCACGCCGTATTCGCGCAGAAGCTCGTTCACGTAGATGGAAAGCGAGGGCTGGCCCATGCCCGTGCCCATGACCGACACCCGCCGGCCTTTCCATGAACCCGTGTAGCCGTACATGCCGCGGACGCGGTTGAAACGCTCGGCGCCTTCGAGCAGGTTCTCGGCGATGAATTCTGCCCTCAAGGGGTCGCCGGGCAGCAGGATGCCCTCGGCGATCGCGCCCGGGGCGGCTTCGATATGGATGCTCATCGGTGCTCCAGATAGTCGGCGGACGCGGTGCCGGACTGTGCGGCTTCGCGCCCGGTAGTTTGGCGTCCCGCGGCGCGCGCTTCCCGGATGGGGGAATCGTGGCGCCGGAATCGGCGCGCGGTGCCGCGAGGAACCGCGTTCAAACTATAGGATGGGGAAGGCTGCGGCTTCAAGGACCCGGGAAAAGGCGGCCCGCGCCCCCCCTCGCGACGTCACATCAGGATGGTGAAGCGCGAACCGTCCTCTCCCGAGTACTCGATGTTTCCCCCGTACTGGGCTAGCATGGTATCGATGAGTATCATGCCGATACCCTTCCCTCCGGTGTCCTTCATCGTCCCGGTCCAGTCGAAACCCGGACCGTCGTCGGTGTATGTGAGCGAGGCGCGCCCCTCGCCCGCGGGAGCTACCGAGACGCCCAGCGCGAGCGAGGTCCGACCGGCGCCGGCGTGCTTGATCGAGTTGGTGACGAGCTCCGCGACCACGAGGCCGAAGGACGTGCACTTCCTGAGCGACACGACCGTCGGCGCTGCCTCGAAGCGGAAATCCACAGGGATCGCCGACGGGGTCACGTTCACCACGGTTCCCACCAGCTCGCGGAGGTAGACGGCGAGGTCCAGCTCGTCGGCGTCGCCTTCGCGGTACGATAGCTTTTCGTAGAGGAGCGCATAGCCGAGTATCCGGCTCTTGATGGCGCCGAGCGCGGTCGACGGATCGGCGCTTCTGGAGAGGTCCACCAACGATACTATCTGCGCCAGATGGTTCTTAACGCGGTGGTTGGTCTCCCGAATGATCAGGTCCTTTTCGCCGAGCATCGCCTTCGCGAGGGCGATGCTCCGCTCGAGCTCCGCGTTAAGCTCCCCGATGTCGCGGTTCGACTCGGCCACCTTCCTCCATTCGCGGAGCAGCCTCAAGCCGAGCATGAGCAGGATCGCGGTGGCGCCGGCCAGGGCCGCTATCCGCGAGCGCAGCGAGGCTTCCCAAGGCGCCAGCACCTCCTCCACGCCGGCGGCCACCCCGATCTCGAGCCGGGAGTCGGGTATAGCGTGGAAGCTGATGATGCGTCGCCTTCCGTCCAGGGGCGAGACCGCCAGTCCGGCGCGCCCCCGTCTGCCTGCCCAGGCTGGATCCGAGGACAGGTCCCTTCCCATGTCCTCTTCCCGGAACGGCAGCCGGGTCATGAGGATGCCGTCAGAACGCATCAGCGAGATCGAGCCGTCGGGGCGGGGCCGGATCGTCTCGTAGAGTTCGTGGAGGGGCGGCAACTCGATGGCGGCGAAGATGAGCGCCATCCCTGCGTTCCGCGTCGAAAGCGGGTACGATACCGGTATGCCCCAGAGGCCCGTGACGCGGCTCAGGACCGGTCCCGCGACGTACAGGCCCCGGGTCTCCGGCCGCTTCTGCGCCAGGACATACTCGCGGTCGCCGACGGCCGCGAGGGGTACGGACAGGTCGGCCGAGGGCACGTAGTAGAGCCCGTCGTCCCCCGAAACGAGCCGTATGTCGATGCGGAAGCGCGCGTTCGACCTGAGCTGGTCCACCAAGCGGACGAAACGCGCGTCGACACGGGGGTCGGCGTCCGGATGGTCGGAAAGCCAGGTGTCGAGGATCAGGAGGTAGACTTTCACCTCGTTTATGATGCCCGCCGTCTGTTCTGCCGCGATCTGAGCCAGGCGCTCGACCTCCGAACCCGCGCGGGCGACCAGCTCGCGGCGCTCGCTGAAGGCGCCCATCAACACCGCCGCCCATGCTATCGCGGCGCTCGCGGCGAGGACGGCGAGCAACAGGGCGCTCCTCCCTCTCAGGCCATCCGCGCGCAACCGTTCACCCATGCGGGTCCCCCGTGGACACGTGCTCTCAAGGACAGTATAGGCGCGCGACCTGTCGGACGCCAGCGCGCCGCCGAGGCGAGCCTGAGCCGCGGGCTTCGGCGCCCCTCGCCGCGAGTCCGTCGTCCGCGCTACAATCGGACTCCGTGGAACCCTACCTCGTCCTCCATTCCGATCCCCGCCTCGTCGTCGTCGACAAGCTCGCGAACCTCCCCGCCGCGCCCGACCCCACCGGCGACATCTCCGTCAGGTCGCTGGTGGCGGAGAAGTTTGGCTGCGCCTTCCTCGAGGCGCCGCACCGGCTCGACCGCCGCGTAACCGGAGCCTTGGCCTTCGCGCGATCGGCGCAGGCCGCCGCCGCCCTTTCGGAGGCTTTCCGGCTCCGCAGGGTGCGCAAGACCTACCTCGCCGTCGTGGAACGCGCTCCCGAGTCCGAATCCTGCGTCCTCGTCCACCGTCTTCGCCATGACGGCAGGCGCAACGTATCGCGCGTTGAAACGGTCGACCCGAAGCTCGCGTCGGCTTGGGAAGGCGACGCCCGCGCGGGGCGCGCGGTGCCGCCGGAGATCGCCGTACTGGCCTGGAGGCGCGCCGCCCTCTCCGAGCACTACGCGCTCGTCGAGGTGGAACTGCTGACGGGGCGCCACCACCAGGTCCGCGCCCAGCTGGCAGCCGGGCTTTCCCCGATCCGCGGCGACCTCAAGTACGGAGCGCGCCGCAGCTGCCGTAACGGCCTCGTGATGCTTCACGCGTGGAAGCTGTCGCTCCCCCCCGTCGGGAAGACGGCGGCGCTCGAGCTGGAGGCGCCGCTGCCCGCGGACGAGCCGCTCTGGTCGGCGTTCCCCGGCTACCCCATCGCGCGCGCGGACAACCCGGCCTCCATGTAACGCCACACGCGAAGCATGGAAAGCGGCGCGAACCATTCCCGGGACCGGACAGCGGGGGTCCTGTCGACGCACGACGCACCCCCTCACTGGCGCTCGGGGGTGCGTCGCGCGTCGCCACCCCCCGCGCTACCTGAGTCGGCTAAGGCTACGCCGCATCGTTACTCACCCACGCCGCTTTCCATGCACGACGTGGCGCGCGCGACGGGGCGGCATATCGGGCGCGTTACTTTTCATGCGCCGCGCCGGGCGCCACGCGGATCTGCAGGTCGCGCGCGGTCGCGGTCGCGGTCGCGGTCGCGGCGACGAAGCCGCAAAGCGGCTTCGTCGATCTCCCGAAGGCTTCGTTGATCTCCCGAAGGCTTCGTCGATCAACCGAGCCCCCGCGGAGCCGCCGTCTTCCGGATTCACCCTCGTTG